>CBDAFL010000125.1:0-16481 GCA_965195225.1 uncultured Thermoguttaceae bacterium
GCGAGTGGTGGTCATTGGTAATTCCGATTAGCGGCCGCCGATGGTGGCCGAGTTTGTCCCGTTTAGCGGTCGCCGGCACGGCGACCAGTATGATTCATTCCCCTGGCCGCCGTACCGGCGGCCGCTAAACGCCCGTGTTAACCTGCGTGTTCTCCAAGCTCTGCGCAATTCATCCGCAAACCCTTCCTATACGACGCTGTCGGAATAATCGGCAAAGTTGAGCGTGGACTTGCCCCGTTCTGGGAAAAAGGGGGGGAAAACGGTCGCGGCGGGGTGGCACGGGCATCTTGCCCGTGTTCCGGCCAGCACTGGCGAGACGCCAGTGCCACCCGGCCACCACAAAAAAAGAAAAGCCCACGGGTCGCAACCCGTGGGCTTGAATCGAATCAAGACAAATCCTCGCGCCGGCCGTCCGGGCAAAGGCAATTCCTAGTAATTGGCCTCATCCAGTACGTCGTGAAGAGGAATAATATCTCCCAGATTTGTTACTGGCGTGCTGCCGTCGGCATGGTAACTTGGGCAGCCCCTGTCATAAGGCGTCATCAGATGAATGTACGTTCTGACGTCGATATCGGTCTGCAAGAACTGTTGATGTCCATCACAGAACGACACGTGAACGCCTCCGCTATGAAAAGAAAGTAGCTTGTCGTTCACTTTTGGATACGAGGAGAACGTCCCCCACTCGAATCCGACGTCCACTTCCATATGGCCTAAGCCGGCAAACGTAACACCGTCAGGAAGGTGGCTGGTCCACTTAGGCTCGTTATTTGCTGGGACGTTTCGCGGAAACACAAGCCCCGGCGTCGGATTGATCAAGACCGATTCGGCCAACAAGAGCGTAGTTGTCGAGCCGTCGTGGGAGCTGATGTAATCTTGGCTCACGCGGGTGGGAGGCAATACAGTCCCGCCGGTCTGATAATCTCCGGCTATATAGCCGCTTTGATTCATGCACACGCCCATGGCCGGATTATCCATTCCGTTGACGCCTCGGTTGCAGACATAAGCCAGCCAAGTAGTGCCGGCGGACGTGGAGGAAGGCGGGTCGCTCGGACAAGTAAGGATTTTGAGGGACTTGAAATAAGTATCGGTGTCTCCCCATGGATCAATGGTCGACGCCCAGGCATCATACAAATCTTTGCGGTCGAGGTACGGGAACAGCATAACCACCCAACTGACAGGATGGAAAGTTGCTTCAGTGGTCGTGATTTTCTGCTGGTTGACATAGCCGGGGAAAAATCTCCGGCTAGTCTCGAAGTTCAGCATTGCAAGGGAAAGGTTTTTTTCATTGTTCATGCAGACTGCTCGGCGTCCTGCCTCTCGGGCAGCTTGGACGGCGGGCAGCAACAATGCCATCAACATGCCGATGATGGTGATCACCACCAACAGTTCCACCAGCGTGAAGGCGGCAAACCTAGACCTAACGCGTTTCTGGCGATTCATGGATTCTCTCCCCTATCTCTGCTTCTTGTTCACAGACGAGCCTTGCCCATATCTTATTCTCTCATAAACTCGCCGGAAAATCCAGAGTCTTTGGGAAGAATCGGCGAAAAGCTCCATTCTGGGCTAGCTGGGAACGATTTTACCACTCCAGCCTACCGAGGGGGGCATTTCTCGCGTAGGGTGGGTCAAGCGAAGCGCAGCCCCACCAACTGCGGGAACAAATCGCGGTGGGGCTACGCTCCGCTTGACCCACCCTACGCTCCAGGAGGGGTAAGAATCGCAAATCCCGCTGGAAATTTCCGCCGAATTCTGAAAGAATGTAGCTGGAGGGCAAACGGCCAGCCAATTGGAACCGGCAGAAGAGGAGTCTGGTTATGACGCACAATACGCGGAATCTTTCTCTTTCCCCCGTCCCGCGACCTCCGTCCCACACCCCCAGCGCCTTCACGCTGGTCGAGCTTTTGGTCGTGGTGGTAATCATCTCGATGTTGGTCGGATTGTTGCTGCCGGCGGTGATGAGCGCCAGAGCACGCGCACGCATTACCCAATGCACGAACAACCAAAAACAACTTGGCACGGCGATTCTGGGATACGAAGCCGCCAAGAGGCGACTGCCGGGCTATGCGAATCGGGTGCGCGGAGTCTCCGTGAGTTGGATTCCCGTGCTGCTCCCGTTCCTCGGCCGCAACGACCTCTGGGAGGGCGCTGGAAATTGGCGGGCGGATCCAGCTAATGCTGAGACCATTGCTACCGGCATTGGTCTACTCGTTTGTCCGGACGTGATGCAATCACCGTCTGGTCCAATGTTGAGCTACGTCGTGAACGTGGGGCGAGCCGTGCCAGACGATACTGTGTTACCCCCGACAAACCAAACTGGCGTGTTTCGTAATCGTGCGGCTGGCATAAGGGACATCTCGCTATCTGACATCCCTTCGCCCTCTCGGCGACCGATGATTTCGGAAAGCATCTATCTCGCCAACGACCACACCACTCCGTTCAATCGCCTTTGGAACGTCACCGACGACCCCACTGCCCCCACCCACGTCATCGCAAATAACTTCGGATTTGTATGGCCGCAATTGATCTTGGGGGATCCTGCTAGGATAAGTTCGGTGTTGCCGCCGATCCATCCCGGCATCGTGATCGTGACGTTTTGCGACGGCCACACGGAGTTGATAGCCGTCGACGCACCAGAATCAACCTGTGATAAGTACGACTACTCGAATATTCAGTGAGGGTCGGCTCAACCCTCAGAATTGCCACTGCCGCTCGGTCTCCGGGTGCGTGGCTTGGATTCGCGGGCGTTGTTCGCCGGGTAAGAGCTGGAAGGTCAGACCGACCGATCGGCATTCGATAACTTCTTGGGCGTCGAGGGTCGATTGCCCGACCTTCGCCATCCGCCCGTCCTGCTGACGGTAAAGCTCGATGGTCCAGGGATCGCGGTCGATCACCAGCAGTTCGACCACTCCGATGCGGCCGTAGAAGGGTATTTTGTCGTGTGTCCGCTCGCCGGGGCTGATGATCTCGACGAGGAAGTCGGCCGCCCCCTGCCAGTGCGTGCCGTGGTTGATTGCCTTGCCGTCGCGAAGGAATACGGCCACGTCAGGCTCGCGGTAGTTTTGCTTCCAGCCATCTCCGCAATCGCTGAGATTCACGCCCGGAAACACGCGGCCAAGGCCGGCTCGGCCTATGGCCTCTCCCAAAACGTACACGAATTCGGAAACCAACTCCTGGTGTTCATTATTCGGCAGCGGGGTCATAATGTAGACTCCTTCCCAGACCTCGTCGTACTGTTCGCCGTCGCAAGCCCGCCGCTCGGCCAGCAGCCGTTCTTCCACGTCGGGTTCGAGCACCATGATAGCCATTAGCAACCTCCCCTTTCCTCTTTTTCCCTTCCCACACTCCACACTACCTCATTATCGGTTGTCTTCGGAACCGTGGCAACCCCGCCGGCCCCGCTTTTCGCCGCCACTTGGGGTGGATATGATAAATGATTCACATTTATCACACCTGTACGTTGGCGCGGCAGTGCAACTGCCGCACCAACGCAATATAGAATTCCCATGAAAACCGACGAACTCCGCGAAATCTATCTGGCCTTCTTCGAGACCAAGGGCTGCGTCCGACGGCCCAGCGACGTGCTGGTGCCTAGCTGGGATCCGTCGGTGCTGTTCACCCCGGCGGGCATGAACCAGTTCAAGGACCATTTCCTCGGCCGATGCAAACTGGATTTCAACCGCGCCGCAAGCTGTCAGAAATGTCTCCGCACGGGCGACATCGACAACGTCGGCCGGACCGCCTATCACCACACCTTCTTCGAGATGCTAGGCAACTTCAGCTTCGGCGACTATTTCAAGCGCGAGGCGATCCACTGGGCATGGGAGTTTCTGACGGACAAGAAATGGCTCGGGATGGACCCCGAAAAAATCTCGGCCACCGTCTATCTCGACGACGACGAGGCGGCCGCCATCTGGCTGAACGAAATCAAGCTGCCGCCGGACAAATTGCAACGCCTCGGAGAGGACGAAAACTTCTGGCCGGCCAACGCGCCGAGCCAGGGACCGGACGGCGTCTGCGGACCGTGCAGCGAAATCTACTTCCACTCACCCTTCGGACAGGTCGAGATATGGAACCTGGTCTTCACGCAGTTCAACCGCTCGGGCGACCCGCCTGATAACCTCAGCCCGTTGCCGAGCAAGAACATCGACACCGGCATGGGCCTGGAACGGACGGCCGCCGTGCTGCAAGGGGTGGAAACGAACTTCCATATCGACATCCTCCGCCCGCTGGTCGAGGCGGCCGGCGATATCTGCAAAGTAAAATACAACCCGGAAGACGAGAACGGCCGGCGGCTGCGGCGGATCGCCGACCATCTTCGGGCATGCGCGTTCGCCGTCCACGAGAACGTCTATCCCGGCAATAAGAAGCAAGGCTACGTGATCCGCCGGCTGCTGCGCCGTGCGGTCCTCGACGGCCATCAGTTGAATGTCCGCGAGCCGTTTTTGCATAAGTTAGTCGGAAAAGTCGCCGAGCTGATGAACGGCCCGTACCCCGAACTGAGCGAGACCACCGCCGCGGTGGCCGGAGTGATCGAGAAGGAAGAGGCCAACTTCCTCGCCGCGCTCGACGTGGGACTGGAGCGGATCGAGCGGCTCTTCGCTCAGATGAGGGATCAGCGGCAAGGGACCGTTTCGGGCGCGGAGGCCGCCGAGATGTTTCAGACTTACGGCTTTCCGCCCGAGTTGTTCGAGACGCTGGCCGCCGAACGCAATCTGGCCTTCGACTGGGACGGCTTCGAGAAGGAGATGGAGCAACACGGAATAGAGTCTGGCGGCGGGCGGAAGGTCGAATTGTTTCGCCACGACCCGCTCGAAGGACTGAAAAAAGCCATGCACGGCAGCGAGTTCATCGGCTACGATTCCCTCGATGTCAAGGACGCCAAGGTAATCGCCATCGTGGCCAACGACCAGCTTTGCGATCAGGTGGACGAGGTGGACCACGAGCATCCGATCGTCGTGGTGCTGGACAAGACCCCGTTCTACGGCGAGATGGGCGGCCAGGTGGGCGACACCGGCCAGATCGTCGCCCCGGGGTTCCATTTCGAGGTGATCGACTCGCGGATCGACGGCGGATTCACCCTCCACCAGGGCCACTTGCGCGAGGGACGGATCGAGTTGGGGGCTGCGGTGACCGCGCAGGTCGATCCCCAGCGGCGTCAGGCCGTCCGCCGCGCCCACTCGGCCACGCACCTGCTCCACTACGCCCTGCAAAAACGGCTCGGCAAACACGCCCTGCAACAAGGCTCGAAGGTCGATCGCGACTGGCTGCGGTTCGATTTCACCAACCCGTCGGCCGTAGGCGAGGAGGAGCTTGCCCTGATCGAGAGCGAGGTAAACGAGAAAGTGTTGGCCGGCGAGCCGATCGGCTGCGAAAACCTGCCGCTGGCCGAGGCCCGCAAAGCCGGGGCCACCATGCTCTTCGGCGAAAAATATCCGGACACCGTCCGCGTGGTCTCGGCAGGCTCCTTCAGCAAGGAACTCTGCGGCGGTACGCACTTGGACAACACCGCCGGGGTCGGCCTGTTCAAGATCGTCGGCGAGGAGAGCATCGCCGCCGGCACGCGGCGGATCACCGCCCTGACCGGACTCCGCGCGCTGGAGAGCATCCAGCGGCTCCAGGCAATCCTCCGCCACGCGGCCGCTTCGGTAAAGGTTCCGCCCGAGGAATTGCCCGAGCGGGTCGAATCGCTGGCCAAGGAAATCCGACAACTGAAGAAGCAGGCGGCGGCCGGACCAAAGACCGACGGGGTGAGCGTCGAGCAGTTGATCGCCGACGCGGCGGACCTCGGCGGCGTGAAGGTGGTCATAGCCGAAGTACACGGCGGGCCGAACGAACTGCGGGCGATGATCGACCAATTGCGCCGCAAGGCTGCGCCGGTGGCCGTGCTGCTGGCCAATCGGCAGGAGGACCAGAAGAAGGTCACGCTGATAGCCGGGCTGAGCCGCGAGTTGGTCGAGCGCGGTCTGGACGCGGTCAAGTGGGTCCGAGCGACGGCGGCGGTCGTGGATGGCGGTGGCGGGGGCCGACCCGACATGGCGCAGGCCGGCGGCAAAATCCCCGAAAAACTCCCCGCCGCGCTGGAAACGGCACGCAACGAGATCGAAAAACTGCTGGACGCCTAGAGCGATTTTCGGGGCAGAATAGCGGATACCATGGCCGCGCTGGCGTCACTATAAGCCCTTCTCGCAATTAGCTTCCACTGACTGCTTCCACCCTGTTGCGCCCGAGGGACTTTGCCTGATATAGGGCCTCGTCGGCCCGTTGGAGGATGCTCGCCACGGCGTTGCCCAGCACCACCTCAGTCGCGCCGAAGCTTCCGGTCATGCCGAGATCGCGGATTTCCTCGGGAGCGGAATGGGCCACCGCCGTCTGCAATCGCTCCGCCTTTCCAACCGCGTGTTCAAGGCCCTGTTCAGGCAGGATCATCAAGAACTCGTCGCCGCCCCATCGGCCGACGACGTCCGAACGACGGCACGTTTTTTTGAGCCATCCGGCAAAGGAAGTCAGTGCCTTGTCTCCCGCGGGGTGCCCCAGCGTATCGTTAATCTGCTTGAAGTGATCGACGTCGGCCATGATGATGCTAAAGGGAATGCCCGTCCGCCGGAACAACTCCACCTGGCCGTCAAGCACCTGGTCGAGATGGCGGCGATTGGCCAAGCCGGTCAACGGATCTCTCTCGGCCAACTCATGGAGTTTGGTGTAGGCCGCCTCCAAGGCGACGACGGAACTGGCGTCTCGAAAGACTTCCACCGCGCCGATGATTTCGCCCTGATCGCTTTGTAGCGGCACCACACAAACGTCAACCGCAATCCGCCGCCCATCCTTGTGTCGCAAGAAAACCCGCTTTGACGCGGGGCTTGCCGTCTCGATGGCATGTACCAGTGGGCAACTGGTCTTACCACAGAGTGGCCGACCGCTCTCATCGGCGGCGCTGAGAATGTTGGCGTAGCAGTAACTGCCAACGACCTGCTCGGCCGAATAGCCCGTCAGGCGTTCGGCGCCGTGGTTCCAGTAGCGTATTTGCCGGTGTGTGTCGACAAAGTAGATCCCGTCGTACAGATTATCGAGAAGCCCACGGTAAAACTCGCTCCCCAAAGGAAGATCATCGGGACTTATTGCCCGCGGTCCCCAATCTTGGATTGCCTGCGAAGACATTAGTTTGGCCTCCCGCGAAGCTATGGAGATTGATTTTCGCTGCTTAAGCATAGTTCAAGGGTGGACTTGCGGCCAAAGGCCAAGAGGGCGACTTTTTCGCGGCGGCGGGCGTCCCGACATGGCCCAAGCCGGCGGCAAACCCCCCGAAAAACTCCCCGCCGCGCTGGAAGTGGCCCGAGGTGAGATTGAAAAACTATTGGGTGGTTAGCAGTCCGGCAGGCAGTTTGTCAATTCTTGCCAATTCATGCCATCCCAGGTATACTTCCATTAGGAGGTATCCAAACCCATGACCACTATGAACATCTCATTGCCGGAGTCGATGCGAGCGTACATCGACCAAAAGGTATCGCTGGGGGGGTATAGCACCGCCAGCGAATATGTCCGTCAACTTATCCGCGCGGATCAGAAGGCGGCAGCCCAAGAACGGCTCGAACTGCTGCTCATGGAAGGGATCGAGTCGGGGCCGTCACGTGAAATGACCACCGAGGATTGGGAGCAGTTGCGACGCCGCGTTTGGCAACGTCAGACGGAAAGCGGTAAAGAATGAAAAAATGCATTTTCCGCAGCAACACGGCCCTACACGACTTGGACGAACTGGCTTCGTACATCCAAGGTGACAGCCCCGATGCGGCGATTCGCTTCCTTGCCGCGGCAGAAACTTCGTTTGAATTTCTGGCGACATCGCCCGAGCTTGGCCAGCGGCAGGAGTTCCATCGGCCTGAACTCGCCGAGCTTCGCGTCTGGCAGGTGCAGGGATTCGAGAACTATCTGATCTTCTACCAGCCGCTCGAACATGGGATTGAGGTGGTCCGGGTCTTGCACGCCGCCCGGGATGTTGCGGCCGTCTTTGAGGATCAAGGGGAGTAGTCCAATTGCTACCTGCTCGACATGGGGGGTTCGGTGGCAAACGGCAGCCGATCGACTAGAATGGATTGATGTCGGCAATACGTCGCCGAGGACCACATTGTAGGACAGGTTGCCAACCTGTCCCACGTTCCAGCGAAGGAGTATCAGCGGTGTCAGATCGGCTTTCCACGATTGAAGCGGCCGTCGAGGCCATTGCGGCGGGCAAGATTGTCATCGTCATGGACGCCGAGGACCGCGAGAACGAAGGGGATTTCATCTGCGCGGCCGAGAAGATGACGCCCGAGATGGTCAACTTCATGATTACCCACGGCCGGGGTCAGCTTTGCATGCCTATCCTGCCGGAGACGGCCGAGCAGCTCGATCTGCCGCCGATCGTCGTAAGCAACACCGCCCCGTTGGAGACGGCGTTCACCGTCCCGGTCGATCATCGCAGTTGCCGAACCGGCATCACCGCGCCGGAGCGGGCCAAAACGATCCGCGAGATACTTGATCCTTCGAGCAAACCGTCCGACTTCGTCCGGCCCGGTCACCTTTATCCGCTGGTGGCGAAGGAAGGGGGCGTGCTGCGGCGGGCCGGACATACCGAGGCAACGGTGGACCTGGCGCGAATGGCCGGACTGAAGCCCGCCGGCGCGCTGATCGAAATCCTCGGCCAAGACGGCGATCGGGCAACCCGAGACGAGCTATACGCCATGGCCCGAAAGTTCAACCTCGAAATTATCACCATCGAGGCGCTGATCCGCTACCGCCGCCACAGCGAAAAACTCGTCTACCGGCTGGCCGAGGCCAATCTGCCAACCCGCTTCGGCACGGGCCGGATCATCGCTTTCGGCGTGAAGTACGAGGAGCAGCAGCCGGTCGCTATCGTGTTGGGCGAGCCGACCACTCGGCCGGAGCCGCTGGTCCGGCTCCACTCGGCCTGTTTCACCGGCGACCTGCTGGCCTCGCTCCGCTGCGATTGCGGAGACCAGCTCCAGTTGGCGCTGGAGATGATCGGCCTGGAAGGGGCCGGCGCGCTGGTCTATCTGCCCCAGGAAGGACGAGGCATTGGGCTGGTCGAGAAAATCAAGGCCTACAACCTGCAAGATCAGGGTATGGACACCGTCGAGGCCAACCTCGCCCTGGGCCATCAGGCCGACAGCCGCGACTACGGCGTGGGTATCCAAATCCTCAAGAACCTGGGACTCTCGAAGGTCCGCCTGTTGACGAACAACCCCAAGAAGACCGACGCTTTCATCTACGGCGGCTTCGACCTGGAGGTGGTCGATCAGGTTCCGATCCTTGGCCCGATCCACGAGCACAACTGCCGCTACATCGCCGCCAAACGCGACAAAATGGGCCACGTGCTGCCGTAGGATGTACGCCGAAGGGCGTCGCAAGTTTCCGCAATGCCGAATGACAATCACCCGATTGCACTTAAAGCCCGTGGACTGATTTTTCCCCATGCGTTGGTGCTGGATAGACCGATTCGTCGAGTTTCATAGCGGCGTCCGCGCCAAAGCGGTGAAGAACGTTTCGTTGGCCGAGCAGTACCTGCGCGACCACTTCCCGCGCCATCCGGTAATGCCCAACTCTCTGATCGTCGAAGGCATGGGGCAGACGGGAATGTATCTGGCTTGCGAGGCCATCCAATACGCCGAGTTGATAATTTTGGCGAAGGTCTCTTCCGCCCGGTTCCACTTCGAGGCCGTGCCCGGCGACACGCTGACCTACACCGTCTCGATCGATTCGATCCAAGACCAAGGCGTTTCGGTCTCCGCCTTCAGCCACAACGGAGACCGGCTGCAAGGCGAAGCCAAGCTGCTTTACGCGCGGCTCGCCGACCGATCGCCCGACGGCCGCGGCGGCGATCTTCTGGAGATGGCGAAACAGATGCGTCTGCTGGGAGTGTTCGAGATCGGCACGGCGGCCGACGGCCGTCCGCTCCAGCCGCCGGCGATGCTCGCTGGATCGGAGTAAAAAATGCGCGAAAGAATCCCATGCCTCGCCTGCGTCTGAACGCCCGCCGGATCGACCTTTGGCATATCCTGCTGGACGAGATCGCCGATCCTGCGTTGTTCGACGAATACCGCTGCTGGTTGTCGCACGAAGAACTTCAGCGGCTGCAACGCTTCACCCACGACGAGTCGCGGCGGCTATTTCTCGTCGGCCGGACGCTGCTCCGCAAGACACTTTCGCAATACACGGGCCACGACCCTCGCGAGCTGGAGTTCCGGTACAACGCCCACGGCAAACCGTCGCTGAAAACGCCGGTCGAGCCGCCGCTGGAGTTCAGCGTTTCGCATACGCGCGGTTTGGCGGTTTGTGCCGTCGCGTTGGGCGACCCGCTGGGCGTGGACGTGGAACGCGACCGGACGGTCTCGAACCCGCTGGAAATAGCCAGACGTTTTTTTGCTCCGGCCGAGGCGGCGGCGTTGGAAAAGCTGCCCGTCGAACGGCGCGGCGCCGCTTTCATCGAACTTTGGACGCTCCGCGAGGCGTTCGTTAAGGCCCGGGGCGTGGGCCTGATGACTCGGCCGGCCGATTTCGCTTTTTCGCTCTCCGCCGACCGCGAGGCAACCGTCTCTTTCAACGAACCGAGCGAAGAAAAACCGGGCGATTGGCAATTTGCCCGGTTTCGGCTGGCTACGGACTATCAAGCGTCGTTGGCCGTCGCCCGACCGGCGTCGGAGAGGCCAACGATCTCGATCCGCCCGGCCATGCCATATTGACGTAAGTCCTTACGCCGCAAGGTGCCGAAGAGAGGACTTGAACCTCCACGGGAAATTAATCCCACTAGGACCTGAACCTAGCGCGTCTGCCAATTCCGCCACTTCGGCTGAACCATAGATAATAAACAATCGGGCGGGAACTTCAAGGGGTGTTGGCCGTCGGGCATGGCCCCCAGCGACGGAGCCAGCGGAGATATGCCCTAAGGTGAAGCCAGGCATCGGCCGAAAGGAGGTTCCGGCTGGCCCGACGTTCGAGGTGGTAGCAGGAGGCCGCCCCGTGGTAGAGCACCTGCCAGCCCGCCCGGGCCATCCGCAAACAGAGGTCCACGTCCTCGAAATACTTTCCATATCCCTCGTCCAACCGCCCCACCTGCTCGATCGCCTCGCGGCGGACCATCAGAAAGCAGCCTGAGAGCCAGTCGCACTGGAAGGTGTCGCCGGGGGCATGTTCGGCATAGAAGTGGCGTTCAACCGTGCGGCGGAACAGCCGGCTCAGGCCGCAACGCCTCGCCAAGATCAGCGGCAACGTCTGAAACCGCCGCGCGGCGTGGGCGTCCGTGCCGTCGTCGTGAAGGAGCCGGCAGCCGGACAGTCCGCATCGAGGCCGGCCGTCCATCAGCTCCACCATCCGCCGGAGACACTCCTGCCGCGGGTTGAAGTACATGTCGGTGTTCATCAGCAGTACGTACCGCGCGGAGGAGGCGTCGAGGACGCGGTTCAGGTTGGCGGCGTAAGACAAGCGGCGGTTGTTTCGCAGAACGAGCGTATCGTCGAAATGTCCCCGCCACTGTTCAACGCCCTGAGACGAGGCGTTGTCGACCAGCAGCAGCCTCATTCGCAGCCCCTGGCCCGAGGCCGCCATCGTCGTCAGCAGCCGCGGCATCAGCTCGCGCTCGTGCGTGAAGATTACGCCGATGTCGAGGTCGAGTGGGGGCATGGGGGTAGTGGATAGTGGGTAGTGGATAGTGGGTAGTGGATAGTGGGTAGTGTTTGGCCGCCGCGCCCACGCGGCGTTTAATTAAGCGATATGACTTTCTTGGTAAGCCTGTTGATTTGGCAGTTGTACTGCCGAACCAACAATCTTCACTACCCACTATCCACTACTTCTACGCGGCTTTGCGTTGATCGGAATATGTTTCATCGTCGCTCGGCTTTTCAAGAACGGTCGGCTTATCCATGTGCCGTGCATCTGACCGCCGCATCAGGCTCCTGGCATAACCGGAATACGTCCTCAGCGTTCGGAGAACGGCAAGTTTAATCAAAGCAAACTCGTGGTGGCCGAACAACCGTAGGCGGACCATCAATACGATCAGGGTAATGGCGGCGATCCAGGCCAGGGCGTCTAGGCGGAAGATCGTGGCGGCGGTGGCCGCCCCGCCCATTGTCAAACACAACGCCCCCAACAGGCAAAGGACTTGCCATGGCGTCCAACCGCGTTCGAGCAGCAGGTGGTGGATGTGTCGCCGATCGGGAGCGTCGAACCGCCGACCGGTCAGCCGACGGCGGACCAACGCCGCGGCAATGTCGAACATCGGCAAGGTCATCACCACCACCGGGGCCGTAATGGCCAGCGTGGCCGAGGTCTTCAACGACCCTTGAATCCCCAACAGGCCGATGCTCAGACCGATCACCATGCTGCCCGAATCGCCCAGGAATATGCTGGCCGGCGGCAGGTTGTAGACGAGGAACCCGGCCAGCGACGCGGCCAGGATGAAGGCCATCGCGGCGACGTGCGGGTGTCCCTCGCCGACGGCGATCACGCCCAACATGGCGGCGGTGGAAAGGCCCACTATCGAAGCCAGCCCGTCCATCCCGTCGATCAGGTTCAGCGCGTTTATGCACCCCAAGAGCCAGAGTATCGTCAGCGGAACGCCCAGCCATCCCAACTCGATCGGGTAGCCGAAGGCGACGATGCGATCAACGTAGTATCCCATCAAAACTATCGGCAGCACCGAGACGATTTGCAGGAGCAACTTAACCCGCGCGGAGAGATCGAACCGGTCGTCGAAGCTTCCCACCAGACAGACGAAGCCCGCGGCGAGCATCCACGCGGCGCAAAGCTCGGTGTACTCCTCGGTGGCGCCTGCGCCGAATCCGGTAGCCAGCAGTCCCAGCACCGTGGCTCCGTAGACGGCCACGCCGCCCCAGAGCGGGACCGGCCGGCCGTGCAATTTGCGTCGGCCGTCGGGTTTGTCTACGATACCCCATCGCCGCGCCGCCGCGCGCACCGCAGCCGTCAACGCCAGCGACGCAGTGAAGGCCACCGCGGATGTCAACGCCAACGAGTCCATGATGCAATCCGTTGCTGGAACTTAGGAGTAGTCAGTAGTCAGTTTTCAGTAGTCAGTTTCCGGAAGATTACTGAGGGCAAATTGCTGATAACTGATTACTGAAAACTGACTACTGAAAACTGACAACTGATTAAGCCGCGCGCCTTCTGCGCGACGCACATAGTAATGCGAGCAACCCGCTACCCTGAAAGCGGCAGCGCCAATCGTTTTCGCGGTGGAAACGATTGGTTTCGGCCGGCTCGACGCGCCGTCCCAGCGCCGCCCGAACGACTTCCGCCAGGTTTTCGCTTTGATCCAGGAAAAACACCCCTTCTTCGCGGCCGCGCATCGCCATTTCGCCGAAACTCGTGCTAAGCACCGGCAGTCCGGCGGCGCGGTACTCGTAATATTTGATCGGGTCCACTCCGGCCGTCAGGGCGTTGCCCACGAACGGGATCAAGCCCGCCGAAAAACGTCCCAAGTGGCCGGCCGCCGCCGAATGTTTGCAGGCTGGCAGCAGCCGTATGTTCCCCGGCAATTTCTCCGGCGGTTTGACCACGCACGGTCCGACCAACTCCAATCTAGCGTCCGGCATCGCCCGGGCCAATCTAATCACCAACGGCCAATCGAACCAGCGGCCGATGCAGCCGACGTAGCCGAGGACGGGCAGAGGAGGAGACGAGGAGGCAAGGAGACAAGGAGATGAGGAGACAGCGTCTTCGCAGGCGTTCAGCACTTTTTCCACGCGCAGGCCGCGTCGGACGAACTTGTCGGCCAGGAAGGTGGACGAGGCCACAATCAAGTCCACTCGCTCGGCGACGGCCTGTTCGGTACGGAGCATGGCGCGGCGGGAAAGGCCGCCGTAAAACTCCGGGAAATTGTCCATCGCGTCGTAAAAACTGCCCGACTGTTGCAACTCGCCGAGGGCGGCCAACGCCAGCGCGCATGGGCGGCCAACGCCGACGATCGTTTGCCCGTCGGCCGCGTATCGTTCGATCTTCCGCCATGCTTTCCTGCCCAATAGACGTCGATTCAGCCACGCCCCAAGCGGCAACGGCTCGATGGGCAAGGCGGGCACGTTCATCACCCGGATGCGCGGATCGCGCGGCGACGCCTGATTGGATAGTCCCGGGCCGCGACGCAAATCTTGCCACCGTGGCAAACGGCAAGGATACGGATTCACCCACAGCACCGACTCCGCGCCCCATTCGAGCCAGGCGCGCACCATGAAGTGCGGTCGCTGGGCATAACTGTCGGCTGCAACGGGTGAAAAGTAGAGTAACCGCATGTGAATTGCCAAGGTATTCCAAATGGATCAAAAGGGAGAAGAGGGAAGAGTGAGGAGAGAAGAGAGAAGAGGGAAAGGAGAATCTCGGAGCAACATTGGGACGGCAGTTGTACTGCCATCCCTGCTTTCCCGTGAGGGGGCGGCAGTACAACTGCCACCCCAACCGGCAACCATCGCCTTGCGATCACAAGGTTCCATTATCAACTCCTTCTCTCTCTTCACTCTTCTCTCTTCTCTCCTCACTTTTCTCTCTCCCCTCTCATGCCGCCTGCCGTTTCTCTTCCTGATCGTTTTGTTGCGTGTACGCCTTGATAATCTCCTCGGCCGGACCAATCGACCGCATCTTGCCGTGGTCGAGCCACAGCACACGATCGCACATCAGTTCCAACGACTTCATGTCGTGGCTTACGACGATTACCGCCCGCGCACTGGACATCAGCGACTTCATCCTTTCGCGGGCTTTCGTCTGGAAGGCCATGTCTCCGGCCGAGAGGACTTCGTCGACGATGAGGATTTCCGGCGCGATTGCCGTGGCGATGGAAAAGGCCAGCCGCACTTTCATGCCTGACGAATAGTAGCGGACGGGCATGTTCAGAAAGTCGCCCAACTCGCTGAATTCGGCTATGGGCTGAATTTTTTCGCGGATCGAGCGCGGCGTCTCGCCTTGCAGGTATCCGCGATACATAATGTTTTCCCAGCCGTTGGCGTCGCCCTCGAATCCGAGAGCGATGTCGAACAGTGAGCTGATCCGCCCGACGACCTTTCGCCGGCCGCTGGTGGGCGGGTAAATGCCGGCCAGCAACTTCAGCAGTGTGCTTTTGCCGGCGCCGTTGGGACCGATAATCCCCAGCCGGTCCCCCTCCTCGACCGTGAGGTTGATGTTTTCCAGTGCCTGGACCTCGAAGGAGGTCTTTTTCGAGCGGCGGAACAGTCCGTGGAGCAGGTAGTCCTTGAAACTGACCCGGCCGGCGCGGCGCACCTGGAACTTTAGCCCGACATCGTCTAATTTAATCAGCGTCATTGCGTCAGAGGTAAAAGATCATTCGCTTTTCAAAGCATCGCAAGGCCAACATGGCGGCACAGACGGTCAACAGCCCGAACAACGAGCTTGCGCCTATCGCCCAAAGCGATGGAAGCTCGCCGTCCAGAAGCGGCTTGCGGATCAGTTCTAACAACACGGCGAAGGGATTGTAGTTGAATATCAGCGCGAAGTGAGGCGATTTGTCCAGCATCATTTGGGGAGGGTACAAGATCGGTGTCAAATAGAACAACATTTGCATGACGATTCCGATCAGGTGCTGCGAGTCCTGAAAAAGCACGTTGGCCACGCCCATACACACCGCCAACGACCAGCCGATGACAAACAGCAGCACAAACGTGGGCACAAGACTAACCAGTGCCGGAAGGTTCCCGAACCCATTGACCCACCAAACGAACACCAAAGCGATGGCGAATCCCAGCAGAAAATGGAAGCCCGCGCCCAGGGTGGTCCGCAACGGATAGATCGCCAGCGGCGCGGGATGTTGGCGGATGTAGGATTCACCCTGAAAGAAGCTCTGGCATCCTTGCATCACCACGGCCGTGATGAATCCCCAAAACGTCAACCCGGTCAGCAGATACGGCGCGAACTCGCGGATCGATTGGCCGAAAATCTGGCTGAAGACCAAACACAAGACGCCCGTCATGGCTATCGGTTGCAACAGCGACCAGCCGATGCCGATAACGGTTCCCCGGTAGCGTTTGCGGAGGTCGATGCGTACCAGGGCCATCCAGAAGTGCCGCAGCCGCCAAATACTCGATAGATACCCGGTCACTTGAGCCTCCCTGCTCAATCCTGAGCGCGCTCCTCCAGACGCGACCTATCACAAAGCGCATGATAAGGGTACGCCCCAACTTAGGGCGGCAGTATACAACCGCCACCCCCGGCAAATCAATAGAAGAATGGGTCAGTCCTTAGCAGCCCGTTGGAAAAGGGTGCCACTGCTGGCTTGCCCAGCAGTGCGGGGAGAAACACTCGGGAAAACACTGCTGGACAAGCCAGCAGTGGCACCCGAACTCTCGAAAACCGACTTTTTCAACGGACTGGTAGCTGCTCCTTCTCAACCGGCCTCTGAGGCCCTATACTTGTAGCAAAGGATGCCTTTATGCCGCCTTTTCTCGGGCGGGGGGCCAAAGGGGTAGAGTTTTTTA
>CBDAFL010000126.1:0-2248 GCA_965195225.1 uncultured Thermoguttaceae bacterium
GATCCTATTGGTTTCCGTTGAGCAACGAGGAATACTCGCCGCCCGACGGAACGGTCAGAAAACGTCTCCGACGGTAATGCTGACATGAACGCCAATAGGAAGTCGGATGATTCCATAGTACCTGCGAAGTGGGCGAACAAAACCAGAACTCTGGTAGCGGAGCTCGTGGAGGAAAGGGGATCACCCAAGGGAAACACAAACCAGAGGGCCTTGCCAAGGACTCAGCGCCATAACAGCAAGTCAAGCGGCTGGAATGTGTACGGCAAGTGCGGTGAATGCGAATTCACCCGACCGTCATACCCGAGGGAGGAGCCGTATGAGATAGTTCCTCACGTACGGATCTGCGCGGGGGGCGGCCCGCAAGGGCCGTTCCTACCGCGATACCCTATTTGGCAGGATAGGCTATTGGCAGGTCGTCCTATCTTTCCAAATAGGGTCCTGGCCTGGGGTGTTCAGTTTGTTTGCTTTTGCTTTGATTTGGTGTTCCCAGGAATACTTGTTTCTGTTCCATTATGGCTTGTGTGTTGAAGTGATCACAAGCTGATGGAGGGAATGGAATCATGGCGGATACGGAGTTTCGAAGTCCCTTGCGGAAATTGGTTGCGTTCTTCCAATCGAGCCGCGACAAGTGGAAAGAGAAATGCCAGCAAGTCAAGTATGAACTCAAGCTGATCAAACGCAGATTCGATAACCTACAGAAGAACCGCAATCTGTGGCAGCAACGCTATCAAGAATCCGAGACCGGGCGCGAGCAACTTCAAGCCCAACGTGAATATCTCCAGGCCCAGAATCAGAAACTTCAGGCTCAGCTTGAAACGCTGTCTAAAAAGGGGGCCACCGCAAGCTAGCTTAGCATCGCTAGCGGACGGCAGCACCACGCGGATCGAACGGTCGCTTGCCGAATACCTCGAACCAAAAGACTGGGGCACGCCGGTGGCGAACCATCACTATGCTCTGGGACAAATCGCCGGGGCCCTATGGCTGATGCTTGAGGGTCGAGGCTCGTTGCGCGGCGCCGCCTTGGCGACGGGATGGATCAGCCGCCTGCTCGGTGGGAAGCACGAAGTGCCCAGCCCGACAACCGTGCGTAGTTGGCTGCTGCGACTCGGCTTGTACCAACTCCAACGGCCGCTGGAGAAAGGCGATGACTGGGTATGGATCGTGGATCATACGGTCCAAATCGGCGAACTCAAATGTATGATCCTCGTCGGCTTTCGACTCGGCGCGTGGCAGCAGCGGGAGAACCGCACGCTGTCGCATGAGGATGTCGAATTGATCGGGCTCTGGCCGGTGCGTACTTCCACGGGCGAGGTCGTCGACGAGCAGCTTGAATCGGCGACCGCTCGCACGGGTGTTCCCCGGGTGATCGTCAGCGACGACGGCCGTGACCTGCATCGCGGCTTGGCGTTGTTCCAAGAGCGGCACGGCGAGGTCGTTTGGATTTATGACATCAAGCACAAAACGGCCAGTCTGCTGAAGCGAGAGTTGGAACACGATCCGCTGTGGACGGCGTTCGCCAAGCGGGCCAACCAGATGAAGCGGCAGGTGTACCAGACGGAGTTGGCGTTTTGCAATCCGCCTCAGCAGCGCGGCAAGGCTCGTTACATGAACGCGGACACCTTGGTGGCTTGGGGTGTGAAGGTACTCGAGTGGCTGGACGAGCCGCGGCCAACAGGACGCGAACTCGACGCAGATCGCATCGAAGAGAAACTGGCGTGGCTGCGCGAGTACCGCCAGCCGCTACGACGTTGGGAGCAGGCGATGCAGGTGATCGAAACGGCCGAGTCGCTGATTCGCCGAGAAGGGTACCGCGCGCGAAGTGAAGATGAACTTCGCGAGCGGCTGCCGCCAGTGGCAGCGAATCCGTTGGCGGATCGTCTGAGCGGGAAGCTGTTGGAATTCGTGAAGGAGCAAGCGTTGCACGTGCCCCAGACGCAACGCTTGCCTGGCAGCAGCGAAGTGTTAGAATCGATCATCGGCAAATACAAGACGCTGCAAGGCGAGCAGGGTCAGTTTGGCGCGACGAGTATGTTGCTGTCCATCGGTGCTTTCGTCGGTCGTGTTACGGTAGGCTGCGTACGCACGGCGTTGCAAACGATTCAAGGCTCGGCGTTGACGAGGTGGGAACAAACCAACCTCGGAACGACCATCCAATCCCAACGCAAACAAGCCTTCTCTCGACCGAAACCCGGAACAAAAACGGGATCACCCCGATTGGCATTGACACGGGCAAACTGAACACCCCAGG
>CBDAFL010000127.1:0-1576 GCA_965195225.1 uncultured Thermoguttaceae bacterium
GCGCCGGGTTTGCGTTCTCCTGTCACTTCCTGTCCACTTGGCGTAGGACCTAACCGGCTGAAAACGCTGGAAAGACGGGAGGATGCGGGAGGGCGCATCAACAGTTCGTAGTCAAGTGCTCTATCCAGCTGAGCTAAGGGCGCGTCCGAGAGAAAAGTCATAGTAACGCAAGGGGTTTCCGGCGTCAACCGCGGATCCTGAGATGTTGGCAGCACATGATATGTCCGGTTTTGTAGCACATGATCTGTCCGGTTCGTGTTTCATCTGTGTGGGGGGTGAACATGAGGCGAACGGAGTGGCTACAGGAGACCCGTATGAGACGATTTCAGGAAGCGTATGACCGTTGGAGCGAACGCAGATTGACTCAAGAGGAGGCGGGCCGGCTCCTCGGCGTGACCGAGCGGACGTTCCGGCGATATGTGGACCGGTACGAAGATGGCGGCCTGGATGCACTGCGTGACCAGCGGTTGCTCCAACCCTCCCACCGGAAGGCGCCGCCCGAGGAGGTCAGCGATGCGGTCGATGCCTACCGGCGCACGTATGACGGCTGGACCGCGCAGCACTTCTTCTCGCATTACTACCGCCCCCGCGGAGGAAGCCGTGGCTACACATGGGTCAAGGCCCGGCTCCAGGACGCCGGTCTGCGCAAGCGGGAGAAGCGCAAGGGAACCCATCGCAAGCGCCGGGATCGCGCCCCGATGCCCGGCATGATGATCCACCAGGACGGAAGCCGCCACGAGTGGGTGCCGGGCCAGATGTGGGATCTGATCGTCACCATGGACGATGCCAACAGCGAGCAATACGCGATGTTCTTTGTGGCGGAGGAAGGCACGCAAAGCAGTTTCCAAGGCATTCGGGAGGTCATCGAGAAAAAGGGACTGTCCTGTTCGTTCTACTCCGACCGGGGAAGCCATTACTGGCACACGCCGGAAGCCGGGGGCAAGGTCGATAAAAAGAGCCCGACCCAGTTCGGACGCGCCATTAAGCATCTTGGCATCGAGATGATCGCAGCGTATTCGCCCGAAGCCAGGGGACGATCCGAGCGGTTCTTCCGGACACACCAGGACCGCCTCATAAAGGAGCTGGCGCTGTACGGGATCACAACGATGGAAGAGGCCAACCGGTATATCCGGGACAGCTATCTTCCCGCATTCAACGTGGAGTTCATGGTCGAACCGACTGAACCGGGAAGCGCCTTCGTCGAGTGGGGTGGTCCCGATCTGAACGATATCCTCTGTGAGCAGCATGAGCGAACCGTCGGCAACGACAACTGCGTCTCGTTCGAGGGGATAAAACTCCAGATACCGCCAGACAAGTACCGGTGCCACTACATCAAGGCCAAAGTCCGCGTCCACCGGTACAACGACGGCTCGCTCGGCATCTTCCACGGGCCGAGGAAACTGGCAGTGTACGACCCGACCGGCAACCTGATCGGGAACATGCTCCGGGCGACCGCGTAATTCCGCCGCCAACCCCGGAAACGAAGAAAACCCGGCGAAAACCCGGGCTTCCTTCAATACGAAAAAGCGGACAACCTATTAGCTACAAAACCGGACAGTTCTACTTGACGCCAACA
>CBDAFL010000128.1:0-38899 GCA_965195225.1 uncultured Thermoguttaceae bacterium
TGTCATGCCAGTTCAACAATTTTCATAAAAATCTGAAATGATGATCATCACAACCGTTGACGTAAGTCCCTATTTTTCAACACCAATATGATAGCAATGATAGCGGATGCATAATCCTGTGAACTGCTGGGCTATTGTCACCCGTCCATCCGGGACGAATCACCGCTCAACCATTTGTGTAGAACAACGAGGGGTATTCACCCCGGGGCTAAATAACGACCGTGGGTGGTTTAAACGGCGCCCAGATCGCGCCGCCGCGCCAGCAGCAACCAGAGGAAGAAGGGGCCTCCCACCAGGGCGGTAAGAATTCCTACCGGCAATTCCGTCGGCGCCAACAGCGTTCGGGAAATCGTGTCGCAGACGACCAGCATCGCGCCGCCGAAAAGGAGCGTGGCCGGATACAGCCGGCGATGGTCGGGGCCAATCAACAGCCGGCAGATGTGCGGCGCCATCAGGCCCACGAACCCGATCGGACCGCAAATCGCCACCACCGCGCCGACCATCAATGAGACGCTGAAAAACAGCAGCGCTTTCACCCGACTGACGTTCACCCCGCGGCTGAAGGCGAAATCCTCGCCCGTGCTGAGCAGATTCAGGTCCAGCAGCAAGTACCAGGTGATCAGGCAGCCGGAGGTGACGAAGGCGAACACGTTCAGCACGTCGGAGAAGCCGACGATGTTTTGCAATCCGCCCATCACCCAGCGGAGCATCTGGAAGGAGCGGGTGAAATCGCTCATGTATTGCAGAAACAGAATCAGGCTGGAGAAGAAGAAACTGATGGCCACGCCGGCCAGCAGCATCGTGGCGGTTGAGGAGCCTTGCCGGCTGGTGGAGGTCAGCACGTAGACCAGTACGATCGAGACCAACGCGCCGATGAAGGCGCTGATCGAGACGCCGGAGACGCCCAACACGGCGAAGCTCCAGCCGCACTGGTAGCAGAGGGCCGCGCCCAGCGATGCCCCGCTCGAGACCCCAAGGGTGAACGGCGTGGCCAGCGGGTTGCGGAACATCGCCTGGAAGACCATTCCGCTGGTGGCCAGTGCGGCGCCGGCCATGAAGGCCATCAACACCCGTGGAATGCGCAAGCTCCAAAGAATGTACGTTGTGGAATCGTCCGCGCTGCCCCACAGCGCGTCGAAGGGGATATGTTCCATACCCCAGAACGGCGCCCAGGCGACCGCCAGCACGGCCAGCCCAAACATCGTGCCGATCGTCCAACTGGGACCTATTTCATCTTCTCTCGGGCCTTGGCTCGCCACTTGGCCAGCTCCTTGTCTTGTTCGGGTGTCATGCGGGGCACGATCATCGGCAAGCCCGCTTTCGGATGGTCGACCAGCAGCAGCGGAGCGCCGTAAACCCGCTTGAGTACGTCGGGCTTCATTATCAGGTCGGGCGTACCGTAAAAAACCAGTTCCCCCTCGCGCAAGGCGATTATCCGGTCGCTCTCCAAAACCGCGTGGTTCAGGTCGTGCGTGACGGCAACCACCGTCACGTCGAACTCCTTGTTCGCCAAAGCGATCAGCGAAAGGATATCGGCCTGATGATGGTAGTCGAGAAAGGTGGTCGGCTCATCCATCAGCCATATATGGGCGCCCTGGGCCAAGGCCGAGGCGATGTAGACCTTTTGCCGCTCGCCGCTGCTGAGCGTGTCCATCCGCCGTTTGGCGAAGGCGCTCGTGCCGGTCCCCACCATCGCCTCGCGCACCACCTTGCGGTCGTTCGGATGCAGCGAGGCAAAGGGATTCATGTAAGGGTAGCGGCACATGAGCAAAAACTGCTCGACGGTAAACGGAATCACGCGGCTGTCCGCCTGCGGCACCAGCGCCGCCAGCTTGGCCAGATCCGATTGCTTCCACTCCTCCCACGGCATCCCGCAGATGTCCAACTCGCCCGAAATCTCGCCGATCAGCATCCGGTCGAAGGCCCGCAGAAGCGTGGTCTTGCCGGCGCCGTTGGGACCGACGATCGAGATGTATTCGCCGCGGCGGATCTGAAGCGAGATGTCGCGCAGGATCGGCTTGCCCGCGATTCGGCAAGAGAACTTGCGGGCCTCAAGCACGACGTTGGTGTTCAGATTACGCATGGGTTGGATCGGTTAATTACTCACACAGTTATCGGGGTAGGTTATGCTTTAGCATAACGGAAAACCAAAGTGTTATGCTGAAGCATAACCTACTCATCGCTCTCCCCTCTTCTCCCACTCCACCCCGGGATGAAGCACACGGGCCAGGTCTTCCACCAGTTGGATCAACCGTGGACCGGGGATGCAGGCGTAACTCTTCTCGAATATCAACAGTTGACCACTATAGACGGCCTTTATCCGCGACAATTCCTTCCAGTCGGCGCGGATTGTCTGCTGGCCGTGTTTTTTGAGCTTATCCGGTTGCACCAGATCGACGATTACGTCGGGATCGAGCCGAAGAAGTCCTTCCGGCGAGACGACCGGATTCCGCACGCTTCGAACCCGGCACGCGTTCCGACCGCCGGCCAATTCGATGATCGTGTCGAAGAAATCGTCGGCCCCCGCGACGTAAACATCGGTCAAATGGCCGCGTCCAAAAGTCCGATCGAGCACGAACAGCACCCGCGGCCGCGGAAGTCCTTGCGTCTTGGCGCGAATTCGCTCGAGCCGATCCTTAAACTCGCGGGCCATCCACCGGCCATCCGGCCCTCTGCCGCAACGGCGGCCGATCGCCCGAAACGAATCGATGATCCCGTCGATGGTCTTATGGCTGACCACCAGCGTTTCCAGTTTGAGCTTATCCATCGCCGGCATGGATTCAGCATGCTCTTCGAGCATGATAACCAGATCCGGTTTCAACGTCAGGATGGCTTCCAGATTCGGGTCGAAATATCCCCCGACGCGGGCTTTATCGCGGACATCCGGCGGATACTCGCAATACCTCGTCACCCCTACCACTCGGTCCCCGAGTCCCAGGGCGTACAGTGTTTCGGTGATGCTGGGGGCCATCGACACGATCCGCCGGCAATCCCAGCGGGGCGTGTACTCCAGACGGAGCGGCTTGCTGAGCTGCTTATTGGCCAGGATGCTGCCCGTAAAAACCGACAGGATCGCCACGATGAGCGTTACTCGGTACGACATAGATTTCAAGTTAGACGCCCGGCGGTGGTAGGTCAACTGACCTGGAAGCCGAACATCCGCCTGGAACAAGCCGACTGTCGGCTAGAGCGGCGATCGCGGCGCAGTCAAATCGACACGACGCCGAATCGTATCGACTACACATCGCCGCAAGCACCTGCCGCCAACGACAGGCTGCTGGTTTGCGTATCTTCTTTGTCTGCGATACTTTACGGCAACTCGCCATTGCCTTTGGCACGGTATATGCGGTACCATGATTTCCAGAAAAGAAGTTTCTCCCCCAATTCGACAAGGAGCAAAGTCATGAAACGAGTCGCATTAACGCTGACCGCCCTGGCAATCCTGTTCGTGGCAGCCAATGCCGCCGAGGCGCGCGGCTACCACCACGGTCCCAGGCACGGACCCAAGCACGGACATTTCTACGGCTATCGTGGTGCCCCGGTTATGCCGCCGCGTGTATTGATGGGGACGGTCTTGACGCGGCCGCAGATGTACGTCCCCGTGTCGCCGTATCGATATCGGTACAGGCCGGCGCCGCATTATCGGCACTACGCACCCGCGCCCAGCTACAATTTCTACTATCGCGGCCGAGGACTGTCGTTCGGTTTCGGGTTCTAAGCGGGGTCGGAGACAGATGAAACAGCAAGGCGATCGTCCCCAACGTCCAAGCCCACGGGTTGCAGCCCGTGGGCTTTTTTTCTACATCGCGTGGTCCGACGGTTTGACGGTCGCGTTCTTCTTATCGAAGTAACCGAACGGCGACGGCTCGTATCGGCCGACAAAACCGACCTCCGCGCGGAGCGGTATCTTGTCTTCCAGTCCAACGCACCAGTAGGCGGCGTTGACCAACAATCGCCGAAAACCCTCGCTCAGAAAATCGGGGCCGGAACCCATAGTGGTCGTGAAAACACGACCCGTTTGGAGCTTAGCGCCTTGATACGTCTTTGTCCAGGCGACGGGCATCATCGGATCGTTCTTCGGACCTTCGAGGGGTTTGTCGGTTGGCTTCATGCCCGAGAGGACTTGGCCGAGTACAAGCGGCTTGCTGTCGCCGGGCAAAGGCAAACGCACGGTGTAAACGTCGGTCGGTCCCCAGATGTCCTCGCAACCGCGGACGATCGGATTGTTTTCGGCCCCGGGGGCAACCACGCCGCGGGTGCTCTCTTTTCCGTGCGAGCCGTGGTGGCGGATCCAGGTCTCGCCGAGAATTTGCCGGCCGAAACCGCCCTTCCAGTCCTTGCTGTTGAAACTGTACATGACGTAGGTCTTGCCGGCGGGAATGTTGAAGGCGTGGGTGGCCGTGCGGATGCCGACGATTGGCTTGCCCGACGCAACGTACTCGACGATGTGCCGCATCTGCCGGTCGGGCAAATCGCGGAAACGAGTGGAAATGATCATCAGATCCGCTGAATCGAGCGCCTCCAGCCCGGGAATGTTCGAGTTGCAAGTCGGGTCGATCATGCCGGTGGCCGGATCGACGGCGAACAGCACGGTGCATTTGAAACCATGTCGGGCGGCGAGGATTTTGCCCAACTGCGGCAACATCTGCTCCGAACGATACTCCTCGTCGCCGGAGACCAGCACGAGGTGTTTTCCTTTTCCGGGTCCATCGCCGCCTTCATAAACAACCCACTGGTCGGCGGAGCGACTCGGCTTGGCAATGATTTGGCGGACGCTTGCCTTGTTGGGGCCGGGAAAATCGGCGGGTACCGGTTGGGTTACTTTTTCCGTGGCGGCCCATTCCGCGCCTCGCTGAAAAGTAGCGCTGAACGCCACGCTTTTCAAGTGTTCGCCGGCATGGCCCAAGGCGGTGTGAAACACGCGCCCTTTGCCGTAGGTAATGGTCATCAGCATCGGCTCGTGTTCGTCCGTCCCTCCCTTTTGTTTTGGTGCGAACGTCGTGGCTAGCACGGTGACGTTTTCGGCCGGCCCGCGTAACCGGCAATATAGTTCGTCAGCCGTGTGCATGAATGCCTTTGGCAGGCCACGGGTGATGGGATGATCGGGGTCGCGAACCTCTACCTGAAAAGTCTGTTGTGGCCCGTGAAAACCTGCCTTTCCCGGCGGCTCAGTGGCGCGGACGATCTTGCCGTCGCGCCAACAGAGGTATGGCCCGGCAGTCTCGTCGCGGTTACCCCAACCGCCCACGCCGATAATCTGATTGTATTCCCGCCATTTCGGAAAGGCCGCGGCGGCGAAGTGGTAGCAGACCACGCCACCGCCGTTATTCACATAGTCGACAAAGGCCTTTTGGGTAGCTTCCGGCCAGTCATCGCCTTGGTAGTTCAACACCACAAGATCGTATGCAGCGAAAGTCGGTCGGAATTGGCTGAGATCCTTCCCCTTCGGTGGCGTCGTGGCCACGTCAACCGAAAACAGATCGGTTTCCTCCAAGAGCTGTTTCAGGATGGGTGTGGTTTCTTTCCAATTGTGGGCGTTCTGGCCATCGACTATCAGGGCCTTTATCGGTGCCGCAGTTGCAATGGCAGTCATAACAAGCCAGGCACCAATACCAATCCAGGGGCGACTAAGAGGCATGATATTGCTCTCGCAAGAGGTGAGTGGAAAGGAGGGATGTGTATGCTCCCGCAGTCTATCGTTAGGAGCGGCAAGACACAACAGTTTCCGCATCCCGAGTCCGCAAACTTCCCTCTCGCCCCACTATGCGCTGCTTCTCTATGTTTACTATCGCGGCCAATCGTTTACTCCGGTTTTCGTGGAATAGTCCATTCCATCCGCACAATTATCCGACACTTCATTACTGGGCGCGTCTGCGCACACTGTTCAAATGAAGCGATGCAATACAACCGGGTAATACTTCCGTTGGCCGTGGCGATGCAGGTTCTCCTCGCGAGCGCTGCTCTTGGCGAGGACTACGGCTCGAACGCCCCGCGACTTGGCGGGCACACGCTGCATTGGGGGGGCGGCAGTGCAACTGCCGCCCCAACACCGCGACTAACAGCCGCCCGAAAACCGATCGCCCCGATGCCAAGATCGGCGGACTTGCCGGTGCCTTCCGAACGGCGTCGGGGGATGGAGTTGGCCGAGTTCGAGGAGATTGCCCGGCGATACAACCCCACGCTTGCCCAAGCCGCGGCACGGATCCAGGCGGCGCGCGCGGAGTGGGTTCAGGCGGGCCTTTATCCGAATCCCCACGTCGGTTACGAAGCCCACGAAATGAATGACGAGGGGCAAGCCGGCCAGCAGGGCGCCGCATTCGGACAAGAGTTCGTGACCGCCGGGAAGTTGCGGCGCAATCGCGATGTGGCGGCACACGCGCTCCAGCAAGCCGAATATGCCTGGGCGGCGCAGAATGGCCGGGTGTTGAACGACGTCCGTCAAGCATTCTATGAGGTCTTGGTGGCCCAACGGACGGTCGAACTTACCGGGCGGTTAGTCGGCGTGGGGCAAGAAGGCGTGCGCGCGGCCGAAGAACTGTTCCGGGCGCAGGAAGTCAGCAGGGTGGACGTGCTCCAGGCCCGGATCGAGGCCGATTCCGCCCATATCCTGGCCGAGAAAGCTCGCAACCGGCGCCGTGCCGCGTGGCGAAACCTGGCGGTAGTGGTCGGCGTGGCCGACATGCAGCCGGTGCCGCTGTCGGGCGAGATTCAGAACGGCCTCGCAAGATTGACCTGGGAAGAGTCGCTCGGTCGCGTGCTTGGCAACAGTCCCGTGCTGGCCGAAACGCGTGCCGGCGTGGCCCGGGCCGAAGCCCGCGTGGAGCGAGAGTTGGCCGAGCGGATTCCGAACCTCGACTTGCAGGCCGGAGTACTCTACGACAACGCTACCCGCGACACGATCGCCGAGGTGGCGGTCGGCGTCGCGCTGCCACTGTTCAATCGCAATCAGGGAAACATTCGCAAGGCCCAGATGGAGTTGGTCACGGCGCGTGGCGAGGTGCGGCGCGTGGCCTTGGAGTTGCAGCAACGGTTGGCGATGGTGTTCGAGCGGTACGAAAATGCCCGCTGGCAAGCTGAAAAGTACGCCCGCGAGATACTTCCCAATGCCCAAACCTCGTTGGAATTGGTGACGGTGGGCTATCGTCAAGGAGAGTTCGGGTACGTTACTTTACTGACTGCCCAGCGGACCTTTTTTCGGGTCAATTTGGCTTACGTCGAGACCCTCCGCGAATTGCGATTGGCGACTGTATCCATCGAGGGGGATTTGCTGGACGATAGCTTGCAGTAACGTTGACTCCCGCGCGAGAGGTAGATATAATTTAGGTGTTATGCACTGTTTCCTCTCGAATTTGACTGCCGCGTTGTTGGCGCTGCATACGGTGCTAGGCTGCTGTTTGCACCACGCACACGCCCTTGCGGGGGATCGCGATTCGGCGCCGTCGATCGAATCGCCGGACCGTCACAAAGACCATTGCGTGGACGGTTGCGGCTCGAACGAATCGGAAAATCACGAGCGGCACGTCTGTCAGGGAAACGCGTACATTTTTCTCGGTCCGACCAAATGGGATCGGCACCGGTTGCAACTCGACATTGCGGCCTTGTCGGTCGCGCCCCTTTCGGGCTGCCTGCCGGCTGTAATCGCAAGCGTCCGCACGGAACCGATTTTCGAGCCGGACGCCCTCTTGCCGCCTCTGCGGCTTCATCTCCTGGATCGGGTTTTGCTGCTTTGACACCGCTTTGCGGCCTTCCCTTGAATGTCGCGTAGTTTAGCCGGGATGATTCACAGAAGCTGAAATCGGGTGCCATGGGTAAGCCGCGCTTACCCATGGCACCCCTGATGAATAATCCAAGCTGAACAAAGTGGCGTCGCCAAGTCCCCGGCTCGATCATTTTTTGGAGAACAGTTCCATGCCATCAGGCAATTCCCATTTATTATCACACGTTAAGCGTTGGGCGCTTGGCGGATTGGTTTTGGCGGCGATCGTAAGCGCGGCCACGATGAACCGCTGGCTGCCCGAGGTCCGGCGGCTCGTCGGTATGTCGGCCATGGTTTCGGATCATGAGGGCCACGATGAAGAACATTTGCCCGCGGATAAGTGCGACGCCCACGAACACGAGGAGCATGGCTCCGGCGATGAAGAAGCGGATCATGAATCGCACGATTGCGACGAGGCCGCAACCGTGCGGCTGACCGCGGCGGCGCAGGAAAACGTCGGCGTCCGGTTGGCAAAGGTGGAGCTAGGGCCTTTCGAGCGTACGATTTCGGTGCCGGCGATGGTGGTCGAGCGGCCCGGGCGGTCGCACGTGCAGGTCGCCGCGCCGCTGACCGGGGTGGTGTCGCGGATTTATCCGCTGCAAGGCGAGGCGGTCGAAGCGGGCCAGCCGCTGTTCGACCTGGGATTGACCCACGAGGAAGTGGTCGAGGCCCAGGCCGCGCTGCTGCAAACCGTCGAGGAACTGGACGTGTTGCAAAGGGAAATCGACCGGCTGAAAAAAATCGTCGCCAGCGGCGCCGTGGCCGGCAAGACCTTGCTGGAGCGGAAATATGAGCGGCAGAAACTCGAAGCCGCGCTCCGCTCCCAACAGCAACGCCTACTCTTACACGGCCTGACGCAGAGCCAGATAGACGGCATAGTGACCAATCGCTCGCTGCTCGGCAAGGTAACCGTATTTGTTCCCTCGCGGCAAGACCCCACGGCGAAAACCGACGCGCCGCCCTTGCTGCAAGTGGAGGAATTGAAGGTCGATCCAGGGCAACACGTCCGGGTCGGCGAACCGTTATGCACGTTGGCCGATTATTCCGATCTGTTCATCGAGGGCAAGGCCTTCGAGCAGGACGTGCCATCGCTGGAAAACGCCGCCAACCAGGAATGGCGCGTTTCAGTGGTGGTCGCCGGCGCCGACGGACGGCGGCAAACCGTTCCAAACCTTGAAATCTTCTCGTTGGCCAACACGGTTGCCCCGGAGTCGCGGGCGTTCGTGTTTCACGTGCGCCTGCCAAACACTCTGGTCCGCGACCGCCGCACGCCGGATGGACACCGATTTTGTTCGTGGCGGTTCAAGCTCGGCCAACGGCTGGAATTGCTCGTGCCGGTCGAGCGATGGACCGAGCGGATAGTGTTGCCGTGCGACGCCGTGGTACGGGACGGCGCCGAATCCTACGTGTTCGAGAAGAACGACGGCCATTTCGACCGCCGCGCCGTCCGCGTCGAGTACCGCGACCAGTATTCGGTGGTGTTGGCCAACGACGGCGCCGTCGCGCCCGGCAAGACGGTCGTGGTGGCCGGCGCGTACCAGATACACCTGGCGTTGAAGAACAAGTCCGCCGCCGCGCCCGACCCACACGCGGGGCATAACCATTAGGAGAGAATGTCGAATGTCGAAATTCAAATGTCGAAAACAGCCAATCCTACCGCGATTTGGACTTCGTCATTTTGATTTCGTCATTTGACATTCATTTGACATTTGAATTTCGACATTCGACATTTATATTCCCATGCTAAACTCAATCATCCGCTTCTCGCTGCAACATCGAATGTTGGTTATTGCCGCGGCCATGCTGGCGCTCGGCTACGGCGGCTGGGAGCTTTTTCATCTGCCGATCGACGTGTTTCCAGACCTCGACCGACCGCGGGTAACGGTGATGACCGAGGCGCCCGGCATGGCGCCCGAGGAGGTCGAGGCCCAGATCACCATCCCCCTGGAATCGGCGATCAACGGGGCCACGGGCGTTCAGGCCCTGCGCAGCTCGTCCGGCGTGGGCGTATCGGTCATCAACGTCGAGTTCGACTGGGGCACCAATATTTATGTCAACCGCCAGATAGTGGCCGAGAAGGTTTCGCTGGCGGCCGACCGTTTGCCCGACGGCGTTAAGCCGCAGTTGGCCCCGATCTCCTCGGTCATGGGCCAGATAATGATCGTCGGCCTCTGGAGCGAGGGGGATCGGACCGATCCGATGGAAATCCGCACGCTTGCCGATTGGGTCGTGCGGCGGCGGTTGCAGACCATCAGCGGCGTCGCGCAGGTGTTCGTCATGGGCGGCGGACGCAAACAGTTTCAGGTGCTGGTCGATCCGAAGGCGATGCTTTCCTACGGCGTTTTGCTCGGCGAGATAGAAGCGGCGTTGCGCGGCAGCAACGTCAACGTCACCGGCGGATACCTCGACGCCCAGGGGCCAAACGAATATCTGGTCCGTGTTTTGGGGCGAGTCGGGTCGGTCGAAGACCTGCGAGAGTTGGTGGTCAAGATACGCGACGGCCGCCCGGTGCTGTTGAGTCAGGTGGCCCGCGTGGTCGAGGGACCGGAGGTCAAACGGGGCGACGCCGCGGCGCTGGTCAAACGTCCCGACGGCTCGTTCGACGGCGGTCCGGCCGTGCTGCTGACGGTCAACAAGCAACCCGGCGCCGACACGCGGGATTTGACCGAACGGGTGTTGGCCGCCTTGGAGGAGCTGAAATCGTCGCTTCCGCCCGACGTACGCATTGCCCCCGAGTTGTATCAGCAGAAGAAGTTCATCGACCTGGCCGTCAACAACGTCGAGACCGCGCTCGTCCACGGCGGCATTCTGGTGGCGATCGTGCTGTTGATTTTCCTGCTGAACTTCCGCACCACGATCATCACGCTGACGGCCATCCCCCTGTCGATCGTCGTTACGGCGATCATTTTCCGATGGTTCGACATGTCGATCAACACAATGACGCTCGGCGGGCTGGCCGTGGCCATCGGAGAACTGGTGGACGACGCCATCGTCGACGTGGAAAACATCTTTCGGCGGCTGCGCGAGAATCGTGCTTTGGACAATCCGGAGCCGGCGGAGGGTGGCACGTCCCTGAGCGCAGCGAAGGGCGTGGTGGGGCAAGAAGCCACGCCCTTCGCTGCACTCAGGGACGTGCCACCCAACGGAATAAAAAAACCGGCGTTGCGGGTGGTCTTCGAGGCCAGTTGCGAAATCCGCAACTCTATCGTCTTCAGCACGCTGATTATCGTGCTGGTGTTCGTGCCGCTGTTCGCTCTGTCCGGGGTGGAAGGGCGGCTGTTCACCCCGTTGGGTATCGCTTACGTCGTTTCGATCCTGGTGTCGTTGGTCGTGTCGCTGACGGTCACGCCGGTCCTTTCCTACTGGCTACTGCCGAATGCTCCGGCGATCCGGCGGCGCGAATCCATGGTCTTGCGGCTGCTGAAGGTTCCGGCCGCGAAGGCAATCGGCTTGAGCCTGCGGTTTCCCAAGACGATTCTCGCCCTCGGAGCGGTTGCGGTGGCGCTGAGCGTGGTCGCGTTTGTGCGGCTGGAGGGCGACTTCATGCCCCCGTTCGACGAAGGCGTGGCCCAATTGAACGTTTTGCTGCCGCCGGGTACTTCGCTGCAGCGATCGAAAGAGGTCGCCGGCATGGTCCAACGGAGACTGAAAGAGATCGAGGGGGTCGAAACCCTCGTCTGCCGCACCGGTCGGGCGGAACTCGACGAGCACGTAATCGGCGCGAACATGTCGGAAATCATCATCGGCTTCAACCCCGACAGCGGCCGCAGTCGCGGGGAGATACTCGACGACATTCGCTGCGCTATGACCGAAATCCCCGGCATCGTCACCAGCGTCGAGCAACCGCTGGCACACCTGATCTCCGCCATGCTTTCCGGAGTCCAGTCGCAGGTGGCCATAAAATTGTTCGGCGACGACCTAGACCTGATGAGGGCGAAAGCGCGGGAAATGAAAGACGCCGTCGCCGGCATCGAAGGCGTGAAAGACCTGGTCCTCGAACCGCAAGTCACGATCCCCCAGTTACGCATCGAACTGGACCGCCACGAACTGGCCCGCCGCGGACTTACTCCCGGAGAAGTCGCCGGTTTCATTGAGACCGCCATGCGCGGCAAGGTGGTCTCGGAAGTTCTTCTCGATCAGAAGGTCATCGACCTTTTCGTCCGTCTCGACGAGTCGTATCGGGAGGACATAGACGCGGTGGCCCGGCTCTCGCTGGAGCTTCCCGAGGGCGGAACCGCTCCGCTTGGCTCGGTGGCGAGGATATACCAATCCGGCGGCCCAAACACCATCAACCGCGAACAGGTGAGACGTAGAATCGTCCTGCAATGCAACGTCTCCGGCCGCGGCCTGGTCGATGTGGTGCAGGAAATCCAGCGGCGGCTCCAACCAATCCAGCAGTCGTTGCCTACCGGATATTTTATCGAGTACGGTGGGCAGTTCCAAAGCCGCCGGTCGGCCGCCAACACTATCGCCGTGCTATCCGTGGTCTCGCTGATCGGGATGTTCCTGACGCTATACACCATGTTCCGCTCGGTGAATCTCACCTTGCAAGTAATGGCCGCCCTGCCGATGGCCCTGATCGGCGCGGTGGCCGCAATCACGTTCACCGGACAGACGCTCAGCGTCGCCAGCCTGGTGGGATTGATCTCGCTCGGCGGGATCGCCACGCGAAACGGAATCCTGCTGCTGGACCACTACTTGTATCTGGTGGAACGAGAAGGCGAAAGCTGGTCGCGGTCGATGATCGTCCGCGGCGGATTGGAACGCCTCTCTCCGGTGCTGATGACCGCTCTGACGGCAGGCGTCGGCCTGGCGCCGTTGGCGATGGCCGCCGGCGAGCCGGGTAAGGAAATCCTCTACCCCGTGGCCACCGTCATCATCGGAGGACTGTTGACCAGTACTCTGGCCGAGTTCCTCGTCCGCCCGGCGTTGTTCTGGACCTTCGCCCGACGGGGCCGGAAGAGAGCCGACGAAACTCGGCTGGATACGTCTTCCGTTCATTGAATGTTCGGCTGGTGAGAAATGCGGGCTAAACGACAAGAATAATGCAACTTCCTCTTGCCCCATATCCCGGTTGCCGACATACTACGTCATCCTTTTTGATGAGGTGGTAATGGCATCCGCGACTGCTCAAAATAGTCAAGCTACGACGAGTGGCGAATCATTCGCCGCCGTTCCTGCCCGGGCGGTGGTGATCCTTGTGGCCGGCATGGCGGCCGCGTGGTTTGCCGCCGGATCGACCGGCCTGCTCGGACATTCACTGCGGCACACGCTGACCTGGATCGCGCTGGCCGTTGCGATTGTGGCCACATGGCCGTTGGAAATACGCACGTTTAGAATCTGGGCGGTTTTGGCCGTCGGAGTGATACTCGGATTCTCCTTCACCACGTCGCCGCTGCCGGCCGTAAACGTGTTGGCCGTCGCGGTGGTTCTGGCGGCGATCGCACTGGTCAGCCGCGGGGTAACCGCGAGGGTGGTTCTGCTCGGCGCGCTGGCCGCTACCGTGTTGGGATGCTTCCGTTTCGCCTGCGTCTCGATCCCGATTGTCTGGCACGCCGCCGACGGAGCCGGTTGTGCGTTGGGGCGATTGGCCGGCTGGTTGGCCGGCAGTCGTCTGGAAGTCGGCGCGACCTTCGGTGGAATCGACTTCCTGGTCCTCACGGCAGTCGTTTACGTGGGCTGGATGATCTGCACGCCTCCGCCACGCCGAACACGCGCGATTTGGACCGCCGCGGCAATCGTCGTCGGACAGCTTGCATACCTGATCGTGCTGGCCAATTCGGAAAAGCTCCTCGCTCTTTTGCCCGAGACGATTGCCCCGCTGCAAGAAGGCAATAACCACGTCGGCCTCTGGACATTGAGCAACGGCCTGCGAACATTGATCCCCTGGAACCTGCCGCTGTTGGCAATGGCGATTCAGGGAGCGATTGTTGCGGTGATGGTCGGCTCGACGCGGTGGCTGCCGGTGGTCGAGCTTGATCCGCGGAAATTGAAAAAACAGCAAGAGAAGGAAGAGAAAGAGGACATCCCCGGCTCGGTGCTGGCGATGGACATGCTGTTCCGCTTCGGTCCGGTGTTGCTGGCCACCGCGGCGGCGCTGCTCGCCACGCTGGCCGTAAACGGCTCGGACCTCGGCGGCAAGACGGTCGTCGCCTATGGACAGGGATACCAACTCGACTGGCTCAAGCCCGAATATGATTCCGACGCCGAAGGCGATTACGGGATGTTGCCCGTGTTGGTGAAGAGCTTGGGCGGAAAGTTCGTCGTGTCGAAAGACCTCTCGGAGCAAGACCTTGCCGAAGCCGACGTTTTGCTGCTGATCCATCCGGACCGGCCCTGGCCGCGGGAAACGCTCGAGCGGATTTGGGATTACGTGCGCCGCGGCGGGTCGCTGTTGTTGGCGGCCGATCCGACTGTCCGCGTGGGCGAATCGCGCAGCAGATTCAACGAGGTGCTGGAACCGCTGGCGATGCGGGTCCACTTCGACACGACCGTCGCCCGCGCCGCAAACTGGGAACAATCGCTCCAGCTCACATCTCATCCATCCGCCGTCGGTCTGGACGACTCGCGGAATCCGTTCGGTATGCAAGCGGGTTCGTCGCTTGACGCCGGCTGGCTTGCCCGGCCTGTGCTGACAGGTCGCTGGGGATGGAGCGAGCCGGGTAGCGACGCCGCTGCCAGCGGCATTTCGTCGTACAACGCCGGCGAACGCCTGGGAGACCTGACGTTGGCCGCCGAGCAACCCTTCGGCCGCGGGCGGGTTGTGGTCCTCGGCGGAACCACCCCTTTGCACAACGAGACGCTTGCAAGCAGCTATTCCTTCGTTGGCCGGTTGTTGGGATATCTGGCCAATCGGCAGTCGAGTCCGTGGGCGCTTTGGCGGCAGTTGTGTGCGTTGGCCGCGTTGGCGGCGATGGTCGCGTTGTTGGCCTGCCGTCTGGAATCGTGGCAAATGATCCTTACCCCCTCGGTGTTGGCCGTGGCGTTGATTTGGTCCACGGCGGCCGGATACTGGTCCGCGCGAGTGCTGCCCGACGGTCGCCACCGCTCGCTGAACAACGTCGCTTACGTCGATGCCTCGCACCTGGAATCTTACAGCAGCGATACTTTGACCGATCACGGAGTGGCCGGCCTGCTGCGCACGCTGATGCGCCACGGTTATCTGCCGCTGATGGCGCCGGACCTGAAGGCGGACCGTCTGGATCGTTGCGGGCTGTTGATTTCGATTGGCCCGGGCAGGGCTTTTTCACCCGCCGAGCGCGACACCCTCAAGCGATTCGTGGGCGACGGCGGCACGTTGATCTGCCTGGTCGGCGCGGAGCAGGCCCGCCCCAGCGCGCCGCTGCTCAATGATTTTGGGCTTCAAGTTCCATATTCTCCCGTTCCGCCGGGCGACGACGCCCGCGAACCGAGACCGTTCGGCGGCGGAATATACGGTTGGACTTACAACAATAATATCCTAGAGCCTTTCTATGCAGCATGGCCTGTGATGTCGACCGGCGACGAAGCCGAAAGTCTCGTCTCTCGGACCGAAGGTGTAAATGATTGGGATCTCGTTCTCGGACGATCGGTAGGGGGTGGGATGTTCGTCGTTATCGGCGACACGCATAATGCCAGCAACGCGAACAACGCATTCGACGAACAAGCCTTGATCCGCTTCTGGCGATGGCTGCTCAGTCACGTGGTCGCCGGCCAGGCGCCCTGGGAACCGCCGGACGGTGATGACAAGGCCGAGGAAAGCGGCTATTGACGACGATGGGTGGCACTGGCATCTTGCCAGTGCTCGGGCCAACACTGGCGAGACGCCAGTGCCACCCCCAACCGACGCGGAGCGTGGGAACCAGGAAATACGCAACATGAATATTCGATTTTGGATCGCAGCGGCGCTGTTGGCCGGCTCCTGGCTGTTGGGGCTGAACTTCTTCTATCCGGTCAATCCCTGGGCATGGTCGGCCGTGGTCGCGGCGGCCGTCTTGCTGTTGGGCAAAGGAGACAGGTCCGATTTGCCGCGGAGCGGCCCGAAGGGTGCTGCGCACAAATCGGACCTGTCCCCTTTAGTCGCGCTGGTGCTGCTGCTGCCGGCCGCGTGGTTTGCCCCCTGGCCCTATCGAGCCGCGCCGTTGCTGATCGTGCTGGGGCTGGCTCTGCGACTGCTGCCGACCCGACGACGATGGGCCGACTGGCTGGCCGGCGGGGCCATCGCCGCCGGAGTGGTGATGTTCGTCCAGGCCCTGATTCTGGAAGTGTACGTCGCGCAGACCGCCCGATCGCACGAGTTGCCCTGGCCGCTACCCGACGCGCTGGCCGGAATCGCCACGCCGATGGGTATCGACGCCGTGGCCGACGGATCGAACATCGTCATGCACTCGATGCGCCAGACGCATCGGCTGGCCGCGACCTGGGAACTGCTGCTGGACCCGGCCACGCTGCTGTTTTTTGTCGGCGCGCTGACCTTGTTGCCGATGATAAAGCCGCGACCGTCGGTCGCGACCGACGGTCGCGGCTTTATGGACGGATGGCAAACTTGGATCGGCGAACTGCGGATATTGACCCTGGTCGTGCTGGTCTGGCTGCCCGTGCGGGCGGGATTGTTGATGGCCCTCTATCTGCACCGCGTGTTGCGCAGCGACACGGATCGACCGCTGCACGCGATGAACCACTTCTTTTCGCCGTGGATGTTGCTTTTGCTGTTGGTCGTGCCGGTTCTGTTGGCGTGGCGGTTCGTCCGGCGACCGGTTTCCTTGGAAGAACCTGTTTCCGACCACGCCGGGCAAGCCCGGCCGCTACACGAGCAACCTTCACACCCTTCATACCCTTCCTCTCTCTTTCCCCTTTTCGCTTCCGCCGGGTTGATCGCGCTGGCGGTCGCGATCTTTACGGCGGCAATTCACTGGGATCCGCCGGGACGACGCAAGGACGGCCGCGTAATAGTCGTCGAACGGCACTCCGAATGGGAACCGACCACGAAGCCTTATGACACCACCTGGTTCGTCGAGCCAAAACTGTTCGACGAGGGGTCGGGCTACAACTACGCTCGCATCTACCGCCACATTGAACAGTTCTACGACGTGTCGCGGCTGTTGGAGACCGACAAGATCGACAACGAAACCTTGGCCGAATGCGACGTTTTGATAATCAAAACTCCCACCGAGCGTTATAGCCCCAAAGAAATCGAAGCGGTGCGGCGGTTCGTCAAGCTGGGGGGCGGGCTGCTGTTGATCGGTGAGCACACGAACTACGGGCGATCGGCCACGGTCATCAACGACATCATCCGCCCGATGGGTTTTATCTTACGCGACGACCTGCAGTTCAGCTTCAATCAATCGCCTTATGAGCAAAGCTATCTCGCGCCGACCGTCCCTCATCCGGTCGTACAGCACGTGCCGCCGATGGATTTCGCGGGGGCCTGTTCGATTGATCCGGGCAATAGCCGAGGCCGGCCGGTAATCGTCTGCACGGGGCTGTGGAGCATGGGGCCAGAATACCACCATAGCAATTTCTTTCCAGTTCCACAGCACTGTCCGGAAATGCGATACGGGGCCTTCGTCCAGGCGTGGGCGACGCGCTACGGACGCGGCCGAGTGTTGGCCTTCACCGACTCGACGATCTTCTCAAACTTCTGCGTCGGTCAGCCGGGTAAATCGGAGTTGATGTTGGGTATGGTTGAATGGGTCAACCACGCTGCCCCCTGGGCAAATCCGCGGCCGTGGCTCATGCTGCTGGGTATCCCGCCGCTGGTTATCGGCGCGTGGATGGCACGCGGTTTCGGTCGGGAGTGGCTCGCGCTGCTGGCCGCCGGTTCGTGCGGTTGGGTCGTTGGCTCCCTGGCGATAATCGGCGCGCACGGTTGGGCCATGCCAACCCCCAAACGCATTCACCCCGAGTGCCGCGTGGTCGTCGATCGCACCACCTCGAACGTTCCCTTGGCCAAAGGGCTGTACCCTCAAGGCGACGACGAGGGATACGGGATGTTGGAGGCATGGCTCTCCCGGCTGGATTGCCAGTCCGTGCGCAAGGAAGGCCCCGAGGCGTTCTCCGGCGACGTGCTGGTGGCCATTTGCCCGAGCCGGTCGGTGCCCGAGGACTTCCGCCAGGCATTGGAAAAATACGTCAACGGCGGCGGCCGGTTGCTGGTGATCGATTCGCCCGAAAACTACCGTTCGACGGCCAACAGCCTACTCTGGCCGTTTGGATTGACGATCCATCACGACCAGACGTGGATAGGAAAACTAAGCACGGTCTTGCCGTTGCCGACGGTGGACATCGAGCAAGCCTGCGAAATCTCCGGCGGACAACCGCTGGCCAAGCTCGATAAACTTCCGGTGGCAACCCTGGTCCGCCACGGCAAGGGATCGGTCATGGCCGTCGGGTTCGGCTCGCTGTGGAACGACACGCGGATGGGCGAGACCTGGATGGTCGAGCCGGACGCCACGGTAAAGGCCCGCTATGAAGTCCTGTTCGGTCTGTTGCGGCCGTTTTTCCAGGGGCGCGAGTTTCCACCGCCGAAGACCGAAAAGAACGACGACGAAAAATCCTCGATCCTGAAGGAATCAGGCCCGGCGGAACTGTAATTTGATATCAGGAGAAACGTAATGCCAACCACCGATTCCGGCCGCATTTTCGACGACATTACCCAGTGCATCGGCAATACGCCGCTGGTGCGGATGCGACGGATCACCGAAGGTTGCGCCGCCACGGTGGCGGGCAAACTGGAAAACCTAAACCCGCTCTGGAGCGTCAAGGACCGGATAGCCCGGGCAATGATCGACGCGGCGGAACAGGATGGGAAGATCACAAAGAACACCGTAATCGTCGAGCCGACCAGCGGCAACACCGGCATCGGACTGGCCTATGTTTGCGCTACCCGAGGATACCGGCTCATGGTCACCATGCCGGAGAGCATGAGCATGGAGCGGCGTCGGCTGTTGAAGGCTCTCGGGGCGGAGATTGTGCTGACGCCCGCCGCCGAAGGAATGCCCGGCGCGGTTCGCAAGGCCGAGGAATTGGCGGCGCGGAACCCGAACTACTTCATGCCGCAGCAGTTTAATAACCCCGCCAACCCGGAAATCCATCGCCGCACGACCGCCGAGGAAATCTGGCGCGACACCGGCGGCCAGGTCGATCTGGTGGTCGCGGGCGTGGGTACCGGAGGGACTATTACCGGCATCGGCGAGGCGCTCAAGCCACGCAAGCCGACGCTCCGCATGGTGGCCGTCGAGCCGGCGGCCAGTCCGGTCATCAGCCAGCGGCTTGCCGGAAAGCCTCTTCAGCCGGGAAAACACGCCATCCAGGGAATCGGCGCCGGATTCATTCCCGAAGTGTTGAATCTGGCGGTGATCGACGAAGTGATACAGGTCTGCGACGGGGATGCGATGGAAACTGCTCGGCAACTGGCTCGGCTCGAGGGGTTCATGTGCGGAATAAGTTGCGGGGCGGCCGCTTGGGCGGCGCTGCAACTCGCCCGACGAAAGGAAAACGCCGGCAAGCTGATAGTCGTCATCCTACCCGACCTCGGCGAGCGATACCTCTCGACGAAGTTGTTCGCGGAGTAGAATGAGGGACGAGGACGAGAGAAGAGAGAAGGGAGAAGAGAGAGGAGAGAAGAGAGAAGAGGACATAACCGTTCACAGGCCAGTAGAGTATCTGTCATCCTGAGCGTAGCGAAGGATCTCGGATGAAGGTGCGCTGCGGACGAGATCCTTCGCTGCGCTCAGGATGACGATCATTCCGTAAACGGTTACGTCCTCTTCTCTCTTCTCTCCTCTCTCTTCTCCCTCCTCTCGCCCCTCGCCCCTCGCCCCTCGCCCCTCGCCCCTCGCCCCTCCCTCCTCGTTCCCAAGAAACAACAAAACGGCCCGGTCGACGTTCGACCGGGCCGCTTGTAATCGTGATAAAGGAGCTTGCTTAAACTCGGATCGGGGGTGAGTTTAAGCGGTGCTCGATTATTCGCTCATTTGCAGGCGACCGGTGCGCAAGTCTTCACTTCCTCGCAGCACTCGACCACACAGCAGGTTTTCGGACGGCATGTCCGGGCCTTGCGGCAACGACGCGGCTTGCAGGTCTTCGGAGCGCACGTGACTGGCTCACAAGTGGCCGGCGCGCAAGTGGCTGGCTCACAGGTGGTCGGAGCGCAAGTCTTCGGACGGCATGTCCGGGCCTTGCGGCAACGACGCGGCTTGCAGGTCTTCGGGCAGCACGTGGCTGGCTCACAGGTGGCCGGCTCACAAGTGGCCGGAGCACAAGTATTCGGACGGCATGTCCGGACCTTGCGGCAACGACGTGGCTTGCAAGTCTTCGGAGCGCACGTGTCTGGCTCACAAGTGGCAGGCGCGCAAGTGGCAGGCTCACAGGTGGCCGGAGCACAAGTATTCGGACGGCATGTCCGGGCCTTGCGGCAACGACGCGGCTTGCAAGTCTTCGGAGCGCACGTGACTGGCTCACAAGTGGCAGGCTCACAAGTGGCCGGAGCACAAGTATTCGGACGGCATGTCCGGACCTTGCGGCAACGACGCGGCTTGCAAGTCTTCGGAGCGCACGTGACTGGCTCACAAGTGGCCGGCGCGCAAGTGGCAGGCTCACAGGTGGCCGGAGCACAAGTATTCGGACGGCATGTCCGAGCCTTGCGGCAACGACGCGGCTTGCAAGTCTTCGGCGCGCAAGTGACTGGCTCACAGGTGGCCGGCGCGCATGTGGCAGGCTCACAGGTGGCCGGAGCACACGTGGCAGGCTCGCACGTGGCCGGAGCACACGTTTTGTTAAACAGGCCCGCTTGGGCGTTGGAGACGCCGACCACCACCACTAAGGCGGCTATGGCCAACGCCGGCAACAAAATACGACGCAACATGGGAGGTACTCCTTTGTTAGGAAAGACCTTGTGGGATACTCACGAAAAACGCGCATGTAATGGTATCTTGATCCAAGCTACGGTTGCTATCGACGGATGGTCAGAAAATCCTTAGCCAGAGACCCTGTTTCATCCATAACCCTCATATTTCCCATTACGCTTATAGCATCCATTCCGTGTATACCGCCTGTAGCGACATTAACCCCTCCCTTGCATGTATCGGATGACGAAAAATCACACACCGAGCGGCATGGAAAAAGGTCCGTACCCACGGACAGGGGGGGGTGGTTTCAATTGGAGCCATCCTCCGGCGCAACCTATGCTTGTATGTTGTCTGGTCAGAACAAACATGGTTTAGAATCCATCCAACCACACTATTGGGGCATATCGAAATGATTGAGGAAAAGACCATCGAGGGGCGTATTTACTCTCGGTTGGGGGGCAATCCGGAACTTGCTGACATTCTCTGTTTGTTTGTCGAGGAGATGCCCGCCCGCGTGGCAAAGCTGCTCCGTTATCTGGACGAGGGAAACTGGGAGGAGTTGCGGCGAACCGTTCATCAACTCAAAGGCGCCGCCGGCAGCTACGGCTTCAAGTCGCTCTCACCGTCCGCGAACCGGGTGGAACGCGCCGTTCGCGACAACGAGCCGGAAGACCAGATACGCGAGTCAGTATTGGAGTTGGTTAATCTATGCGGTCGCGTTCGGTGCGGCGTACCGGAGTAGGGAAGAGGGAAGAGAGAGGAGGGAAGAGAGAGGAGGGAAGAGAGAAGAGGGAAGAGAGATTCGATCAATCACTTTTCTCTCTTCCCTCCTCTCCCTTCCCCCTTTCCCCTCGCCACCAGCTATCCGTGCGGCGCGGGCCCCATACTCTCGGCGGCCATGCCGAGCGCCACCAGATAGGGCACCGGCTCGCTACCCAGGACACCGAGCACCGTCCCGCCGGCGGTGAAGCAATAGGCGACCCAGTTCGCCTGGCCGTATTTTTCCAGCGCCTTGCCCCCCTCGCCGCCGCCAACGTACACCTTGATGCCGGCGTCGGTCATGCGTTTCAACTGGGCAATGAACCGCCGTGTCCCCTCCTCGAAACGCGGATCCTCAAACATGCCGAACACGCCGTTATGAAAGACTACCGCCGCAGGGCAATCGGACTGGTGCGCGGCGATAAAATCGCTCACCACCTTTTCGTATAGATCGCTGGAGGCGGGGCCGACGTCGAACTGCTGGTTGCCAGGCCCGATAGCTTCCGAAACCCGGCCGTCCTGGAGCACGAAATCGACCGGCATGACGAACTCGATCCCCTTTGCCCGACCATCGGCGATCATCCGTTCGGCCTGCTCGATCCGTTCCTGGGAAATATAGTACGGCTTGTCACGGTGTTCGGGGTCTTCGGACAGGCCGATATTGAAATCCGTGCCGTCGAGTCGGGCAGCCGCCTTTTTCAACGCGACCGCCAGCGAGCCGGCCGCAATCACCGTGCGAATCGTTCCCCGGTCGATCATCGCTTGCAGATCGTCGAGCTTGTCGATCTTCAATCCGCTGAAGACGACCATCCGCGCACCCAGACATTCCTTCAAGTGGTCCTCGAATTGCTCCGCCTCGTACTTACCCAGCGCGACCTTTTCCATCGCGGCGGGCACGACCACGCTGGAGACATCGAGGCTGCCGGCCGAAAACGCCTCGTGGACATACGCCTTGGCCACCTTCTCGGCAAATTGGTTGGCCAGTCGGGCCAACGCCGCGGCGAGCCGGGCCACGTCGTCCGGCTTGGCCTTCCACAACGCCCGCTCGATGTCGTACTTGCGGGTATTTTCCAGGACGATCACGCCTCCGGCCGGGCATCGGGCTATCGCCGCGGCCACTTCATCCTTGATCGTCGTGCTCTCGGGATCGAGCCAGTCCGCGATGAACTCGACCCGGCAGCCGAGGATTTCACCGATCCGCGCGGCGACTTTGTCGAGCGATTTTTGCGGATCGCGGCCGATGTGCCCAAAGACGATCTGCTTCCATCCCCGTTGCCGGCCGAACTCCAGCGTCTCCTTCATCGACCGCAGGCGGATGTCTCCATCGCCGACGGCCGGCCCCGGCTTGGCGTCCACGTCGCCGCGGACCAGCACGGGCGTACCGGCGGGCAGCTTGCCCAAACAATCCAGTCGCGGGATTTCGGCCAGATATTGTTCCAGGGTCAACTGCGGCTCGTTCGGCTCGCCCCCCAGCAGTTTGCGGCACCAGGCCGCCATCGCTTCGGTAGTTATTGTCATGACGAGTCTTCGTTCTTCTTGGATCGTTATCGAATTCCCTTCTCAGCCACGAGGCAACCAAAATAGCAGATCGCCACATAATCTACCAGGAAGCGGCTTTTCCGGGAGGCGGCCAAATACGGGGGCGTAGTATGCAGCCAGCCTATTTTATCTGATTGACAAACGCCACTCAGCCTAATAGCCTTACCCCCAGATTGTCAGTTCACCCTGCTTTCGGTGGGTAGCTTTTCACATTCAAACTGCTTAAACTCAATATGAGGCGTCTATTCCAGCGCAAATAGACGAAAAGACTCTCTATCGGTCACTGCCATTGCAGAACGAGGTTGCGATGTTTTTTCGATTTTCGACGAAAAAATCGATCCAGGCTGCCGCGGTTCTTCTCCGACTGGCTCATGATCGGCGGATGGAATACCTTCGGCTCTTGAAGTTGCTGTACATTGCAGATCGTCGACATCTTCAAAAGTACCAACGCCCAATAATTGGTAGTCGACTTGTTGCGATGAAGAACGGTCCCCTCCACGGTGAACTCTACGATTTGGTGAAGGGTGAACACATTGGCGAGCCACTGTGGTCCGAATACATTCAACGTGAAAATTATGAAGTCGAATTATTGAAGGATCCTGGTGTCTCGGAACTGTCGGTTGCTGAAGTTCGAACGCTCACGGATACGTTAGAGTGTCACCAAACGATGACCGAGTGGGATCTGGTGGAAATCACACACGATTTTGACGAGTGGTGTAAAAATTACCCGGACAGTTCTGCCAACACCTCGTGTACTATTCCGTTCAGCGATCTGCTTGATGCGGTTGGTTTGCAGAACGAGAAACCGGCCATTCTGAGTGACCTTCAGGAGAAGGCCGAGATGGATCGACTTTTCTCCCCTTCTTAACCGAGAGGCGCCGCACTGTATGGAAGCGGGCGATACTTTCAAGTACGGCCGGCGTGGACATCTGTGGGTGGTAGTTTCCAATCCTACGGCAAGCCCGGCGCATGTCCTCATTGTCAACATGACGACCGATCGAGGCATCGACCGCTCATGCATTCTCAACGTCGGCGATCATCCCTTCGTCGAGCATACAACATGCATGCGTTACGATATGGCCCGAATCGAAACCAACCAGGATTTGGAACGACATGTTGCATCGAACGCCGTTCAGTTGCACCCGCCGGTATCTGTTGACATTCTGGAACGCATTCGGCAGGGCGCGGCAACAACGGATCATATTCCATTCAAATGCAAGCAATTACTGATTGATCAGGATTTGATTGAGCCTTAACGATGTTGTCCGCGACAAGTTCTCGTGTAGCTTAACGAACCTTGTCTTGCTCGATCCCCCACGCCTCCACTCCTCCGGCGGTGGCCACGACCAACGTCGGCCGGCCATTGATCTCCACAGTGGTTAGCCCGTGAAGCTCGGCCCCGTAGTTGAACTTGTCCAGCGGAACGCCGTCGGCCGAGACGACGTGGATCGATCCGTCCAGGCCGGGCAGCAACCACTGGCCGGGACCGTCGCGGGTGACGCGGCCGGGGACGATCGGATCGATTGGTATCTGAGGAATTCCCGTCGGGAGGATGTAGCTCCACAACTCCTCGCCGGACAACGAGAATCCGACGGCAATGTTATCGCCCGTCTTTTTCGCCGACATTCCACACCATTGCCCTCGACCGTCGCCGCGAAGGTCGGCCGAGGCGATCCAATTAAAGAACCGGCTGCGCACGCTGATCTCGCCGTTGCGTTCGCCTTTGGCGTCGAGGACCACGATCGTGCCGGCGCCGCCGGTGCAGTACAAGTCGCGATTCCCCTGGGCGTTGGGGTCGCCGATGGCGATGCAGGCGACCTCGCTCAGCGAACGATTTGCCCAAAGCCGTTTCCCTTCGAGCGATGCGCATTGAACGCCGACCAGCCCCCAATAGCTGACGTAGACGTTCGGCTTTCCGTCGTCGTCCAGGTCGCCCAGTTCGACGTCGGCGATTCCCCGATGGGGGCTTTTCAACGCGTCCTCGGGATAGTGGGCGACGAGTTTCCAGTTCTCGTCGTAAACGTGGCACCGCTGCTGCGAGAGCAGGAAGGCGACAAAGTATCGGTGGCCGTCGGCGCCGACCGCGGTGCGTATACTGCCGACGATCTCATTATCGCCCAGTTCCAGTTTATGCAAGGCGATCAGTTTGCCGTCCAGCCCCACTTCGGCGACTGATTTCCAGTTCTCAACCACCATCAACCGCGCCGGCCCGTCGCCATCGCGAACAACCAGGATGTTGCCGGGCGATTTCACCTCCGCGCATTTCCACAACGGCGCGAGCTTCAGCCGGGCAGGATCGCTTCGCGGGGCTGTTTTCACCTCGGGTAATATCCGCTCGTCGATCGTTTTTTTGTCCGAGGGAGCTTCGTCTTTCGGCGAGAATTGGGCCTCGACCCTCTTGGCATACTCTTCCATGAACTCCTGAAACGACTTCTCAAAAACATTTTTGCCTGCCAGCAGAGCGTCGATTTTTGCGGCCAGAGCCTTGGTGCCCCTCGGGTTGCCACCCATTTCACAGTGTTGCACGACGCCGTCGGCGCCAATGACGAACAAGGTGGGAATCCCAATAAATTGCAACGCTGTCGCCGATTGTTTCGGGTCGCGCAAAATGGGAACGTTGACCTTCAATTGCTCAAACGTATTTACCAACTCCTTGTTGTCTGTTTCCGGCTGGTCAACGCTGACCGCGAAGAACGCCACCTTGGGGTTGTCCTTGTACCGCCGACGGATTTTTTCCAGGTTTGGCAGGCTTTTTAGGCACGGCCCGCACCAGGTCGCCCAGAAGTCGAGCAAGACCACCTTCCCGGCCAGCGATTGCAGTGTGACCGGCTTGCCGTCGAGATCGACGAATTGCAGATCGGGTGCTTTCTTGCCGAGCATCCGAATCGGCGCCGGGGGAAATATCTTCATCGCCTTTGCGCCCTTCGGCGGTTTGAACTCGAATGTTCCGGGGACTACTTTTCCGTCTAGTCGGGCATTTACGAAATCGGCCGCACGTGAAATACTCTCTACCGGCCCTCTGCGGCTCAGTTCTCGACGAATCGCATCGGTAGGCATCACGAGCCGCCGTAGGACGAACGTCTCTTGGTCGATCCAGAACGTGGCCAACCCGTCCGGTCTTGACATCCGTAACCTGTGATAGGCACGGCCTTCGATCTCCCCCGGCTCTAATACCGCGACCTCTTCCACCCCGCTCATCAGGTTTTTCATGGGATTCTCGCCCAACAGAAGCAGGACTTGCGGCATTGCGTCGCCAAATCCCTGCGCCCAAGCCTCCGCCAAAACCGGATCCGTAAACAACGTGTCAATCGTCAGCCGCTCGGGCGCCGGCTTCCGCAACACATAGTTGGGAACGTCTTTGATTTCAGCGAAGAAGTCCTTTCCGTCGCAGACCACCGTCGCCTGATACGCCTCTAAACGCAACTTGTTCGGCCGCTCCAGGGCCATCGAAAACGGGGCGGCAAGGTCCATGTTGCGTCCTCCGACTACCGCTCGAAGCCGCACCTGACCATGATCGGCGTAGCTCGTCGCGTTTTGGTAGGCCGAGACCACCCGGCTCAAAATCTCGCGCCCGTCAGGGGATTTCGGCTTCTCATCCGACGCCTTCCGCTCTGCCTTCGCATCGGAGCGTGGCGAGTCTGTTGCCTTGGACAAATCGCTGCGGCTGCATCCGAGCGAGATCGCAAGCCCCAAGCAAACGGCGATTGCCGCAATATGTTTCAGATGCTTTTTCTCTGGAAACCCTACCATTGTGATACTCTCCAAAATGTTCGGTGAAGTGTCGCGGACGCACCATTATTCGCAAACCGACGCCGCCCGTAAAGCTCGACTTCTTGACGGCATCTCGATTCGACGGAATAATAAAGGGCAATGTTCGCGTCCCCTTTGCCTAATCAACTTATTTTCGCTAGTGTGCCCAATGGCCGCCTTACGATACGGAATCAATTCGAGTGTAGTGATCGAGTCGGCCGAAGGCCCCGGGCCGGATGTGCCTGAAACGCCTCAAGGCACTCCGCTGGCCGATCCCGGCGAGGCTACGTCGGCCGCGCTGCTGGAACCGCTCGATTATCCGCCGCTGGCAAAAAGCACCACGCCCGGCGACCGCGTCGTGCTGGCCCTGGACCGCGGAGTGCCCAAGGCGGCGGAGGTCATGGCTGCCGTCGTCCACTCGCTGGTCCGCTCCGGCGTCGGCGCCGACGGTATTACCGTCTTGTTTTCCCAGGCGGACGGAGACGTCGGGACGGAAGACCCTTGCCGGCTGGTCGACGCGGAGCAACGCAGTCGCATTCGAGTGCTGTCACACGACCCGGTCGACCGAAAGCAATTGGCGTATCTTGCCGCCGACGAGTCGGGCGAGGCGATCCTCGTCGGCCGGGTCTTGTACGATGCAGACGTGGTGCTGCCGATCGGCTGTTTGCGCGATGATCTCTCGGCCGGATACTTCGGCATACACGGCGCCGTTTACCCAACGTTTTCCGACACCAAAACCATCCAGCGGTTTCGCGGACTCGGATCGCTGGACGCTTCGGGCAACCGCAAGCGGGAACTGACCGAGCGGGTCGATCACGTGGCCTGGCTGTTGGGCGTGAATCTCACGATCCAGGTCATTCCGGGCGGCGGTGGGCGGATCATGCACGTCTTGGCCGGCCAGGGCGATTCGGTGCGTCGTCGGGGGCGAGAACTGTACGATGCCGCCTGGAGCCGGACGGTTTCGCGCCAGGCCGGTTTGGTCGTCGCGGCGATCGAAGGCCCCGCCGTTGAGCAGACGTGGGAAAACCTGGGGCGAGCGCTGCAGGCCGCGGGCGGTTTCGTCGAGGATGATGGCGCGATCGCCGTCTGTTGCGATCTGTCCACCCGGCCAGGCCCGGCAATGCAGCGTCTGGCGAGCGAGTCGTCGCGAGCCGAGTCCATGCGGCACGTCAGCCGTCATCGCCCGATAGACGCCCTGCCCGCCGCCCAACTCGCACACGCGCTGGACCGCAACAAGGTCTACCTGTTGAGCCGGCTCGATCCCTCGACGGTCGAGAATATGGACGTGGTTCCGATCGAAAATCCCGAGGAGTTGTCCCGTCTCGCCCGGCAACATTCCTCCTGCACCCTGCTGCCAAACGCACAATACATAACGCCCGTCGTGGAGTGAAGAGAAACGCCATTTAGCCCCGGGTGAATACACCCGGGGTACAATGTGTTGCACGCAACCGCCTGTCCCCGCCGTGTATTCACGGCGGGCTAAATGATAACGGCGAAATGTCATACTGATGCAACTCGAAAAAATAGCCGAGAATGTCGCCGACATCCGCGAGCGGATCGCTCGTGCCGCCCAGCGGAGCGGCCGCGCGGCCGAACGAATCGCGCTGGTGGCGGTGACCAAATACGTTTCGGCCGAGATGATCCGTCCGTTGGTCGCGGCCGGCTGTCTGGAACTTGGCGAAAGCCGCCCGCAACAGTTTTGGGAGAAGGCCGCCGCGCTGGCCGATCTGCCGATCCGCTGGCATCTGATCGGCCACCTCCAGCGAAACAAGGTCCGCCGCACGTTGCCGCTTGTGGCGATGATCCAGTCGGTGGACAGCCAACGGCTACTCGTGGCGATCGACGAAGAAGCAAGCGAAATGGACCCGATCCCCATATTGCTGGAAGTGAACGTCTCGGGCGAGTCGGCCAAACATGGTTTCTCGCCCGACGAGATCGAGCCGCTTTTGGCGGAGTTGCCGAACCACGCGAACGTGTCGGTTCGCGGTTTGATGTGCATGGCCGGATTCGAGGGTGGGCCGGATGAGGCCCGGCGCGATTTCGCCACACTCCGCCAGCTCCGCGACCGCTTGCGGCCCGCTTGCCCGCCGGGCGTCACGCTCGACGAGCTTTCGATGGGCATGAGCGGCGATTTCGAGGAGGCGATCGAAGAAGGGGCGACGATCGTGCGCGTCGGCTCCGCGCTGTTCGAGGGAGTGGATTATTAGTGGGTAGTGGATGGAAATCGAGGGCTGGGCACTTCAGTGCCCAGTGGATTCGGCGGTGAATCACTGTATGTTGCACCTCGAACCTCATCCCGACGGCGTGATCCTCCCGGTGAACGTCCACCCCGGCGCGCGGCGAAACGAAATCCGCGGCGTACGGAACGATCAATTAAAGGTCGGCGTAACCCAAGCGCCCGAGAAGGGCAAGGCCAACAAAGCGGTGATCGAACTGCTCTGTAAATCGCTACAGCTACGGAAATCGCAAATCGAGTTGCTCTCCGGCGAAACCTCTCGTCAGAAGCGCTTCCTGGTCCGTGAGATCGGCACCGAAGAATTGGCCGAACGAATCGAGCGCGTGTCCGGCTGAGAACGTATTTACAATGTCTCTCCTCTCCCTTTGGGAGAGGGGCCGGGGGTGAGGGCGGCATGAATCGCACCGCCCCCTTTTTCACCCCTACTTTTGTTCCTTGTCGTCTCCACCCGCGAGCCCTTGCGCATCACGCAACGCTTGTTGGCAAGCCACCTGCAATTCGCTAAAATCCGCCACGAAATACTGGTCGCCGCGATTGTAATGGCCCCAAGGGGAGAATAGGACGAGACACTCGCGTGATCCATCAGCCGAGATAATCGTAAGCGTGCCCACCACAGCGTAATCGGCTGGCTTTGGATCGCGCCTGGCGTCCCTCATGGGCCGCAATACCAAGTCGTTGATGAGCGATTCCTCATCCAAGCATATTTCGGCAAACGCCCGTCCGTCGCACATACGGAAAGAAACGCGGCATTGGGCGACACCGTTGGTGTTTGTCTTTCGGCCTGCCACTCGTTGACAACCTAAACACTGCAAACAAAAGAACGTCCCGGCGACAACTACCGCAGCGACGCCAACTCTTGCGGCGTTTGCTCCCCATTCCCAGTGTTCCTGCATGGCAAAGCCTTTCTCCGCACTAATCACTTCGGTTTCTCGCAAACCCATTGCCCGTTGGCACAGTTGCAGAGCTGACCCTTTTTCACCCCCACTACTATAATCTATCACCTTTTTTGAGGCTGCGAAAGTAGTTCAAGCACTCCATCGACGATATCGCCGACCGTCACGATCCGCTCCGTGACTTCATCCGGCACTGAAATCTCGAAATGTTCCTCCAGTTCCATTGCACATTCAACAACGTCCAGGCTGTCCCAGTTCAGATCATTAAAAATTGTATGGTGCTCGCGGATATCATCCATCGCCATGGCCGAGAACTCCGCCACGATCTGTATCACCTCTTTCAGCACTTGTTCGCGGGTCGGCAATACCGCGCAAGACGAATCGTTTTCCATCGACATGTCATTTCTCCTTGTTGGCTGGAGTGGAAATCAACGGCGGATTTTGTTGCTGTTCAGCGGCATTCATGGCGACAACGAGCTTTCGGATCGTGGCGAAGTCGGGCGTCGTCCGCCCACGCTCCAGCCGGTTGAGTGTTTCCGGGCGGATGCCTGCGCGGCGAGCCAATTCCGCCTGGGACAACCCTGCCACTCGCCGTCGCCGCACGAGCTTACGCGCCAGCGACGCCCGGTCCATGCCGAAGCCGTCCGATGCCGTCTTCTCGTCGGCGGATGAAATCTGGCCGTCAACGTGTGCCTTTCGACACAACGAGTGGAAAGCCGTCTCTCGAAGGATGACGTATCGAATGCCGTCCAGTTCTACCACGCGGAAATCAATCGTTTCTTTTGTATTGTCGATCACGGATTTGGTCCTTTCTGTTGACCATGACTTTATCATGTATCGGCATAGATGTCAAGAGCATTGAGCTAAAACGCAATCCGATTGCCCTAACTCTCTCTGGCGTCGGCAGCCTCCGGCAATTACACTTTGGTGCCCGACGTTCTTTTCTGGAGGCGTATCATGGCTAACTACCCAAACAGCCAACAACCCCACCAAGCCGCCGGGATCGGATACCGGCCCGTCAAGCGGAAGAAACGCCGGACGTGGCGGCTCCTGGCGATGCTAGCATCGCTGGCGGTGTTGGTCTGGCTGCTGCCGGGCATCGTCGCCCATTCGCCACTGCTCGGCTGGATCGTTCGCAAGGCCACCGCCGACCTGAACGGAACGGTCTCGATCCAGTCGGTCTCGATCGGTTGGTTCTCGCCCGTCACGGTCTCGGGCGTCGAAGTGAAAGACGCCGAAGGAAAGCCGGTCTTTTCGGCGCCATTGCTCGGCAGCGAACGGTCGTTGGTGGCGATGCTGCGCGATGTCAACAACCTCGGCCGGTTCCACGTCCGCGGCCCGAACCTTTCGCTCGTGCTCCGCGACGACGGCAGCAACGTCGAGGATATGCTGGCAAAGTACCTGACGCCAAAAGAAGATGAACCGTCGGACGAAGAATCATCGGCCGATATCGGCTTCGCATTGCGGATCGACAACGCCACGGTGACGGTTTCCGATCAGCAAAGCGGCCGGAGTTGGCAGGTGGAAAAGCTATCGCTTGAGATCGACATGCCCGAAGGCCGCTGGGGAGCGATTTCGGCGAAGGTCTCGGCCGAGTTGCCCGACGCCCAGCGCCCCGGCAAGCTCGACGGCGAGGCGCGGATGTTCTCCGGCGCGGGCGAGGCAACGCTGAGTGCCACGGACGTTCCGCTGGCGATGTTCCGCGCGTTGGCGACCCGGTTCGAGCCGGGAACGACGTTGGCCGGCCGGCTCTCCTCGTCGGTACGCGCGTCGTGGGGCGATAAATCGCCCGGTGGCAATCGACTGCAAGCCGACCTCAACATGGAATCATTCTCGCTGACCACGCCCAAACTCAAAACCGATCTGGTTGTGCTCGACCGCCTGCACGGCGTCTGCGAGGTCTCGTGGACTTCCGACCGCGTGGAGATCGAGAAGACGACGCTCGACTGCGATGTGGGTAGCTTCCTGTTTTCGGGCACGGTCCCGCTCGGCGACGCGGACGGAATCACGTTTAGCTCGCTCATCCGGCGGCGGCAGGAGTTCGACGGCCGGCTGGACCTTGCCCGGCTTGCCGGTTTGTTGCCCGCCACGCTAAAGCTCCGCCAGGGGATGCGGATCGACTCGGGGCAGGTCCACTTGACCGCTGGCAGCCGGCCCGAGGCCCAGGGGATGGTCTGGCATGGACAATTGCGGGCCGCCGGGCTGGCCGCCGACGCCGGAGGGAGACGGATCGCCTGGCAGCAGCCGATCCTGGCAATCTTCAAAGCGCACGATGGACCGCGAGGACCGGTGATCGACTCGCTGCGGTGCGAATCCGACTTCCTCAAGGTACACGCCGCCGGAACCGTGGATCGGTTGGCCGCCTCTTTCACGTTCAGTCTCAAGCGGCTGGCAGAGCAGTTGGGTCAGTTCGTCGATCTCGGCGGCCTGCATCTTTCCGGCGAAGGATCGGGCAACCTGAATTGGACGCGAACGCCGCAGCAGCGGTTCGACGCCGGCGCGGAGATGCAAATCAACGAGTTCCAACTGGCAACCACCGAAAAACAAGCGTGGCGCGAGCAGAGTTTGTTGGTGTCGCTGTCGGCCAATGGTCAAACCGACCTGGGCATACCTCGCACGGAAAGAAATGACGCACTCAATGCGAAGTATAAAAACACACGCGTTGACGCCGCCGCCCTGACGCTAAAAACCACGAGCGACCAGATAAAAGCGAGACTGACCGGCGCGGTCGCCGATCTGACCGACGGCGGCGCGTGGCCGATCCGCCTCGACATGCGGGGACAGTTGCAGAGCTGGCCTGCCCGGCTGGCCCCGTGGCTGCCGATGGACGATTGGCGGATCGGCGGCGGCTACACGCTGGAGGCCGACGTGACGGCAGCGAAGGACAACATTCAACTGCGGCAGATGAAACTCGCGGCGGCGGCGCTAACCGTGGCCTCGAAATCGTTCAACGCCAACGAGCCGCGGCTCGACGTGACGGCGGCCGGATCGTGGGACCGGAAACAGCGGCGTTTGCGGATCGACCGGGCCAACCTCGCCTGCGCGACCGTGGCTGTCGAGGTAAACAACCTGCTCGTCTCCATGCCCGAGTCGGGGGCGATGGAAATGGCCGGCTCGCTCCACTATCAAACCTTCGTGGGTCGGTTGAAGCAGTGGTTTTCCGACCCGGCCAAACCGCCCTCCTGGCGCATTGCAGGGCAACTCAGGGGGACCGCCCAATTGCAGCACTCGGACGGAACAATTCGCGGCAATACCGACGCCGAACTGCTCAATCTGGCGGTGATCGACTCCTCGGGCCAGCAGTTTCAGGAACCGGTCGTTAAACTTTCGGCCGCCGGCGATTACGACGGCCGATCGAAAGTGCTGCAACTAGGGAAGTTCGAGATCACTTCCAGCGCGCTGGCCGCCGGAGCGGCTGGCCGCCTCGGACCGGTCGGCGATCATAACGAGGCGCAGATCGAAGGAAAGCTACGCTACGACGTCGAACGGCTGGCAGGGCTGCTGCGGCCATACCTCGGCTCGGGCGTCGGAATCACCGGACGCGGCGAGTCGCCCGTCTGGTATCGAGGACCGTTCTCGCTCGACGCCGGCTCGGCCGCCGCCGGAATGAAATGGGACTGGGCAAACGTGTACGGGTTTCAGATCGGCCCCGGCGAGTTGAAGGCTGCGATGGCCGACGGCGCCGTGCGGATCGAACCGATGGATCTGGCCGTCAGCCGCGGCCGAATGCGATTGGCCCCGCACGTCCGATTGACGCCCGGGCCGATCGAGTTGACCCTGCCCGCCGGCCCGCTGATGGAGAAAGTGCAGATCGACCCGGCAATGTGCTCGTCGCTGTTGAAATACATTGCCCCGGTGCTGGCCGACGTGACCAGCGCCCAGGGTTCGTTCTCGATCGTGCTGGACGCCTGCCGGATACCGCTGGCCGAGCCGAAGAAAAGCGATCTGGCCGGGCGGTTCCTGATCCATTCGATTCAGATCGGCCCCGGATCGTTGGTGCGCGAGTTGGCGGTGTTTCTGGGCCGCGAGTCGCCCGCTCGGCTGCGACAGGAATCGGCAGTGGCGTTCCAAATGAAAAACGGTAGGATATATCACAACAATCTGGAGTTGATCTTTCCCGATCTGACGATCCGCACCCAAGGCTCGGTCGGATTGGACCAGACGTTGGACCTTGTGGCCGAGATGCCCATCCCGCCGAAATGGCTGGCCGGCAATCCGCTGGCCTCGAAGGCCATGAGCAATCAGGTCATCCGCATTCCGTTGAAAGGCACGCTCGGCAAACCGCAACTAGATCGCCGAGAAACGGAAAGGCTCAGCCGGCAGTTCATCCAAAAAGCCGCCGGAAATCTGCTCGAAGACGAGTTGAACAAGCAACTGGACCGATTGCTCGGACCGCGGAAATAGGTAGGATAGTGGGTAGTGGATAGTGGATAGTGGATAGTGGGTAGTGGGTAGTGGGTAGTGGATAGTGGCGGCACGATTGTGCTACCGCTTCGTTCTATTGCCACGACGTATCGGGAGGACCACGAATGGCTCTGATTCAATGCCCGGAGTGCCAGCATAACGTAAGTGATTCCGCTCTCGCTTGTCCGTCGTGTGGATACAAGCTCAAGGAATCGCATAGCGATGGATTCGCCAGGGAAGTGCGATCTAGTATTCGTTGTTTAAACATCGTAGCCTGGAGTCTTGCGGTTGTCGGTGCAATTGGGCTCATTTTCGGCATCTGTTTTCATGCGTTAATGGACTAACCATCGCCCCAAACATCTTGATTTTCACTACCCACTGACCACTATCCACTACCCGCTGACCGCCACCCACCACCATGAAACTCATCCTACTAGGCACCACCGGCTATCATCCAAACGACCGGCGGCATACGCCGTGCCTGCTGCTGCCGGAGTGCGGAGTGATGCTCGACGCGGGCACGGCGGTCTATCGAGCAGCGGAATACCTTGCCACCGCGGAACTCGACATTTTCCTCACCCACGCCCACATCGACCACGTCGTGGGCCTGACGTACTTGCACAGCGTCAATCGGGTCCATCCGCTACGGCGGATCACCGTCCACGGGCTGCCGGATAAGTTGCGCGCGGTCGAGGAGCACTTGTTTTCCGAGTCGTTGTTTCCCACCCGTCCGCCGTTCGAGTGCCGACCGTTGGCCGAGAGTGTTTCTTTATCCGAGGATGGAAGGCTGACCCACTTTCCGCTCGAACATCAAGGCGGCTCGATCGGCTACCGGCTTGACTGGCCCGGGCGTTCGATGGCCTACGTGACCGACACCACGGCCGACCTGGACGCGGCCTACGTGGAAAAAATACGCGGCGTCGATCTGCTCGTGCATGAGTGCTATTTTTCAGACGATCAAGCCGAATGGTCGCGCAAGGTGGGCCACAGCCACACGACGCCGGTGGCCGAAGTTGCCCGGCGTGCGGGCGTTGGCCGCTTGGTTTTGGTCCATCTGAATCCTCTCTCGACGGCCGACGACCCGGTCGGCCTGGACGTTGCCCACTCGATCTTCCCCAACACCATCCTCGGCGAGGACCGGCTGGCGTTGGAGTTTTAGAACGCATTTTCTCACCAATCAAACACTAGCCCGAAGCGCAAGCGAGGGATGGTCAACGGGTTGCCCTCGCTTGCGCTTCGGGCTAGTGTTGTGCGATCCGTGCCGGATTATACTCGTGTGGTGAAAAATGCGGGTTAGCTACAAGAACGTAGGGTGGGGCTGCGCTCCGCTTGACCCACCCTACGTTCTTCATTTCCGCATCAGTTAGGATGATTGCTACGGGGCGTCGAAGAAACATCGTTCCGGCGAGATTTTTTCGGAGATTTTTTTCATATCCGGCTCTTTACCAGCTTTGATTTGTGTAAACTGCTCCATTAGCCAGCCTTTCAGACGCTTGCGCTCGGCACGGCGCTGGTCGTCCGGCGCGAGGATATAGTAATTTGCCTCGCCGCTTTGCCAGGACGATACAACATAGGCTACTCGATCTCCTTCGACCTGGGGACGTCTGATTTCCTTTCCCGCGTATTTACCACGAGCTTCTCCGGCCTCTTTCTCGCTGTTGAGCTTGGTCAACAAGTATTCCAGGCACTCTTCGCGTCCGGCCAAAAAGAGTTGCTGAAGAATCATGCCGGAGAATGTCGGAGTAAAATGCTCCTTTTTCAGGATGCCGCAGGCCAGGACCATTGCCCGTTCGTTCTTGGTTGCCGTCAGTGGTCCGATAGCGCATTTATAGCGATAGAATCTGTCGTCCTCGGCTAACAAGGCCTCCAAGTCGGCCAATCCCTCTAGCCTCGCCCGATCGCCGTGCTGCAATAGAATCAGGGCCGACCAGAAGCGGACGTACTTGTTATCGGAAGTCAGCCACTTGCGGGCGGGGGCGACTGCATCGGCGCAATCGAGGCGATAGCAGAACTCGGAGATGTCATCCTGACAGCGGTCGAAATCTCTGAAACGTCGCACGAGGATCGGCAGCGCTTCGGTCAAGCCCTTTTCCGCGGCCTCGTTCGCCGCTCGCTTGAACGGATACCAATCCTTTTCTTCGGCCAACGATTGCAGAAGCAATTGCTTCTCCGTCTTGTCCGCGTTGCAGCGGCACCATTCGAGAATTGCATCCAGGTGTTTTCGGCGGCCTTGTTCGTCGAGACGGTCGAACTCCTGGAGTTGCGCCAGGTCGCATTTAGCAGCATCATCCACGATATCCGCCACGGCCCAATTGACTTGATGCAGCGTGCGGGCGGGATGAAAGTCGCGCCAAAAGCTGTAGGTCGGCATGTAGTTCTCATCCGCCAGAAAAGGGACTAAGACGGGCAACTCGGCGACCTGTATGTTCATCTCGTGGAGTTCAACATAGGGATTTATCACCTGCTGCGGCTTGGCCGCTTGGGGGTCATTCAAATGCAGAAACCGTTGATACTTAAGTTCACTGGCGAGATTGATCCCCGGTTCAGCGGTCTGAGGATCGCTGTAATTGACCCCTCCGGGTTGGCCCCACTGGAAACAATTCAATAGTCGCAACCGCTCTGCAAGGTATTCGATCTGTTTCCCACGGTCGAGCGTCTTCTTTAATTCGGTCCACTGGTCGGGCGTGGGCAGACGACGCTCCTTGAAGTCGTCGCTTCGCTTGGCTAACTGCTCGGCCAGCCGTTTGGCTCGTTCCTGATAAGGAAAGTCGTCGAAGACGGGCTGCGAAAGATGTTTTGCCAATTGGATTGCGCGAGCGTAATCGCGGTCGTTGGAAAAAGTGACCAACATCTGCTTATGGTAAACCGTGCCGATCAGGTTGCGGACGGACCGGCCTATCCAGCGGTCGTCTTCGGTGGCCTCGATCCGCGGGAAGAGCAACTCGGCCGTTAGTTTCTTCTCGCCCCGCTGGTAGAGCCAGGCGGCGACAAGGGCCTCGGGCAGACTGATGTAATGCGGCTCGAACTGTGCCGTGAATGTCCCCTGACGCGACAACGCCGCCGCATTCTTGTTGGACTTCTCGTCCCTGTCCTTCTCGCGGATTTCCAGCATACTCCCGGCTGCTTCCGCAAGCGTTGACGGCTCGACTTTCGTCTGTTCCTTTTTCAGCGTAAGACGGCCGCCGAAACGTGTAAGAACTTGAATCTGGTTGTCGTCCTCACTCAGAAGCCAACCTTCGCCAGTCCATACGCCCGGCTTGGCGCCTTCGCGATATGGCGGATAAGTAACGGTAAATATGCACCACTTCGCCCCCTCGGGCACGTCCCCTTCGACCATCTTGATAAAATCCTTAAGCCGGTTGTCGAGCCATGGCGAAAAGGCCTCCTCGGGCCGATATTCGGGCAAATCGCCGATTTCCAAAACAGCGGCCGTCTTGGAGGCGGCGGCGCGGACTGCCGTTCGATAGTGAACGGCAAGCCGGCGCACCTGAGGCGCAAGCCCCTTGAGCTTCCGCTCGGCAACCTGTTCCAGAACGGCCACGATCACCGATTGGTTGGGATGCGGCTTTGCCAGCAGTCTGCGAAACACGTTTTCAACCTGCGGTGAGTTGATGCGGCAGAGCAGAGTGACGCCGTGAGTTTGGTTCTCGGCAACATCGTCCCGATCAAGGAGCCACTCGGCTGCATCGAGCGCTTCGGCGGCGGTAGTTTGGCCGGCAAGTTTTTTCGCCAGGAACGAGCGAAACGAGCGGGCGTCGGAATCGGCACCGCCACCCCAGGCGATACTCCTTTGCCAGTTTCCCCGTCCGTTGGTCTCGTCGGCCAACGATTGGGCCAGCAGCGCCAACAGGTACTTGCCGACGGCGGCGCGAGTGGCCGCTTTGGTGGATTGCAACTCCCAAATCTTATTGTCGATGGGCGGCATACGATTGTTGCCGCGATAGTAGACGGCCAGATCGTCAAAGGCCCTTTTTCCCTCGGGGCCTTCGATTACCGGCTTCGTCGCTTGAGCCGAGGCGTTTTCGTTCGCCGAGGAAGCCGTCGCGATCTCAGCCGTGTGAAGGGGAAATAACAGCAGCAGCCCCGAGAAAATGAGCGTTACCCCACATACAACACACGACAAAATCCGTGGCATCGCGCTATCCTCCAAAAAACAATATCCAATACAAGCACGTGAATACTATTCCTGGGGTGAAAAGGGGGCAAAACTATTTTTTCTCAATCAACTGTGTCCTGGGGCAGGAAAATAGTTCCGCCTCCTTTTCACTTTGGGCCTCCCCCTTCTCGTCACCCGTGATGTGGTTCTCGACCCACCAGACGAACTCGGCCAACCGTCGTTTGTGTGCTTCACGCATTTGTGGAAGTCCTGATGGCCGGATTGTAGGCGTCTTCAGACGCCGATTGTAGTGAATCCCCTGAAATTTGGCGACTGGAGTCGCCCCCTACAATTTCACCCCACCCCATTTTTGCGCTAACTTTCCCAAAAAGCATCCAAACCGGTTTTCGCGCGCTCAATTGGTTTTTCGGGGCCAATTCAACCCGGCGCATACAGGTTGATCAACCTGGCGCTTCAGGTTGATCAACCTGGGGTTGAACTGGGGTTACGTCTAAAGCGCAGTTGCCAAAGCAAAATGAATAGTCCTGGTTTTAAGCGGTTTGAACGCATCGGCGGCCCTCGGCGAATCGACGTAAGAATTAGTTGGCGATTTCAGAAATTTTTTCCAGTTAATTCAGG
>CBDAFL010000129.1:0-2724 GCA_965195225.1 uncultured Thermoguttaceae bacterium
TTCCGCCGAGAGATCATGAACTACATCGGAGCGCTCGCAGTTGAAGGCCGGCACTTCGATTTCCGGTCGAACGAAAGGCTCCACAGAGCACTCGAAATGAAGCTCTTTGACGATCAGAAGGATTCAATCAAGCTCACCAGCCTCGTCTCGCCCGTCGTCGACAGGCAGACGCAGGAGAAGATTGAAGTCGTCAAGTCCCGCCTGATCAGCAACTACGGCTATTGTGACGCATGCGCGACTGACGTTCTCAGTTTTGTGGCCAGCATCTTTGCACGGGGGGACGTCCGCGAAAGCGCTGTTACTGTAGAGAAGGGTGGCACGTTCAAGCAGAGCTTGGACGTGGAGCACACACGGCCAAACGAAGACGGTTGACAAGCAGTAAGCACTGGCCAGTAAGCAGACGCCCCCGCCAGAATAAATTCCCTCTCACGTGCGGCCGGGCGGTGTCAGGCGGCGCGGACGGGGGATCGAGCAGTAATATATGTCAAAGCTCGCCGGAGACGTTCATGAGAGACCAGCACGAGCCAAATCGGGCGCATGAGCCGCCGAATCGGGCCGAAAACATGCTCCATGACGCTCTGGGCGGCGATTTCCGCTACCAGCCGGCGCACGGTCTCCGTGGCGGCGGCCCGCAGGATGTTCCAGCCGCAGGCTTTCATTCGGGTGCTATGCTCAACCGCAGGGCTGCCGCGCACTCGGAGCTTCCCGAATCCCATCCGGCGTTTGAGGCCGCTGTTGGTCGATTCGATCCCCGCCCGCCTGGCATACTCGCGGCGGAACTCGTCCGTCTCCTGTTCGCGGCGACGGATTTGCAGGCGCCGCTCGGCGGGCGTGTGGTCCAGATGATACGTGGCTTTCTTGGTTCGCTTGACGAGGCAGTGGGCGCGCCGGGGGCAGTTGTCGCATGCGGCGGCGGGCATGACGGTTCGCGTCTTGCCGGTCTTGGCGTTGTATTCCGACGAGTCGGGCGCGTGGCCTTCGGGGCAGCGGACGACGGCGTGAGTCTGTTCGTCCACTTCGAAGTCGGCCAGGTTCGTCGCGTGGATGTCGCGCGTGTTCGGCGGCGTGGGTGCCGGGGCGACGAGCCGCACGTCTTTCTTCGCGCACCGCTGTTGATCCGCGTCGCTGCCGTAGTGGGTGTCGGCCAGCAGGACTTCAGGCATCAGGCCCTGGTCTTCCAGTTCCGCCAGCACCACGGGCATCGCGTTGCGGTCATCGTCCGCACCGGTCTGCGGTATGACCGCGGTGATGAGCTGCGTCTCGTTGTCTTCGTTGGACGTCTCGGCGATCTGCGCCTTGTGCCCGGGGCCTTTCGGGCCTTCACGCGTGGCGTCGGGGTCGGACGGATTCTGCATCACGTTGTTGCCCACGTGGTCACGGACTGTTACTTTTTCTTCGACGATTTCACATTGCTGTTCGAGGACGGTCTGGAGATTCTTGTATGTCGACCGGTCGGTCATCGACGCATCGGATGCGAAGTGCTCGATCAGCCAGAGCATGTCGCGGGCGACATCGCCCCGCAGCAGGCGCCGCGCGTCCGGGTCCTTCGCTACGTCGCCGAACAGGCGGCCTTGCGACGGTGCATAGCGCTCGCGGATCTCCTCCGGCAGCGCATCGTACGCATCGCGGTTGTGCCGCTTCACCTGCGTGAGAAATCGCTTGACCGTGGTGCCCATCAGCCGCGTGCGGCCGAACTGCGCCATGTCCGAAAACACGTGCGTCGAGTCCAGGCGTTGCTCGTCGATCTTGATGTGCGTTATCTCCACCAGCTTCGCCGTCACGTCGTGCATCACCTTCGCGGCGAGTTCGTTTTCGACGAAGTATCTCTTGTAGCGTTGGATCGTCCGCACCGACATCGACTTGCACGCCAGGCCCAAGTTCAGCGCGTAATGGATGCCCATGTCCAACGAGTACCTGTCGGCCGCCTCTTGCTGAGTCCAGTTCATAAACTCGGCGATCAGCATCAGGCCGGACACGCTGTAGAGTTCCATCGTCGGCCGGCCCAGGCTGGGGTCGAACTCGCCGCCGAGAATATCGGCGGGCATCATTTCGAGGATGACCCAGCGGAAAACGCCTTGCCAGCTTCCGTGGATTCGCTTGAGCCCGCCCCCTTCTGCCAGCCAGGCTCCCAGCGGATCGAACAGCAGCTTTTGTGTCGGATCAACAATATGTCGCATAAGTGGGGTAACTCCTTTGCCATCCAACATTTAAGTATACCCCATAAACTGGCCTTTGTCAAGGGAAAAAACGGCGATAACTTGTTATTTTACAAGCTTTTACGCTAGCGCGGAGCCCCGCCCGGACTTTTGGCGGGGGCGTCTGATCACTGAACACTGATGCTTACCGCGTACCGAACAGCGCCTGTTGCTTTGCCACGCGCTTCTGAGACTTGCGCTCTTTGCGACGCCGACGAGCACTCGGCTTCTCGTAATACGAGGATCGCTTGATGCTCTTTATCAAGCCTTCTTTCTCGCATTTTTTCTTGAAGCGCCGCATCAGCTTCTCGATCGGCTCATTTGCTCGTGATTTGACCCGTATCAAATTGGTTTTCCTCTCACAACGGCGGAACCTCATAAACTCCACATAAAATCGAACTTCCTGGCTTACTATTAGTATAGCCGGTAGATGTTCCATTTGCAAGGGAAGTTTTTTGCAGAAGATCGGAAGAGCACACGTCTGAACTCCAGTCACATGTCAGAATCTCGTATGCCGTCTTCTGCTTGA
>CBDAFL010000130.1:0-33050 GCA_965195225.1 uncultured Thermoguttaceae bacterium
CAGTGTCAACCAAGGATGTTCACAATTGGGTTCGCAAGAACCTTGGCGATACCTTGACCTCCAAACGTCTCGCTACGTATAAAGAATTCCGAGGCGCAACAAAAACAGCCGCAATAACTTAGCGTTTTAATCAGACCAGGGTTAGGGTGAGGGCAAACCGTCGCCGGATCAATGTAACGCGACCACGGACCATCGACCGACCCGGGAAACTCCAGCACTTCGGTCTTCGTCCACTCGGGCGGGTTCAGCCAACGGTTGCGCAGTTCGTCCAATTCCCGCGCCGCGACGGCAATGGCCTCGGCCGTAGGGTGGGACAAGCGCAGCGCGGTCCCACCAACCGGAGTCAATGGTGGGACCGCGCTCCGCTTGTCCCACCCTACGTCGTCGCCCGCCGCCCACACGCACTCCGGCAACGGAAACGTATCGAAACAACTCGTCGGCGTGTAACGAAATCCGCTCTCCCGCTCCCGCACTTGCGTTCCCTGGGCACGTGCCCAAACCTCGTGAATGCGAGAATGCAGGACGCCGAAGAAGCAGTCGTCGGAACGTCCGAAGACAAGCGTTGCATGGTCTACGAGGACCGGTGAATTCTCCCAAACGAAGATTCGATGTTTCGACACTGCGGGGCTTACAATATATCGCGAAAGCCTCCGCATCGCATCGCGGTAACGCGGTGAGGGCCGCGCGTGGAGCCACCAGTATCGCTGCTGGCGAACCTCGCGCCTTTGTTGCCGAATTGGCAGGATGTGGACCTTAACGTACTCGAACGGCAATTCGTATTTCGCAGCCTCCTCAACGCGTTCCTCAAGTCCGAAGTCGATAACAAAGGAATGATGGGTGCGCCTCAAAATCTGGGCACCATTAAGCGACGGGCGGAGAACATCACCGTTTGTAACCGCAGCGGCGTTTGGAGACAGCAACATCTCTAGCGCCAATTCCGTCGCTATATCGAACTGCGCCTTCTGTTGACTGCCATAGAAGCAAATGCCGTCGTTTTCGCTCAGCCGTTTCGCTTTTGTAACATCGGCTTGCGACGTCAAGTCGCTGTTAATCCTCACTCGCCGTTCGCCGTCGAGAATCTTCTCTCGCTCCTCGCCCGCGTCAAAACCAATCATAGACGTATGCACGGCAGCTCCATCAAGAATCCAATCGCGGTCTGACTCCGCGAAGAAGATTCCGCCGCTCTCCTGGATACGCTTGAGCACCTTTCGATTCACACCGCCGCGAATGCTTTGCGTTGCTAGTAATCCAGCGCGAGAGCATTTCTTGCATTCGATCTGCCGTCGCGCCTTTTCAAACCAATAGCAGCACAGGTCCGCGAACGCGGGTATCCGGCACGAATACATGGCGAAGAGGCGCTCCACATACTCGTTCCCAAGGCCAGTGCGAATCTTGTTTCCGCCCAAAAACGGCGGATTTCCGACAATAAACTCGGCCTTGGGCCACTCCGGCTCCTTGGGATTGTTCGGGGCGGAGAGATCCAAAATAGCGTCTTGGCAGCGGATGCTTTCGATGGGGGACAGTACCGGGTGGTCGGGCATCTTGAAACCGTTGTAGTGCATCCACTGAAGGTAGCCGATCCAGATGACGACCTGGGCCAACTGCTGGGCGTAAGGGTTGATCTCCAACCCACCGAGCTGCGCGGGGCCGACGTGCGGGACCAACGGCAGCCCGCGAGTGGCCGCGTAGGCGATCACCTCCCGCTCCAGATCGAGCAGCATGTGAATCGCTATATACAAAAAGTTGCCCGAGCCGCAGGCCGGATCAAGCACCGAAACGTGATGCAGCCGCTCGGCGAAGTTCAGGATCGCTCGGTCGAACGCCTTGCGCTGCGGCGAGGACCGGGAGGACGTGGTGGGACCGCGCTTTGCTTGTCCCACCCTACCCGGCCGGCTCGCCTTGACCACCTTGGGCCAAAGCTCCTCTTCGCATTTTCGGCGGACCTCTTCCCACTCGCGTCTGAGGGGGGCCAGCAGCACGGGCTTCAATAGCGTCTCGATGTCGGCGCGGCTCGTGTACTGGGCACCGATCTGCGAGCGCTTCGCCGGGTCCAACGTCCGCTCGAAGAGTGTGCCAAAGATCGACGGCTCGACGCTGGCCCAATCGTACTCGTTGACGTTGACCAGGGTGTTGATCTCCGCGATGGTCATGGGAATCACGTCGTTGTCGTCGAACAGCCCGCCGTTGAACCAGGGGATTTCCACGGCGCCGAAGTCGCCGCCGGCGGACATTGCCGCGAAGAGATTTTGCAGCCGTCGATTCAGACTGGCCGGGTTCGCGCGGCCATCGTCCAGCAAACGGGTGAACAGCCCGGCAGGCAGAAGCCCCACGTCCTCGCCGAACATGCAGAACATCAGTTTCATCAGGAAGTGGGCTGCCCGCAGCGGTTCGATCCCCTTCTGACGCATGGCGTCGGCCAGTTCGCCGAAGCGATTGGCCGCGTCAACGGTGATTGCCTCGCTGGTAATGCCGGGCCGTAGCGATTCGGGATCGGTGAACAGCTTGCGAAGTACGTCGAGGTTGTCCGGCTCCGCCAGTCCCGCCAGATCGAACTCGTATTTCCGCTTGGCCGTGGCCGTGAAGTTGGTGTGGACCTCGAAGCGGTCCATGTCGCAAACGACCAACAGCGGCGGGTTCTCCAAATCCTCGCGGTAGAGCAGCAATTGATTGTAGGCTTCCTTCAGATTTCGATGCTTACGTTTGTACTCCCAGCCGAAGTGGCCTCGTTTCCACACGTCGGCCCAGCCGTTGCCCCCCTCGGTCTTCGTGACGCCTCGCTCGAATGTATACCATTGACCCTCCGGGTCTGCCTCGGCGGGTTTGGGCTGGCCCAGCAGTTCGCACAGATCGAGGAAATGCTGCTGGCAGGCGCTCCTCTCCGATAGGTGTACCCGTTGCCACTTCGCGATGAATTGCTGAGGGGTCATTCTGCCTCCGTCTGGTCGGACAGCGGTCCTATTTCGTTTCTGTTGCGGAAGGGTGGGTGCCTTGGGCAAGCGAAACTTGCCCGGGAAAAGGTGTCAGAACTATTTCCTGGAAGCATTATCTGTTGGATCGTCACTTTTCCGCCGAAAAATAGTTCCGACACCTTTTTCATGTGTTCTACCTCGTCCCTCACCCCCCGCCCCTCACTTCGCCGCGTCGAGCCGCAAGGGGACTTGCTGCTGCCGGCCGTTGCGAATCACCGTGAGGACGATCTGGTCGCCGGGCTGCTTGGCCTCGACGGCTTCGAGAAACTCGTCGGCCGTTTTGATCGGCCGGCCGTCGACGGCGACGATCATGTCGGCCGCCGCGAGATTGGCCACTTTTTGCTCGGTAACGAATGGTCCCTGCCGCTTCTGCCGCGTCTCGATCCGCGGCCCATGCAATCCGGCGCGTTCGGCCGGCCCGCCGGGGACGAGTGTGAGGATCAGCAGTCCGCAGTCGGTCTGAAAGACCCGGGCGATGCCCGAATCGGCCCGGCGTACGCGGCTGTGCTGGATCAGTTGAGGTACGACCCGGGCAATGGTATTGACGGGTATGGCGAAGCCCACCCCCGCGCTCACGCCCGTCTTGCTGGCGATGGCGGTGTTCATGCCGATCATCTTGGCGCGGCTATCCAACAGCGGTCCGCCCGAGTTGCCGGGGTTGATCGCCGCGTCGATCTGGATGATCGACCTGAGGCTCCGTCGGCCGTGGCGGCCGGGTAGCGAGCGGTTCAGGCTCGATATGATGCCGATCGCCAGCGTGCGCTCCAGGCCGAATGGATTGCCGATGGCGAACACCCGTTGGCCGACCAGCAGATCGGTCGAACTGCCGAAAACGACCGGAAAGAGCGTTTCGGCCGGGGCGTCGATTTTCAGCACGGCCACGTCGGTGTTTGGGTCGCTGCCGACGAGCCGTGCGTCGTAGGCCTTGCCGTCGTAGAGCGTAACCCGAATCTCGCGCGCTCCCTCGACGACGTGGTAGTTGGTCAGTACGTGGCCTGCCCGGTCGATCACAGTTCCGCTTCCTTCGCCCTCGGAGACGACGTCGAACATCAGAAACTTGTCGCCCGAGAGGCCGCGGGTGTTGATGTTCACCACGCTGCGGTTCATCTGTCGATAGACGTACACGTTTATTTGCTCGTCGGGAGTAAGCAAGTTGGTCGCGGGGGCGTCGTTCGTCGCGGCATTGGCGGTGCCTGCTTGTGGCGCGGCGGGCCGCGGCCAAGTCGTCGCGTCTTCGGCAGACGGTGGGCTTGGCGTGTATTGCCACCCGTATGCCGCCAATCCGCCCAACACAGCCGACAACAGACACAATACAATCGCTTTTCTCATGGCAATCGCAACCTGGCGTGAAAAAAGGAAGTCCTTGATAGACTTGCGCGATCCAGGGAGATTCCCACGATTGCGCAACCCTATTTTGAGGCTCGGGAATACTTTCGATCAACAAGAAGTATATCCGCAAACGCTCGGGAATTCGAGCCCTCGTATTCCGAAAGTCGATAAATGAGCCGGCCGCCGGACGAAACTCCACGACAAACGCCACCGGTTGTCACCAAACCGGCAAAACACTAGAATCTAGGCGGATGTGCGAAAGGCTGTCAAGCGTTAGGGTAAGGAGGGAACCGGCGAGTGGAACAAAGGGAGAAAAAACCTACGACGGACTCCGGCGGCGCAAAGGACCGCCCTTGGGAACTGCGGATATGGAGCGGTATTGGCGTCGGGGGCTGGTTCCGCGAAATCGTCAAAAACCGCTTCCACTTCGGACCCACGCGCATCGGAATGGCGCTGATCCTCACGGTGTTGAGCTTCATGAACTCGCTGTTGTGGCTCTTGCAGACGATGTTCATGGGCCGAAAAATCGACCGCACCGAGGTCAAGCAACACCCCGTGTTCGTGTTGGGACACTGGCGTTCGGGCACGACGCTGCTGCACGAACTGTTGGTCTGCGATCCGCGGCACACGTATCCAGGCAGCTACGCCTGCTTCGCGCCCAATCACTTCCTGCTCTCCACGCGGCTGTTCACCTGGTGGCTGCGGCCGCTGATGCCGTCGCGGCGGCCGATGGACAACATGAAAGTCGCTTGGGACAGTCCACAGGAGGACGAATGGGCGATGTGCAACATGGGCGTCCCGTCTCCCTATCTGACGCTGATGTTTCCCAACCACCCGCCGGCCTATCCCGAGTATCTCGATCTGCGAAACGTCCCTCCGCCGGCGCTCGAGCGGTGGAAGCGGGAATTGATGTGGTTTCTCAAGTGTCTGACTGTGCGCAACCCGGCGCGGATCGTATTGAAAACGCCGCAGCACACCTGCCGGATAAAAACCCTGCTGGAGATGTTTCCCGACGCGCGGTTTGTGCATATCGTCCGCGATCCTTATGTGATCTATCCCTCGACCATAAAACTATGGAAGCGGATGTACCGTTACCACGGCCTGCAAAAGCCGCGATACGAGGGGCTGGAGGAGCACGTCCTAAACACCTTCAACCGAATGTACGAGGTGTTCGAGGAGGACCGCAAGCTGGTCGATCCGTCGCGGTTCTGCGAGGTCCGCTACGAAGACTTGGTCGCGGACCCGGTCGGCCGGATGCAGGAGGTATACGAGCGGCTGGAGCTAGGCGATTTCGAGGCCGCGCGGCCGGGCATTGATGGCTACGTCGAGCGGACGAAGGACTACAAGGTCAACCGTCACGAGTTGGCCCCCGAGGTCCGCGACCAGGTGACAAAGCGCTGGGGCGCTTACATCGAGCGTTACGGCTACGCCCCGCCCGATTGAGGTCAGGCAGGGGGCGCGGGTCTTGTAGCAACCGTTCACGGGCCGACTGGGGACTGGTCCATTTTTCGGCGAAAAAACGCGTTTTGCCGACGAACCGTTGGCCGAAGACATGGACCTGTCCCCTTCCCGCGGCCTCGCCTTTTTCTGATTTGAAGGTCGATATTACTGGAAAAACGAGTTCATCGGCGACCAGGGCGGCAGTTCAACGGGCTCATCCTGGAACGCCTTGAGCACATCGTTGGGGACATAGGCTTTCTTGATGATGATGCTGTAGACGTGCTCGTCGAACCACTTGTCATACATCGTCCAGAGTCCGTTTTTACCCCGTTTTTCCCCCCAGGAGTTTTCCACCAACCACTTGACCGGCTTGTCGTCCTGGATGTCGAGGCCGATGAAGACCATGGCGTGATTGGCGGCGCCGTCGCGGGTTTTCAGTCGGTCGGCCTTGCTCAGGGTCAGATCGACGCCGTAGATCGCGCCGTAATCGAACAGCCCCACCTGCATGATCCCTCGATCGCGGTCCATGTCTTTCATGGCGTCGGCCATAAAGACCGTCGGTTGGCCGTCTATGACGGACTTGGCGGCCATGCTTTTAAGCACTTCGATCGGCGCGTTGACGTAATACACCTCGGGCGCGCCGACCACGTTTCTCACCCGTCGCATACGGTACTGCTTCCCGTAGGGGTTCGTCGGGTCGTTGCAGATGTTGACGTATTGCGAAAGATCGACTCCCACCCACTCCTTGTAGAAAGACTGGGGAGTGTACTTCTTCGCTTCGCTGACCTTCTTGTCCTTGTTGACGTAACGATAGGTGAATTCCTCGGGCGTCAGGCCGTAGTTCATTACCAACATGCGATAGACCTCGCGCAACATCTTTCGCTTGGCCTTGCGCAACTCTTGCACGGATTTCTTCTCGGCCGCCATCCGACGCAATTGCGCTGCGTCGACGCGCAGCTTCGTCGCCAGAACTTTGTTCATCACTTTCGTATTTCCCGAGGAGTAAGTCTCGGGCATGACTCCCTTGGGGACAACGCCGTATTTCTCGATCAGCACGACGGCATAGCGCCACCATCCGCCGTCCGTGATGGGATCCTTCATAAAATACTCGAGCTCGCGGTCGAGCGGATCGCGCCCGCGCATATCAATGACGGTTTCCAGAAAGAAATTGGCTTTCTCCAGCTTGTCCCAAAAAGCCAAATGGGTGAGCGAGAACTCGAAGTTGTCGAGTTTGTACTTATCGATCACGGCGGGCCGCATGATGTTCAGAGCGGCGAACAGCCAACAATGTCCGCTCGCTTTCTGATCGGTGACGCCCTTGGTCTTGATCTTGTGGTTGAACACGTCGTTGTGCTCTTGCACAATGGCCCAGTTCATGGCCAGTTTTCTGGCGTCGTTGCCGGCCAGGGCGTTGTGCAAGGCTTGCGTAACACCGTCCATTTTCACCGAATTGCGCAGGCTCTTGGTGAACCCCGGGGCCAATCCGCCGCCGTCGTCGGCCGCCAGCGACGATATACCCGCGCAGAAAAACAACGCCGTCAACGTCACGCCGCTTAAAGTGCAAAACCTCATACTATCCCTTTCTATTCAAATCGCGCTGAACTCGTTGTCGTGGAACTTTTCTTTGCATGGAATGATGGGTAACCGCTTCCGATCATTGGCTGTCTGGCCGCAATAGTCGTCGGAGATCGCGTTAAAACGCCCGCAAACCTCCATTTTCACATGACGGTGGCGAGATTGCAAACGGAATATTTCCTGAAAGCGTGTATACAAAGGCAGGCAACCAACTTCGGCCGAAGTTGCGTTGGCCGCCGACGGCCGCGACGTGCTCCGCGCCCTGCATATCGAGCCGGACCCACCCTACTTTCGACCGCATGAAGGAGATCGCCGATTTCCTGGGCGTACACTGCGCAACGGTTAGTCTGGCGGTGGTTCGCTTCGAGAGGCTGTCGTAATGCAAGACCTAGCCCCCGTTGTGGCATCCACTGGTCTCGGGTGAACACCGACAGTCGCAACTGATCGGTTCCCCAACCGTAATCGTCTCCGGTCGGTCTTGTGATTCACCAGCGATAATCGTGGGCCGCCCGGAGCATGGCCACGACGTTTTCCGGTGGGGTGTCGCCTTGCACCGCGTGAGCCGGGGAGACAATATACCCGCCCCGCTGCCCAAGGATGTCGATGATTCGGGTGGTCTCGTCGTAGACCTCACCCGGCGTCAAGCGAGGCAATACTTCCTGCTCATCGATGGCGCCGTGGAATGAGAGGCGATCGCCGAAACGAGAGTACAACTGCTCGGGACGCATCCCGGCCGCCGAGACCTGGATTGGATCGAGCAAGTCCAGCCCGACCTCGATCAGATCGTCGATCACCGGCACGAGCGATCCGCAGGAATGGTAGAACGTCTTGAACCCCATTCCCTTGAACGTCGAAATCAATCGGCCGGTGTAGGGCTTGATTTGCTTGCGCCACACGTCGGGGTTCAGCAGCATCTGCCGCTCCTCGCCGATGTCGCCGCCGGTTCCGATCACGTCGATCCTGTCACCGGCCACGTCGATCACCCGCAGGGCCCGCTGGCGATAGTACTCTTCAACGTGGCGGCAGATGGCCTCGGGAATTTCCGGCTGGACGTGGAGGTCCATGAGGAACTGCTCCAGGCCGCGGATGTACCACGGGGATTCAAAAGCGCCGCCGGCAAAAAATATGATTGCCCGGCGACCCTCACTGTTTGCCCGGTCAATGGCCTCGGGCACGGCCGAGTAGTCCCACCAGTCCAGGTCGGGCCAGTCATGAGCGTCCACCTCCGCAACCGTCTTGGCCTCGGCCAGCGGATGGTAGCAGAACTCGAAGTAGGTATTGGTGGGGGTTTCGATCTTCTTGTACCCGCAACCCCAAAAGTCGTGACCCTCCCCACCGATCACCGGTGTGGAGCGGTCCTCGGGGCCGATGAAGGGCACGTCAACCCAACGAAGATCGGTGTCCAGCTCGTCCAACACGTCCTGAGCTACGTGATCCGATTCGGGTACGCCGAGGTGGGCCCGCAAAGACTCCAGCGCCTCGGGCGTAAACCGCAGCGAGCACGCCGGCCGATCCGGTCTCCGTCGCTCGCAGGCGGCCAGAACGCGATCTCGACTGTTCATCGTTACTCTCCAGTGAAGATTGTCATCTTACTAAACACATTGGTAGCAGGTTCGTGCGGCGACTTCAATAGGCTCGAATGACAATGGGGTCACAACGGGATCAACAACGGGGAACAGCGAACAACGACAACGGGGTCAGGTCTTGCAATCCAACATGCCGGCTCGTATACTGCCGTCATGGCACGACCGCCACGCATTGAGTTTCCCGGGGCTCTCTATCACGCAACCAGCCGCGGCAATCGGCGATCCAATATCTTCGAGAACAACCGCGGTCGATAACTCTCGGCCAAAGTGGCGTTGGCCGCCGACGGCCGCAACGTGCTCCGCGCCCTGCACATCGAGCCGGACCCACCCTACTTTCCAGCCGAACGCGACCCGCTAATGCCGACTGCCGGCGGTTGCGGAAGCGGCCGGGGAGTATAGGATACGGATATTCTTGACCTCCGGCCTCACCACACCAAGACTTTTTCCCGTCTACCGGCGATGTCTCGAAACGACAAAAAATTCATTTCACCCGATCAGGCCCAACCGCCGTTTTTCGCGGGCATCGACCTGGGAGGGACCAACATCAAAGTCGGCGTGGTCGATGACCTCGGCCAACCGCTCTCCTGGCTGACCATTCCCACGGAGCCGAAAAAAGGGCCAAAAATGGCCGCCCCGTTATATCACCCGGGTGTTTTCGCCTTATATTGGCAGGTTGGGTCGTCCATCGGGCAAGTCAATGTCTCATTGTAGTTAAAGGATATGGTCAATGATTTCATCTTGCAAAAAACGTCGGATTATTCTGGGACAGACTGCCCTGCTGGCGTTGATGTTCACGTGTCTTGCGGGATGTTCCGAGCCCAATGACAAGAAATCGGGAGGTGAACAGGTGGATCGCGGAAAAACGAGTAGCCTTAACACCGAACTGACTTCGGCCCATAATTGTCTCGATGTTGGTGAGCTTGAGAAATTTCGACCAGGACGACCGAAACGCGACATTCTCAAAGATATCCAGTGGCGGGGGCATTTTTTAATGGCCTCCACGTACAAAGGAAAAAGTGTTTGTGCGATCGCCTACAAGGTGCTTTCAGACGACCCAAGCAGCGGGGAGGAAGTAGTGTGGGCCATATTCGTTGACGACAAGTTTGTGAAATTTGTTTCCTGGCAATCGGGAGATATGGAGGTAGTAGTTGATGATAATGGGAGCCGGCGGAGTCGTCCCAAACCAATCAAGGTGGGCAATATTAGTTGGCTCATCCGACAAGTGAATCGCGAGCCAATAACCATTGCAGATTTGGAAAAGGAGGTGAAGGCACTAACTCCTCCTCCGCCCTCGCGTATAGACCCTGGTTTGACAGCCGCCTATCTTCTCCTCAAGGCTATGGGGGCTGCGCCGAAACCAGCAACTAAGGATGATTACAAGAAAAACGCCGAATTGCGAGATCAATTCAATGCCGCGCGGCTAAAAATCGGGTTGACGGAAGCGGAGGTGGAATCCGTACTCAAGGCGAAGCCGCTCGAATCGGGAAAAGTAGAAGCAGGCTCCTACGAAATCTACGGCAGCAACAAAACGTTTGACATAAACCACTCAATTCGCTTTTCAAACATGTTAGTCGTATTCAAGGAAGGAAAAGTGAGCGTAATATACGACGTCCGTGCTGGTTCTGCATGGCGTCGGAAGCTTGGGGAGAGGTTTATTGACCTGCCGGTGCGGCATTAAGGCGCGGGGACGAAGGCGAAAAAGAGGGCCGGGAAGTTGAAACGAGAACACAGGGGCAGTTTATCCACTGTTGGCGGATATGCGCTTCACTTGACCCACCCTACTTTCCAGCCGAACGCGACCCGCTAATGCCGACTGTCGGCGGTTGCGGAAGTGGCCGGGGGGGTATAGGATACGGATATTCTTGACCTCCGGCGTTTTGCCAAGACTTTTTTCCGTCTACCGGCGATGTCTCGAAACGACAAAAAATTCATTTCACCCGATCAGGCCCAACCGCCGTTTTTCGCGGGCATCGACCTGGGAGGGACCAACATCAAAGTCGGCGTGGTCGATGACCTCGGCCGATCGCTCTCCTGGCTGACCATTCCCACGGAGCCGAAAAAAGGGCCGGAAGACGCCGCCGGCCGGATGGGCCGGGCCGTGATCGAAGCCACCGAGAAGGCCGGGCTGAAACCGGCCGACCTCGCCCGGGTCGGACTCGGCTCCCCAGGAACGATGGACCTCCCCGCCGGAAAATTGATCCGCCCGGTGAATATCAGGGGCTGGGACCACTTTCCGATCCGCGACCGGGTGGCCGCCCATTGCGGACTGCCGGTCACTTTTGCCAACGACGCGGCCGCGGCCGCCTACGGCGAGTTCTGGGTCGGCTCGGGGCGCGATTTCCACAGCTTGGTGCTCTTCACCCTAGGCACCGGCGTTGGCTGCGGGATCATCATCGGCGACATTGCGATCAACGGCGAACACAGCCACGGCGCCGAGTGCGGCCATATCATCATCGACTACTCGGACGACGCCCGGCTCTGCGGATGCGGCCGGCGTGGACACCTCGAGGCCTACGCCAGCGCGACGGCGGTGGTCAAGCGGATGCGCGAATTGCTCGATGCCGGCCGCCCCAGTTCGCTCCGCGAGCGGCTCGAACAGGGCCGCAGGCTGACACCCAAGCTGTTGGCCCGCGAGGCCGAACAAAATGACGCACTGTCGCTGGAGATCATTACCGAAACGGCCTGCTGGCTCGGCATCGGCATCGTCAATCTGATGCACACGATCGACCCGAGCGGCGTTCTGTTGGGCGGGGCGATGACCTTCGGTGGCAACGAGACCCCCTTGGGCCAGCAGTTTCTGGCCTGGATTAAGGAGGAGGTCGCCCGTCGCGCGTTCCCTCTGCTTGCCGAGCGGACGGTGATTGACTTTGCCAGTCTCGGCGGCGACGCCGGCTACATCGGCGCCGCCGGTCTCGCCCGGCTGGACGCGAAAAAATAGCCGAACGCTTGCAAGCATTTTCAATCCCGAGCCTCTTGGCGCAATAAACGGTTGCGTCGGGACGATGCAGACTTCGGCTGAACCAAAGTAATAATAATGGATATTCCGATCAGCAGTTCGCCTTCCCGTTCAACCACAGTTCCGATTCGCTCAGATCAATGTGATCGTTCCAAGAGATGCCGTATCCGCCGACGTCCACTTTGACCTGGCGGAAGAACGATTCGTTTTCCAGCGAGGAGAAAGGCTCTCGATCGAGCAGCGGACGACAGTCGTACGTTTTTTCCTCGCCGCCGAAAAACCGCACCAACAGCTTTTTGCCCGGCAGTGGTTTTATCGCGTCGATTTTAGGATAGGCGATTGTTTTCATTATTCCAGGCACGGTAGTTGTTTGTATTCTCGCTTCTTCCACATCCTCGCCAATTCTTCCTGGTACGATTTTGCCCAATCCTTGACGAGTTTCCTCGCTCGCCGTGGGAGATCGCCCTCGATCATCTCAAGCGTTTTAATGTCGAAAACGCCGTTGAATTCGCCATACACCGCATGGAAGTGGGGTACTCCATGCTCGTTAAAGTACATCTTGATGACGATGCCATAAAACCGCGCAATCACAGGCATGGACTTTCCTCCCAATACTACTGCCAATTCTACCGCGTCCAGGGGGCGAGTCAATTGTGAGACTATTTTATTGAACTTAAAACCAGCTCGATGCATGTTGAAGGGTTGGGTGGTACGCCCTTCATTCCTCGTGGTGTGCCACCCAAATTCTAAAAAATTGACGGCTGCCTTGCCCATTCGGGCGGGTAAGCCGTTTGCGGCTGGCGGCAGGTATCCTCCACCCCTCATCTGACGGGGCTTTTCGGCAAGTTGGCGAATCCACGGAGACTTCTCCGGCCGCGTAGGGGTGGGATGCAGGTGTGTGTAAATTGCCATGAATTTTCTCCGATAGGCCATTGACGCCTTTGGACGATGATGATAGCATTTGTAGTTTTCCGCCCTTTGGGTGGAGTGTTGCTTGGCAAGTCGGTAGTTGAATTACCCGGAGGACTTCCGTGGCCGGTCAGACCAGCGAGATTATCCGCATTCGGATGGAAGCGTACGATCACGCGATCCTGGATCAAAGCGCGATCGATATTGTTGATACGGCGAAGCGGACCGGTTCGGTGGTCCACGGCCCGATTCCACTGCCGACGCGCATCGAGCGGTACACGGTCCAATCGAGTCCGCACGTGGACAAGAAGGCCCGCCAGCAGTTCGAGATCCGCACGCACAAGCGGCTGATCGACATCATGCAGGCGACGGCGAAGACCATCGAGGCGCTCAACAAGTTGAGTTTGCCGGCTGGCGTGGACATCAAGATCAAGGCCACCAGCAGCCACTAGCGGGACAATAAAATATGAAACGGAAGCTCGGCAGGTAATGTCGGCCGTGGGCCGGCCGTTCCCGTCGGCGACGTAGTGCAAAGGTAGCGAGCCATGGTAGCAGGATTGCTCGGCCGCAAGGTCGGGATGACGCAGATTTTCGATTCAGTAGGCCAGGTGATCCCGGCGACCGTGATTCAGGCGGGCCCTTGCCGCGTCCTTCAATTGCGCTCCGTGGAGCGCGACGGCTACGAAGCCGTTCAGTTGGGCTATCTCGACAAACCTCGCCGCCTTGCCGGCCGCTCCGTCCGCGGACACGTCGCCAAACTTGAAAGCAAGCGGCAGAAACGTCGCGCCGCCGGCGGCGTGGAGGCCGTACCAAAGGCCGATTGCGAACCGAAGCGTTGGGTTCGGGAGTTTCGAGGCCCGATCGAAGGTCTCCAAGTCGGCCAGGAATTGAAGGTCGACGTCTTCTCCGAAATCGTGGCCGTCGACGTGGTCGGCACCAGCAAAGGCCGCGGGACCGCCGGCGTGATGAAGCGGCACGGCTTCCACGGACAGCGGGCCTCGCACGGTGTGAAAAAGGTACATCGACACGCCGGTTCGACCGGCTGCTGCACCGACCCTCACCGCATCTTCAAGGGCAAGCGGATGGCGGGCCACTACGGTGCCGTGCGCCGCACGGTACGCAACCTGAAAGTCGTCCAAGTGGACGTGGAAAACAACCTGCTGATTGTCCGCGGGGCGATTCCCGGGCCAAACGGCGGCTACGTAATGATTCAGCAGACGAACAAGCTATAAGCGAGGGATGGCCGGTTCACCGGCCATTGAAGAGATAAGAGACAAGGGACGAGCAATGGTTAGCTTACCAATATACGATCGCACCGGCGCCGAGATCGGCAAGTACGAGATCGATCCCGCGCGATTGGCCCCGCGAATCAGCAAGCAATTGCTGCACGACGCCGTGGTGATGTACCAGACCAATTTGCGTCAAGGCTCGGCGAATACCAAGACCCGCGCGGAAGTGTCGGGAACGACTAAGAAGATGTATCGTCAGAAGGGGACGGGGAACTCGCGGGCCGGCTCGCGTCGCAGCGGCATCCGCCGTGGCGGCGGGCACATCCACGCCAAGAAGCCGCGCGACTGGTCGTACCGGCTGCCGAAGAAGGCCCTCCGGATGGCCACGCGGATGGCTCTGGCCTCACGCATCGCCGACGACGAAGTCACACTGATCGACCAGCTCTCCTTCGAGCAGCCAAGGACGCAGGAAGCGGCTTCCATCCTGAAAGCATTAAAGCTGGGCGACATCACCTTGCTGGTAGCCGTACCTGACCATGACATTAACGTGTACAAGAGCCTTCGCAACCTGACCGGCGTGTCGGTTTCTCCGGTGGCGGATCTAAACGCGCTGAGCGTGTTGACTCCGAAACGGTTGTTGATGACCGCCTCGGCGTTGGAGGCGTTCCAGAAAACGGCGACCGCCGGTCGCGCCCAATGCGAAACCGCGAGTGAGACCACGAGCGAAACAGCAAGCGAAACAGCAAGCGAGACAGCAAGCGAGACAGCAAGCGAGACATAAGGCCGCGGCCGATGGTCGCGAACGATAATTACGAGGATTTATTACGATGGCCCGAGACGCCACCAAAACCGCCCTGGAGTTGGAGCCGCACCAGATCATCCTTCGGCCGCTGGTGACCGAAAAGGGGATGCACAAGGCAAGCCGCTGCAACGCATACGCCTTCGAGGTGAGCCGGATGGCGGGCAAGGACGACGTCCGCCGGGCCGTGGAGAGCCTTTTTGACGTTAAGGTGGTGCGGGTGAACATCCAGAACCGCAAGGGCAAGCCCCGCCGGGCACGATTCCGCAAGGGAACCACCAACGCCTGGAAAAAGGCCATTGTCACTTTGGACCCAGAGCATAGAATTAGCTTCTTCTAAAAAAGCAATCGGTTTTCAGTTCTCAGCTTTTTCTGCTGAAAACTGATGACTGACAACTGACAACTGAATACTTTCCCATGGGCATCCGCAAATACAATCCGACCAGTCCGGGCCGCCGCGGCGCGACGGTGAGTGACTTCGTCGAGTTGACCCCCGGCGCCAAGCCGGCGAAGGGTCTGCTGAAGACGAAGTGTCGCAAGGGCGGCCGGAACAACCAGGGCAAAATCACCGCCCGGCATCGCGGCGGCGGTCATAAGCGGCAGTTGCGGAAAATCGACTTCCGCCGCGACAAGGACGGAGTCCCCGCCGTGGTCAACTCGATCCAGTACGATCCGAACCGCAGTTCGCGGATCGCCTTGTTGCACTACGTGGACGGCGAAAAACGATACATCCTCGCGCCGGAAGGGCTGAAAGCGGGCGACCAGGTCCTTAGCGGTCCGGACGCCCCGATTTCGGTCGGCAACAGCCTGCCTCTGTCGGTCATTCCGCTGGGTACGGACGTTCACAACGTCGAGATGCTGCCCGGGCGCGGCGGGGTGCTGTGCCGCTCGGCCGGTATCCGCGCCACGTTGGCTGCCCGCGACGCTGATTGGGCGCAGATTACTCTCCCCAGCGGAGAGATTCGCCGCGTACCATCCGCTTGTCGGGCGACGATCGGCGTGGTCGGCAACTCGGACCACATGGGAATCGTCCTGGGTAAAGCCGGCCGCAGTCGGTGGCTTGGCCGGCGTCCCCACGTCCGCGGCACCACCATGAATCCCGTCGATCATCCCCACGGCGGCGGCGAAGGGCGAACCAAGGGCGGGCGGCATCCGGTCAGCCCCACCGGGAAGTCGGCAAAGGGCGGCGGTACTCGAAAACGGAAAAAATCATCGAACAAGGCGATTGTCCGACGACGGAAATCGCGGCGGTATGGACAGTTGAAAATCAAATAGTGGCCGGTGGCCGGTGGTCAGTGGTCAGTGAAGGACAGAATAGGGAAATTACATCCGGGGAGAGCGTTTTTTGCATCATCGGTTTTGTGGTGGATATCCTCGGCAAAACACACTGAAAAATACACTGGCCACTGACCACTGGCCACTATTATCATGGGAAGATCACTAAAAAAAGGTCCGTTCATCACCCCAAAGTTGTTTCTGAAGGTGCAGAAACAGAACGACGCGGGGACGAAGGAACCGATCAAGACTTGGGCTAGGGCATGTACGATCGTGCCGGAGTTCGTCGGACACACGTTCATGGTCCACAACGGCAAGATACACATCAAGGTGTTCGTGACCGAGGAGATGGTTGGGCATCGGCTGGGTGAATTCTCGCCGACGCGGACGTTCCGCGGACACGGCGGCAAAGGCAAGCGATAGGGACGGCACGATGGCTTACAAGGCGACACATAGATTCGCGCGGATCAGCGCCACGAAAGTGCGCCCGCTGGCCGACTTGATCCGCGGCAAGCTGGCCGACGACGCCCTGGACATCCTCAAGTATCAGCCGCAACGCGGGGCGCGGATGCTGGAGAAGGTGCTCCGCAGCGCATTGAGCAACGCCGAGGACCGCCGCGCACAAAACCTACACCACTTGATGGTGACCGATTGCCGCGTGGACGGCGGACCAATGTTCAAGCGGATGCGCCCACACGCCCGCGGCATGTCCTCGGTCATCAAAAAACGATTTTCGCACATCCACGTGGCATTGGAATAACACATGGGTCAAAAAGTCAATCCCGTTGGATTTCGCACCGGCATTATGATCGGTTGGAAGAGTCGGTGGTACGCCTCGAAGCAGGAGTTCGCCGACTTGCTGGTCGAGGACCATAAAATCCGCAGGTTCGTCAAGGGCCGCAAGGATAAGTTCGGCAAGCCGTTGTATCCGGCGATCGCCAAGATCGAGATCGAGCGCACCCGCGACGAAGTAAAGGTCGTGTTGTTTTCGGCCCGGCCGGGTATTTTGATCGGACGAAAGGGAGAGCGGGTCGAGGAACTGCAGAAAGAACTGCAAGAAAAGACCAAACGGCGGATAAACATCAAGATCGAGGAGATCAATCGGCCCGAACTGGTGGCCCAACTGGTGGCCGAGGACATCTCCGAGCAGTTGGGGAAACGGTCCGGCTTCCGGCGGACCATGAAAAGGTCGCTCGAACAAACGATGGAGGCGGGAGCAAAGGGGATCAAGATTCAATTGTCCGGCCGGCTGGGCGGGGCGGAAATGTCGCGCCGCGAAAAACAAATCGCCGGCTCCATTCCCCTCAGTACCCTTCAGGCAAAAATCGATTACGGCTTCACCGAAGCGCTGATCGCTCAAGGGCACATCGGCGTGCAAGTGTGGATCAACCAGGGAACCTACAGCGAGGACCAGACCGATGGCGCTGATGCCAAAACGGGTCAAGCACCGAAAAAGTCAAAGAGGGCGTATAAAAGGTAATGCCTCGAGGGGCAACCGCGTCGTCTTCGGCGATTATGGCTTGCAGTCGATGCAAGGCGGCTGGATCAGCGCGCAGACGATCGAGGCCGGCCGTATCGCCGCCCAGCAATACCTTCGTAGCGAAGGCCGGCTCTACATCCGCGCCTTCCCCCACAAGCCGATCACTTCCATCCCCTTGGAAACCCGCATGGGTAAAGGGAAGGGTGAGCCGGAATACTGGGCGGCGGTGGTTAAGCCGGGAACGGTGTTGTATGAGATCGGCGGCATTTCCGAGGAGGCCGCGAGGCTTTGTTTTACTCGATTGGCTCACAAAATGCCGGTCAAAGTGCGTTTCCTCCGACGGCGACCAATATAGGCAGGAGCGGCCAGTGGCCAGTGGTCAGTGGCCAGTATGGGATAAGTTAACGAAAACGGATCACTGGCCATTGACCACTGGCCACCAAGAGACCTAGCGATGACCAAGGCTTCCGAACTTCGAGACATGAGCGACGAGCAGTTGGCGTTGACCTTGAAGGAAACGACCGGCAACTTGTTCCACCTGCGGCTTCAGGCACAGACGGAACGGCTCGACGCTCCCAGCGAATTGCGAAAACAGCGACGCTTGATCGCCAGGATCAAGACGCTTCAGAACCAGCGCCGGCGCGCCGCCGATAAAGACGCGGTCGTCGGTAGCGCCGTCGCCGAAACGGGCGTCGAGAAACAGGGATAAGATCCATGCCTAAGCGAGTACAAACCGGGATCGTCACCAGCGACAAGGCGGCAAAGACCCGCCGCGTGGAGATTCCCCGGCTGGTTAAGCACCCGCGGTACGGAAAGTACGTCCACCGCAAAACCGTCTGCCATGTGCATGACGAAAACAACGAGTCAAGCGTCGGCGACTTGGTGGAAATCGTCGAATCGCGGCCGATGTCGAAAACTAAGCGTTGGGCTTTGTCCCGGGTGGTGGAAAAAGGGCAGACGCTCGACCTGGTGGCGATGCGGGCCGCCGTGCAACGCGACGATGCCCGGCAGGAGGCCGAGAAGGAATAGCCATGATTCAGATGCAAACCCGCTTGGCCGTGGCCGACAACACCGGAGCCAAGGAACTTATGTGCGTCAAGGTGCTGGGAGGATCGCGGAAGCGGTTCGCCCGGGTGGGCGACGTCATCGTCTGTAGCGTTAAGTCCGTCACCTCGGGCGGAGACCTGAAAAAAGGGGCGGTGGTCCGGGCAGTGATCGTCCGCTGCAAGCAGCCCACCCGACGGGCCGACGGCAGCTACGTCCGCTTCGACAGCAACGCGGCGGTGATTATCGACAACGAGCGGAACCCAAAAGGCACGCGAATCTTCGGCGCCGTCGCCCGTGAACTGCGAGACCGGAACTTCATGAAAATCGTTAGCCTTGCGAACGAGGTGGTGTGATGCGAATAAAGACTAACGATACCGTAAAAGTGATCACCGGCGACGACTGCGGGACCACCGGCAAGGTGCTCCGCGTGGAACGCAAGGCGGGTAAACTGGTCGTCGAGGGCGTCAACCGCGTGTACAAACACGTCCGCCGCAGCCAGAAGAACCCGCAGGGTGGCCGGCTCTCGAAGGAAATGCCGGTCCGCATCAGCAACGTGCTGTTGGTGTGCGAGGCGTGCGGCGCCGCCACACGCCTCGGCGTGCGATACCTGGACAACGGCGTTAAGGAACGTTATTGCAAAAAATGCGGCGCCGGCAACGGCCAATTATCTCCGCCAAAGGCCAGCTACGCAAAGGGAAAATAATTCATTGTGGTGCAGGCAGCCCGCCTGCTGGACATGTTGCCGGCGAGACGCCCGCGCCGCAAAAAATAACGCGAATCGAAAATGACCGCAGACAAAGCGAAAAAACCGAAAAAGGCCGCCAAGGCCGAAAAACCGCAAGAGCCGGAAGTGGTTCCAGTCCCGCGGTTGCAGGAAAAGTACGTAAAGGAAATTCTGCCGGGGCTGGCCGAGAAGTTCGGCCGCGCGAACCGAATGTCTTTGCCGCGACTCGAAAAAATCGTCATCAACATGGGGGTGGGTAAGGCCATCGCCGAAAAAAAATACATGGAGGAAGCCGTCGAGGCGCTGAAACAGATTTCCGGCCAAAAACCGATGATCACGCTCAGCCGCAAGTCGATCGCCAATTTCAAGCTCCGCGAGGGAATGGCCATCGGATGCAAGGTGACGCTGCGAGGAAAGCGGATGTACGAGTTCCTCGACCGGCTGGTCTCGCTGGCCTTGCCTCGGGTGCGCGACTTTCGGGGTTTGTCCCCGAACGCCTTCGACGGCAAGGGAAACTTCAACCTGGGGTTGACCGAGTTGTTGGTGTTCCCGGAACTGAACCCCGACAAGTTTTCCTTCACCCAGGGGATGAACATTACGTTGGTCACAAGTGCCGACAGCGACGACGAGGCACGCGAGTTGTTGAAGGATTTGGGAATGCCGCTGCGGGCGGCGTAGAGATTAGTTATCAGTTATCAGTTTTTTGTGGTTATAACTGACAACTGAAAACTGAATACTGAAAACTGAAAACTAAAAATGGCAAGTAAATCAAAGATCGCCAAGTCGCTGAGACAGCCTAAGTTTTCGACCCGCCATGTGCGGCGGTGTCGGATTTGCGGGCGTCCGCGGGCTGTGTACCAGAAGTTTGGAATCTGCCGGATTTGCTTCCGAAATCTCGCCGACGGAGGATTGATCCCCGGCGTCCGCAAAGCGAGTTGGTAAAGAGACCCTGTTACAGGTCGAAGAACTAATGTCGGAGGCCGATTCCGCCGAGTAACCGCCGAACCACCGCGACATTGCTTTACGTAGGACCATAAAACCGATGATGACCGACCCGATTGCCGACATGTTGACTCGTATCCGCAACGCGGTGCGCGTCGAACGGCCCCAAGTCGAAATGCCTCTCTCCAAGCTCAAGCGGGGATTGGCGGAAGTGTTGAAACGCGAAGGATATATTTGGGATTGGGAGGAAGTGGAGGATAAACCGGCAAGCCACCTGCGCGTTCACCTGAAATATGGCCCGAACGGAGAGCGGGTGATCCGCCGCATCCGACGGATCAGCAAGCCGGGGCGTCGCGTCTACAGCGGCGCCACCGAGCTGAAACCGATCCTCGGCGGGCTGGGAATCTGCATTATCAGCACCAGCCGTGGAGTGATCAGCGACCGAGAGGCCAGGCAACGAAAACTCGGCGGAGAGGTGCTCTGCGAGGTCTGGTAGGATCAGTGGCCAGTGGCCGGTGGCCAGTGGCCAGTAATAAAAATAACAACTAAGGACTTGTCCAGAAATTACTGTAACAACTTTTTTTGTAATAACTCAGCGATTTGGGCTGTTTTTGAATTGGAGTTGTTAACACTTATTGTTGGACAACTCCTAACCACTGGCCACTGGCCACTAGCCACTTACATCAATGTCGCGGATCGGAAATCAACCTGTGCAAGTACCCGCTGGGGTGAAGGTCCAATTGGCCGACTGCATGGTCACCGTCGAAGGCCCCAAGGGAAAGCTCCAGTGGGAGCATCGCCCCGAGGTCTCCATGGCCCACGACGAGCAGGCCAAGACAATTGTCGTTACCCGGCGCGACGATCAACGCACCAGCCGCGCACTGCACGGGCTGAGTCGCGCGCTGGTGGCCAACATGGTCATCGGCGTCACCCAGGGTTATGAAAAACGATTGGAAATACATGGTGTCGGCTACCTTGCCGCCGTCCAGGGCAACGTGCTCCAGCTCCGCGTGGGACTGGCAAACGAACTCCAGGTTCCAATCCCCGACGGAGTGACCGTAGCCGTGCCCGACCAGCAGCACGTCGTGATCCAAGGGATCGACAAGCAAAAGGTCGGCCACTTCGCCGCCTCCGTCAGAGCGTTGCGGAAGCCGGAGCCGTACAAGGGCAAGGGTATCCGCTACCTGGGCGAGGCGGTCCGCCGCAAACAGGGCAAGGCAATGGTGAAATAATACATTTCGAGTTGTGGTGGCAGTTTAACTGCCACCACAACGGATGTGAGACACAATGCCGCGACCGAAAGGCCGCGGGGAGAAATAGGCGATGAAACACAATAAACAAACCGGTCGGCAGCGAAAACGAAGGGGGTTGCGGGTCCGCAATCGGCTGAAGCGCGACACCAGCCGACCCCGGTTGTGCGTCTTCCGTAGCCGGCAGAATTGTTACGCCCAGATCATCGACGACGGCGAGGGCAAAACTCTGGCCGCCGCCGGTACCCGCGACAAACAACTCCGCGAGGAAATCCGCTACGGCGGCAACAAGACGGCCGCCGCCGCGGTGGGTAAGGCAATTGCCCAGCAGGCATTGGCCGTGGGTGTAAAAGAAGTCGTCTTCGATCGACGCGAGTACAAGTATCACGGCCGCATGGCCGCACTGGCCGACGCCGCCAGAGAAGCTGGATTGGTTTTTTAGTGGAAACTGGAGAGTGCGAAACCGCAAGCGGCATTTTCATCTGCTCCCTGACCTCTGACCTCTGACCTCTGCCCATGTCAACCGACGAAATCCAAGGACAACTGATCGACAAGGTCATCAAGATTCGGCGTTGCGCCGCGGTGGTCAAAGGCGGCCGGCGTTTCAGCTTCACGGCGCTGGTGGTCGTCGGCGACGGCCAAAGCAAAGTGGGCTGGGGATACGGCAAGGCCAACGAGGTGCCGCCGGCGGTGGCAAAGGCCGTCAAGGACGGCTCCCACAGCATGATGACCGTTCACATGGATGGAACCACCATCCCCCACGCGGTCACGGGACGGTTCGGCGCGGCCCGGGTAATTCTCGTACCCGGCGGGCCTGGTACCGGTGTGATCGCCGGGGCGGTCGTCCGTGCAGTGTGCGAGGCCTGCGGATTGAAAGACATTTTGACCAAGAGCTTCGGCTCGAACAATTCGACCAACCTCGTAAAGGCCACACTTAACGCCCTCGAACAACTCCGCTCGCAAAGCGAAGTCGAACGCCTGCGGGGAGTATCGCTCACATGAATCTTAACGACGTCCATCGCGGAATACGGAAAAATAAGTCGCGGAAGCGCGTCGGCCGCGGGCCGGGGTCCGGCCACGGAAAAACCGCTACGCGCGGACACAAGGGACAACGCTCTCGGGCCGGATCCTCCTCGCTAGCGGTATTCGAGGGGGGGCAAATGCCGCTGGTCCGCCGCATCCCAAAACGCGGCTTCAACAACCGTTGGGCCGAACAGGTGGCCATCGTCAACCTCGGCTTGTTGGAAAAACACTTCCAAGACGGCGAGAAGGTCTCGCCCGAATCGCTCGAAGACAAGGGCCTCCTGAAGGGACGCTACGATCTGCTAAAGGTGTTGGGGAACGGAGGGTTGACCAAAAACCTGAAGGTTTCGGCCCATCGTTTCAGCCAGTCGGCAACCGAAAAGATTGAAAAGGCCGGCGGCCAGACCGTCGTCCTGCCCGGCAAGGCGCCGGTGGTGAAGAACAAAATGAAAGTAAAGAGTGGGTGAGGGACGAGGGGTGAGGGACGGGAGGTGAGGGACGAGGGGAATGATTGTATTCCAATTTAACGCCTCGCCCCTCGCCTCTAACTCCTGTTGGAAGGATCGAGCCATGTGGGAAAAGATTCGCGTAATCTTTACCGTTCCGGAATTGCGGCAGAAGATTCTGCTGACCCTTGGCCTGTTGGCCATCTACCGGATCGGCTGGCAGATTACACTGCCGATCGTTGATCCCGGTAAGATGACCGCTTTCTTTTCGCAAAGCACCGGCGGCCTGGGAGATTTGATCAATCAAATGTCCGTCTTCAGCGCCAGCCAGCTCAGCCAGGCGACGATCTTCGGCCTGGGGATCATGCCCTACATCTCCGCCTCGATTATCTTCCAATTGCTCGGCAGCGTCTATCCGCCGCTGGAGAAGCTGAAAAAGGAGGGTGAGAGCGGGCAGAAAAAAATCAACGAGTACACCCGCTACGCCACGGTCATCCTGTGCATCGGTCAAAGCTGGTTCTACGTGGGCTTCTTAATGCAAAACGAGCTGATCCACGAGCAGTTCACCGGCAGTGGATCGCTGCCGCTCAGTTGGCAGCTCGTCGGCGTGATGACGATGACCGCCGGCACGGTGTTTCTAATGTGGCTGGGTGAGCAAATCGACGAATACGGGATCGGCAACGGTATCAGCCTGTTGATCATGGCCGGCATTCTTGCCCGAATGCCATCGGCCTTTTATCTGGACATCGTCAAGCCGATTTCCGAAACCGGATTGGAATTGGGAGGAGGCCCCGGCGCCATCGGCGTCGAGAAGCTGCTGCTCCTGGCCGCGCTGTTCGTGGGCGTGGTGGTGGGTATTGTGCTGATTACCCAGGGCCAGCGACGCATTCCCACCCAAAGCGCCAAACACGTCCGCGGACGGCGAGTCTACGGCGGCACGCGGCAATACCTGCCACTGAGAATCAATCAGGCCGGCGTGATGCCCATCATCTTCGCCAGCAGCTTGCTGTTGTTCCCCTCGGTTATCTTCCAGTATCTGTCCCAATCGAACCCGGTCTTTTGGAGACCGATCGAACAGGCCTTCAGCCGCGGCGACTCCTGGTTATACAACGTCCTCTATATCGTCTTGATCTACTTCTTCTGCTACTTCTGGACCGCCATCTCCTTCAATCCCAAGGACATGTCGGACAACCTGAAAAATTACGGAACCTTCATTCCGGGATACCGGCCGGGCAGACGCACGGCCGACTATCTGGAAAAAGTAATGGTTCGGATCACCTACGTCGGCGCCGGTTTTCTCGCCGCTGTCGCCATTATTCCCACGATAGTGTCGGCCTTGGCGCACATCCCCTTCGGGTTGGCCAGCTTCTACGGCGGTACCAGTCTGCTGATCGCCGTCAGCGTGGCCTTCGACGTGGTGCAGAAAATCGACAGCCACTTGGTAATGAGAAATTACAAGGGACTCTTGGAAAAAGGGTAGAGTCGAGAGGGAGGAGTGGAAGGTTCAAGGTTCAAGGAGTTAATCCTTGAAAATCACGTTCCATCAAGCACCGTGCCGTATACCTTGTGCCTTTGACCTTGAACCTTTGACCTTTTTGACAACACGGGACATGTAACCATGCGAGTAATATTCATCGGTCCGCCCGGCGCGGGCAAAGGGACTCAAGCACAACGGCTGGTCGAATTGTACGGGCTGGCCCACCTCTCCACCGGCGACATGCTCCGCGCCGCGCGCGACGCGAAGACGGAAATCGGACTGAAGGCCGACGAGTACATGTCTTCCGGGGCTTTGGTGCCCGACGAGTTGATCGTGACGATCATCGCCGAACGGCTCGGGCAGCCGGATTGCCGGAACGGATACCTATTGGACGGTTTCCCGCGGACAATCGCCCAGGCCCAGGCGCTCGACGAGATGTTGGCCGACAAAGGAACCCCGCTGGACACGACCCTGGAACTGAAAGTACCCGAGGATGAGCTTTTCCGGCGATTGGCCGGACGCGGCCGAGCCGACGACACCCCCGAGGTGATCCGCCAACGGCTGGACGCCTACCGCAAGCAGACCAAGCCGCTGCTGGACTATTACAATCAACGAAAATTGTTCGTGAGCATCGATGGATTGGGGACGGAGGACGAAATTTTCGACCGCACCAAGGCAATCTTGAACAAGCTTTTGTAACAGGCGACGTTAGTTTTTTTGATCGGGAGTCGACAGGAGTGGAGATATTACGGTCGCCGCGTGAGATTGCCGAGATGCGCAAAGCCGGGCTGCTGGTCTGGCAGGTACATCGGCGGATCGGGGCGATGATCCGCCCTGGCGTGACCACCGCGGAACTCGACGCAATGGTGGACGGCTTTTTCGCCCAACACAACGCCACGCCGCTGTTCAAAGGAGTGCCGGGGACCGTGCCGTTCCCCGCCGCCACCTGCACCTCGGTAAACGAGGAAGTGGTCCACGGAATCCCCGGCCCCCGAAAGTTGGTGGAGGGAGACATTGTCAGCATCGACACCGGATGCAAGTTGAACGGCTGGTGCGGCGATGCGGCGGCGACCTACGTTGTCGGTCAGATCGCACCCGACGTGCGGCGACTGTTGGACGTCACCCGAAACGTATTGAGCCTGTCGATAGCATTGTTGGACCGCCGCCCCCGTTGGAGTCAGGTCGCCAAGGAGATGGAGGCTTACGTGAAGAAACACAAGTTTTCGGTGGTCGAGGCGTTCGTCGGCCACGGCATCGGCCGCGACATGCATGAAGACCCCCAGGTACCCAACTTTGTCAACCGCCAACTCCGCCGGGGTAGCGGAGACTTCCGACTCACCCCGGGATTGGTCATCGCCATCGAACCGATGGTGAACATGGGCACAAAGCGGGTCCGCGCCAAGGCCGACCACTGGACCCAAGTAACGGCCGACGGCCGACCCAGCGCCCATTTCGAGCATACCGTGGCCATTACCGAAAACGGCCCCCTGGTGCTGACTTCGGGACCGAACGGAGAAACTTGGTAAGCGGTGACAAACGACAAATGTCAATTACGAAACGAGAAGCCGGAGCATGGGCCTTCACGGGGTCGCCGCCGCATGTCCCCGCAGGGTGTGTGGCCAAGCCCCCCGTCTTGGTTCCGTTGTGCAAGAATCGGGCCGAAAAGAGCTTTTTCTTTGCCTGGGGGCCTTGTATGTATCGAGGGTTGGCGTTTATACTGAGGCACTTTGCTCCGTGCTGGCAACCAACTAGATAAAGTGCCGCAGCTATGAAAGTTCGCAGCAGCGTAAAACGGATCTGTGAGAATTGTAAAGTCGTCCGTCGCCGTGGCGTCGTGTACGTGGTTTGCAGCAGCAACCCACGGCACAAACAGCGCCAGGGTTGAGGGGTAGTTGAATAAGGGAGTGCGTAAGTATGCCGCGTTTGTTGGGCGTTGACATCCCGAACGACCGTCCGGCGATAATCTCGCTGACCTATCTTTACGGCGTGGGGCCAAAGATCGCCCGCGATCTTTGTCACAAGGCCGGCATCGATTCTCAGATTCGCGCCCGCGAGTTGCGCGAGGACGAGTTGGCTCGGTTGGCGGCGCTTTTGGACAAGGACTACGTTGTCGAGGGACAGCTCCGCCGGCAGCGGAACCAGAACGTCGTCCGGCTGAAAGACATCGGCTGTTATCGGGGCTTGCGTCATCGGCGCGGCCTTCCGGTCCGCGGCCAGCGCACCCGCACCAACGCCCGGACGCGAAAAGGCCCCAAGAAGACCGTTGCCGGCAAGAAGGGCGTCAAGGATATGCGGTAGGTTAGTTGTTAGTTTTCAGTTATCAGTTGTTGGTTCTTGATTCTGGTTGGACCATTCGTACATCTTTTCCCGATAACGAAAAACTGATAACTGACCACTGAAAACTGAAAACTGAAAATTATACTTTGGAGTTTTTCATAAGTGGCCAAGAAAACCGCATCGACGACGCGAAAGAGGGTGCGCCGCAACGTGACCGTGGGCGTGGCACATATCAAGGCAACGTTCAACAACACGGTCATCACCATCACGGACACCAAAGGCGAGGTGATCTGCTGGGCCAGCGCCGGCACCTGCGGCTTCAAAGGGAGCCGCAAGAGCACCCCCTTTGCCGGTCAAATGTCGGCCCAACAAGTCGCCGGCAAGGCGATGAAGTGCGGAATGAAGGAAATTGACGTGAGAGTGAAGGGGCCGGGTAGCGGACGCGAGAGCGCAATCACCGCCCTGCAAGCCGCCGGACTGAAAATCAAATCGATCGAGGACGCCACCCCCTTGCCCCACAACGGCTGCCGTCCGAAGAAACGCCGCCGAGTATAGAGTAGTAGGTAGTGGGTAGTAGCGAGAGAGAGTTGGACGAAGAGACGTTTTTGCAATTTGTGAATTTTGACCACTGACCACTATCCACTGACCACTACCCACTAGCCACTGACCACTGAATAAATATGGCCCGTCGACATTCACCGGTCTGCCGCCTTTGCCGCCGCGAAGGGACAAAACTGTTCCTCAAGGGTAACCGTTGCGATACGCCCAAGTGTGCGTTTGAGCGTCGCGAATCGCCCCCCGGCATGAACACCGGCCGCCGCAGCAAGATGACCGATTACGGCGTCCACCTCCGCGAGAAGCAGAAGGTGAAGAACCACTACGGTCTGTTGGAGCGTCAGTTCCGCAAGACATTCGTCCAAGCTGATAGAGGCAAAGGCAACACGGGCGAAACGTTGATGAGCCTGTTGGAACGCCGCTTGGACAACATAGTATACCGGCTGGGATTCGGACATTCGCGGGCACAAGCCCGGCTGTTGGTTGCCCACGGCCATGTGACGGTCAACGATCGTCGGGTCGACATTCCCAGCTATTCGACCCGACCGGGAGACGTGATCCGCGTGAAGGACCGTCCGAAGAGTGTGCAACTGGTGCAATCGGTCCTGGCCGAGACACACCGCGAGGTACCGGATTTTCTCAGTCGGGTGGACGGAACACTACCCGAGGGACATGTCCTCCGCTTGCCCGAGGCCGCCGACGCGTCGATCCCCGTGCAGCCTCGCTTGATAGTCGAGCTTTGTTCCAAATAGCCACACATTGCCCGCAAGTATTGTAATTGGATTGGAGTCTTCCCATGCGTATTCGATGGCGTGGCCTGGAATTGCCCAGCTTGATTACGTCCGAACAATCGACCCTTTCGCCCACCTACGGCAAGTTTACCGCCGAGCCGTTCGAGCGTGGTTTTGGGACGACGATCGGCAACAGTCTCCGCCGCATCCTGCTTTCCAGTCTCGAAGGCAGCGCGGTTACGCAAATCAAGTTGCACGGCGCCCAGCACGAGTTCAGCTCCCTGCCGGGAGTGTTCGAGGACGTGACCGACATCGTGTTGAACGTAAAATCGCTGGTGGTGAAAAACTACAGCGAGCAAACCCGGGTAATGAGGATCGAGAAGGACCAGCAAGGCCCCGTCACCGGCGCTGATATCCTCACCGACGAACAAGTCGAGGTGGTCAACAAGGACCACGTTATCACCACGCTGACCGAGGACGTGCCGTTTTTGCTGGAGATGGTGGTGGAGAACGGTCGGGGATACGTGCCGGCCGCCGAGCACACGCCCCAGGCCCAAGAGATCGGCATCATCCCGGTCGACGCCGCCTTCAGCCCCGTGGTCCGCGTCCGCTACGAGGTCGAGGAGACCCGCGTCGGCCAGAAGACCAACTTCGATAAGCTGACCATGGAAATCTGGACCGACGGCTCGATCGCGCCCGAGATGGCTCTGGTCGAGTCGGCCAAAATCCTCCGCAAGCACCTCAACCCCTTCGTCCAATACGACGAACTGGGGCCGATGGTCCACAGCGAAACCCGCGCCATCGGTTCGATCGCCATCGATCAGGCCACCGAAGCCAAGCTGGCCATGAGTCTGGCGGAGTTGGAGTTGTCGGTCCGGGCGACAAACTGCCTGGAGTCGGAAAATATCACTACCGTCCGCGACCTGGTTACCCACTCCGAGGAGCAGATGTTCGAGGTCCGCAATTTCGGCGAGACTACCATGGCCGAGGTGCGGGAGAAGCTCTCCGACATCGGCCTACGGCTGGGTATGCGACTGCCGCCCGCTCCGGCGCCAACACTGTAAATCATAACACCGCAATACATAGAGCCGCGACCGGCGGTCGCGCGGAAAAAAATCCACTTGTTGGGGCGGCAATTCAACTGTCGCCCCAACGGATCGATACATAAAGCCGCGACCGGCGGTCGCGCAACAGAAAGTTACGACCATGCGACACAGACGACGAGGCCGAATACTCGGCCGCAATCCGAGCCATCAACGGGCTTTGCTGAAAAGCTTGGCCACCGCGCTCTTTCTGACCGAACGCGACGCCGAGGGCGAGACCAATTCGCCTAAGGTCAAGGGTCGGATCATCACCACCCTGGAGAAGGCCAAAGAGGTCCGCCCGTTGGTCGAGCGGTGCATCACCATCGCCCGACGTGCCTTGCCCCATCAGGGCGCCGCCGACGAGTTGGAACCCAACGCCGAACGGAACAGCGAGCAGTGGCGGACGTGGCGCTCCAGCGAGCAGTGGCAGATTTGGTGCAAGACTATCTCGCCGGTGGTCAACGCCAGGCGCCGCGCCTTGCGGCTGTTGGGCAACAAGCAAGCGGTCCGAATCTTGTTTGACGACATCGCCCCCCGGTTCGCCGACCGCAACGGCGGCTATACCCGCGTGATGCGGCTGGCCAAACCCCGCCTGGGCGACGCCGGCACTCGTGCGATTCTCGAACTGGTCGGTAAGAACGACCGCGTCCGCCGCAAAGCCGCCCGACCCTCCTTTGAATCCGACACGACCGAATCCGAAGTCAAACCGGTTGCGCCGCCGGACAACGAACCGACCGACGCGGCCGAATCCGACGTCAAGCCGGTCGACAAAGCGTCTGAGCCGCCCGCTACACCTTGATGAACGGAAATCGGCCGGCTTTTTTCGGTGGGGGACGTCACGGATGGATTCCGTTCGACAGCCACGACGCATTCGCCGCGACTCGCCGCCGAGCACCGGCTTCGACTTCACCGGCCATATCCACCGGCTGTGCGAGGACATGACCAGTCGGCTGGACCAACTCCGGCACATTGACATGACGCGGGTGGCGGTCAGTTTCGCCCAGACCCGCCGGGCCGGCAGCCAGGGGATGTACGCCACGCTCTCGCCGATGCGTTTTTCCGGCGGGCGGATGCACGTCTTCCGCCGCAAACGTCGCTGGGGTATGCAGCGGCTGTACGCCCCGGACGGTCGCGAAATGCTCTACATCCTCACCTTCTACCTGCCGCGGTTCCTGGACCTTCCCTTCCGCGAGAAGCTAACCACGGTGTTGCACGAGCTTTGGCACATCGGGCCTAAGTTTGACGGCGATCTGCGTCGGCTGGGCGGCCGCTGCTACGCCCACGGCTCCTCGCAGAAGCAGTACGACGCCCACATGGAGGCCCTATTTGACCGTTGGCTTTCGTTGGGTCCGCCGGAGTCGCTGTACGATTTCCTGCGTCAGAACTTCCACGAGCTTTCGGCCCGTCACGGCCGCGTTTGGGGCCGCAAGGTACCCAACCCCAAGCTGGTGCCGCTGGATTAGGCCATGACCAACATCAAAGCAAGTTCATTCAGGAAAATCCTGAAAATCCGCAATATTTGCCACAATTGACAAAACTATAGCGACCAAAATACCAATTTTGCACATAACCCTATTGAAAGAATTGACGGAAAAGCATATACTTCAGGGACTGGCTCCTCCCCCGCTATGGATGGTGGGTGAAGCGCGGTTGCACGGACCGCTTTCTTTGTATTTCGGCGTAAGAACGTCGATAAGTCTCTGTGGCGGAAGCTCGGCGGCTATTCTGGCTGTAATTATCATGTATGCTTTGGGAGGAAGCAGATATGAATATTGATGATAGACTGGAATGTCAGCCCACCCCGTTATTAGTGGAACGGGTTCGTCAGTGGATTTCCTCGGAAGATGGGCCCCGAAAACTTCAGCAGGCAGCCGATGAAGCTGTCGACATTACAAACCGCCTCCAACAAGCTCGTCAAGTTGATCCGAAAACTCTTCTCGAAACGGTAACTCGCTGAGTGAGGTCGCCGTGGACGAGCCCTTTGAAGTACATCCATATAGCATTGGTGTTCTTCGAAATCTAATCGCCAATAAGGCTGAGGCATACCAGTGGGTGATCGATTGTAAGCCGCACTGCGAATATTTCCAAAGCTACTTCGAGCATCTTCAAGCCAAGACGATCATTGTAGAAAACGACTACATCGATCGTGATTTCCTCGATGACTATGCCGCCTACTATGTGCTATGCTTTCACCCATACCGGCGGAGATGCACACGGCTGCACTTCTTCAGTAATTCCTTTGAACAGGCCGATTTTGAATGCCTTTTAGAGGGAACCGATACTCCGCTGACCACCGCCATTCTGAATAAAGACTATCTTGGGTTTGTGGTGGTGAAGCCGCTGCCAGAAACCGTTATTGGTCGCACCTGCCTACGATCGTACGAAGAAGAGGGTGGACGAAATTATCCGATCACCCGTAGCTATGATGCGAGTCTTTTTGGCATTGATCTCGAGGTCAAGAAAACTCTGGCGTTCCAAGAGCAAGATCATGTTGTGGCGGCTTGCGCAACGAGTGCCCTCTGGTCCGCGTTCCAAGGAACAGGTAAACTTTTTCAGCACGCTATTCCTTCCCCCGTAGAAATCACCGCAGCGGCTGGCGTGAATCCATCCACTGGTTCACGCAATTTCCCTAATGATGGATTGACTCGCGGTCAGATGGCTCAAGCTGTCCGCTCCATGGGACTTGAGCCTCTTTGGGTTCCGATTCGAGACGAATTTGTCTTTAAAAACACATTATACGCATACATGTGTGGTGAGATTCCTATCTTAATGCTGGTAGGTTTGTTTGATACGTCACAAACAGAGCCGATATGGATGGGTAATCATGCAATAGCGGCAACTGGATTCGGCATCCGTCCCGAAAACGTGACGGGAGCTAGAGAGGAGTTTCGGATAAAAGCCAGTGGAATTGATCGCATCTACGGCCACGACGATGGAATAGGACCTTTTGCGAGAATGCGACTAGATGGTGAAACAGTGCGGGTTCAGATCAACGGTCATCCTCCTACCGACTGGTTGTCACTATCGACGTCGTGGAAAACGGATAGCGGCGTACCTGGCAAAGTTCGAGCGGTACCGAATTGGCTCCTGATTCCACTCTATCATAAAATCCGCATCCCATACGAATTGGTAGAAAATTCCACAATTCAGTTTGACAGTCTCGTTGAATTTTTCAGAAAGCATGATTTCCTCCCGATCTCCGAACGTCTTCGGTGGGATATCCGCCTGAGCACAGTGAGAGAATTCAAACGTTCGGTCATCAATTGTACCACGATGAACCAGCGACATCGTCGCTCAGTCCTCTTGAAATCACTCCCTCGTTTTTTGTGGCGAGCTACGGCATATTATTGCCATAAGCCGGTGCTAGATTTACTTTTTGATGCGACCGACATTGAACAAGGCAAATGTTTCGTACGGGCAGTAAAATATAACACTGATTTTGCTGCTGTGCTTGGAGCCGCCGTCAGAATGAAACCGTTTGAAGACGCCTGGGGACAGACTGCCGCGTGGACCATCCTGAAGCAGTTTGGTGACACCGAGGATTCATAGAATATCCAAGGGCACACTTTTTTGCGCTGATTTGTCAGCAAAGCATCTTAACAGGTTTCCGAATGCTCAAGCGGTGTTTGTGGGACCGATTTCACCCCGCGCCAACACGGGTTGATTAACCCGATGCGCCAAGTTGATTTACCTGGCACCAACCTGCATTTGCGATATTTTCATCGCGCTGAAGCGTAGCGCAATCCCACCAGAAGTCTGATTATTCGGATTGTTCCAATCGGGGGTTTTGGCAAAACTCTAGTAAATACTGGACTTTTGCAAACTAGGCTAACCGTATTTTAGCGAACACATGGTCAAGATCCTTTTCGTGTTCCCGGACTTGTTGGACGACCCAGGTGAGGGTGGCGCGGAGCGTCTCGTTCAGCATCGCTCGGCAGGCTTCGCC
>CBDAFL010000131.1:0-5517 GCA_965195225.1 uncultured Thermoguttaceae bacterium
AGGCTATCTAACCCGCAGAATGGGCGTCTAGAGATACCCCGTCGATCCGCAAGATTAGGCCGGCAGTTGCCCGATGAACGCGGCGTTTACCACAGCCATTCCAGGTTGAGCGAGAGGCCGTGGTAGAAGATATTGCCGTTGGTGTTGATCTGGTTGAGCGTGTTGGGGTTGAACTGAAGTTGCTCGGCGGCCAGGGTCATACCGGTTGTCCACATGAAGTCGTAGCCCACGCGGCCGACCAGATTCGGCCGGAACTTGTAGTTTGCGAAGAAACCCATCTCGCCGAGCAACGAAGCCTCGTGTTTGGCGGCGGCCAAGCGGCGGACGAACGTGGGGGCATTTGCAACGCCCGAGTTGATCGTGCTGGCTTGGTCGGAGAAGTTGATGTACGGGCCGATCCTGGCGCGGATACCCCAATTCTGCCGGCATTTGCGGAAAGTCATGTCGGCGCCGAACTGAAACCCCAGCAGGTTGTTGTGGGACACGATGTCGTAGTCGCCCGTGTATGTCGTCCCGCCCATGGTACTCTCGCCGTGGAAGCGGAACGTTTCGTTATCCTGAAAAAACCGCAAGCCGTAAAGGTATGACATATAGGTGCCCGGCCGACATTCGCGCCGCCACTTGCCGTTCGGGTGCAAAACCATGCGGTCCTGCTGGCCGCGAGGAACGATGCGACCGTTTATCTCGAAGCTGTTGGTGTAGGACGCATAGTAAGTCGAATGCAAGTCGGCATAGTCGAAGCCCGCGAGATAAAAAGAACCTAGCTCGAAGAACTCGCTGAACAAATCTCCGTTGCCGCGGCGTTCGGCCTTGTCTTTCCACCCATTGGCGCCCCAATATGTGAACTCGACGAAGTGATCGCGATTGAGAGTGTCGCGGGCGAAGTAGTGGCCAATCGTCGTGGCGTAGGCGGCCGAAACGTCGGGTGCGGCCGACTTGCTGGTCAATACCGCATCCCAACCAACTCCATTCCAAACCGATCCTATCACTTGGTCGCGGGGCCGGCTGCGGGTCAATATTCGGACGCCTTGTTTGGTGTACCAGTCGGGCGGGCATCCGTTGCCCCCGCCGCAGTTCGCGCAGCATGGTCCCACCGGAGCGCCGTCCCAAAGGCCGTTGTCGATCATGAAGCCATCGTCCATCACGCCGCCATCCGACGCCTGGGGATAACCCTGTCCAGGTGCAATCACGCCGTCGGTCGGCTGATCGCCATCGACAACGCCATTGTCGTATTGCTGCGACACGGGCATGAGTTGCTCGGCGTAAGGGCCGGTCGGTTGCTGCTGATAAACGTCTCGGGCCACGGCCTGAGGGCCGACGCACAAAACGATCCCAGCAACCACAATCAGGAGAGGCGTCAATGCCGTTTTCACCAGAATGTCCTCCTTGCCTAATCTTCCAGCGCCCCGTAGCCCGTGCGCATCAGCAGCAGATGACTGCGAAAACACACAACAGGAGAATCGACCAACGACGCCCCGGAGAACAGGAATAATCGGCAGATACGCAAAAAACACCGCAGACTCAGCGACAGGCAGTGTTTTCCGAGATACCCTGTCTTCGCGCAGTTCGCTGGGTTCAAGTCCCTGTTTTATGTCCAGGAAGGATGGGGGTGGTAGCGATATATGGATAAAGTAAGGGGGATTGCTTGCTGGGATTGATTTTCGCGAACACAGAGTGAAAATGGTTACATCTTGTTGTTGTCTCGGTTTACTTGGTTCCCTTGCCGGGAAAACTTCGCTCGACGCCGCGTGGACGCGGCGGCAATGACGGCTGTTGATTCATCACTCACCCCATTTTGCTGATACTCATAATGTCAAATCCAATTAAATCTTTATTGTCCAGCGGCACAACACTTTGGCTCGACTCGATCGACCCCGATCTGGTCCGTTCCAACCGGGCCACCGGCGCCACCGGCGCAACGTCCAATCCGATCATCGTGGCCGATCTGTTGGCGACCGGACGGTTCGACGCCCAGATCGAGCAACTCATCCGCCAGCGGCTCAGCGACTCCCAGATCGCCTGGCAGATGACCGATGCGATGGTCCGCGACGCCGAGGAGGTGTTTTTGCCCGTCTGGGAGGAGACCGCCGGCGACGACGGCTATGTCAGCTTCGAGCTTGATCCGCTGCTGGAAGACCCGGAGTTGGGTCTGTCGCACGCCAAACGAGTTAGCGAGTACGTGCGGCTGGGGCGGCAGTGGTCGGCGGGCCATCGGAACCGGATGATCAAGGTGCCGGCCACGCCCGCCGGCTTGGACGCCCTGGAAGAATTGGTCGCCGCCGGTGTGACGGTCAACGTGACGTTGATCTTCTCCTCGCGTCAGTACCAACAGGCGCGGGAGGCCGTATGGCGCGGCGCGCAACGACGCGACAATCTTGACAGATTCAAGAGCGTATACAGCATATTTGTATCCCGGATGGACGTATATACCGAGAAGGCGGCGCCGGAGCTTTCGCCCGCCGCGCAAGGCATGGTGGGCATACTGAACGCCAAGCGGATTTGGGCCGACAACCAACAGTTCTGGGCCGAACGGCCGACGCCGCTACGACAGGAGATCGTCTTCGCCAGCACGGGTACGAAGAAAGCCGACGATCCGCCTTGGAAATATGTCGAGGCTTTTGCCGGTTCGGACATTCAGACCAATCCGCCGGCCACGAACGAAGCGGTTGCCCGCGGCGATATCACTTTCACCCGTCAGGTAGACCGTCTTCCGCCCGAGGACGTGAGCGAGGAGATCGACCGGCTGGTAGACATAAAAAAGCTGGAATCCACCTTGATGGCCGAGGGGATCGCCAAGTTCGCCAATCCGCAGAAGGCGTTGTTGGCGTTGGTGGCCGAGAAACGGCAGTCCGTTGCTTGACGCGACGCCGAAAGCGCGGCTAGACTAAAGGAGAGGTATTTGCCATGAAGCTAATCGTTACTTTGGACCGCGACGAGACGGGCATGATCGTGGCCGAATGTCCCGCAATCCCCGGATGTATTTCGCAGGGGCGCACCGAGGACGAAGCGATGACCAACATCCGCGAGGCCATTCAAGCGTGCGTGGAATCCCGCGCCGCCAATGGTATGCCTTTGACCGTTGCTACTCGAGAAGTCGAGGTCGCCGTATAATGCCACGATTGCCCGTCGTCTCGGGTAGCAAAGCAGTCAAGGCGTTACAACGCGCCGGTTGGCGAGTGGATCGTCAGCGAGGCAGCCACATTGTACTACTTAAAGCAGGACATATCGCCAGTCTTTCCGTTCCGCAACACAAGGAACTTGCGCCCGGCACGCTGCGGTCACTCATTCGCACGGCAGAAATGTCGATCGAGGAATTTGTCGGCTTGATGTGAAACTGTGTCGCTCTGTACGACGCATTTCCACGTCAAAGGAGGAACTTCATGTCGCGGCTGCTTCCGTGGGAAGGACGCTCTCATCGGCCAGCCATGCGGCATATTGAAGCGACTGTCGGACGTCCTCCGGTTCCAGGTAAGGGTAAGCCTCGATTATTTCCTGGGTATTCATCTCCTCGGCAACCAGGCCAAGGATCAAGGAAACGGTCACTCTCATGCCGCGAATGCAAGCCCGGCCACTCATAACATTTGGGTCGAACGTAATCCGATCAAAACCAGTCATGGGCATTTCCTCCAGAATTGCCGTCTCGACATTGCCGCCTTCCAACTCCGCAACGTATGATATATGATAGCTTATGCAGTCGGACAGAGCAATATTGTTGACAATGAAACGCACGATATTTTCCGCGATCGTATTGACCGTCATCGGGGGATTCTTCCTTCCGTCACTCCGTGCATCGATAGCGAGCGACGACGCCCGCGCGGAGGCCGAGGGTATCCGCAAACTGTCCGGCAAGCGGCTGACGTTGTACACCGACCTGAGCGGCGCGGAGATCGACCGGCTGCCGGCGGTCTTCGACCGGGCGTTTCCGCAATGGTGCCGATATTTTGGCATCGACGAAAACCGTCATGCCGATTGGCGGCTGACGGGCTTTCTGATGAAGGACAAGGCCCGGTTCACGTCGGCTGGTTTTCTGCCTGCCGATCTGCCGCCGTTCCCGCACGGTTATTCGCGCGGCAGCCGGTTGTGGCTCTACGAGCAGCCGAGCGACTACTATCGCCGCCACCTGCTGTTGCACGAGGGTACGCACGGCTTTATGAACACGTTGCTGGGTAGTTGCGGCCCGCCCTGGTACATGGAAGGGACGGCCGAATATCTCGGCACGCACCGCCTGCAAGACGGCCGCCTGACGCTTGGCTATATGCCGCGCGACCGCGAAGAGACGCCCGAGTGGGGCCGGGTACGCATTATCCAAGACGCCGTGGCCCAACGCCGGGCGCTGCGACTGGACGACGTTATCAATATGCCGCCGACCGCACACCGCGTGACCGAGCCTTACGCCTGGTGTTGGGCGGCCGTGACGCTGCTGGACCGACACCCTCGATATCAGGAGCGCTTCCGCCGGATGGTCCAATTCGTCCGCGAGCGGGATTTCAACGCCCGTTTCCGCCGGCTCTTCGCCGACGATTGGCGGCAGTTGTGCGAGGAGTGGCAACTGATGATCGCCGGCATGGAGTACGGCTACGACGTGGCCCGCTCGGCGGTCGATTTCACACCGGCCAAAATCTCCCCTCTCCTTTTGGGAAAGGGGCAAGGGGCGAGGGCCGTCGCCGCCGACCGCGGTTGGCAGAACTCCGGCCTGCGATTGGAGTCGGGCAAGAAGTACCGCTTAACCGCTTCGGGACGGTATCAAGTCGCAACCTCCCCTCGCCCTTTGGGAGAGGGGCAGGGGGTGAGGGAGAAAGTCTGGTGGTGCGAGCCGGGCGGCGTTTCGATCCGCTACTACAAAGGCCGTCCGTTGGGTATCCTATTGGCGGCGGTTCGGCCCGACAATCCGCCGCCGGGCAGCACCTCCGCGCTGTTGCGTCCAACGGTGATCGGCCTGGGTGCGACCATCACTCCCGCCGAAACCGGTACGCTCTTTCTGAAGATCAACGACTCACCCGGCGAGTTGCACGACAACGCCGGCCAGTTGAAGGTGGAAGTTTGGGGTGAGTAATAGTCCGCATTTCTCATCAGTCAAACACTAGCCCGGAGCGCAAGCGAGGGACAACGGGTTACCCTCGCTTGCGCTTCGGGCTAGTGTTGCGGCGGGTGGCACTGACGAAAGGGAGTGAAGTTGTGTGCTACTGGCTTTGCCGGCGCCGTGGTTGGGTTGACGTTCCATCGTGTTGCGGTTAGAAGGAGGGAATGGCACATCGGAAGACGGTGCGGCATTTCCACGAGGTCGGTCATCTGCACGAGTTGACGTTTTCGTGTTATCGACGAATGCCGTTGTTGACCAACGACTTGCCGATGATTCACGGTTTACCAGAAGGAGCCATCTTCTAACTGGACTTTTGCAAACTAGGCTAACCGTATTTTAGCGAACACATGGTCAAGATCCTTTTCGTGTTCCCGGACTTGTTGGACGACCCAGGTGAGGGTGGCGCGGAGCGTCTCGTTCAGCATCGCTCGGCAGGC
>CBDAFL010000132.1:0-10411 GCA_965195225.1 uncultured Thermoguttaceae bacterium
GCGAGAGTGGCGGAATTGGCAGACGCGCTGGACTTAGGATCCAGTGGGGAAACCCGTGCAGGTTCAACTCCTGTCTCTCGCATTTGCTTTCTGTGTAAGGAGTTACGGCGACAAAACGACCTTGTGCGAAACAAGCGGAAAGAGCGTGTGGCCACCATTTGGCCACCACAATTTGACCGCAACGTAACCTAAGCATCGGGCGTCGGTGGCCGCCGTCCGCAAGCCGATCATCGCCCGCATTTGGTGGCCGGTTTGGTGGCCACCGGCCGCGCCCTCTCATCAAGTAGGTTGATCGGCGTACAACTAAAAACCCCCTTGCCAACGGCAAGGGGGTTTTCTTTTCTACTGTGCCGCTATTTCAAGGATTGTTTGGCGTAATACGAAAATCAATAAGCCATTTCAGTTTAGAGTGGTCGCCTTCAATGTATGCCTTGATTGTGTCTGCCAATTCAGCAACGCGGGATATGGGGACAACATAATCAAAAACCTTCGCCATTACGCGAAGCGTCTCGCCAGTCCATTCACCGTCAACGACCAGTACCGCAAGCATCTTCGGCTGCTTACCCTTCCAATTTATTGCAGAAAACATCTTGTCTTTTGCGTACAATGACGCATGACGGGACGATGATTTGCGAACCTCAATAAACGCCTTTGGCTCTTCCGCGTTGGGGATCACGAAATCCGCTCGGAAATCGTACACAACTCCCGCCAACGATTTGTACTCGTCTTCCCGCTTAAAAGAAATTGACTTGTCTTTAAGCGCGCTGTCCACAACGGATTCCAAGAAGACACGCCCGACTAGATCGCGGACAATGCCCTCCAAAGTACCTTCCAACCGTTGCAGGATTTCGCCCTTGTTTATGCTTGGAGGATCAACCCGTTCCCGCAAGACTTTTGCCAACCGCTCCGCAGCGGGCTTAGAGATTCCCGTATCAGATACACTTCCCACACATTTCTTCAATGCGGATTTACTGAAAATGCCCGCGAGGTGTTGAAGAATAGGGAGGGTATGCGGATTCCGTTGAATGAAGATCGGGTCAAACTCGGTGAATCCTTTTGTCGCTAATTCCACGGCGTCCAAAAACTCGATGCCCGATTTGCGAATGTTGCGGTATACGCCAAAAGTAATTCCGGTTTCAAGATCGAAAGGAACGGCTTGCCGCCGCTTCCATTCTTCGCACGCCTCGTTTGCAGTTATTTCAACGCCACGCACACCTAGCCCTGCCAACAAAATTGTCCGCGCTCGTTCGTCCTTCAACGCTGCTGGTGTTATGTTGGTAAAACCATGCGTGGATTTAATCGCCGTCAAATACGATTCGATGCAAAGCCGTATTTCCGCGTCGGCAATTTGGTACAAGGTCGGTAAGGTAACTGTTGCCATATTGAAGTCCCCGAGATTACTTGTTGGCAAAGACGTGGTACTCGCCCAATCCGCGCTTTGATCCGTCCCGTTTATCGAGTATCCAACGATGCCCGCGCTTCCGAATCAAATCACAAGTTGCTTGACGATAACCGATGGTTTCCAAAAGGTGAGCAATGAATTGCGGTGCGCTAATGTGAATGCCGTAAAGGGCAGCGTCGGCAACCATAATGTGAATTGCAGCGTTCTTTTTCATGCACCGATAGCACTCCCGCAAAATATCCGCGAGTTGTGAAAAATAGGGATAGACTAGGTAATCGTATTCTTTCTTGCCCGCTCTTGTCTTACGCTCAAGCGCAAGGGCGCATACAAGATCATCTAGTTCCGAATGAAGTGTGCCGGGTATGTTTGATCGGTACTCTTCCTGTCTCGATTTGTGACCTTTCAAAGCGGTTGTTGTATTGACAACAAGTTTGGACCGCACCTTGTCCGTTATGTCTCCCCATGAGTCAGCAATTCCCCAGAAGTACAAATACATTCTGGTCATTTCTGCAAAATCGAAATTGTTTAGATATGGGGGAGAAGTCACAACAATATCAACGCTGGAATCCGCAATCTCTGTCATTTGCTCGGACGACTTTTCGTAAATACACGACAGCGCAGCATAAGAGACGCGCAACTGCGCTAGGTCGTGCCGTACCATATCAATCGTCTTCTTCGCAGCAACAAGCGGCGGAGTTGGCGTCTTCCTACTGGTCGGGGCTTTATAGATTCCATCTGTTTGTGAATGGGAGCATAGATCGAGGGTCTTTGATAGCACAAGGAATGCAAGATCATCTTCCGACAATCCTTGCTTTTCAAGAAGCATCCGCGCCCCAAGCAGTGCCGCAAGCGATTGCTCGGGAAAGAGTTTTTGCAGGAAATCGTGCGGAGCAACCGGCAAGAGGTTGCAAGAGTGTGGTTTGTTCAAACCCGCAATGATAACGCGATCGATTTCGTCCAGCCGCTCGATTGCATCAGGACCGGGCAACTTAGCGCGTCCCACTCTCGCCAAAATCGGATGCGGTTCATAACCGATTGCCTTGATTCCCTGTTGTGAAGCTGCAAGCGGTCCCGTTGCACAACCGGCAAACGGATCGAGAAATAGTTTGGGCTTGGTGGGAAGACGATCAAAGCATAGCCCGACAAATTCCGGCGAATATCCAGCAATGAAATTGTACCATCTATGAATGGGGTGCTTATAGGTGGTTGTGTTTGTCGGAAGTCGCTCTTGTTTTATGGGGGCGGTCTTCGGCGGGTCCGTCTCAAGCAAGGTCTTTTTGACCTTCTCAGCCACTGTCATCCTTGATCCCTCTTGCGCAGGGTGTTTTGGTTGCTGTCTGCAAGATAGTCTATCTCGTTGGTGTCGTTGACACCAGAGGGCCAATTCTTCTGCTGTGGGCTGCAAATGCTCCCGATTTGCAGACCGGAGACCCGGTTTGCAGACGGTCAAGAGGTGAATTTGGTAACCCGCCGCAAAGACGAGTAAAGGGGTCGGGAGCAATCCTGTTCGGCACGATTGTTGCTAATCTCAAGTAGTGGCGGCTCATCGTTTTTCCATATTACCCAGTCTCGCCTTCTTGGTGGAAACAGTTCACTGTCATTGCTGGAAACGCTTTTCCCAGATTCCGCCGTCGGATACTGTCGAATGTAAGCAATCGTTGTGCCGAACAGGATTGGGGCGGGAGTCTTTATCTCGGCACCGGCGACTGTTTGCACGGCCGGCCGCGGGCTCGCAACGTCGGTTGCAAGCCCAACCGCTTCGCCGTTCGTTGCTGCCTCGACGCTTAGCCAAACGGAGCGCCGCGCACTTTATTCCCTCTTGGTCACTGAGGCCCTTATCAGCGTTTTTCAATCCACTTAGCCAGCGAGGATGCGGATTCGGCGGAGCGCCGTCCGGCCAAAAGGCCCTCGATGCTGATGTCCTCGTCGAGATCTGGCCAGTGTATCCCTTCTCCGTCGCCGATCAGTTCGTAGTTCTCGCGTTCGGCTTTCGACCCGTGAAGCAACCTCGGATACCATTCCAAGGGAATTGACAGGGTGCGGCCGTCGTCCAGCATGACCGTAAGCGAGTCTTCGGAAAAGTGGAGTGACTCGGCGAAAATGTCCCGTTCAGTTTCCAAAATGCTCATTCCACGCCTCCATAATTCTTTCCTCGTTCTCCTCGACGATTTTCCGAAGCGAACGCAATTCGTGATCCGGCATGTGCCGGGAATTGGCCAACCGAACGGGTATCAACCAATACTTCGCCGTAGCTCGATCGCGACGTACGTGAACGTGCGGAGGCTCGCTTCCTTCCGCCGAATAAAAAAAGAGTTTATACGGGCCTATTTTGCATCTAGCCGCCGTGCCGGCGGCTGCTAAACTTTTCGTTGGGGTGGCAGTTCAACTGCCACCCCAGCGATTCTACCCACTACCCACTACCCACTATCCACTACCCACTACCCCTGCGCCACGGACCGGGAAGAATTGACGACCTGCTCGACGGCCAGCAGCAATTGATCGAGCCGGAACGGTTTGTAAAGCACCGTTTGCAATCCGGCCTGCCGGGCCTTGACGATCGAGTGGCCGGGATCCCAGCCAAAACCGGTCATCAGCACCAGCGGCGGAGAAGCTCTCAATTCCTGGAGCTTCAGGAAAAACTCGTAGCCGGTCATGTCGGGCAAGCGGACGTCGGAGATCAACACGTCGTACTCGCTCTCCGCTGGGGCGCGGACCATGTACAGGGCCTCCGCGCCGTCGTGGGCGGTCTCCACCACGCAACCGTATCGTTCCAACAGGTTGTGGGCCGCCACGCGGACGTTCTCGTCGGCATCGACCACCAGTATCCGCCGCCCGCGGAGCGCCGGTCGCTCCTCGACCTGCATCGTCGTCGGCAGCGCCTCGGCTGGGGCCATCTTCCGGCCCACCTTCTGGATCACCTGTTTGATGTCTCGGGCGTTTCGCAATATGCGATGTATCCGCTCGACCACCTCCGGCTCGTGGCCGATATAGCGTTCCATCACGTTGACCGCGTCGTTGAGGATGATATCGACCGGCAGTGCCACGGCGCTGTGGATCGCCTCGACGCTCTCGGCGGCGGCGGTGGCCTTCTCGGTCACCAGCAATTCGAGCGTGTTGAGCGCGGCGGCCACGTCGCGGCAGAAGATTTCCAGAAATTGCAGGTCGCTCTCGGTAAACGCCCGCGGCTCGAGACTCTCCACGTTGAAGGTTCCGATCACCTCGTCGTGCAACATCAAGGGGACGGTCAGCGAGCTTTTCGCCCCCACGGCGCCGGGCAGATAGAGCGGGTCTTCGGTCGTGTCTTCGCAGAGATAGCTCTTGCCGGTGGAGGCCACGAAACCGGTCACGCCGTTGTTTTGCGGTCGGGCATAGAGCGGACGTGTAGCCCCCTCGGCGTCCATGCCGGTGGTCAGCAACGACTCGAGCTGCCCCGTCTTCTGGTCCAATAGACGAATCTCCACCAAGTCGAAGTTCAGCAGGTCGAGGGTGAAGTGGAGGATGTTTGACTTCAGCAACTCGATGCGGTCTTGGACCGCCATGTGGGTGAGTTCGGACGGGGCCAGGTCGGCCAATTCCATGCCCGCCTGATGGATCGCCGCCATCTTCTGCTGCTGGTGGACTTCGCCGGTAACGTCGCGGATGGAGACGACCAGGTGTCGCGGCGCGTCGCCCGCCTCGCGAACCGGAGCGGCCTGGACGTGGAAGTAGCGGTTCTCGTCGTTGCGGAGCGTGGAGCCGGTGGCCTGGCCGGTGGCCAACGCCGTGTGGAAGGGGCAGAAGTCGGGGCCGAGTATCTCGGGACTGCCCAAAACCGTGTAAAAATTGGTGCCGACAGCAGTCTCGCAGTTGGACCACTCGCAAAGCTGGGGGTTGCACCAGATAATCGTGTTGTCGCTGTCCAGCAACGCGACGCCGTCGGGCATGCCCTCGAGAATCTGCTCGTTCTGCAATAGCGTCCCGAGTTGCAGGGCCTCCTGCAGATACTCTGAGGAGACGTAGACGCCGGCGAACCGTTCGCGGGTCAGGTGGGCCAAGGCCCGCAACGGATTGGACGCCACCACCGCCTCGCGGCTTTCGGCGGCGCGAGCCAACAGACGAGCCGCGTCCTCGCGGGAGTCGCAAACCAGGAGAATTCTAGGCTTTGTCGTCAATCAACGCTGCTCCAACACCCGTGATGTCCGAGCCACCCCTGCCTGTGCTCTGATGTCCAACACCCCCATCTTTCATTATATGAGAGGTTGTTTTATCGAACAACAGTATTATGGGCAATACACCCCATATCTTTGATCGGCCCGTCGCGGCCGTTTTATTCACCGCCGCTTACGCCGGACACAATACGCATGTTTTCGGGATATCTCTTGCATTCCGCAATGCCCGCACGAAAGTCAGGTCTGTAACGAACGCCGGCGACGCACAATGCCGCTCGCCGTGCCGGATCAGGCTGATCCCCCACGGGTTTTTTGCGTGTGGGCAATCGTTCATTCCGTACGACCGCTAAGATAGGCGCGAGGAATCGTCGTTGCCGCCGCCGAAGAGGCCGCACGCTGAAGCCGACGCGGATCGAACGTCGATTTCCTGAATGTGGGAGGCGCACTCTATATGCCTGCTGCGATGGATGGACTTTTTGGGAGGCCGAAAGCATGTGGCGAGCCTTTTTCCTGGCCATTGGATTCTTCATGATGCTCCTGGGTGTGCAATGCCTGGGCGTGGAACGGGTAACCCTGAGAATGCGCGACGATCCGCCTGCGCCGATCTCGCCGTTCGACACGGAAGTGAAGACCGGCTCGCAGAAACAGCTCGTCCCGCCACCCTGGGCGCCCTGGAGCCTGCTCTCCTCGGGCGCGGTGTTGTGCCTATACTCGTTTACCATCCCCAGAAGAGTGGCGGGGGACTGAGAGAAAAGGAGAGAGAAGGGAAGAGAGAAGAGGGAAACACTTTTTCGACCCCAGATCACTCTTCTCTCATCTATCCCCCATCTCCCCCGGAAAAACCGTTATGGCCCAATTCCGCACCGAGCGCGATTCGATGGGCGAAGTGCGTCTGCCTGCCGGTGCGTACTTCGGCCCGCAAACGCAACGCGCCGTGGAAAACTTTCCCATCTCCGGCCGAACGCTGCCGCCGGAGTTGATCCACGCGCTGGGACTGGTGAAATGGGCCGCCGTCGGGGTCAACCGCGACCTGGGACGGTTGAACGATCTACAAATCGACGCCCTGCTGGCCGCATGCCGCGAAGTGGCCGACGGTAAACTCGACGATCAGTTCCCCGTCGATGTGTTTCAGACCGGGTCGGGCACATCAAGCAACATGAACGCCAACGAGGTGATCGCCAATCGGGCAATAGAACTGGCCGGCGAAGGTGAAAAGGGGGCGATTCACCCGAACGACCACGTCAATCTGGGCCAAAGCAGCAACGACGTCTTTCCAACGGCTATCCATCTGGCCGTTGCAGTGGCGATCCGAGAGCGGTTGGTTCCCGCTCTGGAGCGTTGCGCCAAGACGCTTTCCCGGAAGGCCGCCGAATGGCAAGACGTTTTGAAGATCGGGCGGACCCATCTGGCCGACGCGGTGCCGATCACGCTCGGGCAGGAGATCGGCGGGATGGCGCGGCAGTTGGACCGATCCGTGGGCCGGGTCGCCGCGGCCGTCGACGCGCTGCTCGAATTGCCCATCGGCGGAACGGCGGTCGGTACCGGGATCAACACCCACCCCGAGTTCGGCCGCCGCGTGTGCGAACTGCTGGCCCGCGAGACCGGCATCCCGTTTGTCGAGGCGGCCGACCACTTCGAGGCCAACTCGCAGCGGGACGGGCTGGTCGAATGCCACGGCCAGTTGCGAACGGTTGCCGTCGCGTTGTTTGCCGTGGCCAACAACATCCGCTGGCTGGCCTCCGGCCCGCGATGCGGATTTTCCGAGATCAAGCTACCCGAACGCCAGCCGGGTAGCTCGATCATGCCTGGCAAGGTCAATCCGGTCATCTGCGAGAGCGCGATGCAGGCCGCCGCCCGCGTGCTGGGAAACGATCAAACGGTGGCCTTCTGCGGCGCCGCCGGAGGACAGTTCCAACTGAACGTGATGATGCCGGTGATGGCCGACGCCGTGTTGGAAAGCGTGCGATTGCTGGCCAACGCCACAAACGCCTTCACCGACTTCTGCCTGAGCCGTCTGGAGGCGAATGTCGAGGCATGTGAAGCGTCGGTCGAGCAGAGCCTTTCGATGGCTACCGCGCTGACTCCCTTGATCGGCTACGAGCAAGCGGCGGCGCTGGCCAAGGAGGCTTTCGCCTCAGGCAAGACAATCCGCCAACTTTGCCGCGAGAAGAACGTATTGCCGGAGGAGCAACTCGACGATGCTCTCGATCCCCGGCGGATGACCGCCCCGCGGCAGTAGATCAAAACTTCTTCAACTATTGCCGTAAGGACTTGTGGCCCCCTCGTTTAACCCGGAGCCAACGGCGACGGCGCAGTAGACGAAAGCAAACGCCGTCGCCGTTGGCTCCGGGTTAAACGAGGGGGCAAAAAAAGAACGGCCCGGCGGGGAAAAGCTCCCTACCGGGCCGTGGTTTGTCTTTGATTTTTCCCGACGAGGAATCTCAGCCGCTGACCGCCATCAGTGCCTGTTGGGCCGATTCCGGCAACTCGATCGGCGCAAAAATGGAAGCCGGATAGAGATACCCGTCTGGCTCGGACGTGTCCTCGTCCACGACGCGGAGCATGTCGTGCGTCTCGGCGTCCGTCTCGGGCAGCCTGCGGTAGACTTTGCCAACGATCAGGCTTGCCGGATTGCTGCCGTTGTCAATACAAATCACGAAATTGCTCATCGGATCGCACCCCTACAAGTTCTCCAAGAGTCGGTCGTAGTTGGCGTGTGAGCCGATCCAAAACCAAGCAATGGTTTCACCGTCGCGAACGCCGACGGCGCGGTAACCTATACCGACGCGAGCAGAATAAATGGGTGGAACGTCATGCACACGTTTGAAATGCAGACCTGGATGGGCTGCGTTCTGGCGAAATAGCTGGTATGTCTGCCGTGCTTGACGTTGGACGTGACGGGGCAGCGACGCGAAAAGCTGACGGAATTGTCGCGTCGTGTAGGAGTTCATAGCCGGTCGGGATCCAATTCCCGTGTTTGGCCTGCCCGATGTTCGGCAAGGGCCTCTTCGGCAAGTACCGCCAACTTGCCGGCCGATGCGGCAATAGCGCGATCAAACTCGTCTTCATCGGTCAATTCCGCCAGCACACGGGACGCCAACAAGTTTTGTTCGGCCGGCGTGAGTTTGCCCACCTCGACGAAAGCGAGTTCCAACAATTTGGTCATAACAAAACCTTTCGAGTCCCGGCGGGAATGACCCTGCCACCCGCCCGTTTAAGTATACCCGCCACATTGGTTGCCCTCAAGCAGAAACCGCGTGGGATACGTACCTGGGCGCGACCGACGCAGCGCGGCTTTGTCAAGAAAAAAAAAGACCCGGCGGGGATTGCTCCCTACCGGGCCGTGGTTTGTCTTTGCTTTGGCGTGACTACCTCAATCAGTTCACCCGATGACCGGAGTCATCGAGCGTTCTTCGGTTGAAGGACCGTCTCCACAATTTTCCGAGTCAGACGTCGCCGTCTGTTCGGCGGATCAAAAAATCCTTAGAAAGGAGGTGATCCAGCCGCAGGTTCCCCTACGGCTACCTTGTTACGACTTAGTCCCAATCGCGGAGTTCATCTTCGGCGCTTAGCTCCCTTGCGGGTTGCCTCGGCGACTTCGGATGCCCCCCACTTTCGTGGCTTGACGGGCGGTGTGTACAAGGCTCAGGAACACATTCACCGCGGTATGCTGACCCGCGATTACTAGCGATTCCGGCTTCATGCAGGCGAGTTGCAGCCTGCAATCCGAACTGGGGCGCGATTTTTGGGATTTGCTTACTCTCGCGAGTTTGCGTCCCTTTGTGCGCGCCATTGTAGGACGTGTGCAGCCCTAGTCATAAAGGCCATGAGGACTTGACGTCATCCCCGCCTTCCTCCGGTTTAACACCGGCAGTCTCGCTAGAGTCCCCGACATTACTCGCTGGCAACTAGCGACAAGGGTTTCGCTCGTTAAGCGACTTAACGCGACATCTCACGACACGAGCTGACGACAGCCATGCAGCATCTGTGCACGTTCCACCCGAAGGCGTGGCCCCGGTTTCCCGGGGTTAATCCGTGCATGTCAAGACTAGGATAAGGTTCTTCGCGTAGCCTCGAATTGAGCCACATCCTCCACCGCTTGTGTGAGCCCCCGTCAATTCCTTTGAGTTTCAGCCTTGCGACCGTACTCCCCAGGCGGGATACTTAATGCGTTAGCTACGGCACAGAAGGGGTCGATACCTCCCACACCTAGTATCCATCGTTTACAGCTAGGACTACCGGGGTATCTAATCCCGTTTGCTCCCCTAGCTTTCGCTCCTCAGCGTCAGAGATAGACCAGAAAGCCGCCTTCGCCACTGGTGTTCCTCCCGATATCTACGCATTTCACCGCTACACCGGGAATTCCACTTTCCTCTTCTATCCTCAAGTCTTAAAGTTTCAGATGACCTTATCAGGTTGAGCCTGATAATTTCACACCTGACTTTTAAGACCGCCTACGAGCTCTTTACGCCCAATAATTCCGGATAACGCTTGCTCCTTATGTATTACCGCGGCTGCTGGCACATAATTAGCCGGAGCTTTCTCTTGGGGTACCGTCAGGCTTAAGGGTTTATTGGACTCTTAAGCTTTCTTCCCCCAGAACAGGATTTTACAACCCAAAGGCCTTCATCATCCACGCGGCGTCGCTGCGTCAGGGTTTCCCCCATTGCGCAATATTCCCCACTGCTGCCTCCCGTAGGAGTCTGGGCCGTATCTCAGTCCCAGTGTGGCCGTACATCCTCTCAGACCGGCTACCCATTGTGGTCTTGGTAGGCCATTACCCCACCAACTAACTAATAGGACGCAGGCTCATCCTGAAGCGATAGCATAGTATAGAGGCCATCTTTAATCTTCTCTTCTT
>CBDAFL010000133.1:0-1388 GCA_965195225.1 uncultured Thermoguttaceae bacterium
TGCGGTGTTGATGTAAACGACACCACAGACGAGAACGGCACAGTGGCGATCTCGGTAACAGCAACCAGTGCAGGTACGATCGCGGTGACAGCGACCAAGGACACGTACGAGGACGCAACAACAACAGTGGATGTGACAGCTGCGACAACAAATCCGATGGATGTGGCAGCAGATCCGACCAGCGTAACCGAGAACAACGCAACCGATGTCACCTTCAACGTGACCAGCGATGGCGCACCTGTTGATAATGCAACTGTAACGCTCTTGGGTTGCGGTGTTGATGTAAACGACACCACAGACGAGAACGGCACAGTGGCGATCTCGGTAACAGCAACCAGTGCAGGTACGATCGCGGTGACAGCGACCAAGGACACGTACGAGGACGCAACAACAACAGTGGATGTGATGGTATATCCAACCCCTTCAGTGACGATATCACTCCCAACAGATGCAAGCGCCGAACATGGTAATACGGTGGTTGTACCGTTGATGGCGAACAACGTCACAAACCTTGCGAACTTTGACGTAAATATCACGTATGATCCGCTGGTGGTTAACGTCACCGGAGTGAGCGTCAATGATAGTTTTGGCGGCAGCTCCGCAAATGCTCTATGCAACCTTAAAAATGCAGGGCAGGGATCGGTTAATCTGGTCTCATTTAATCTTGGTGGTGGGTACACCGGTGACCGTCATCTTGTAGATATAACACTGGAGGCGGTAGGAACCGCGGGTCAAACAAGCGAATTGGGTATCGTAATTAACGGTGCCGCCAATCCGGACAACGATCCGATAGGTCCATATCCTGAGGCAAGTAATGGAACGTTCATGGTTGGCGGTGAATTACTCCCTCTCAATGTCACCGCAGATCCGACTGGCGTGATCAATAACACCGCCACCGATATCACCTTCAACGTGACCAGCGATGGCTCACCAGTTGAAGGCGCACTCGTAACACTCTCAGGATGCGGTGTTGATACAAACGATACCACAGACGCGAGCGGCACAGTAACGATCTCGGTGACTGCAACCAGCACAGGTACGATCGATGTGACAGCGACCAAGGACGGATACGATGACGCAACCACAACAGTGGATGTGACAGCTGCGACAGCAAATCCGATGGATGTGGCAGCAGATCCGACCAGCGTGATCAAGGACACCACAACCGATGTCACCTTCAACGTGACCAGCGAGGGAACAGCAGTTGATAATGCAACTGTAACGCTCTTGGGCTGTGGCGTTGATACAAACGATACCACAGACGCGAGCGGCACAGTAACGATTTCGGTGACTGCAACCAGCACAGGTACGATCGGTGTGACAGCGACCAAGGACACGTACACGGCAACCACAACCGTGGCAGTGACAACGTCTGGCGGCAGCGGCAA
>CBDAFL010000134.1:0-1859 GCA_965195225.1 uncultured Thermoguttaceae bacterium
GCGAAGCCTGCCGAGCGATGCTGAACGAGACGCTCCGCGCCACCCTCACCTGGGTCGTCCAACAAGTCCGGGAACACGAAAAGGATCTTGACCATGTGTTCGCTAAAATACGGTTAGCCTAGTTTGCAAAAGTCCAGTTTATACTTGTTTCTTTTCACTTTTTTGGGAGGATGATACGATGACACGGTGGCACATATTCTTGACGATGTCGTTGGTGTTCGCGCTCGCTTTGGCCTTCGGGCAGGCGGCGCCCCTGCAAGCGAGTTCCTATGATGGCATCCCTGCAAGTGACGGTGACGGGCAGTCGGCCAGTTCCGAGTATGAGCCTGAAGGGGACGGATGGGTCGTCGAACCCGACGGGGGCGGAAACCAGGACGTATACTACGACCCCGACGCGGGGCCCTGGCACAAGTTCTTTACGATACCCATGTCAGTCGCTGATGGCCAGATTTTCACGCTCACCGAAAAGCTCCACGTCGGCGGCGGACCCCTCGACATCGCTCCCGCTTGGTACGACTATCACGAAGAGATCCTGACGCCCGGCTGGACTTGGAACTCGATGGGACCAAATAATGAGCCCTGGGGCTTCACCGCTTCGGATTGGGACTACAGTTGGGTGTACAAGATTCCGTATGGCAACACGAAGGTCGATTGGACGTTTACCCCGCCACTGCCCGTCTGCACCAATCTGACCATCACGAAATATCTCGTGTACAACGGCCCTGACGATCCCACAGGCCAGATCATCATCGCGCAGTACCCGACCGTTCCCGAGCCGGGCACGTTCGTGCTGCTGGCGACGGCCGGACTGGGGTTGCTCCTGTTCGCATGGAGGCGGCGCAAGTAGGTTTTTTTCAACCGGCCGGCGGGCCGAGACGGAGACGGCCCGCCAAGCCGAAACAATAAGGGGCTAATGTCGTTTCACCTTTTTTTCACCTTTTCTCGGCTTCACAATTAAGGAGACTTTCCAATGTTTAGCGTGCAGAAATTTTTTGTGATCCTTGCGGCCCTGGGAATGTTGATGTTCCTGGCCGGCCCGGTTATGGCCGGATATCTTGACGGCCATAACGACTACGTCGAGGGCGACGCCGATGGATCGGCAGGCAGCAGTCACGGAGCGGATGACAACGATGAGGAACCGGGGTACAATCCCAACCAACTGACTGCCGTGATCACCGTTACTGGATGGGGGCCGATCGATAAATGCTTCAGCTATGGGGGGGATACCCTGGGAGTCTCGGAGTATTTTATGACCGAAAACATCACCAATGGATTGCTCTCCAATATCACCGACTTCCATCTCGAACTGGGCTGGCTGATCGGTGGCGAAGGATACCGGGCAAGCGGAGCCCATGACGGTCTGGATTTCGACTGGACAGAAACTGTCGCCTACGGACCCAGCAATACGCCGCCGCCGACGGCAACCAAGCTGACGAATATCGTCAACACCAACAGCGAGGACTTGCTGGATTACTACAGCAGCGGGGCACTGGACGTGGTTCCACCGGACGGGTTGTTCACGCTTACCTACAGCGTGGACGTGCCGAATGCCCCCGCGGGGACGACCCACCTGGTGATCCGTCAATGGGCCACGCCCGAGCCGGGCACGTTCGTGCTGCTGGCGATGGCCGGAGTCAGCGCGTTGTTATTCGTCTGGCGGAAGCGTCGGACCGCGTAGAAACCGCTCCGCAAAACGGCTTGACGTTGGGGCGGCAGCTCAACTGCCGCCCCAACAAGTCCGTGGGCTTTTGTGTTTGCAATCGTAGGACGGATTTCCTAATCCGTCCCTGAGGAAACGGACGGAGGGTGGCACGTCCCTGAGCGCAGCGAAGGGCGTGGTTTGGTTGTGTGCCACGCCC
>CBDAFL010000135.1:0-1853 GCA_965195225.1 uncultured Thermoguttaceae bacterium
GGGGGTGATTTTGATCACATTCATGCAGGGGGGTGGAAAAACAGGATGGATAGGGAGCCACGGATGGCAAATACCACGGAATTAGGACGTCGGATTGACGAGTTTGTTCGGGAATTGGCCGAGGAATTTGGGGAACTGCCGGAGTCGGACGAGCCGCTGATGACTCGGATCGAGGATTGGGCGATCGAAATCGGCGATGCGGTGATGACCAGGGCGGTGGAACGTAAACTGGAATCGCGATTGTCGACAGACAGCCAGGAATGCTGTCCGACCTGCGGGCGGCCCGGGCACCGCAAGGGCAACCGTGGCCGGCTTTTGCAGACCCGTCGCGGGAAGATCCGCCTAGAAGAGGCCGAGTATTATTGTTCCGCTTGTCGGAAGTCTTTTTTTCCCGATGGGCAAGCTGCTGGGGATTGAGCCGGACAGCCAGTTGACGCCCGCCGCGCTGAAGAAGGTGGTCCATGCGGGCGTGCATGCCGGCAGCTTTCGCCAGGCCGAAGCGGATCTGCACGCGTTGGCCGAGTTGTCGGTTTCCAGCCAACGAGTTCGACGTGCCACGGAGCGGATCGGACACGAGCGAGTGGCCCAGCGTGACGAGGAAGCCGAGCGTTTCTTGAAGCTTCCCTTGCCCGAGCAACAACGCGATCCGACCGGCCAGGCTCCGCCGGTGGCCTGCGTGGAAATGGACGGCGGGCGGATTCAAATTCGAGACCGCAAGGCAAAGCCGACTCCGGACGACGAACCGCACGATGCATCGCGCAAGGGACGTTTCTGGCGCGAGAGCAAGGTTGGCTGCTTGCTGGGCATGCGGAGTGAAACGCACGTCGAAGACCCTTGTCCGGAAATCCTTCGTGTCTTCGTCGATCCACGGCGAATGAGCGATATTTCCCGAGAAATCAAGGGGTTTTCGACGGAGCCGGTGTGCGACGAGGAACCCCAAGAGCCACCCGATGTCCGCCGGGGTCGACCGGAGATTCTCGCAAAAAGCGTGGTGGCCACGCGAGAGGACATCCACGCTTTCGGCAAGCAATTGGCGGCCGCCGCTTGGCAACGAGGTTTCGCGGCGGCCGATCGAAAAGCGTTCGTCGCCGACGGCCTGCCAGCCAACTGGACGGTGTGGCGAAAGCACTTTTCCCACTACACACCGATTCTCGATTTCGTTCACGCGCTGATGTACGTCTACGCCGCGGCCATGGCGGGGCGTGGGTTCCGAGAGGGTTGGGATATCTATCGCCGCTGGGCTCAAGCGGTCTGGAGTGGCCGCGTGGAAGAAGTAATCGAGGAACTGCGTCAACGGCAACAAGAGGTTGGCTTGCCCAAGGAGAATGACCCCGACCATTCGCCGCGACAAATCGTCGCCGATACGCTGCGGTACCTGATCAACCAGCAGTCCCGGATGCGGTATGACCAGTACCGTCGCGAGGGCCTGCCGATTACTTCCAGCCATATCGAGTCGACGATCAAGCAGATCAACCGTCGCGTGAAGGGCAGCGAGAAGTTCTGGAACACCGCTGGCGCCGAGGCCCTGCTGCAACTCTCGGCTGACCACCTTTGCGAGACCGACCCACTCACCCCCTTCTGGAGGCACCGTCGGTCCACCATCACCGGCCAACGCCATTATCGCGCCGCCGCCTGAAAAACTGCAAAGCGCGATTTGCACCCCCGACGCGCGGGTGCAAATCGCACTTTGCGCGCTTTCGAATCGTTGGTAGACAATAGGGGGTGATTTTGATCACATTCATGCAGGGGGGTGGAAAGACAGGATGGATAGGGAGCCACGGATGGCAAATACCACGGAATTAGGACGTCGGATTGACGAGTTTGTTCGGGAATTGGCCGAGAAATTTGGGGAA
>CBDAFL010000136.1:0-2313 GCA_965195225.1 uncultured Thermoguttaceae bacterium
GGCCGTGAGCCGGGCGTCGTCTCCGCCGTCCGCGACCCGCCAGACCGAACATCGCCGCGCCGGCCAGGACCAGCATCGAGGGCTCGGGCACGGACGTACCACTTTCGCCGGGAATGCCCGAGTGCCAATTGGCCGCCAGTATTGACGCATCGGCCGGGCCGACCATCCCGTCGTCATTGAAATCGCCGTCTTCCCACTCACCGGGCTGACCCCAATGGTTGGCCAACGCTGCGGCATCATCCTCGTCGACCACGCCGTTGCCCGTGGCATCGCCGGGGATCGGAGGGGCGAACTCGGCCGCGAAGCGGTTGCCCAGGTCGATCTGGCCTTGGGTTCCGAAGTGCCCTACGTAAGCGTATTCCAGATCATCGGTGTTTAACCACGCGGCGGCGTCATCCAGGTTGGCAACGGTCTGCTGGGCAGCCCGAACCGTCGCGCCACCCACCCTCGACAGATAGTAGTCGCTGATCCGCCCAAGCACGAACGGCATGTCCGGCGTGGCAAAATCGCTTCGGACCTTGGCAATGAAGTTCGTTAGGTTGTTCGCATAAGCATACGCGTTCGCGGTGGTCTTTGCGTCTCCCTCCCCTTGCATCCAGATCATGCCGGCGACGATGGGGGAATCACCGCAGAGGTCTTGCAGCGCCGCGGTGACTCTGAGCTTAAACCAGTTAGGCGAGCGGTGGAAACTACATTACCGCCGAGCGTGGTTTCTGCGGCTTGATGGTGATGTCATATTTGGGTAGGGCTGGTGAGCGTTCAAGTCGGGCTTCCCATGGTTTCATTTCTTTGCGGCTGAGCTTGACGCCCAGGGGATACTCGCCGGGCAATTCCTGAATTTCGGGATGCTTTCCGTTCCAGGTCATTCGCTGCGCACATTCCAGTACGAAGCGTACGCAGTTGAGCAACGCGCCGCTCCACTTGCGTTCCAAAGCCGACCAGCAACGCTCGACCGGATTGTACTTGCTGTGATACGGCGGGTAGTAAACCAGCCGGACCTCCAACCCCGACCAGTCTGCGAACTGCACCATCCGCTTGAGAAACTGCGTGCGACGCCCGCTGTTGTTGGGGCCGTTGTCCAGATAAATCACCAGGCGTTTGATGTGCGCGAAACGATCGCGAACGTGGTTCCACCAAAGTTGCATCGCGTCGACCCACGAATCGCTCGTTTCCTGAAGGCCAAAGATCAGCATCAACGCTCCGGTCGTAAGCACCAAGAAGCCAAACGGCGTCAGCTTTTCTTTGGCCGGCGGATCGTGATCCCACGCCTGGACGGCCTTGCCGTCAGAGCCTGTTCGGCTTTTTCCCCCCACGCGAATAGTCGCCAATAGCCACCTTCGCTTTGGTATCCGCCGATATTTCCAGGGTTTCCGGATCCGCTCGCGACGCTGCCTTCACTGCGTTGACGTTCTCGAAAATCGCGTCGGTCTCTTTCGTCTTCTTCAGCGGCCGACCTTTCTGAATCCGCTTCAACCGATAGTTCATGCGATTCAGAATGTCTCGCAACGTCCGTTCGGCGGGAAGGTCTTCGTCACGATAACCTTTCTGCTCCATCAACGCTTTACGAACTTCTCCCGCCGAAAGATTCGTGTAGCGACGAGCCGATTTCAACTCGGGATCCGTCTGTGTCTTCGGTTCGACGACGGCTCGAATGTCGACGGCCAGTTGAGGGTTTCGGTCTTCCCACCTCGGACGCCCACCACCAGCAACCGCATCCAGGAGAACACCTTCGCGAAGCTCCCGCATCCCCTTGTTCGCCGTTTCCCGTCCCCACCCAAACCAATCTTCCGACAGCCTGGCATGGCCATCGCAAAGCTCGATGGTCACTTCGGCGATAAACAAGCGTCGATCATGCCCCGTCAGCCGCCGGGCCGCAGAGCGAATCAATTTGTTGTGTGCTTTCGATTTCGATAACATGTTCGCCTTCCATGGCAATTCCCATCCCCCCCGCAAACAACGGCCCTATTCTCCGGGAAAATGCCACAAGACGACAACCTCAATTTAGCGGTAAATCCCTTCTTGCCGCTCGCCTTATGAGATGACCGACGCGGAAGTTCGCCGACGGAACCTCACGCCGACCGACCGGTTCGAGATCATCCAGCACGTCGAACTGCTCGACATGCCGATCCACATTACCGAGCATCGGCTTCGCAAGTACCTGACGGCCGACGGCGAAACGGTTGTCACGCAAGTACCCGAACTCCAAGGACGGCCGATCTTCGGCTCTCGCATGCTGGCCATGATCGGCTGGTTGAAATCGCGTGCTCATTGCAGTTACTCGACGATTGCGACTTGGATGGCCGACGTTCTGCA
>CBDAFL010000137.1:0-1735 GCA_965195225.1 uncultured Thermoguttaceae bacterium
TGGTTCATCCCAAAAGTGCGTACCTAGCCTGATGAATTCCTAGTATTTTGAGCTTGAAGTATTCCATGTCTCGGAATCCGTAGGCTTGGCGTTTCATGGTTTTGATTTTGTTGTTGAGTCCTTCGAGCGGACCGGTGGTGATTTCGCAATCGTAGTAGGCGAGGATGCCGAGCGCATGGCGTCGGAGCGTCTTGGCGAAGTCCCGCATCTCCTTGATTTCAAGGCTTTCGGCGAATTCGATCCAGTCCTTCAGCATGCCTTCCGCCTCGTCGTATTCGTCCTGTTCCCAGATCTCCGACAACTCTTCTTTGAGGAAGTAGGCGGTCGCCAGGTCGGCGTTCGACGCCAACGCTCGGGCCAGTCGCTGCGGCTCGGAAGACTCCGGGTTAAGGTTTTCCGGCCGTTTTAGCAGAATCCAACGTGCGCCTTTCAGGGCCGATCGCTCGCCTCGGTCGGTCATTTCGCGGTAAAGGCGGCGCCGCAGGGCGGTCAGCTTCTCGTTGAACAACTTGATCAAATGGAACCGATCGAACACGAGGATCGCGTCGGGCAGTGCCGCCTCGATCGCCGCGGCGTAGGCGGGCGACATGTCGGCCGCGACCGCACGGATCGTCGCCCCGCTGCGACGAAGCCTTTTCCAGAACGGATCCAGCGCGTCGCCGCCGCGACCGTCGCCGACGAAGATTACCCGGCCCGAGTCGAGGTCCAGCACGACCGTCATGTACTTGTGCCCTTTGCGCACGGCGATTTCGTCAATCGCGATGTGTGTCACGTCCTTCAGCCGGGGCTTCTCGTACTTCCGCCGGAGATGTTCCGCCTCGATCTCTCGGATTCGGCCCCACGACACGCCCAGGTGCTTCGCCACATCCTCGCACGTCATGCTTTGCAGCAGATCGAGCACGTAGCTTTCAAACGCCCGGATGCAGCGCCGCCGCGGCCGAGCGAACGGAACGGCGACCTGCTGCAACGCCCAGCACTGGCGACATTCGATGCGCGGCACGTCGAAAACGATCGTCACGCGTTTGCTGCCGATCGGCGGCGCGAGGAATCGCCGCGTCGTCTTGCCCTTGAGGATGATCTCCTCGCTTTGGCAGATCGGGCAGACGATCCGCTCGCGCGGCTGATCGATCGCAATCTCCACCCCGCCGGGAACGAATTTTATGCTGCGCTGCCGGTAGCCGCGGATATTGTACATGTGGTATAACAACGTCGTGGACATGCTCGCTCCTTCATGGTAATTGTTGCCATCAAACAACTTCCACCATGAAAGCAGCATGTCCACTCTCCTTCAATCCCCCCAGGGATCCTGTTCTGGGATGAACCTGATTTCGACTGTTTGGGTCCGTGCAGTCAAGTTATGGTGACGATTGCCCCGGCACACAACGAGCATCGCATGTCTGGATTAAACCCGAAGTGTTCGTAGTCGTCATCGTCGGAGATGAGCAAGACGATGTTGGGCTGTTTGGTTGTTTCTGCCAAGGCAATGGACGACGCCAGACTGAATGCAAAGACCACACTAAGTATCAAAACACGTTGCATCATTTCGTTTCCTTTCCTAGGTGTGACAGAGTGCCACGATTGGATTGCATGAGTTCACGGTTGCACCGCCCCAAAGGCCGTACTTGCGGCCGAGTCGGGTCACGCGATAGCCGTGGCCGGGACGGTTCGCATCGTTCGTCATGGACGAGTCGTATTTGCTGGCCGCGGCCTGGTGCATCCAACTCACCCTGGCGTG
>CBDAFL010000138.1:0-3542 GCA_965195225.1 uncultured Thermoguttaceae bacterium
AGCGTACGTTCATGAACGTGGCCATGGCCGAGTCGTACCACAATCTGCGAAAGTACGTCCGCCACGCGCCCATCTTCCAATACCACATGTCCCCCGGCACGTTCGGCTCGCGGGTCAGTCCGCTGATGGACATTTTGGCCAAGGGGCACCACGACGTGCAGCTCAGCCGGGCCGAGTGGCGGCTTCTGTGCGCCTGGATCGACTGCAACGCCCCGTACATCGGCGACTACCACGTGGTGGCGGTGGAAGCGGCGTCGGCAGGGGCGCCGCCGCCACGAGGCGCGGAAGCAAGGGTGATTCTAGGCGGAAAGCCCGCTTGCGGATAAGATGCAGCCATGCCGAACGTTGACCTTCAAGAGTTTTCGCGACCGTCCCGATGGCGGAAGATGTCTCTGGCGGTCTGGCGCCACCCGGCCGACCCGCAGATGTACGGGCGGATGGAAGTCGACTTCGGCAAGGCACTCCAGTACGCCGAGGAAGAGTCGGCGCGCACGGGCGAGCGGATTGCCCCGACCCACCTGGTGATCCGATCGATAGCCCTTTACCTGAAGAGACATCCGGATGCCAACGCGCTGATCCGCTGGCACCAAATCTACCAGAGGAAACGGATTGACATCTTCTGTCACGTGGCTATCCCGGGCAAGAAGGCGGACCTTTCGGGCGTGATCATCCGCGATGCCGACGCCAAGACTCCTGCCCAGATCGCCGAGGAGGTGACCAGAAAAGCCAGGGAAGTCAGAAAGGGTACGGACGAAGAATTTTCCCGAGTGCAGCGGGCGATGGACATCATCCCGTCTTTTCTGTACCGGCCGGTCCTCGGTTTGATCGGCCTCTTGCAGTATACGCTGAACGTGGATTTACGCTTCTTGGGACTTCCCAACGATTGATCGGCGACAACTATCCTTCCTCTTCAACGACAATTAGAATTCCCTTCCTTTGTCCAGAGGCGTGGGGGGGTTTTTGCGGAGCGCAGCGGAGCAAAAAGCCCCCCACGCCTCGCCTTGCCCGGGCGGCCCTTACGGCTTGGTGGGCTTGCCGTCCTTGGCCCGTTTGGCTGCCTCCAGTCGGTAGCTGGGGATGTTCAGTTCAAGGATGACACTGTGATGTACCAAGCGGTCGATCGCCGCCGCCGTTGTCATGGGATCTTTGAATATCTGCTCCCATTTCGAGAATGGTAGATTGCTCGTCAGGAGCACGCTGCCACGCTCGTAACGCTCGGCCAGTAACGTGAACAGCACTTCCATCTCTTCGCGACTTTGCTGAACGTAGCCGATGTCGTCGATGATCAACGCCTCAAACCTCGACAGCCGCTTCAGCAATCGGCTGAGTTTCAGATCCCGTTTGGCTAACAGTAGGTCTTGGACCAGCAGGCTGCACGTGCTGAAATAGACCTTGCGGCCCGAGCGGACCAGCTCCTGGGCGATCGCACTCAAAAGATGCGTCTTCCCAGAACCACTTTTGCCAAACACCAGCAGGTTCTCACAGTGGTCCACGAACGAGCCTTCCAGCAGCGTCCGTACCTGTCGGGCCACCTTGGTCGGAAGCCGGCCGAGCTTGAAACTGGCCAAGTCCTTTTCCAACGGCAACCGTGACTGACGCAGTAGTCGCTCGGTGCGATTCGCCTCACGCACCTGGCACTCCCGGCAGGCCAACTCCAGCAGATACTGCTCGTAACTGAGCGTCTCCTGAACCGCCCGATGCGCCAACTCTTCAAAACTCTCCCGAAACGTCGGCAGGTGCAACTGACGCAAATGGCCCGTCAACGTCTCTTTCACATCCGTCCTGGAAACCATCCCAAACCTCCTTGTCATGAAACAGGTTATCGAAATGCGACAAATCAAACTCCTCGACGGTCACTTCCGTCACCACCGGAATCTCCTCTTCTCGGTCTACCAACAACTTGACCGAATCGGCCTCGATCGCTCGATCTCCGGCCAGCAACACCCGCAACGCCTCGTCCACCGCCGACTCGCTCTGCTGGGCGGCCAGGTAAAGAATCCGCAGGTACTCCTTGTCGGCCCGCTCTGACCGGGATTCCCGCAAGGCGTCGTAGGCCATGCGGAACCGGCTGGTGGGAAACAGTTCTTCTCGGTAACGGTAGTTCTCAAAGGCTCCCGGCTTGCGGACCAACCAGTCGATCACGTGCCGGTAATTGATCCGATGCTTGTTGCGTCCTCGTAAACGAGGCAGTCGCTCGACCATTTTCTGGGCGTACCACACCTCCAGGTGCTCGGCATAAACCCGCACGTCCACCCGCTCTCCGACCAACCGGCTGTTCAGCGAGTATGTGTTGCGGCCTACGTGGATCAGGCTCCCGATGCCCACCTTGGCCGGCACCCGCTTGTAGCTCTCTCGACGCCGCTCGGGCAATCTGCGCAGCAACCGTACTTCTTCCGCCAAACGCTTCTGGCGACTGGCGTTCCGCTGGTGGCGAATCTCGCGGAGAAACTTGGCATAGACCTCTCGGCTCTCGAACTCCCGACTGCCGCGAAGCATCAAGGCTTGGTCCACCGCCTCCTTGAACCGCCGGTGCGACTGCTCCACGTCTCCATTCTCGTTCGCCTTGCCCGCCTGGATCTTCTCCGTCACGACGCCGTAGTGCTTCATCAATGCCGCGTAGCGATCGGTGAAGTCCTTCTTCTGGGAAAGGTTGTTCACGGCCGCACTCATCCGGTCGCTACGGTGACGCTGCGGCACGCCGCCCAACTCCCAAAAGGCGTTCTGAAGCCCCTCGCTGAGGCTTTCAAAACTCTCCGAAAAACAGATCGTCTCCGTTTCCCAGTTCGAGTAGGTCAGCACGAAGTGGTAGACCATGTGTTCAAAAAGCTGACCGCCGATCGTTACGCCCAGGCTTGTCATGTGCGTAAAATCCGACGCCCCCAACCGGCCCGGATGGTGAACCTGATCGAAAAACACCTCCTTGGCCGGCCCCTCCGTCGCCCGCCACACCTTCACCCGACGCTGCAACGTACGCAACTGACCGTCCTGAAACCGCCCCGGGTACGTCCGCTTAAGCCACTCGAAAAGCGTCTTCGCCTGCAAGCCGGGGTTGACTTCCAATAGCTGCCGAACCTCCTCCCAGACCTCCTCGAAAGTGTCCGGCCGGGTCCGCCAAGTGTGCGCCACCGCCACCTCGCTGGGAAGCTTCCCAATCCGCCTATACTTCCTCGCCGTCTTCTCGTCCATGTTCGCCTTATCCGCCGCCTGTTGGAGCGTCAGCCCCAACGACAACCCCTTCCGAAAACGTTTTACCTGTCGATCCGTGACCATCGCAAACCTCCTTCCAATAGAGAGTTGCGATAGTCTACTCAAACCCCCACAGCCGGGAATTCTAATTGTCGCCAGCCGGGAAAACTAATTGTCGCTATTCAAAGGACCCTTAAGTCGGGCGCGATGCCGGCGCCGCGAGCCTAGCTCCATGACCCCCGCGTGGGGGATGCTGTCGAGCGACCGGCTGTCTCATATTCTCCGTACCTTTTCTCGGAATGGGCCTTCCGCGGCGATTCGGGCCGAAACGGTCGCTGGCGTGTACCGAATCCAGA
>CBDAFL010000139.1:0-8285 GCA_965195225.1 uncultured Thermoguttaceae bacterium
AACTCCACAATCGCCGGCATTTTCGGACCCTCCGTGGTCATCCCAACACGCCCAGCCGTCCTGCGCCGGGCCGAAACACTGACATTAAACCCGAAACACCCTATCTTTCCAACGTCATTTGAGAGTTTGCAAAAGCTCAGAGGAAAAGTAGAATGTCCCCTTTGTTCCCTCCCCTTTGTTCCTCCTTTGTTCCTCTTTGTTCCTCCCCTTTGTTCCTTTGTTCCTTTGTTCCCCTTTGTTCCCCCTTTGTTCCTTCCTTTGTTCCTTGTTCCCCAGCTCGTTATTGACAAGGAGGCTAAATCGGAGAGAACATCATGGATTGGGAAACGTTGTTTTGTAATGTGGATGAATATTACCGAGCGGTTGAGTTGTAACTGCGAGAGCGGCAACTGGCTTGTGGTGAGAGGCGACGGAATTGCGATGAGCAACTCATCACAAAGGTTGGAGCCGTAGCAGATTTTCGCTACCCAGACAATTTCAAAACACGTTCTTACAGCTTAAGGAGTACATATCATGACCACACGAAGATTTTGTGTAGTATTGGTTTTTGGACTTATAATAGTGGGGATAGTGGGAATCCTGTTAATCCGTTGGCACTCAGCGACGGAGTATAGAAAATTAGTTGGTATGCCAGATAAGTATGTCGAACTTATCGAGCGGGGTAAATCCTTCGACACAATAAAGGATTATGGTTCAGCAATCTCGGCTTTTTCCGAAGCCGCTCAAATTTATCCAAAATCCGAAGCCTATTGTTTGCGCGGCAATTCGCACAAGCACAATGGTGATTATGTCAAGGCGATTGCCGATTACGATGAGGCGATCCGCATCGACCCTAAATACAGCTACGCCTATGAATTGCGAGCCTTCGTTTTAGAGGCCAAGGGTGATCCCGATGGAGCGATCGCTGACTATACCGCAGCCATAAACATTGAAGGGCGTGCGGCATATTACTATTTCCGCGGCAGTGCATACAAGACAAAAGGAGAACTGGAAAAAGCAATTGCTGACTACACAAAGGCCATTCAGATTTGGCCGGAATACGCCGGGGCGTACCGTGGTCGGGCTTGGGCTTACGAAGACAGCGGTGACTTGGATAAGGCAATCCATGATTACACGGAAGCGATACATCTCGATCCAATGTATGCCGATGCATATTACTTTCGTGGTTGTATCCACAAGAAAAAAGGGGGAAATGTAAAGGCAGAAAAGGACTTTGCACAAGCAAAGAAACTCGGATTCAAAATGGAGTGAGATTTGGATTTGGTGGATTTGGTGGATTTGGGGTCTGGATTTGGGGTCAGAGCGCATTTAGTCAATAGTGGAAATTGCTTAATGACCAAGTGCGCTCTGCTCCCAATCTGCTCCGCTCAATCCACGGCCACTTCCTCGTTGAGGATGGCTTCCAGCCCGCGAGAGATTAGTTTCGTGCGTTGCGTGTGGAGTTTTTTGGCCAACTTGTCGGTTTTCTTCAGCAATCCTTTTTCGATGCTTACGGAAATAATCTGCACGCCTTGGCCTTGTTTTGGTCTACCCCGTTTCTTTTTAGCCTTGCTCCATTGTCGCCGCTCCTCGGCCGTTTGTTCCCGCGACTGGTCGATGACGAACTCTTTGTCAAATCGTGCGGTCGCCGCCGCCAATTCCTTGGCATTCATCTGAGTGTATGGTTTGGATCGCTTCTTCATTTGGATTTCGGCATTGAGTTTTCGTCATTCGACATTATCAAGTTGCACCGTCTCCCGATACTCCGGCACGTGGACGTCCCAGCCGAATTGATCGCGGACCGCCTCGGCCAGCGATTCGGACGCCTCCGGCTCGCCGTGGGTGATGAACACCCGACGTGGCGGGCGCTGGAAATGACCGAGCCATTTCAGCAGGCCGGCCCGATCGGCGTGGCCGGATATGCCCTGTATCTGGCGGATACGGGCGCGGACCTTGCGAGAGACGCCGTGGATGCGGACATGCCGTGGGCCGTCGAGTATCTGCCGGCCAAGGGTTCCACGCGGCTGATAGCCGACGAAGAGCACCGTGCAGGCAGGATTGCCAATGTGATGGACAAGATGGTGTTTGATGCGTCCCGCGGTACACATACCCGAGGTGGACATGATGACGCCCGGCCCCTTCAGAGAGTTGATCGCCATCGACTCTTTCACCGTCCGGCAGACGTGCAGCGAAGGGAACTTCAACAGCGTCTCTCCGGCGGCGACGATCTCCGCCGCCTCGGCGTCGAAGCACTCGCGGTGGCGGCGGAATATCTCGTTCACGTCGGCCGCCATCGGACTATCGAGAAACACCGGAATCTCGGGTATCCGGCCGGCATGGAGCAGGCGGTTCAGGTGGTAGATCAACTCCTGGGCACGCTCGATGGCGAAGATCGGAATGACCACCTTGCCACCGTCGGCGACGGTCTCCAACACGACTTTTTCGAGCTGCGACTCGACCGAGTCGTGGTTCTCGTGCAATCGGTCGCCGTAGGTCGATTCCATTACTATGTAGTCGGCTTCGGTCAGTATCGTCGGATCGCGGACGATCGGCCGGTCCCATTGCCCAAGGTCGCCGGTAAAAACGATCCGGGTCGTGGACTTCACTCGCAGCTCGACCATCGCCGAGCCGAGTATATGTCCGGCGTCGTGAAAGACGGCGTGCAGATGGTCGTTGATCCGGGTGGGCTGGTCGTAGGGCGCCGCTTGCACCAGCGGCAGCGTCCGCTCCACGTCCCGCATCGTAAACATCGGCTTGACCGGATGCTTTCCCCGGCGGCCTTCCTTGCGATGTCGCTTCCGCTTGAAGGCGGCGTCTTCGGCCTGAATCTTGGCGGAATCGCGAAGCACCAGTTCCACCAGATCGGCCGAGGCCGAGGTGGCGATGATCGACCCCCGAAAGCCCTCGCCGACCAGCTTCGGCGCCAGACCGCAGTGGTCCACGTGGGCGTGGGTCAGCAGCAGGGCATCGAGGTCGCGAAGTTGCAGCGGGCTTTTGTCCCAGTTTCGGGCCAGATGTTCCCGCTCCTGATGCATTCCGCAATCTACCAGCACCCGCGCTCCGTCCGCCTCGAGGTAGTATTGCGATCCGGTAACTTGACGTGCGGCCCCCAGAAATTGCAGCTTCACGATGCGGTCCTCATAGGGTGCAATATGCCTCAAGCGTCCAGAAAATCCCGCCACTCGATTCCCAACTGCCTCACGGCGGATCGCACGGTGCCGAGTTTGAGATCCCGTGCTCCCCAGTCGGGAACCACGGTCGCGCGTTGCGCGGTGGGGTTGAACCACTTGCGATGCGAGCCGCCGCCTCTTCTCGCCAATTCCCGGCAGCCCAACGCCGCCAACTTGCAGGCAACGTCGCGGTACTTCATGGAGCCGTCACCAATGTTTCAAAGCACACGGCGCCGGCGGTGTCTGGTATTAGTGCGTTCCGGGGGAGTGGACGCCCGAGATCCTCATAGGTTTCAATCACAGCCGCGAGAGCATCATTGACGTTGCTCAATGCTTGCTCCATGGTATCCCCCTCGGTAATCAATTCCGGCAGGAGGGGTGATGTAACCGTGTACCCGCCTTCCGGCTGCGGGGTAAGAACCAGTGGGATTTTGTATTGCATCCGACTCCTCCGTTACATGGCGGTATCGAGGGAACTTGTCCTGCAAGAGATATTCCACATAATTCAGCCTACATCGGAAGGTTGATGTCGTCAATGGACATTGTCAATTCGATAATCATGGTCGCGGGGGACGTGGGACAGGTTGACAACCTGTCCTACAGAGTGCCGCGCTGCAATTCGTCGGCCAGCCGATCGGCGTCGTACACTTTCCGCAATGTTTCGACGATCGCGCCGGCGTGGACGGATGTCGCCCGGCCCTTTTCCTGCGTGAACACAAAGTTCCAAACCAGCGAGGGTAAATTGCCGTCGAAGACAATTCCCACCAACTCGCCGTCGCGGTTCACGGCCGGGCTGCCAGAGTTGCCGCCGATAATGTCGTTGGTCGAAACGAAGTTCATCGGCGTGTCCATTCGCAGTCGGTCTTTCCGCTCGATCCAATTCGACGGCATGAAATACGGCACGGCGAACCGATTCTCCTCGGCGCGGCGATACAGCCCGGCGAACGTCGTCCAGGCGGGCATCGGCTCGCCGTCCCGCCGATAGCTCTTAATCTGTCCGAATGACAGCCGGAGTGTATGGGTGGCGTCGGGGTAAATCGACTCGCCGAACAGCGCGAATCGAACGCGGGCCAACATGCCGTATGCCTGCGCCTGCGGCTCGCTTACCAGACGTTCGTAAATCTTGCGGATATCGTCGGCTGGATCATCGACCAGGCGAGCCAACTGAAGCATCGGATCGTCGCAGGCCGCGATGGCTTTGGCCCCACCCTCGACCAATCGGCATCGGAAGGCCGGGTCGGCGAGTTTCGAGCCGCGGACCAGTTCGTCGGCCCGTTGCGGCGGCGAGCGGCCGGCCATCACCGCACGGACCAAAGGATCGTCGTATCCCTTCCGCTCCAGGTACATGCTCAGCGAATCGGCCAAGAGCACGGCCTCAAGATCGGGATAGACCGGCACGTCGGGCAACAACCGCGATTTGAGCGAATCGAGATCCGAGTCGCGATATCCCCAGGATCGTTCGGCCTCGGGCTTGGCGATCTCTTCGGCCATGCCGATCAGAGTGCGAGCGAACAAAAACAAGCTGCTCTGAAACGCCTCTCCCTTTCCGATCATCTCGTATTCGTCGCGTATTTCCGCGAAGGCGGTCAACGATTGATCTATCATTTTCAGCGCGGTCTCCAACTTGGCGGCCAACTCCGGTTTTTCGGCGGCCGCGCGGCGGAGCGCCTCTTCCTCGGCGCGTTTGATTTTCATCACGGCGGGGTCTTGCAGTCCGGCCAACATTCCCAAACGGGCCTTGCGGCTGTTCTGGCACTTGCGCAGCTCCATGGAAGCCCGACGTGAATTTTCGACGCCGCGTTGGCTGAATGCCATCAACGAAATCTCGCGCCGCCGCCGCTGATCGAGCACGGCCGGCATTGTCGCGTCGCGGATGAACTCCAGGTGACGAACGGTTTTCAGCCGTTCGGTGCGGGCGGGATTCCCGGCCATGAACACCAACTCGCCCTCCTTCGGTCCGGCAGAGTTCCATTTCAAGTAGTGCGGCGTCTTGACCGGCCGGCCGTCCTCGTAAACGCGGAAGAAACAGAAGTCCAGAGCGAACCGCGGATACTCGAAATTGTCCGGGTCGCCGCCGAACGCGGCGATCGATTCCGCGGGCGAGAACACCAACCGCACGTCGTCGTGGACTTTATAGCGGTAGAGATGGTACAGACCGCCGTAATACAACGAGACTACCTCGCTCTGAAGACCGGTCTTCTCATCCGATTCTCTATTTATTGAGTTGATCTCCTCGCTACGTCGCTCGGCGGCCTCGGCCGGATCGGAAATAGAAGCCACCGCCGACCGAATCCGCTCGGTAACGTCCTCGATGCCGATTAGCACTTTCAGCTTGCAGTTGGGGCATTTCAGTTCCTCGTCGCGGGATCGGGCGTGGAAGCCCGTAATAATCAGGTTGCGATCCGGCGTGCTGATCTTGTAAATGCTGGACAGACCGACGTGGTGATTGGTCATCACCAGCCCATCGCCCGAGACAAACGAGCCTGAGGCGTCGTCGAATCGGACGGCCGACAACCGCAAGTGGTCGAGCCATGCGTCGCTCGGGTCGAAATTATATCGCTCCTTGAGCAGCTTGCGCGGCGGATCGCTGAACAGCCACATCCCTTCGTCGGCCCGCGCGGCGAGCGAGAGAAACATCAACGCGGCAACTGCAAATGCGACGAGAGAGAATGATCGACGGCGATTCATGCTTCGGTCTCCACGGGGAAAAACCAAGGTGGGCGACAAAGGAGGGATGTATTGGAAGTATACGTAATGGTAGGCGATCGGCGGCCGCTTGGCAAGTGCCGGCATTGCTTGACACCCCCAAGTTTGCCGTGATAGGATGGGCGGCGGTAATGTTTCTCGAACACTTGTCCACGCCGGGGGGATACAAATGAAGAACAAATCATCTCTTGTTGTTTGTGCATTGGTTTTTGTGGCCGCTTGTGTGAGTTGTCAACAAAATGGCATTGCGGCTAAATACACCGCAACGGCATATTTCAAGGTACAATTCCAGGCGCCCTCGATTCAACCGCAAGCCTTGGAGTTTTCCATAAAAGAGTTCGAGATTTACAAAAGGACACAACGGCAGTTGCTGAAATCCCGCTTCGTGCTGATGGCCGCCCTGCGAAAACCGGAAGTTGCCAAAATACCGAGCGTGCGTGCGCAATTGCGCGAAGGCGATGCCGTGCGATGGCTTGGCGAGCTAATCAAGGTGGAGTATCCCGACGACGCCGAGATCATGACGGTATCATGCACGCGGAATAATCCAAATGAAGCCCAAACTCTGCTTAGAGCAGTAGTGGACGCCTATATGATGGAAATCGTCGTTGACGAAAGGTATTTGAAAAAAGAACGCTTAAATGAGTTGGAAAGGTCTTGTATGTCTCTTGATATGGAATTACGGAAAAAGAAGGAAGTATTCATTCTATTGACGCCTGATATTCCAGATGAAAACGAGAAGGCAAAACCTTTCCGAACTACCGTGGACATGCAAATGCTTCAACTTGAGATGAAAACACTCGAAAAAGCAATTGATCTATTGGAAATGGAAATGATACGGCAGAAAATCGAACTCCGGGCACGTCCTCGCATCACGCAATTGGGGCCAATCGAGAAGCCGTTAATGCCGGATTGAGTGCGTGCGAATAAATTGAACCAACCCTATTTAGCCCCGGGTGAATATACGGCAAGCGGTTTTTCGCGGCCAACTCGGCCCGCCGTGTATTCACGGCGGGCTAAATGAACGATCTCAGAATACGCTCGATAAATATGCCTCCCACGCGCGACGAACTTGTCGGACTTTACCTCGATCAGATTCCTTACGAGCCGTATCCCGTGCAGGAGGAGGCGCTGCTGGCGTGGTTCGCGGCCGAACAGGGTGTGTTGGTCTGCACGCCGACCGGCACCGGCAAGACAATGATCGCCGAGGCCGCGCTGTTCGAGGCCCTGCACAACGGAACCACCGCCTACTACACAACCCCGCTGATCGCCCTGTGCGAGCAGAAGTTCCGCGAGATGCAGACGGCGGCCGTCCGGTGGGGATTCCAGCCGGACGACGTCGGACTGGTCACCGGCAACCGCCGCGAAAACCCCGACGCCAGGGTATTGGTCGTAGTAGCCGAAATCCTCCTGAACCGTCTATTGCACCGTGGACAGGGTGGCACGTCCAATGTCTCGGACGCATCGGTCGAAACCGCCTTCGACTTCGAGCGGGTCAGCGCCGTGGTGATGGACGAGTTCCATAGTTTCAACGATCTGGAACGGGGTATCGTCTGGGAACTCTCGCTGGGGCTGCTGCCGAAACACGTCCGAACACTCTTGCTCTCGGCCACGGTCGGAAACGCGATCGAGTTTCTCGGCTGGCTGCGACAATGCCACGACCGGCGGCTTGAACTCGTGACTGGCGACGAGCGCAAGGTACCGCTCGGTTTCCATTGGGTCGGCGACATGTTGTTGACCGAACATCTGGAATCGATGGCCCAGGGCGACGATCAAACCCGCATGACGCCCGCGTTGGTCTTCTGTTTCAATCGCGAGGAATGTTGGTCGGTGGCCGAACAACTCAAGGGGAAGCGCATTTTGGGCGACGGCCGGAAAAAACTGCTCGCCGCCGAACTGGAGCAATACGACTGGTCGGCCGGGGCGGGGCCAAAGCTCAAGCAACTGCTGATGCGCGGCGTCGGCGTTCATCATGCCGGCGTGTTGCCCAAGTATCGCCGCATTGTCGAAGACCTATTTCAGCACAAACTCCTCTCGGTGACGATCTGCACGGAGACACTTGCGGCGGGGATCAACCTGCCGGCCCGCTCGGTCGTGGTGCCGAAATTGATGAAAGGCCCCGTGGGCAAGCATAAGCTGCTAGATCCGAGCACGGCGCACCAGATATTCGGCCGCGCGGGACGTCCGCAGTTCGACACCAAGGGGCACGTCTTCGCCCTGGCCCACGAGGACGACGTGAAGATTGCCCGCTGGCGCGATAAGTTTGACCAGATACCCGAGAACACGAAAGACCCCGGGCTATTGAAGGCCAAGAAGGCGTTGAAGAAGAAGATGCCCACCCGTCGGGCTCACGTGCAGTATTGGAACGAGGCCCAGTATCGCAAGCTCTGCGCGGCGCCGTCCGGAAATCTTTACAGTCGCGGGCAGGTACCC
>CBDAFL010000140.1:0-23523 GCA_965195225.1 uncultured Thermoguttaceae bacterium
CCCCGCAGGAGGGGAGCCTGCGAAAAAGTCTTGGGTATCGTCGCCACAACCCGATGTTGTTATTCAAGTTAAGGTCGATTTTCCGGCCTGAATTAACTGGAAAAAATTTCTGAAATCGCCAACTAATTCTTACGTCGATTCTCCGAGGTCCGCCGATGCGTTCAAACCGCTTAAAACCAAGTCTATTCATTTTGCTTCGGCGACTGTGCTTTTGACGTAACCCCAGTTTAACCTCAGGTTGATTAACCTGGTATACCGGGTTAATTAACCTGGGTGCGCCAGGTTAAATTGGCCCCGAAAAACCGATTAAGCGCGCAAAAATCGGTTTGGATGCTTTTCTGGAAAGTGAGCGCACAATTGTGTGCCCGGGTGGCCGCGATAGCTCGTCTATCGGGGTGCGGGGTGCCACTGGCTCTGCCAGTGCTCACGGGTGGCCGCGATAGCTTTGCTATCGGGGTGCGGGGTGCCACTGGCTCTGCCAGTGCTCACGGGTGGCCGCGATAGCTTTGCTATCGGGGTGCCGCAGGCACAAGAGGGATTCCGCTGCATACAAAAAAACATCTTGCGGCTTCGCCGCCACGATAGACGAGCTATCGCTGCTATCTAGCCCGGATTTCTCACCACACGGGGAAAATTGGGCACGGAGTGTTCAACACTAGCCCGAAGCGCAAGCGAGGGCAAACCGTTGCCCATCCCTCGCTTGCGCTTCGGGCTAGTGTTCGACTGGTGAGAAATGCGGGCTAGTTGGCAAGCCGGCAGTGGTGCCCGACGACGTTGATAGCTCTCGAAAACGAAGGAACATTGACAGTCGGCGGCAGCCCGCTACATTGCGGGGTGGATATGTGGGCCGACAGTCGCAAAGCAAGGTGGCAACCGACCGCGGCGGAATTTTCACAGTGACTTATGTAGGCAAAGTCGAAACAAAGATTCCCGACCACTTAAGTCGGGTTGAATTGAGTAATGTGTCCCCGGAACATACCCGGAACATATAGTAACTCATAAACCACGGACGTTTACTGGAGAGCAGACAACCATGACGAAGGGAAAATGGATGAGTTTTCGTTGGGTAGGGAGTCTGCTCAGTGAACACCTTCTCCTAGGGCTATCGCTGATTATCCTTATTCCACCACCCATTTCTATGGAAGGACAGACGTACTCGAATTGGTACTTACCGATGTTCCTATCGTCACTCCTCTTACTTGCTTCGAGAGCTTTCGCTATTCGGAGGGGTGATGAGTGTTGGTTGGGCGTAATATTGAAGCTGGTGGTTTTTGCTAGTTTCGGATATTTCCTTTATTTTGTAAGCACAATGTGGTGAGTTGTGTTGAACCGGCTAGGTTGTGTCTCGGCGGGTGTCCTGGTCCAGGGAGACTTGACAACCCAGCCAAGTAGGTCAGGTACTCCGTACCTGACACGATCGGCTAGCACGCTGTTACGCGGCTTGGGGTTCGCCGTCGTCGGCCGTCCGTTCGGCGAGTATTTCGCCGTCTTCGCTGACGTCCTCGAAACGGACGGAAACCTGCTTCGTGACGCCCGACTCCTGCATCGTCACACCGTAGATCGTGTCCGCGCAGGTCATCGTCTTCTTCGAGTGGGTGACGATGATAAATTGCGTCCAGGCCAGGAAGTCCTTCAATACCAGGGTAAAACGGTCGATGTTGGCCTCGTCCAACGCGGCGTCTACCTCGTCGAGCACACAGAAAGGGCTTGGCCGGCTGCGGAATATCGCCAGCAGAAGCGCTACGCAGGTGAGCGTTTTCTCGCCGCCGCTTAGTAGCGAAATGCTTCGCGGCTCCTTGCCCGGCGGCCGGGCGAGAATCTCGATGCCGCTGTCAAGCACGTCGGCGTCCTCCTCCATGACGATATCGGCCCGTCCCCCGCCGAACAGGTCGCGGAAAAGCGTCTGGAAATGACCTCTGACCGTATCGAGCATTTCGGAAAAAAGCTGCCGGCTGTTGACGTTTATCTTGTCGATAATTTTTTCCAGCGACGACTTCGCGGAAGATAGGTCGTGGTACTGGTCGGCAAGCAGCTTGTGGCGAGTTTCGAGCTGGTCCAGTTCCTCGAGTGCTTCCAGGTTGACGTTGCCGAGGTTGCCGATCTTCTGCCGCAACTCCTCGATCTCCTGCTGCACGACCTCTCGCCGACGTTGCTCTTCGTCGCTGAAATCGTGTTCCAACTCGGCCAATTCGATGCTGTAATCCTCGCGGATTCGGCCGGCCAGGGCGCTGCGTTCGTGGCGGATTTCGGTGGCGGACAACTCGGCGGCGTGCATCTTCTCTTCCAGTTTGCGGATGCGGCCGCGGATATTCTGAATCTCCGGCGCCAGCGCGTTCCGACGCCGGTGAAGTTCTTCGCGACTCTCGATCAGGCCGACGGTCTCGGCCGCAAAGGTTTCCTTGCGCAGATAGAGGTCGGCGATTTCGGCCTCGGCGCGTAAAATGTCGCGGCGGGAAACCTCGGAGCGCTCGATGCCCTCGGTAAGCTGTTGTCGGGCTTCCTCGATTGCCCGCTGACGCTCCTGCCGGCTATCCTCGAACTGCCTCATCCGCGAGTGGAGGTTCCGCAGCCGCTCCTCGCTCTTGGCCAATTCCACTTTGATATTGGTGGTTTCTCGGTCGGCCGCCAGCCGCCGCGTCTCCAATTCCTCGATCTCTCGGCCGATCCGCTCGACGCACGACTCCATTTCGGCCAGCGCGGCGTCGGTCTGCCGGCGTTTTTGCCGGGTTTCGGTCAGGCTCCCGGCGGCGTCGTCGTACTGTCGTTGGGCGTCTTGCAACTCGACGTCCAAGGCGGCCCGCTGCTGGTCCAACTGGCTCCGCCGCTCCTCGGCGGCCGCGATGGCCAGGCGGTTTTCGGCCAGCGCGGCGGCGGTCTGTTGATGTTCGGCCGATAGATTATCGACCGCCAGTTGTTCGGCGGCGATCTGCTCGTCGAGTTTGGCGAATGTGTTTTGGGCGGTTTCGATGGCCGTATCCAATTCGCCGAGCTGCACGCCCAGGGCGCGCAATTGGCTCCGCCGCGAGATCAGACCGGTCGAGACGCTCCGCGGTCCGACGACCAGCGTACCGTCTGGTTCGAGCAGTTCTCCGGCCAAGGTGACGAAAGTCAACCCCTTAGCGTCCGAACGCGCCAAGGAGAAGGCGTGGTCTAGTTTTTCGACGAACCAGGTCCGCCCCAGCAGTCGTTTTGCCAACGGCTCGAAGTCGGGTTCGGTTTCCACGAATCGGTCGGCCCGCCCTATCACGCCCGGCCGGCCATTAAGGTCGGGGGCGGGGTTCGGGGTTCGGGGTTCGGGATTCGGGGGGCGAACGTCAGCGTCAACTGCCGTTCTCTGACCTCTGTCCCCTGACCTCTGTCCTCTGACCTCCGACCTCTGTCCTCCGGCCTCTTCTTTTCCTTCGAGCCAGACGAAGCCGACTCGGCCTCCGAGCCGGCTCGACTCTGTCCAGAGGCAATCGAGCAGTTCTTGGTTCCGCTGGGCCACCACGTGATGCGCCTTTTGCCCCAAGGCTATTTCGACCAGCGGCGCGACCTCGACGCCGACCCGCAGCAGATCGGCGAGCAATCCGCGGACGTGGCGAAAAGCGCTCCCATCGGCTTTGGCGGCACGGTCCAAAATTTCCTTTACCCCGGCGCTGAGTCCCTCGTGGCGTCGGACGAGTTCTTCGAGCACGGCGGCGCGTTCCGCGGCGCCCGATTGTCGCTCGCGCATCTCGGCCAATTCGTTTCGCAGTGCGGCGTGTTGCTTTTGATGTTGGGCAAGCTGCTGCTTTGCGGCGGCGAGCGATTCGGTCTGCGTTTCCACCTGTTGGGTCCACTCCTCGCGGCGCTCGCGCAAGGTCTCCAATTGCCGTTGCAGGCCGTCCAGGAGCCGGTCCAGTTCTTCGATGTTTCGGCCGCACCGCTCGCGGGTAGCGTCCGCCGCGGCCGATCGACTCTCCAGCACGCCGATTTCGTTGTTCAGGGCGGCGGACAGCCGCATTTGTTCCAGGTAGGCCGCTCGACGCTGTTGGTTTTCGCCGCGAAGCCGATCCAGCGAGTCCATCGCTTCGGTCAATCCGCGTTCGGCCTCGACCAGCCGCTTGGCCACCTCGCGGTGGTTCTCCTCGGCCGTTTGGAGTGCCTCGGTGTTTTCGCTCAATTGCAGTTGCAGGTCTCCCGCCCGGGCACTCATTGCCGCCAGTTGGCGTCGTTCACGAGCGATCTCCTGCTCCAGATCGAGGCCGTGGCTCCGCTGATGTTCGACGGTCGATTCGGCCGCGGCGATTCGCTCGCGGTTGGCGGCGGCCTGGGCCTCGGCCTGATGGATTTCCTCGTTGGCCGCGGTCGTTTGGTCGTCGATTTCCAGCAGTTGCGCCTCGATGTTTTCGGCCTCGGCCGCGGCGGCGTCGCGTGTGTCGCCGAGAGATCGCAGCTCGCCCTCGAATGTTTCGAGACGTTCTTCGAGGCGTTTCCAATCAACCTGGGCGACTTGGGTCCGCAATTCTTGCAGGCGGTTGGTGTATTCCCTGTATCGTCGGGCCTTGCCGGCCTGGGCGCGGACGCTGCGGAGCCGGTTTTCCACCTCATCGACAATGTCGCTGAGCCGTAGCAGGTTTTGTTCGACGCGTTCCAACCGGCGCAGCGCCTCGATCTTCCGCATCTTGAAGCGACTGATTCCGGCCGCCTCCTCGAAGATTATTCGTCTGTCGCGCGGAGAGGATTGCAAAAGGACATCGACCTTGCCCTGCTCGATGACGCTGTAGGCCTGGGTACCCATGCCCGTGCCGGAGAGCAGGTCGCGGATGTCGCGTAGCCGGGCGGGATTGCGGTTGATCAGATACTCGCCTTCGCCGCTACGATAGACGCGGCGAGTAATGTGGACCTCCGGCGTATCGACCGCCAGTAGGCGTTTCGAGTTGTCCAGGGTGAGCGTGATTTCGGCGGTATTGATTGCCCTACGGCTACCCGAGCCGTTGAAAATCACGTCGGCCATTTCTCGGCCGCGGAGGCTTTTTACGCTCTGCTCGCCCAAGACCCACTTGATGGCGTCGACGATATTCGACTTCCCCGACCCGTTTGGACCGACCACCACCGTGATCCCGGGCGGAAACTCGAACCGGGTGCGGTCGGCAAAACTCTTAAAACCGACGATGTCGAGTGCCTTGAGCATTGGGATATGCGAATGATGAATTATGAATAATGAATTATGAATGAATTAAGAACGATGAACCGTAAGCGGCAATTACCGATAAAGCCGTTTCTCAGGGACCGTTCATCACTCATCACTCATCATTCATCATTTTCCTCTCAGCGTCCCAGCATTCTAGCAAGAAAGCCCTTCTTTATGTCGGATTTACCGTTGGAATCGTCCTCTTCCGCGGTATTTTCTTGGGAGTTGTCATCCGTGGCCTGATTCGCCGCGCTCTTCCCCCCCCCTTTTTGGTGAAACAGTCCCGGCGACGGGCTTTCCGGGCTGGATTTGACAGACGGCTGTTGTTCATCCCCTTGTTCGCCCTGTTCCGTCTCGGCCATCCCATCGACGTCGCGGTCGAAAATCCTTCCCGCCTCGGGCAAGGCATCGACCTCGAATCGCGAGTAAAGAGCCTCGCAATTCTTGGCCTCTTGAAGGGCCTGCACCACGTCCGGATAGGTTCCGCCCAGTTCGACCACCGCGCGGATCACGTCGTCGACGCGTGTCGATACTATCCGTTTTTGGTCTCCGTCTCGAACGGTGTACTTGCTGACCGAGATTTCATCTCCGCCGTGGCTGGTGATCATGATCTCGTTGCCGGCGCTGAGAGCCAGCGGCGTCAGCAATCGCTGCTCGGGACCGAAAACGACGATTTCAGGCAACCGGTTGCGGGTAACGTGGATCATCGGCGGTCCGGCCAAGTCCAGCACGTGGTAGTGGAACTGGTCGCCGATCACCTCTCCCTTGATTAACGGGTCTTGGTCGTTCATTGCCCAAAGAGCGCGAAACGCCCCGTAGCGGGTCTCGGCGCTGGGTACCGAGAGCAACTCGCGAAGTTGTTCGTAGGCGATGTAATCCGTCATTACGCTCAACGCGGTCAGAGCGAATACTCGAAATGCCGGTTGACGGCGGGCGATCTCCGCCAACGGCTCGGCCGCCTCGCGGCGATCGAGGTAGGCCAACGCCTCGGCGGCGTAGAACCGCGTCTCCGAATTCTTCGAGCGAATTCCCTCCAGCAAGGCGTCTTCCCCATCGGAGCCGAGCGCTTCGAGCTGTATGGCGGCGTTGGCCGCGGTCAATGGATCCAGCAACAACTCCTTGAGTTCGGCGATCCGCTGCGTCCGTTTTGGCGCGGATTCACTGACCGGCAGCGAGCGGACGACTCGGACGTACCTCGCTATGTTGTCCTTGTATCGTGGGTGGATGCAAAGCTCGATGTACTCGCCTGTCTTTGCCTTGGCCATACCCGCCTTCAGACCGTTCCGGAAAGTGTGGAACCGACGGTTGACGGCGTTCGCCACCCGCGAGCTGTTCAACACGTTTTGGTTTCCGGGCGTAAGCACGAGTCCCATCGGCCGCGATTTCAGGGCCACGCCGCCGCCGAGCACCCGGCCGCGACAGAGCAGAACTCGGTCTTTCGGTCCCGCGGCGGGATCGACCAACACCGGCCCCTCGGCCAACGCCAGCAGGTGGCCCGGGCGGACCTGATTGCCAAGCACCGCCATCTGTTGCAAGCGGGTTTCCAGCAAGTAGCCGCCGCGCAGGCCGGCGGTTTCGCTCCGCGAAAGGGTGCGGACCTCGATGTCAAAACGGTCTCCCTTTTGGATTCCCGCCCGCAACCAACCCCGAACCAGAACCAGCGACACGTTGCCGGAGGCCAAGATGCGGTTCGGTTTTTCGACGTTGCGTTTTTGCATCTCATCCAACAGCGCGGCGCGTTGCGGCGAAGGGCCGGGATCGCTGCCGGTCCCGTGCAGGCCGCCGACCAATCCGACCGCCTCGACGCGGACCGGATCCATGCCCGTCGGAACGGCGTAATCGCCCACCAGTCGAGTGTGCGGTTTCTCCAGCGGCAGCGGCTCCTCCGGGCTTTGCGACCGCATGGTCAGCCCGTTGTACCAAGAGCAACCCCCAAGAACCGTCAGCACGCACCATATTATTGTGAACCGTCTCATGCTTCCCTGCACTTTGCGTCGTTCGACGCCAACAAACGAATAGAAAAGTGGCAAATCGCCGTTACAATCGGCCGCCGGCCGAGTTTTTCGTGGCCGGGGAGGATAGTTATTTGGCCCGGCAGGGTCAAGGGGTAAAAGGGGTCTGTCCTTAGATTTGAGTGCCGTGTCGGAATAGACCAGCGATTTTGCCTGAAGTGAAAAATCGCTGGAATCCAAGGGCCCGGGAAAAAATAACTGCCGAATTTGGGTGGCACGTCCCTGAGCGCAGCGAAGGGCGCGGTACGCGACCAAACCACGCCCTTCGCTGCGCTCAGGGACGTGCCACCCCCGGTCGAAAGCGACAGTTATTGATTTGCCGGTTCTTGCTGGCCGGACTTTTCCGCCTGGAGTCGTTTTTTGTGCTCGTCGGTCCACTTGAATCCGGCGGTGGCCCTGATCTTGTTGAGCCACGCCCGATACATCTGACTTTGGTCGCCCCGGGCAACGGCAGCGTACTTGCTGAAATCGTCGACCTTGAACTGTTCCCAAAGAACTTTGTATGAAGGGCTATACTTGATCAGGCGGACCGCATAGGCCACGGTTTGCGGGGCGTTCATCGCCGCGCCCGTCTCACCCGGCTCCAGTCGGAAGACGGCCCGCATGAACTCATCGCCGGCAATGTCCACGCCCTCGACGGCGCTGATTTCGGGCTGCCGCGAGAAGCTCAGCGACGTGCTGCCGAGGGTCATCCACGTGAAAGGCGGCGGTGTCTGGACGGGCAGTTTCGGTCGCCCGGCGAATACCTGCGCGAACGGCTTGTCGGCCTCGCGGGCCTCGGTCGCCAGCGATTCGGCTTCATCCTTCGCAAGCTTCCACGCTTGGTCCATCTTCCAAGCGCGTAGCACCTCCTCGCGCACTCCCTCGTCCTCAAACTTGGGCACCTTTTCCTTGGCGTCTTCCGTCTTCCAGAACAGATACAAGTTGCCGCCGAGGACTGCTTTTTCCGGCCGGAGCTTGGCCATCGACTGGAAGGCGTATCGCCATGCCCTGGTGCCGCGCCCGACCAGGGCCGAACCGATTTCCGATTCGGCGGCTTCCCAATTGGCAACCAATCCGGTTCGGCCGGCCGTTAGACCGTTCTGCTTGGCCAGCTTCTCGAAATCGGGCCGCACCGGCGGAGTTTTGCCCTTTTTCTTGGCGGCCGGGTTGAAATCATAATCGCTCTGCTCCCCACGGTATCGGTCCATCTGCCTGCTCAGGCGATCGAAGAGAACGCCGATCTTCTCGACGGCAATCTCTTGACGGATACGTTCCCTCAACCTCTCCGAAGGGCCGGTTTTCGGCTGGAGGTTGGAGGCTGGGGGCTGGAGGCTGGAGGCTGGGGGCTGGAGGCTGGAGGCTGGAGGCTGGAGGCTGGAGTCCGGCTTTTCGGTCGATTCCGGCTCCGCCTTATCGTCGGTCTCCGGTTGCTGAAACGCGGCGAGAACGAACGGAGATTTCCCGGTGGCGGCGGAATCTTTCGGTGGGCTATCCTCCTCTTCCTGTTCTGTTGGTTCAGTTTTCGGAGGACTCGGTTCCGGCGTCGTTTCCTTCGGCGGCGGCACCGTCTCGTTGGAATTATCCGCGTCCTTTACGTCCTCTTTCTTATCCGTGGTGGTTTGCTCGTCGTCGACCGGTTTTTCCTCGGTGGCGTTGGCAGGCGTCTGGGGGGCATACTCCCGGGAATACTCATCGTATCGTTCCTTGTCCTTTTCGTATCGCTGCATTACCTCCTCGTCGGAGATCATCTCGGACGTGGTGAATTTGTCGGTCTCGGCCTTGAAGTATTCGAGGGCGACCCTCTGAGGTTTCTTGAAACCCTGCTCGGGAGAAAAGGGCAACGGCAGCTTGCCCTTGTGCTCTTCGAAGAAGTCCCGCAACTCCTCGTCCGTCGGGTCTGGTATCTGATCGACGTAGTCGGCCACGGCCACGGACACGGTCTCGATGGCCGCCAGACGCTTCACGCGGCAGAAGTAGTCCCAGCGTTGGCCGGGCGTGGCGGCAACCACGCTGGGGGAAAAAATCTGTTTCTGCTCCCAGGCCAACAACTCGTCGCGCATCATTTCGAAAAACATCCGCTCGGACACGTTGGAGCGTTTAAGCGCGTTCCGAATAACGCCGGCCTTGACCTGGTTTTGGGTGACCTGTTTGATAAAGGCGTTGATCATCTCGTCGCTGACGACCATTCCCATCTCTTTGGCATGCCAGGCCAACAACCAGGAGTCGGCCACGTTGTCGGGGGTAGATCCGCCGAACATGTACTCCAACTGCTGTTGTATCTGCGAGGCGGGGTAGCCCGACTGTCGGAGTATGTCCGTGAGTACCCCAAGGGTTACCAGGTGGCGTTCGTGGAGATTACGGAGTTCACTTTCACGGAGGTTGCCGTATTTTGACTCGAAAGCCACCGGATTGGCCCCAGGCCCCCCCCTCATTGTGTCCGAGATGATATCCAGGAACACAAAGCCGAACATTGCCAAAATTATTAGACCGACAACCCACAATTTCTGGTTTTTCCGAAAGACCTTAAACGGACTGGCCATCGCATATTATCCTTCTATGGAGGGGTTGAGCCGGATCAACTAGACTTGACAAGCCAGCCCCCGGGGGAGTAATGGTGTCGCAATTCTAAATGGGTTGGGCGCAAATGCAATGCCAATTCGATATGGAACATGGAGGGAATCGGGATTCGGGGATCGGGATTTGAAGAACTGTTTAGCCGCCGCGTCCACGCGGCGTTGTTTGGGGTATTCAGGAAACATGGTGGGGCTGCGATTCGCTTACCCCCCCTGCCTCCTGTTTTACGCAACTTATTGAAGGAATAACATGGCCAAAAAGAGCGGCCCAGTCGGCGGAAAGTTTTTGGTGATCGTTGAGTCTCCGGCCAAGGCCCGGACTATCGGCAAGTTTCTTGGCCGAGAATATACCATCGAGGCAAGTATCGGCCACATCCGCGATCTGCCGCAGGGGGCCAAGGAAATCCCCGCACAGTACAAAAGTGAGGACTGGGCATACCTGGGGGTCAACGTAGACAAGGATTTCAAGCCGGTATACGTCGTTCCAAAATCGAAGGTGCAGCAGATACGCAAACTCAAGGCCCTCCTGAAGGACGCCAAGGAACTCTATCTGGCGACCGACGAAGACCGCGAGGGGGAGGCTATCAGTTGGCACCTTTGCGAAGAGCTGAAACCCAAGGTGCCGGTCCGTCGGCTGGTGTTCCACGAGATCACCGAGGAGGCCATCCGCGAGGCGTTGAAAAATCCCCGTGAGATAGACAACCATTTGGTTCGTGCCCAGGAGGTCCGGCGGATCATCGACCGGCTGTACGGCTACGACGTTTCTCCACTGTTGTGGCGAAAAATTAAGCCGAAGCTTTCGGCCGGTCGGGTGCAAAGCGTCGCCGTGCGGCTGATCGTCGAGCGCGAACGCCGGCGGATGGCCTTTGTTTCGGCCACCTACTGGGACTTGTTGAGCACTTTCGCCAACGCCGGCGGTCAGAGTTTTCCGGCCACGCTGGTCACACTGAAAAAGCGACGAATCCCCTCCAGCCGCGATTTCGACCCCGCCACGGGCAAGCTGAAAGACCCGGACTTGCTCTTTCTCGACGAAGGCGAGGCGGCCGATCTGCTCGAGCGGCTCCGCGCGGCCGACTGGCGCGTGTCGGACATCGAGGACAAGCCGTACACCACCCGGCCCTATCCGCCTTTTACCACCAGCACGCTGCAACAAGAGGCGAACCGGAAATGCGGTTTCACGGCCCGGCACACGATGCAGGTGGCCCAAAGTCTGTACGAAACCGGACACATCACGTACATGCGTACCGACTCGACCAATCTGGCGTCGGTGGCGGTTGAGGCCGCCCGAGAACTGGTCGCCTCGCAATATGGCAAGGACTACTTACCCGCCTCGCCACGGGTTTATCGGACCAAGGTGAAAAACGCGCAGGAGGCGCACGAGGCGATCCGGCCGGCCGGCCATCCGTTTGCCCTACCCGAGACGCTGCGCAGCCAACTTAGCCCCGACGAGTTCAAACTCTACGACATGATTTGGAAGCGGACGATCGCCAGCCAGATGAGCGACGCCCGAGGCCACCGGGTGACAATCGCCATCGAAGCCCAAGACGCCGTCTTTCAGGCCACGGGCAAGACGATCGAGTTTCCCGGCTATCTGCGGGCATACGTCGAAGGGTCGGACGACCCGGAGTCGGACCTGGCCGATCGCGAGCAGGTGTTGCCGAAGGTTTCCTTGGGAGAGACGTTGCATTGTCGGTCGATGGATCCGAAGAGCCACACCACGCAGCCACCCAACCGGTTCAGCGAGGCCTCGCTCACCCGCGCTCTGGAAGAGATGGGCATCGGTCGGCCGAGCACATACGCTTCGATCATCGAGACCATTCTCGCCCGCCAGTACGTATTCAAGATCAAACGGGGCAACGTTCTGGTTCCGACCTGGACGGCCTTCGCCGTTTCGCAACTGCTCGAGGCCCATCTGCCGGAGCTGGTCGATTACCAGTTCACCGCGGATATGGAGGACGAGTTGGACGCCATCAGCCGCGGCGAGCTGAACCATCTGGACTATTTGCGGCAGTTCTACTTCGGCAACGAGCACCCCGGACTGAAACAGTTGCTTAAGAACAAGCAGGACGAGATCGACGCCCGCGACGTGTGCCGCCTCTCGCTGGGCAAACCGGCGGGCCAGGGCGCTGAAGCCGAGGAGATTTTCGTCCGCGTCGGCCGCTACGGGCCGTTTCTGGAGCAGGGCGAGCGGAGGGCAAGCCTGCCCGAAAAACTCCCCCCCGACGAAGTCACCCTCCCGGCGGCGCTCGAAATGCTCGACAAAGCCGGCCAAGGCGACCAACCGTTGGGCGTCTGCCCCGAGACGCAGAAACCGGTATTCATCAAAGTCGGTCGGTTTGGACCTTATGTGCAGCGCGGCACTGCCGACGACGACGAAAAACCGCAAAACGCCTCCTTGCTCAAAGGCATGGACTCGGAACAGGTCGATCTGGAAACCGCGCTAAAACTGCTCTCCTTGCCGCGAACGCTGGGCGAGCATCCTCAGTCGGGCAATCCGGTGGTTACCCGCAACGGACGTTTCGGACCCTACGTAACTTGCGGCGACGAGACCCGCAGTCTACCCAACGGCCTTTCTCCGTTGGAGGTCACCCTCGACGAGGCATTGCATTTGTTGGCCCAGCCGAAGGCACGGCGTGGCGCCGCGGTGCGCAAAGAGCCGGTTAAGGAGTTCGACCCATCGCCGGTTACCGGCCAGCCGGTCCGGCTGATGCAAGGGCGCTACGGCCCTTACGTCACCGACGGTGAGACCAACGCCTCGCTGCCGCGCGGCACGATGACCGAAGAAGTGACGTTCCAATACGCGACGCACTTGCTGAAGGAACGCGCCGCGGCAAAAAGTAAGCCCGGCAAGAAAGCCCCGGCAAAAAAAACCGTCAAGAAAAAAGCCCCGGCGAAGACCGTCAAGAAAAAAGCTCCGGCGAAGACCGCCAAGAAGAGCAAGAAGACAAAGTAGAGCGATACCCGTTTAGCGGAGGGTGGCACTGGCGTCTCGCCAGTGCCACCGCCCTCATCCTTCATCCCTCATCCCTCATCCTTCATCCCCCCCTTTCCCCACCGCGACCGCCGTCGCCGTGGCGTGTGTGCGGCAGTGGGAAATGGTGACGTGGATTTCGGCCACGCCGAGTTGCTCGACCACGTCCTTCACTCCGCCGCGGACCGCCACCACCGGCTTGCCGCTCGGTTCGTTGCGGACCTCGATGTCGCGCCAAGATATGCCCTTCCGCCAGCCGGTTCCCAGCGCCTTTAGGACCGCCTCCTTGGCTGCCCACCGGCCGGTGTAATGCTGGGTTGCCTGCTTGCGGGACTGGCAATACTTGATCTCCTCGTCCGTGTACACGCGGTTGACGAACAGTTCGCCGTGGCGCTCGACCATTCGCGCGATCCGAAGACATTCCGTGATGTCGGCGCCGATGCCAATGATTTCGGACATAGAGGGATTAGGGGTTAGGGATTCGGGGGTTGGGGTGGCAGTTGAACTGCCACCCCAACACAGGGATTAGGGATTCGGATCGGCCGCTTGCGGCTTCGCATTGTTCTTTCCGCTTGCGGCTTCGCACTCGTTCGGACTCAACTCATCGAGAATCGAGACAACTTCGCTCCGTTGCTTACCGTCGAGCCACACCCTCGCCAAGTCCACGCCGCCGCCGGACCGTTCCCACGACAACTCGCAGCGCGTCGGACCGCAATCGCCCCGGCAGGCCGAAAGCCGATACCGCGATGAACGGACGGGCGGGTGGCACTGGCGTCTCGCCGGTGTTTCGGCCGGACACTGGCGAGACGCCAGTGCCACCCGCCCGGGCTGCTCGACGCCGAGCAACTCGGCCAGCCGTCGGGACGTCGGCAAGTCGATCTTGCCGTTGCGGACGGTCCGAAACCAACTCCCGCATCGGTTGCAATACGGGGCGCGTACGGCGGGAATTGTTACCGTCACCGCCGCCAACAACGCGAAAAACGCGGTGGGTGGCACTGGCATCTTGCCAGTGTCCGACCAAAACACTGGCGAGACGCCAGTGCCACCCATCGCTTCGTTTCCAACGGCGGCCACGATGGCTGCCGCGACGGTCGCGGAGAAAATCGTCGGACGATGGCCGAACCGGCCAAACCGCGTTATGGCAACAATCGTCAAGCCGATGAAAGCCCCCATAAGAATGGAAACAAGGGCCGAGGGGACAAGGTACGATTGGATCACCTCGCCAACTCGGGCAAAGGTTAGCCCGACCAGCGGTGCGGAGACGATCATCACCGCCAAGCCGGTCCAGGTAAAACGGCCGCCGGAGGACATCTGGCGGCCGAGGGCGGTTTGCATCGGGATACCCTGCATAATCCAATGCTAGAATGGATTAGCCGCTTTGAGAAGCCCCGTTGGGTGCGTTTAGAAAGTAGGGTGGGTCAAGCGAAGCGCAGCCCCACCACGTTTTCCCCGCTGTTGGTGGGGCTGCGCTTGACCCACCCTACAGCTCTCCGAAGGCCACCCCCGCGACGGAGTGCCTGCCGAACAACGAGAACGTGGGCTAAATTGCAGTATTGCCCGGTGTCAACAAAAACCTATTCCGCCCCTTGCGTTTTCCGGTAAAATGTAGATAATAAGGGTTGTCCTAGTCGCCAGCGGTTGGCGATTGTCCTCGTATTTTATTTTCTGTTTGGAACTGTAGGAGAGAATCAATGTCTTCCAAACGAGGCGTACGAACGGCGTTTACGTTGGTGGAGTTGCTTGTTGTCATCACCATCATCGGTATCCTAATTGCGCTGCTGTTACCGGCGGTGCAAGCGGCCCGCGAAGCGGCCCGCAGAATCCAGTGTCGGAACCATCTCAAGCAGATTGGTCTCGCGGTACACAACTATGCCCAGGCGAACAAGGTCTTCCCGCCGGGCGTCATCTCCCAGCTTACGCCTCCCACCGGCACGGGCGGTTGGAACACGGTGGGTGAGGCTGCTAGTCCGAGCCACCCCGCGCAAGGCACCAGTTTTCTGCTGCGGCTCATGCCCTTTATCGAAGGGGACAACTTGGCCAAGAATTGGCAATACGGCTTTGGCATCAGCAGTCAGGTTATAAAGAACGGTTCCACCAACCTGTTGTTGGCCAATACGGACATCAAGGGTTTCTACTGCCCGACTCGGCGCAACGGCATCCGCCCCGGCACCGATGACTCTATGAATCCGGTTCCCGGCACTTGGCCCTGGACCGGTGGCGGAACCGACTACGGCGGGTGTGCCGGACGGCACGGAGCGATTGATAGCTCCTTCTTTTACCACGAGGCAGCCAATATTACCGGTAACGCTACTGGCATCAGCTTTTGCCTTTTCCATCCTTTAGTCAACACCATTGACATCAATGCCGGTCTCACATCTGGCAAGACGCTTGAGGGCATCTTCGGTTATGTCAACAAGAGCACTACGTTTGGCGGCGTTCGTGATGGCACCTCCAACACGATCATGACGGGCGAGATGCAGCGACTCGCGGATTTTCCCGTGGCTGACTGTGGCAGAGATGGTTGGGTCATCGGAGGATCCCCAACCCTGTTCACCACCGGTGAGATGTGTGCTTATGATAGCAGCAGTCTTAAGTGGACGAGCACGGACGCCGGCGGGAAGATGATGAACAACAAATCTGTCATGTCGCCCGGCAGCGAGCACTCCGGCGGAGCCCACTTCGGCTTGGGCGACGGCTCGGTAACGTTCATGTCCGACTCGATGGACGCCAATGTCTTCGCGCTGATGGGTAGCATGGCCGACGGTTACGTCGTCGATTGATGACGTTGAAAACGTAGGTTATGCTTTAGCATGACACGCCAACCGCGAAATCGGGGGCGGCAGTTGAACTGTCGCCCCCTTTTTTTGCGACTTGACGAAAGCATGTAAATATGGCAATATTATATGCATGAGAACCACACTGAACATTGACGACGGCATTCTCAAAAAGGCCTCTGAACTGACGGGCGTGGGCGAGAAAACGGCCTTGGTCCGCATGGGTCTCGAGACGCTGATCGCTCGTCGCAGCGCTCAGCGGCTCGCCGGCCCCTCGGCGGCGCCGAGCCAAAAGCACGGCCTGTGTGCGCCACGACGGAGACCCAAACGGTGATCCTCGTCGATACCTTGTTGTTCTACACAAGTTGGATATTGCGAAAGAGTTCCGTGTTTCGTGAAAATACGCCCGTTTACGGGCGTTTCCGCCGCAGGCGGTATTAGGCCCGGCGTTCACGCCGGGTTAGAGCGGGCAAGAGATTTGAGGCTGTCAGGCCCGTTTACGGGTCTCCTTGTCGTCGAACGCAACGGGAAGGACGCCCGTAAACGGGCGTGACAACGAAAACAAACGGGACGCCGCTTCGCCAACCCGGCGTAAACGCCGGGCCTAATACCGCTTGCGCGGCAAGGACCGTAAACGGTCCTCGATTCGTATTTGTGTATAACAGCGAGGTATATTCACCCGGGGCTAAATACGGATATTTCAACATTCTGAGGGGGTAGACATGAACACCGTGGATCTTCTATCAAGACTGAAATCCTTGAAACCATTGGTAACGACCCGCTACAAAGCAAAGGAAATCGGGCTGTTCGGTTCCTTTGTCCGCGAGGAGCAATCCGCCGATAGCGACATCGACTTGTTGGTGGAGTTTGAGGAAGAGGCGGACCTGCTTGACTTAACGGGGTTGGCCCTTTTCTTCGAGGAAGAACTAGGGCGAAAAGTGGATGTCGTCCCCAAACGAGCGCTGCGGGAAGAACTTCGGGATTCGGTGCTTCGAGAGGTGGTCGCAGTATGAGAGACTGCAAGTTGTACTTGAAGGACATCCTGGCCGCGATCGACGCCATCGAGGGATTCGTAGCAGACTTAGGGCCGGAGTCATTTCAGGCAGACGACAAGACAGTCAGCGCCGTGGTGCGAAAGCTGGAAATCATCGGCGAGGCCGCCAAAGGTATTCCCGATGACATTAAACGGAACCATCCCAGCATTCCCTGGAGGGAAATGGCTGGGATGAGAGACAAGTTGATCCACTTCTATTTCGGCGTGGATTATCCGTTGGTTTGGAAAACCATCAAGCATCGGCTCCCCCAAATCAAACCGGAGCTTCAGGAGATATTGACGGAATAGTTTTTCCCGCTGTTGGTGGGACTGCGCTTCGCTTGTCCCACCCTACTTTCCGCAACAGAAACTATTTCACCCCGCACGCACGTTGGGCGCGGAGCAGCACTTCGGCTGCCTTTTTTCGCGCGGTCGCGGCGCCGTCGCCGAGAATCTCGCGGACCCGTTCAGGGCGGGACTCCAACTCGCGGCGTCGATCCCGCGCTTCGGCAAAATACTCCACCGCCGCGTCGGCCAACGCCTTCTTCACCTCGCCGTAGCCGAATCCCCCGCGCCGATACATGGCCGCCATCTCTTCACGCCGCCGCTGGTCGGCAAACAACGAGAAGAGCAGAAACAGATGGTCCGTCTCCGGCGGCTTCGGCTGGTCCATCTGACGCGAGTCGGTCACGATCCGCATGATTTGCTTCCGCAGCGATTTCGGCTCCTCGAACACGTCGAGCGTGTTGCCGTAGCTCTTGGACATCTTTTCGCCGTCGGTGCCCGGCACTCGGGCGGACGAATCCAACAGCTTCGCCTTCGGCATCACGAAGGTCTCGCCGAAGTGATGGTTGAAGCTGGCGGCCAGGTCGCGGCAGACCTCGATGTGTTGCACCTGGTCCTCGCCGACCGGCACCAAATCGGAGTCGAAGGCCAGAATGTCGGCCGCCATCAGCACGGGATAGGCGAACAATCCGGCGCTGGCCGGCAGCCCCTTGGCCGTCTTGTCCTTGTAGGCGTGGCACCGCTCGAGCAGGCCCATCGGCGCGCCGGTCATCAGCAGCCAGCAAAGTTCGGATACCTCCGGCACGTCGGACTGCTGGAAGAGCGTGGCCCGATTCGGGTCCAGCCCCAGCGCCAACAGGTCCACGGCGGCGTCGAGAGTGTTTTGGGATAAAACATCCCGGTCGCGGACCGTGGTCAGCGCGTGCAGGTTGGCGATGAAATAGTAGGCCCCCTCCGGCTCGCCTTGCAGTTCGATGTACTGCCGGATCGCGCCGAAATAGTTGCCCCAGTGAAACCGACCGGTGGGTTGTATGCCGGAGAGGACTCTCATAATGTCGAATGTCAAAATTCAAATGTCGAAGGAATGTCGAATGTCGAAATCTAAATGTCGAAGGAATGTCGAACGTTATGTGCATTTCGACATTCGTCATTTGAATTTCGTCATTCATTCGACATTTGGCTTTCGACATTCGTCATTTCTCCATCGTTCCTACCACTTCGCCGACCGATTTCGCGCCCAGTTCGGCCAGGGCGTCGGGTAGGGCGTCGAGTATCCGCATCGTCGCGGTTGGGTCATAAAAATTGGCCGTGCCGATCTGCACCGCGCTGGCGCCGGCGACGAAAAACTCCATCGCGTCGTCGATCGAAGCGATGCCGCCGATGCCCACCAACGGAATCTTCACGGCCCGGGCGACTTGATATACGATCCGCAAGGCGATGGGCTTGATGGCCGGTCCGCTCAGCCCGCCCAAAACATTGCCCAGCACCGGCCGCCGCCTCCGCCAATCGACGGCCATGCCCAGGCAGGTGTTGATCAACGACAGGGCGTCGGCCCCGGCCGCCTCGGCCGCGCGGGCAATCTCGGCGACGTTCGTCACGTTGGGCGTCAGCTTGGCAAGGATCGGATACGAGCACGCGCTGCGAACCGAGGCGACGACCCGCTCGCAAAGCGACGGATCGGCGCCGAAATCGGTTCCCCCGCTGACGTTCGGGCAGGAGACGTTTAGCTCCACCGCGTCGATGCCATCGGCCTCCTGCAACCGTTGGGCCAATTGGACGAACTCTTCGCTGCTTTTGCCCGCGATGCTGACGATCACCGCCGGTCCCAGCGAGGCCAAGTACGGCAACTGCCGGGCGATGAAGGCCTCGACGCCGTCGTTGTCCAGGCCGATTGAATTGAGCATTCCGGCGGCGGTTTCGACGGTCCGCTGGGGTGGATTTCCCGCGCGAGGCTGCTGCGTGATCGTTTTCGGCACGATTCCGCCCAGCCGCTTTAGATCGACCAAACCGGCCATCTCGCGGGCATAACCGAACGTGCCCGAGGCCACCAGGACCGGATTGGCCAGGCGCAAGCGGCCTAGTTGAACGTCGAGACGGACGTCGGTTGGATTCTCAAGCATGGACGATGAAATGTAGGGTGTGACTTTTCGCAGCGCGGTCCCACCAACTAGCCTGCTTGTCTAAGGTGGGACCGCGCTGCGAAAAGTCCCACCCTACTTTCTGCTTGACTAGATCAGTCCGCCGTGCGTCCGATAGGGCGAGGTATGGTCCGGCTGGTCCAGGAACCACATCCGTTCCCACTCGTCCAGGAACTGGCGCAGGCCTTCCGAAGTGAACATCATTTCCTGTGTGCGGCGTGCCGGATCGCCCGAGTAGGCCGGGAGCAAACATCCGGCGGTCGTGCTCAGCATCAAGCCACACGCCAAGACCAATAGCAGGTTGCGCATCGAAAACTCCTCCGTGAAAAGACGACCAGCGTTACCGGGAGTCGGCGTCGTAACTTGTTGCGGCATTAGGCGGTTGGGACACGGGATCAGAGGATATCTCATCTCCCGCCGTCTTTACTCGTGCGACCTTGGCCGCCGCGGCCGCCTGACGCTCCAACTCCTTGACCCGCTCTTCCATCTCCTTGCCCGGTTTGAACGTGACAACATACTTTTCGGGCACATACACTTTGTCGCCGGTACGGGGGTTTCGGGCCTTGCGGGGGGCCCGGCGCTTGACCTCAAACACGCCAAAGTTGCGAAGCTCAATCCGCCGCTCCGCCACGAGGGTCTCGACAATGGCGTCAAAGGTCTTCTGCACTATCTCCTTCGTCTGCAACTGGGTCAGCCCAATTTCTTCGGAAATGGTCCGAACGATCTCTTTCTTGGTCACGACTCAGTTCTCCTATCGAAGAAGGGTCGCCGCAGGTTTTCGCGGCGTGCGCCGCCACGACTTTCCGAGTAGCTGTTCTGCTCCAAGTGTAGGTGTCGCAATGAGTAGTGTCAAGGCCAATCATCCTAACTCGACGTTCTCGGCGGGAAAAATCATGTCGATGGTCTCCACCGAACACGCCGATTGGACAATCGCCAGAAACACCGCAACCGCTTAACTCCAAGGAACTTACGCTGAATAACCCCGTATCCCGACGGCGCAGCGTCCCATTTGGCCCGCCGTGGGCTAAATCCATTATCGGTTGCGCCATCGAAAAACTCCAGCCAGCCCGCATAATCTATACAACCGTCTGAGGGTGTGTCCTGAAATCATTACCAACTCCCCTTGTCTCAACTGGCCGTTTTGGGTATCTCTACGCAACCTTTTCGACCCCAGGGAAGAGAACCCCTGCACCTTATCCAGCGTAGCAGAGGTTTGACACACTTGAATGGTCGGATTTTCTCGAAATCTGTTTTGCCGGCGGGCTTGCCCGCCGCGTGGAAGCACCAAACGGGGCCAGAGCAACCATGCGGAAAGGGCCAAGGATGGCCGACATTCAAACCAACAGGGCCAATTGTCGCCCTCATTGGTACAGGAACTTGCAGCTAGCGGTTATCGTGGCCGTCATTGGCGGGTGGGCCTCGTTGGCCGCCGCACAGATGCGGTCGGAGCCGCCAGGGCTAATGCCGCCGGGCACCGCTACTCCACAAGCCGCCGTGCCAGCGGTCGACGAGCAGCCGGAGATGGTCGTCGACGTGCGGATCGCCGGCAACAAGTCCGTGCCGCTGGAGAAAATTCTACCCAGCCTCCGCACCCGTGCCGGCAGACCCTTTGATCTGGAACTGATCAACGAGGACATCCGCCGGCTCGATCAAACGCGGATGTTTGTAGACGTGAAGACCTATTGGCAACGGGTGACCGGCGGCCGGGTGGTGATCTTCGACGTGTTGGAGCGCCCCCTGTTGCAGGACGTGAAGTACATCGGCTGCAAGAAAATCAGCAAGAAAACGCTCCGGAAGGAGACGAAGCTGAAGGCCGGCGATTCGCTCGATCCGTTTGCCGTCGAGGAGGCCCGCCGCAAAATCGAGGAACTTTATCATAAGCGCGGCTTTGCCGGCGCGCGGATCACCATTATCGAAGGCAACAAGCCCGAGGACCGTAGGGCGATCTTCTACATCAACGAGGGGAAGAAACAGCGGATTAAATCGGTCAGTTTCATCGGCAACACGATCGCCGACGACGCGCGGCTGAAGACCCAAATCCAATCGAAACCGCCGTTCCTCTACTTGTTCAAGGGTGAGTTGGACCGCAAACAGTTAGACGAGGACGTCGAGCTGCTGACGGCCTACTACCGCGGCTTGGGGTTCTTCCGCGCGCGGATCGGACGCGAATTGAATTACAACGAGAAGAAAGATTGGGCGTCGATCACCTTTGTCATTGACGAGGGTCCGCGCTACAAAATCCGCGACGTGTCGGTGATCGGAAACAAGCAATACTCCGCCGATGAGTTAACGGCCGACTTGAAACTCCGCGACGGCGAGTACTTCAATCAGGCGAGGATGTCCGCCGACATCGGCGCGCTGCAAGACAAGTACGGCTGCGTCGGCTACGTGTTCGCGGAGGTCAAGGCCGACCCCCGCTTCCTCGAAGAGCCGGGCCAACTCGATCTGGTATACAACATCAACGAGGGCGACCGCTATCGGGTGGGCAAGATCAACATCCGCATCAAGGGCGATTATCCCCACACACAACTTACCACGGTGCGGACCCGGCTTTCGTTCAATCCCGGCGACATCATCGACATCCGCGAAATCCGCGCCAGCGAGCGGCGTTTGCGGGCGTGCGGGCTGTTCGAGAGCAATCCCGCCATGGGCCAGCCCCCGAAGATCGTCTTCAACCCGCCGGAGCAAGGTAAAGAGGAGCAGATCGCCGACCGGCCGAAACCGCAGCCGAAGTTCCGCGGCCAAAGCCCCGACCCGGCGACGCGCGAGCGGGTCTTGGACATCACATTGGATTACGGACGTGTGGGGGACGAGGGGCAAGGGATGGCAGGTTTACCGGCCATTGAAGACCCGGACAGCCGATTACGGCAAGCGACCCAGGAACTGACCGATGTCCTCTCGCAACGGAAGCACCGGCGACAGCCGCTCGACCGCTTGATTCCCACGCAGTACACACCCAACGCGGGGCGGGTAAACCCGGCCTTGCTGCCGCAATCCAGTGTGACGCAGTCGCAGGGCGTTTATCCGAACGACCTAAACACTGGCGAAACGCCAGTGCCCCCCACCGCCTCCTCCGCTACTCAACGCGCGCCCGAATACGTAGCCCAAAGATGGCCGCGTCAAGGCGGCACGCGGCTGGTCGATTCGCCGGAAGGGCCTTATGTACCGGGTCCGATCTTCGACGAAAGCTCTCCCTTCGTCGGCGGTCCGCCCGACAGCAGCGGCGACATATTGCGGACGCTCGATTTCGAGGTCTTGGCCCACGAGGCGATGACCGGCCGGATGATGTTCGGCGTGGGAGTCAACTCCGACGCCGGAATGGTCGGCCAGATCGTGTTGGACGAGCAGAACTTCGATTGGACCCGCTTTCCCCGAGGTTGGGAAGACATCCGCAACGCGACGGCCTTTCGCGGCGCGGGCCAGCGGTTCCGACTCGAGGCCGTGCCCGGCACGCAGTTGCAGCGCTACATGATAAACTTCCAGGATCCGTATCTGTTCGGCTCGAATATCAACTTGGGTCTGAGCGGCTACTACTACAACCGCAGCTACCGCGAATGGTTCGAGCAGCGGATCGGCGGACGAGTGGCCTTGGGCTATCAGTTTGCCCCGGACCTCTCCGGCAGCATCGCCTATCGCGGGGCGAAGATCAACATCACCAATACGATCGACCCGACTCTGCCCGATTTTGCCGAAGTGACCGGCCGCAACCTGGCGCTGCACGGTTTTCAGGTATCGTTGGCGCGCGACAAGCGAGACAACGCCTTCATGGCCACCGAAGGACACCTGCTCGAGATGTCGGCCGAGCAGGTGATCGGCTCGTTCAATTATCCTCGTGTGGAGATCGACCTGCGGAAGTATTTCACGCTCTACGAACGCCCCGACGGATCGGGACGCCACGTGCTGAGCCTGGCCTCGCGGGCGGGCTATACCGGCGACAACACGCCGATCTACGAACACTTCTACGCCGGCGGCTTCTCCAGCCTCCGCGGCTTCGAGTTCCGCGGGGCGTCGCCGCACGTCTTAAGCGCGGCGACCGGCGGCGAAGTATTCGTCGGCGGCCAGTTCCAATTCCTCGCCTCGGCCGAATACATGTTCCCCATCACCGCCGACGACATGATCCGCGGCGTGGTCTTCTGCGACACCGGTACGGTCGAGCCGACAATCAACAACTGGAGCGACAGGTATCGCGTGGCGCCGGGCTTCGGGTTGCGGGTTTCCGTACCGGCGATGGGACCGGCGCCGATCGCCCTGGACTTTGCCTTCCCGGTCTGCTGGGAGCCGGGCGACCGCTTCGAGGTATTCAGCTTCTTCGTCGGCTTCGGGCGGTAGCATAAAGGGTGCCATGGGTAAGCGCAGCTTACCCGTGCGCGACGCGGCTATACACAGGTAAGCTGCGCTTACCCATGGCACCCAACTTCAGATTCGATGAATGATCGTCGCCAAATGCCCTCACCCTAACCCTGGTCTGATGAAAACCCAATAATTTTGGCAAACTGGGCTTGTTAGGTTTTTTGAAATCTGTTGCGCTTCCTTTGTAAGTTTTGGAAACTTTTTCCAATGTGAAGGAGCGCAACAGATGGGTCTATCATGGACGAATATG
>CBDAFL010000141.1:0-15811 GCA_965195225.1 uncultured Thermoguttaceae bacterium
GGGCAAGTGCGAAAAGTTTTGCGATCTGTCGCCACAAGCCGATGTTGTTATTCAAGTTAAGGTCGATTTTCCGGCCTGAATTAACTGGAAAAAATTTCTGAAATCGCCAACTAATTCTTACGTCGATTCGCCGAGGTCCGCCGATGCGTTCAAACTGCTTGAAACCAAGTCTATTCATTTTGCTTCGGCGACTGTGCTTTTGACGTAACCCCAGTTTAACCTCAGGTTGATTAACCTGGTATACCGGGTTAATTAACCTGGGTGCGCCAGGTTAAATTGGCCCCGAAAAACCAATTAAGCGCGCAAAAATCGGTTTGGACGCTTTTCTGGAAAGTTCGCGCAAAATTGCTTGCGGCAACGGGGTGGCACGTCCCTGAGCGCAGCGAAGGGCGTGGTCCAACGGCCAGCCACGCCCTTCGCTTCGCTCAGGGACGTGCCACCCTACCGCAGGCCAAGCTAAAACCCAACGAACAATCCGCCGGGTCACGTCACGACCCGGCCTACGGTGCTCATTGCGAATACTGACGGTCAACTGCTTGCGATGCCGGTCGATTCCAAGGTATAACATCTCTCGGTCCTCCTGCTTGTGGTTTTGATGGGTAAAACACTCGCCGTATCGTGTATACCGCCAGGAGGCCCGCTCTTTCATAGAATCAGAATTGCCGGAACTTCCAAGCCGGAATGTTGGATTGCAAGACCTGACCCCGATTGAGAGTGATAATTATGTATGGCGTCCCGGAATTGCCGGAATTGAGAATTCGTTATGAGTAGCCCAGAAAATGAAGCAGCGAAGCGAGGCAATTTGCTGCGAGACAAAGGCGATTTTGATGGAGCGATAGCTGAATACACCGAGGGCATTCGTCTGAATCCACAAAACGCTCAGCCGTACTCCAGCCGTGGCCAGGCTTACTTACGAAAAGGCGAATTGGACAAGGCTATGGCTGACTGCATGGAGGCTATCCGCCTCGACCCGCACGGTGCCGAGGCACACTATGTCCGAGGAATCGTCTATGGGCAGAAGGGTGATTTTGATAGAGCTATTGCTGATTGTACAGAGGCTATTCGCCTCGACCCGAAGTTGTTTCAAGCATTTCGGGGGCGAGCCAAGCTTTATGATATGAAGGGTGAGTTCGACAAGGCCATTGCGGACTACACCGAGGCCATTCGACTCAATCCACAATCTGCGGAGGCATATTGGGGGCGAGCCCATGTCTACGAAGAGAAGGGCGACTTCGACAAGGCGATTGAGGACTTCACGGAGTCCATTCGGCTCGATCCACGACATGCCGAAGTCTATTGTGGGCGGGCCTATGCTTATCATGAGAAGGGTGAGTTCGACAAAGCCTTCGCTGACTACGATGAGGCCATCAGACTCGATCCGAAACAAACCACGACGTACTACAACCGTGGCTTGGCCTACAGCAAGAAGGGTGGCCATGACAAGGCCATTGCTGACTTCACCGAGGCCATTCGACTCAACCCGAAGGATGCCGAGGCGTACTACAACCGTGGCTGCACCTACATCGAGAAGGGTGACCACGACAAAGCGATCACCGACTATACAGAGGCTATTCGCCTCGCCCCGAAGTTGGCTCAAGCATTTCGGGGGCGAGGCCATGCCTATGAAGAGAAGGGTGAGTTCGACAAGGCGACTGCGGACTTGACGGAGTCCATTCGGCTCGATCCACGATATGCCGAAGTCTATTGTGACCGGGCCTATGCTTATTATAAAAATGGTGAGTTCGACAAGGCCATCGCAGACTATAATGAGATCATCAAACTCGATCTGAAACATGCCGAGGCGTATTTTGGGCGGGGTTGTTCCTACTGGAAGAAGGATGACCACGACAAGGCGATTGCTGACTACACCGAGGCTATTCGACTCAACCCGAAGTATGCTGAGGCGTACTCCAACCGTGGCTGCGTCTACGGCGAGAAGGGTGACCACGACAAAGCGATCACCGACTATACAGAGGCGATTCGGATCAATCCGGAAGATGGGTACACATTCTATGCTCGGGGCTATTTCTACTGGCATAAAGACGACAAAGCCAAAGCCGACGCCGATTTCGCCCAAGCCAAGAAATTGGGATACAAAGCGAAGCCGGGCAGGGAATGGGTAAAAGGGATATTCCGTTTTTTTCTTCCCCGGAGACACCCATAACCGGCGGGTGGCACTGACGAAAGGGGCTGAGGTGGAGTGCCACTGACTTTGCCAGTGCCGGGGGTGCTGCATGTGTTGGATGGGTGTTATGCCGCGGCAATCCCCTTCGACATCTTATCGCATGCTCTTCGATCTCTCTTCTCTTCTACCAGCCGGCGATTCCATATCCCCACTTTCTACTTTCCGCGTGAACTAAAGAAGAAGTGAAGTAGGTCAGGTACCCCGTACCTGACACCATACGGCAGACGCGATAATTGTCAGGTACGGGGTACCTGACCTACTGCTTGGTGGGACCGTGCTTCGCTTGTCCCACCCTACTTGCCTGCCACCGATATTGCCCAATTCTGCTTGTGAGAACGCCGCGCGACCGCTATGCTTTCGGGATGAATCTTTCGCGACGCATGGTGATCGTTACCGACGGATACCACGACACGGACACGGCCAAGACCGCCATCTGTCTACTTCGCTACCGCGCGGACGAGGTGGTCGCCGTGTTCGACCGACAGTCGGCCGGTAAGACATGCCGGGAGGTTTTCGGCGTCGGCGGAGCGATCCCCCTGGTCGGTTCGCTGGCCGAGGCGCCCGAAGCCGACACGTTGGTTGTGGGCATAGCTCCGCCGGGCGGAAAAATCCCGCCCCACTGGCGGCCGATCATCCTGGAGGCCATTGCCCGACGGATGTCGGTCGTCTCGGGCCTGCACGATTTTCTGCGCGACGACGCGGAGTATCTCCGCGCGGCCGAACAACACGGCGCGCGGCTGGTCGATCTTCGGGACAACGACGAGCGGGACGTTGCCCACCGCGAGGGGATCCGCCGGCGCTGCTTGCGGATACACACGATCGGCAACGATTGCTGCTGCGGAAAGATGGTCTGCGGCGTCGAGCTTGCCCAAGGGTTGGAGCGGACAGGTGTGGACGCTGCCTTCGTCGCCACCGGCCAGACCGGAATACTCGTCGCCGGCGACGGCTGTCCGGTGGATCGGGTAATCGCCGATTTTATCAGCGGCGCGGCCGAGAAGTTGGTCCTGGCCAATCAGCATCATGACGCGATCGTGATCGAAGGCCAAGGGAGCCTGTTCCATCCTCGCTATTCGTGCGTCGCGCTCGGATTGCTTCACGGCGTGATGCCCGACGGGCTGGTCCTCTGCTACACGATGGGGCGACGGTCGTTCTACGACATGGAAAACATCCCGTTGCCTTCGCTGGAGAAGGTGGTGGAGTTCTACGAGTCGGCGGCCGGCGTGATGCACCCGTGCCGAGTGGTGGGAGTGGCGGTCAACGGTGTCGGTTTTTCCGACGAGGCCGTGGCGGCCGAATGCGACCGTGTGGCGAGCCGGTTGTGTCTGCCCGCCTGCGACCCGCTTCGCCACGGCCCGGACAAACTGGTCGAGGCGGTCGTTCGCTTGCGACGGGAATTGGGGAAAGAGTAGGGTGCGTTAGAACTCCATCCGCTGGAGCGCGCGGAATCCGATTCGCAGTGGGACCAGGGTGGCGATTGTGCCCAGAATCAGACTGGCGGCGGTGCCCGCCACCAGCCAAAAACCGAGCCACCACTGCACGCCGGTTTGGCCATGAATGTTCCCGCTGAGATTGGCGTATTCCGCGGCCATGTAGAAGTGGGTGGGCAGGGCGGTTAGCAGCACCACGATCAAGATATACAGCGTGCTGACCACCAGGGTAAGTGTCCCGCCGAATCCGGCGGCGATCCGCGAGGGAGATTCGGCGCGGAAGTTTGGCAACCAGGCGCCAAACCCCACGGCTATTCCCGCCAGCCCCAGACAAAGCACCAGGCAGGTCAATTGATGGCTGACGACGATCAGATTCGAGACGCCGAGCATCAGATCGCTGACCAGCACCAGGCCCGAGCATGGCACGATCGCCCCGCCGGCGGCAAAGAAAAACTTACTCCAGAGGATTGTCCGGCGTGGCACGCCCAACAGGCCGAGCATCCAGAACCGGCGTCCTTCGAGGCTGATCATCGGGTAGATGAACCGGGTGGTGAACGTGGAGAACAGTAACCCCACGACCGAGAGGTTCAGGAAACTGACCATGTTCACCCAGACGATCGATGAAACGCCATACGTGAAGCGTGGGATGTGGAAAAAGTAGATCACCAGGAAGCCCGTGAAGATGAGAAACTGAGACCACTGCAATGGGTCGCGTCGGAACAGTCGCAGATCCTTAATCACCATCAATCGCATGGCCGCGGGAAGCGGACCGAAGAGCCAATACAGGAGCCGATCGAATCGCATTGGGCGGAGGCGTTTGCGACGCATCGTCTTGCCGTACAGCCCGCTATAGGCCGCGCGATACGTCCTACCCGCCTGCCACAAGGCCAACTGGCGAAAGAACAAGGCGTTGGAGATCATCAGCGAAAAGAACAGAATGCTTTCGGACCAGACACCGGAGGCCGCGTTGAGCAACCCGGTGCTAAGCCACCAACTGGGCAACAGCCGATAGTCGGAAAACCGCAGCCGGCCGAGTATCTCCTGGAACCAATCCGGCGTGAGCAGGTCGTTTCTAGGGCCTGTCAGCAACCCCCACGCGATCCACGCGCCGCCGACCACCAACAGAACCAATCCGCCGACCAATATCGTCAACCGGTTGCCGGGGACGCGATGCACCACCCACAGGCAGATAATCGCTCCGATGGAAACGGGGATATAGACAAAGGCCACGATGAACGGCAGCAGCAGCGCGTAGTAGTACCACGGCGCGGCGGACACCACGCCGTATGCCAGCAGGATGGGACTTCCCAGGAGCACGAATCCCCAACTGCTCAAGATGATCGCTTCCTGAAACTTGTACAAGAACACCCGCTCGGTGCGCGCGGGGATCGTCAGCAGGAAAGTGATCTCCCTCGAACGGAAAAGGGAGCCGTAGAGAATGATGCCCGAGGAAAACACCAGCATCAGCATCAAAGCGGCGAAGAACGCGCCGAACACTCCGCCTACGGCTTGGGCGTGCGTGTCGGGTTGCGTGATCGTCGATTCGATGAACCAGAACCCGTCGGCGAACATCCAGAACATTCCACCCCAAAGCAGGCTGGTCAAGACCACGACCAGCGTCACGCGGAAGCGGGAGTGGGCAAACGTCTGCCGCAGCAATGTGGCGAGGGTGCGTTTGCGCGCCCGTCCAAACGCCTTGGCCTCCTGTTGGGGCGAAAGGAAATCGGACGACGGTGCTGAAGAAAGGACGGGAAAACGCATGATTGTATAGTGCGAATTTACCTGGTTCCCATGCGGATTTCACCTGGTTCCCATGCTCCGCGTGGGAACGAGAAATAACGTCATTCAATTTTCAATTTACAATCCACTCCCTTTCGCAGGCGTCCGTTGTTGCCGGCGGTCAGTTCAAGGAACAGCGGCTCCAAGGACGTGTGGCTGGATGCCAATTCGGACTGCAACTGGCCCACCGTTCCCAGGAAGTGCAATCGGCCATGGTCCATGATCCCGATTCGCTGCGCGATCTCCTCGGCGATGGCCAGTGTGTGCGTGGACATGAAGACGATCGTTCCGGCCGCGGCCAGTTCGCGCAGCCGGTCCTTTACCATCCGCACGCTCCGCGGATCGAGTCCGACCATCGGCTCGTCGATCACCAGCACCGGAGGATCGTGCAACATGGCGGAGGCGAAGACGAGTCGCTGCTTCATGCCGTGGGAATAGGTCTCGGTCAGATCGTCGATAAAATCGTCGAGCTCGAAGTATCGGCATTCGCGCCGGATGCGCTCGTTGACGGCCGATCTGTCCAGCCCGCGCATTTCAGCGGCGAACTCGAGGAACTCTCGGCCCGATAGTTTGTCGTAGAGGAACGGTTCTTCGGGCACGTATCCGATGGCGTGTGTGGCGCGGCGGACGTCCGAGGCCAGATCGTATCCGCAGACCCGCACGCTTCCCGCCGTGGGCCGCAGAAGCCCCGTGAGCATTTTGATGGTGGTGGTTTTTCCGGCGCCGTTCGGCCCCAAGAGGGCACACAACTCTCCCGGCGGAACCTTCAGCGTCAGCCCGTCCACGGCGACTTTGTGGGCGTAGGTGCGAGTAACATTGTTGAACTCAATCATGGTATTCCATCCACGCCCCGCTCTCCGGCTTCCACCACTGCCTGCCGGCCGATTCCACCAGTTCAGCGGCCTGTCGTTCGGTCATGCGGACAAAGGTAATGGTTGAATTGGAAAACCGCGCTTGTTGCCGTAACACGGCGCCGTCGCGGCGGACCCACACTTTTCCCTGTTGCGCCCGGTCGCCGTCCGAGGCGTTTCCCGTATCGTTGCGATAAACCACCATCCAGACGTTCTCCATCGTGCCGTTCCAGAAAATCGGTTCCATCCCTTCGACGGTGGCGCAAATTATCTTCAACGGATTCTTCGATGGCCAAAGCGGGCTGTAGACCGGAGCGGTCCAGGTCCGGCCCTCGTACAAACCGGGTAATGATGTCTGCGGCGAAAAAAAGTCGCTCGGCAGCGCTTTCGAGGGCAATCGAAACTCCTTGGTGAGCGACGCATAGCCGGTGCGAACCACCAACTGCAACTGCCCGCCCTCCATCAACCCGCTCATGCCGATCACCTCGTTGGGCGGGTCCAATCGCATCGTGGACTCGAAGCAGAGCAAGTGTCCCAGCGCGTCGACGGTCAAAACGCTCCGCGCGTCGATCCGCAACTCGTCGACCGATCGGCCGACCATTTGGGAAAGGGGCTTTAGCCAGCCGGGCATTATCTTTCCCAACGGCAACTTGTCGAAATGGACCCGGCCGCGGATGTCGCGCATCCCGGATTCTCGCAACTTCATCTCGGTCAATGCCCAGCCTAGCCGCTGGTTGTCGATCAGAATTTCCCAACCCACCGGCGGATTGTCAATCTGCGAATCGACGATCTCGGGAAGACTCGGCGGTTCACCAATCGCCAGAAGCGGCAATACCTTGGCCATGACCAGCCAACTCATCGTTGCCAGCCAAAGAACCACAACGGTTACGTTGAACCAACGGCTATACATGGTACTGTGCTTGGTAGCCCCACGCCCGCCATTCTATCATACCTTGCAAGAAGGGAAACTCCCCTCAGGCCCCCCAGCCCCCCCCGCCCTTGAGAATGCAACCGTTCACAGGGGACTGTCCCAATTTTCGCGGCGTGAGGGACGTTGCCGGGCGAATTGACTTGACCGCCGCGAAAATGGGACTGTCCCCCTGGCGCCGCGGGAAGGGGACAGTTCCCAAGTTTTCGGCCAACCGTTTGCCCGCGAAATGCGTTTTTCGGCCGAAAAATGGACCAGTCCCCAGCCAACCCGTGAACGCTTACCGAAAAATCCATCAGAATCGACGTTGCACCAATTACCTGTTCCGCGGATGATAGAAGGCCGTACACGGATCGTTGAGCAACCGGCCTTTTGTACGGAGACATAACGGTGATTGATCGCTGGAAACCCACATTATACGTTGCACGGAAAATAGTGGAACATTCTTCTCGAATGAAAAAGCTTGTTGCACTTCCAGCCGTTCACCGTATGGCTTATCTGACATGTTTATTGTTGTGTTCGGCCCTGGTCGGCTGCAATCGGGGAGGCGATGGGAGCCAGCCTCCGGAGGCCTCGATCGGTGGGCAGGGCGAGAATGCCTCTCCCGCGGATGGGGTTAGCAGTTCCGCAATCAAAAAACCGGCGGTCGCCCCGAAGCACCCCCTGGTGTTGATCGAGACCTCGCTGGGGAATATCACAATCCAACTGGACAGAGAGAATTCCCCGCTTACGGTGAATAACTTCCTCGATTACGTGGACGACTCGCACTTCGACCAAACCATTATTCACCAGGTCTATAAGGGCCAGGGATTCGTCGCCGGCGGTTACGGCACGAACCTGATCGAGAAGCCGGCCCGCACGCCGATCCGCAACGAAGCAGACAACGGGTTGAAGAACCGCCGCGGCTCGATTTCCATGGTCCGGTTTCCCGACGCCATCGACAGCGCGACCTGTCAATTCTTTATCAACGTATCCGACAACCCGGCGCTGGACTACAAGGACCGCACGCCCGAGGGATACGGCTACTCCGTGTTCGGAGAAGTCGTCGAAGGAATGGAGATCGTCGATCAAATCAACGACACTCCGGTCCAAGACACGTCCGACTTCGAGCGGACGCCGGTGAAGCCTGTCGTGATCCACTCGATCCGGCGGATTCGCTAGAAAACTATCGCGTCCGTGCAAGCTAACGGCCCGGCTGTTTTCGGGCGGCCTTCACCGACCCGTCGCGGCTTTGTTCCAACCGCTCCAGCAGAATCTTGGCCGTGTAGACGCGGCCGGTCGGGGCGTTGAACTTTTTCCCTTTCGGCGAGTTGGAGAGCATTTTGCCCAACTCTTTTCCGCCCGCCGCGGTCGTCATGTATTCGATCATCTTGTAGCCGTCGGGGCCGCGGATCAGGTCGCGGACGGTTTGCTGTCCGTAAGGCAGGCGGCTGAGGCGGTCGAGCCGGTCGTACGCGTCCGGGTATCGGGAAATCTGGCGCATGAACTTCCGACCGGTCGGAGTGCTCAGTTGCTTGGCCAAAAACTCGCCCTCGCCCGGAACGGCGTCGAGAAGCTCCTTTTTCTCCGGCAGTGGCAAACCCATTTCCTGGAGGCGGACCAACAACGGCTCGACTTTCTTTCGCGTAATCAGATCGCCTGGACGATAGTTGGGCTGGTCCTCGAAATATCCGAGCACGGTTTGCCGGATTTCCGCGAAGGGGGGAATGGGCTTATCTTCGGCACGGCTCTCGGTCGATCCGGCAGCCGCCGCGACGATGCCCAACAAAACAGACGAAAATAGGCGCACGGGTAAAAATGTGCGGTTCATGGTGATGTTTTTCGGTAAGAAGCCACCCCGTAGTACAATCGCGATAAACGATCCGATAAAGTATACCCTACAGGAGGCATCTGCCGATGCCGATCAATGGGGAGAGGCTTTGATGGTTGCCCCCGCCTTCACGGTCTTGCATAACGGGCAGGTTGCACAAGTCACCCATACCCCCCCGACTAGCAGAATATAATCCAGGCCTCCCGCACAAGCTGCCGCGATTGACAAAATCCAACGCCGTGCGATAATTGAGTCCTGGCACATTGGGATTGCCGTCAGGTAACAGGAGGTTCCACGATGTCGAACCCCGCTTTTTTCGTTCAAGAGTGTCCCACGTGCGGTCGTCGCCTCCAAATTCGCGTGGTGTATCTCGGCAGAAAACTCGTCTGCCAGCACTGCCAGGGGCAGATGATTGCCGCCGATTCGACGAACCTACGTTGCGATTGTGCGGAATCGAGCAACGTGTTGCTTCACCGAGCGGATGAATTGCTCGAAACCGTCGCGCACCAGAAATCTGATCTGCGATAACGCCCGTAGTAGACTCGTCACGGAGCGACTGGGTGGCACGTCCCTGAGCGCAGCGAAGGGCGTGTTTCCTCGGGCGCCACGCCCATCACTTCGTTCTGGGACGTGCCACCCAATTGACCAGATTATTCGCAATTGGCGTCTGGAAACACCTCCTACAACTTTTTCAACGGGCTGATAATTCTTGCAGATCGCGGAAAAAACTCGGATAGGTCTTCGCCACACAGTCGGGGTTTCGGACAACCACTCCCGGAACAACCAGCCCGACCAACGCAAGGCTCATCGCCAGCCGATGGTCGTCGTGCGGATCGATCTCGGCGCCGCGCAGAGGGCGGGGTGTAATCGTCAGCCCGTCGCGGTGCTGCTCGACCTCCGCGCCGAACTTCCGCAACTCCGCCGCCAAATCGCCGATCCGGTCGGACTCCTTGAGGCGAATATGGCCCACGCCGCTGATCGTCGTCGGCCCGACGGCGAACAACGCCACGGCGGCCAGCGTCGGAACCGTGTCGCTGATCGCGCCCATGTCGATCTCGACGCCGTGCAACGGCCGGCCGGCCACGGTCACCCGATCCGAGTCATACCGCACTTCGCAGCCCATCTGTTCGAGACATTCGCAGAGCGCCAGGTCGCCTTGCAGACTGCCGCGCGAGAGGCCCTCGACGGTCACTTCTCCTTGGGCGATCGCCGCGGCGGCGAGGAAATATCCGGCGGCAGTCGCGTCCGGCTCGATCGCATATCGTCTGGCTCGGTAACGTTGAGGGGCGGAGACTATGAAACGCCGGGTGTCCGGCTCATTCGTGACGACGCCGAACGACGCCATTACGGCCAACGTCATATCGACGAATGGCCGGGAGACCAGATTTCCAGCGACCGCAAGTTCCACGTCGGTCTCGGCATACGGCGCGGCCATCATCAGGCCGCTGAGGAACTGGCTGGAGAGGTCGCCGGCCAGGGTAGCCCTACCGCCTCGCAACCCCCGGCCGCGAACCACCACCGGCGGACATCCGCTGCCGGATTCCGAAACCGCCTCGGCGCCAAGTTGACCGAGGGCGTCCAGCAGGTCTCCGATCGGCCGCTGGCGCATGCGCGGCGAGCCGTCGATCCGGTAGGTTCCGTGGCCCAGTGCCGCAACGGCCGCGAGAAACCGCGCCGTCGTGCCGCTGTCGGCCGCGTACAGTTCCACGTCGCCGGAGGGCAACTCTCCGCCGCGACCGGCAACACGAATGGCCGCCGCGGTCCTGTCGTGTTCGATCGCAATGCCCAACTGAAACAAGGCCTCGATCATTGCCCGGGTGTCGTCGCAGTCCAATGCCCCGGTCAGCACCGATTCTCCCTCGGCCAGCGCGGCGCAGACCAGCGCCCGATTGGTGATGCTTTTCGATCCCGGCGGGCGGATCGACGCCTTTAGCGGGCCGTTCGGTCGGATTTTGACGTGGTCAACCATTTCCGTAAGTATAGTGTTCCGCGTCCACGGAAAACAGCCTCAAGCAGCCTGTTGAAAAAGTCGGTTTCCGAGAGTTTGGGTGCCACTGCTAGCTTGTCCAGCAGTGAATTTCCGGGGATTTCTCTCTGCACTGCTGGACAAGCCAGCAGTGGCACCCTTTTTCAACAGGCCTGCCAGGGTGCAAGCCGCGACCAAATACTTGACTCCCCTATTTGAATCGTCGATAGTAGTAGGCACACTCTGCTCAATAATCCTTATGAACGTTCATTCCCCGACAACCGCTCCACGACTGGTCCACGTGGCCTCGTACCTGAACTCGGCCGAGGCCGAGTTGGCGCGAGTCCGGTTGGCGATGGACAACATCCCCGTCTGGCTGGAGAACGCAACTCTTGTGTTGTGGTGTTGGTACTACAGCGACGCCGTCGGCGGCGTGAAGGTTTTCGTGCCGGAGCCGGAAGCCGAGCGGGCTTGGACAATCTTGCATCCTCCGCGCGAATCGGACGGCGAGGACCGTCCGCTTCGGACATGCCCGGCGTGTGAGATGCAGCTCGATTCGGCTTGGACCGTCTGTTGGCGTTGCGGCTGCACGGCGGAGGGCGAGCGGGATCCAAACTTTTTCGAGCCACCGCCGCCGCTCGTGCCGTTCCCGCTGAGGTGTCCGACAAGCGTGACGGCGGCGATTGTCGGCATAAGCGGGCCACTCCTCTTCCTGGCCTCCGGCGGTTGGGTGCCGTTGTTATTGTTTTGGGTGTTCGCCGTCGTGTTGGTGCTTGGGCTGCGGGGAGCGTGGCCGGCCGACGAGGACACCGCTACGCCGCCAGACGATTTGCTGGATCGGGACGAGATCGTCGTGGACGTCGATTCGGACACCTACACCGCGGTCGAGGCGGCGGTATTTCGGGTGTGGAAAGCGGCTGTCTTCAGTTTCTGCTTTCCGCCGTTGGCGTTGTATTCTCTGTGGTTGCTGATGCGGCTCGACGCGCCCGACGCACCACTCCCTCCACGTGAACAACGCCGATGCCTTGTGGCCTTGACGATTAGTCTGATTGAGGTTGGTTTGTTCGCCCTGTTTCTTCTCTGGCGGTAAATCTTCGACAAGGGGAGCGGATAACCAATCCGCTGCACGATTCGTCGTAAGTCTTTGCCGTGCAAAGACTCAAGTAGCGGCGGTAGGAGTCGAACCTACGACACGCGGATTATGATTCCGCTGCTCTAACCAACTGAGCTACGCCGCCAAACGCCTTATTTACCAGGGGTATTTACAATCCGCCGACTCTCTGCGGAAATGCGACTACACCTCTTGCTACACCCGGCCGCCGGGAACGATCCCTGGCAGTGGCGTGCAGTAAGACGGCAGCATCTATCGCAAAGGATATCGACGTTGCTCCAGTCTACCACACGAAAAAAGCCCTGAAAACCCACCCGCGATTTCCCTTTGTTTGCCCATAGCGCCGGCGTATGGGCAAAATCGCCCCGAGAACCTACGCCGATTACTTCACCACTTGCCGGTCAGGGACTGGTCCATTTTTCGGCGAAAAAACGCATTTTGCCGACGAACCGTTGGCCGAAAACCTGGACCTGTCCCCCTTCCCGCAGCGCCAGGGGGACAGTCCCTTGTGAGCGGTTACGTCTTGTGGCAACCGTTCACGGGCCGGCATCGGTTCCCGGCTTCTGGATGGTCCACACGGTCAGGCCCTTCAGATCCTTGCGTCGCCGACTTCGGAAAAGGATGGAAAGTCCGTAGCCAAAGATAAACACAAGCAGGTTCACAAACACGTGCATCCAAAATTTGTCCGGCAAGGCGGAAGCAACTTTCGGGAACATTTCCCGGCCAAATGACGAATCGACAAACAGCCAGGCGGCGACAACAAGAAAACCGGCCGAGGTCGCGATGATTGCCGCCCGGTTGTCGACGCGGATCGTCAGCATCCCGAGCAAGGTCAAAGCCAACAGGCCACCGCCGGAAATGGACTGAATCAGAATTTGCAGATCCTGTAGCGTCTGCGTACTGGTGTAATGGACCAGCAACGCCCCGCCGATCATGATTGCTCCCAAGAGGCACGAAATCCATCGCCCCGCCGTGAGGTAGTGCCGCTCATCCCGGTCGCGGACGAACAAGCGGCGGTAGAAGTCGGTCGTGATCGTTGAAGCCACGGCGTTAATGCTGGAGTCCACCGTGGACATCGCAGCCGCCACCAACCCGCAGATCACAAAACCGGCCAGCCCCGCGGGCACGTACTGGAGAACGAAATAGGGGAGTATCTGCTCCGGTTTTTGGACAATCTGCGCAAGATTGGGATCGGGGAAGACCTTGTAGAACACGTAGAGGGCGGTGCCGATGAAGATGAAATAGGTCCATACCGGAATCGTCAACAAGACACCCAGCCATAAGGCCTTCTTCGCTTCTTTGTCGCTTTTGGGCGCCAAGTACCGCTGGATCATCGCTTGGTCCTGGCAGCCCCAATGCAGCCACGTGAACATCGACAGCACGATCATCACCCACATCGTCTTCTCGTCGAACGTGAAGGCGGTGCCGCCCATGGACAGTTTTCCGTCCGCGTAGGCTTCCGTGACGATCTGGGTAAATCCGCCCGGCAGTTTCCAGACCAAGATCGGCAGGCAGATGATCGCCCCGACGAACATGGCGATCGTCTGTAGCAAGTCGGTCCAGATCACGGCCTGCAGACCGCCGGCAACGGTATAGATCGTCGCCACCACGCCAAAGACCACGATAATCCAAGGCAGGTCAACGTCGATCATCATTTTGATGGGCAGAGAGACGGCAAAGAGGATGATGGACATGCGGCAGGTGATCCAGACAACGAAAAGTGCCGCGGCGTAAAGCCTCGCCCAAATTCCAAACCTTCGCTCCAGGTACTCGTACGCCGACTGCACTCGCGTCCGTCGAAAGAGGGGCATGAACAAAAAGATCATTGGAATCAGGGCCAACAGGTATCCCAGGTTCCAGGGGATGTAGCGCCAGTCTTCGGCGTAGGCAAAGCCGGGCAGGGCCAGAAAGGTCATTGCGCTGACGATGGTCGCCATCACGGAACAACCGACCAGCCAGCCCGGCAGGTTCCGCCCGGCGAGAAAATACGCTTCCGCCGACGTGTTCTTCCGTGCGAAATACCAGCCAATAAATATGAACACGCCGAAAAACAGCGCGATGACGAGCAAATCCGGCCAGCGCAACATAGTGGTTCTCCGTGTTGTCAGTCCTTTGCAAGCCCCATCCAAGGGTCACGAATGCGGGCCAGTTCACCGATTCGGCCGGCAAAGAATATTAGAGATGTCCTCTAGACCGCCCCGGCAATACCACACATTAAGAGGCATGATATACCGATGGAAGATACATCGGCAAGGGGATGGGGGGGAATCACTTTTCACTTGCACCGGCTTGGAAGTTGCCAACTGCTTCGGAAGTGCGAAGATAACGATCATAGACTCGCAGGGATTTCAGCGATGGACCGGCGGCAAGCGGACCGGCCTCCAAAACCGTCCCCAGATTTCCATCCCATCGCCCCCAGCCGTATTGGCGGTGCTGGCCGCCGTCACAGAGGACTCCGTCCACGACAAACGTGATGATCCTCGGCCCGGCGTCGGCGATGGCCACCACATGGTGCAACTTGCCCGCCTGGAGCAATCCGGGATCGCCATCCCACGCGGCCGTGGTCTTGCCGTCGCTAAGCTCCAACCGTACGGCGCCGTCCTTGACGATGGAGAGGACAACTCCCTTGCCGTTAGAATCTCGGCCGTCGAGGAGCGTTTGGCCGGGCGTGAGGTCGTCCAACTGTATCCAGCAATCGAGCGTCAAGCCGCCGGTCTCGGACAGGTTGATTCCGTGTGGAATATCGCAGTTTCTTGCATCGTCCGGTCCGAAGCGTCGTTGTAGAACAAGCCCCTTGCGGGCGACCGTCTTGACTTGTCCTTGGTGCCAGAGGCCATCGAACAGGGTCTTATCGATTTCGTGAACCCGCGCCACCGATTTCTGCGTTTCGGTGATCCAGTAACGGTCGTCCTGCTCGATCAGGTCGGGGTAGCTCATTCTTGTGTCGACGACGGGATCGTAGAGTAGTATCTCCGGCTGCGACCAGTGGATGCGGCCGTCTTGCTCCACGCCGCCGACGATCCAGGCCGGATTGCGGCCATTGAAGTCATGGCCGCCGTGATTGTGGAACCAGAAGAGGTAGTGGCCGTCGGCCGTTTGCCATAGTTTGGGGCACGCCCGCGGGGTCTTGATCTTGCGTCCCCCCGGCTCATAAGTCATGTGTACCGGCTCCGTCCAGGTGTGTCCGCCGTCGTCGCTATAGCTCTGGCAAGGATGTCCGGTGGTCGTCCGATATACGCAACAGAGATTGTTGTCTCTGAGTGGAACAATGTTGTGTTCTTCCTGGATCGAACCGAACTCAGGTGCCCGGATGCCGTGCTCTCCGTCTGGCAGGAGGGTCCAGTGCAGCTTTGTCGGATCGGTTTCGGTGAGGATGTTGTCGGAGCGGAAAAGCCATCCCTCGCCGTTATCGAGCATGTATCGGCCCAGCTTCGTGAAGGCAAAGATTGCACACCCGTCGCTGATTTTGGGCTTGTCGATCCCCCAGAAAATCTGCACTTTGCCGCCCCAGTTGTTGGCCAGATCGCAAGCGGTCACTCGCACCGGCAGCCGATATCGCCGCTTCGACCACGATTTGCCGCCGTCGTCGGAGTACTTGAAGCAGTACCAACCAAGCATGTCTGTGCGACAGCCTTTTTTCTTGCCGGGCAACGTGCGGATTTTATCGCCGTTGTAGGTGTAGAAGACATAGACGCGGCCGTCGGGCACGATCAGCGGCGTCACCCAGGACGCTTCGGGTCCGTCGCTCGGTTCG
>CBDAFL010000142.1:0-14052 GCA_965195225.1 uncultured Thermoguttaceae bacterium
CCCGAGGCAGTCCTCACCCATCGGCTCGACGAATCCCGAGCCAAAGCCGCTCGCACCCGAGCCCGCCGCACTCATCGCCGCGCCCACTGCAAGTGACGCCGGCTCCTCATGGTTCCTATCATGGATGGGCCGGACGCTTACAAGACCACAAAAGGAATCAACGGGATGGCTATCGCAATTATCACGTAATATGCGAATGACCATCCTGGTTTGTTGGCGATTCGTTTGTCATTCATTTCGAGTCCAACGGTGCGAAGCCGCAAGCGGCTTGTGGGGACATTCCTCTCTCTTCTCTCTTCTCTCCTCTCTCTTCCCTCTTCTCTCGCCCCTCAATTCACGTCGCCGCCGACCATTTTCTGCTCGACCTGATCGGCCTGCCAAGCGATGGCCGAGAGTACGCGGCTGACGTCCAACGCGGTGATCGATTCGGCGAGTTGGTTGGTTTGCAGAACGACCATCTCCGCCTCGCCGATCTTCTTGACCGCGAACGCGCCGTGTAGCGTGCCGGTGTTGTAGCGCAACAACGCGGCCGCGTTCTTTTCGTCGTAAGGGCCGCAAACCGACCAGTAGTTCACCACCGCGTTGCCCGATGGGTCTTTCTGGCCGAACTCGATGTGAATCACCTGCTTCCGCAACGGTCCGACCGGAACGGTAATTTGCAATACCCCGGCCGACTCGGCGATCTGATATCCGGCCGATGCGGCTACGGTGCGGACCATGCCCAACGGGTCGGCGGTGGCCGCGGCCAGTTTCGAGAAGTCGGGCCCGAGCGAGACGCCGGCGGCGGCACTGCCGGCGGGCGAGGTCCGCTGTCCGGCCGGCGGGCCCGAGGTCATCGCCTGCTGTAGCATACCTGGCATCATCATTCCGAATCCGGCGCCCATTCCCATTCCCATTGCCCCGGCGCCCATGCCGCCGCCCGCTCCGCCGCCGCCCTGTTCAGCCAGCTTGGCCATGCTGTTGGCGGCCTGGAACTTCATGAAGGCGTTCAGGTCGCCGACCGCGCCCATCGCGCTGCGGGCGTCGATCGCCTTCTGCACTTCCTCCGGCGGCGTAATGGCGTTGATAAAAAAGTCGACCAATTCAAGGCCGTACTTGGAAAACTCATCGGACACCTTCGCGCGGGTGCCGGCGGCCACCTCGTCGTACTTCGACGGCAGATCGAGCAGGCCGATACCCAGCGTGCCGAGCAGGTCGGCCAGCCGGGCGACGATCAAGTCCTTCATGTACGAACTGACCGCCTCGGTGGTGTACATGCCCTGGGTACCCACCAGCGTATTGATAAGCAAGGGAGAATCGACCACGCGGAACGAGTATTTGCCGAAGCTCCGCAGCCGGACCATGCCGAACTCGGCGTCGCGGAAGGCGATCGGCTGCAAAGTGCCCCACTTCTGATCGATGAACGTCTGCTTGCCGATGAAATAGACCAACGCCTGGAAGGGAGACTTTTCCCAGGGGATTGTCAGCAGCCGGGTCAGGATCGGGACGTTGGCCGTGGTCAGTGTGTGGCGCCCCGGGCCGAAGGAGTCCAGCGCCTTGCCGTCGCGTAAGAAGACCGCCTCCTGATTCTCTTGGACGATCAATTGTGCGCCGATCTTGATGTCGGTCGATCCCTCCGGCGGAATCCGCTGCACCAGGGATTGGTTCGCGTTGTCGAAATACTGGATAACTTCCATACGGATGGCCATGAGAAACTCCTTGTTGAGTATTTCGGATGATTTCGGATTATTGGCGGGGAATTGCGAAACCGCAAGCGATCCCCCCCGCGACCGCAGTCGCGGGGCGTTTTTTCACTATCCACTATCCACTACCCACTACCCACTATCCTCTACCCCACTCCCTTCAACATGTCTTCGCGCTGGTCCCAGCGGCGCTCGATCTCGTCGATCCGGGTGAGCAGTTCGGCCACGGCGGCCGGCACTTGGTCCCGCTTGTCGGGCAACTGCTCGGCGGATTGGGTGAAGGCATCGACCTGCTCGTCCAACGAGGCGTCGTGCTCGTAGACATCCTCGAGCAACGGCTCGTCGATCCGCACCAGGTCGAAAAATCCGCTGTAGCCCTGCATCGCTCCGCGGATGCGCCCCAGCAGCCGGTCCAAGCGGACCCGCATCCGGTCGATCTGGGGTAAGGCGTCCACATTCGCGTCGTCGACCAGTTTCCGGGCCAGCTCGTCCACCGCCCGCTTCGACCGTTGGAGGCGATCGGCCAGCCAATCCCGCTGCAACTCGTCGCTTTCGCGGCGATATTCCAACTCCAAGTAGCCACGAAAGCCGGGTATGTGTAGCAACACGGTCTCGATAAAATTCCGCTCGACGGCGTGATCTTTTGGTTGGGGCATGACGTGCTCCAAGTAAGGGTGATCGGAAAACATCAGTATCATACTCAGGGTGAGCGGGTGGTGGGTAGTGGGTGTTCGCTTTACATGTCGAATCGCTTTCCAGCGGTCGGTTTACCAAACACCCCTCTTCTTTGGCAATTCCAGCGGTCGGTGAACCGACCACCCCTCTCTGCAGGCGACCTGTTTTATCCAGTTATCCCACTTTCGCTCAAATTGCCCCCCAATTCGCCTTGGCGTAATCCGACGTGGATGCTATAGTCCGCCCTCCTATCTATTCGTGTGCGTTTCTTAGTTCTTGCCCCCGCTATGGTGGATTTTCGGCAATGACGGACACCTGCGGCAAACGAATCTGGATCGTACTCTGCGGTTTGGCGGCCGTGACGGTGGCCGGCTGCGCGGAGATGGACTTCCTGCCCTCCTGGATGCCGCTCCAAGAACCTGTCTCCGACCATATGGCGGGCGTGGTTTCGCCGGCCGAGCGAATCGCCGAGTTGCGCGAGCTTTCGGCAAAGGCCGCCAAGTGCAGTCCCGACGAAAGGTTGGAAGTCTCGGAGCAGTTGGCCCGTTCCATTCGCAACGAGCAAGACTCTCTGATCCGGTTGGAGATCATCCGTGCTTTGGGAAGTTATCCCGGTCCGACCGCCGACGCCGTCCTGAAAGCGGCGCTCAGCGACGTTGACACCCAGGTTCGGATAACGGCCTGCGAAAGTTGGGGAAGACGAGGCGACGACGGGGCGGTGAAGCTGCTCGTCGAATCCTTGCGGAGCGACGTCGATATCGACGTGCGACTGGCAGCGGCCAAGGCCCTGGGAAAGACCCGCAACCCGGCGGCGGTCGAAGCGCTCGGCGAATCGCTGGAAGACTCCAATCCCGCCATGCAATATCGGGCGGTTCTATCGCTGCAACAAGCCACCGGCAAGAACCTCGGCAACGACGTGTACCGCTGGCAGCAGTACGTCAAGGGCGAGATTCCCGAACCGGAACCCACGCTGGCCGAGCGTTGGCGGCGGATGTTCTGACGGATGGGTGGGTGGGTGGCACGCCCTGAGGAACGAAGGGCGTGATAGATAGCGTTCCACGCCCTTCGTTTCTCAGGGCGTGCCACCCAAATCACGTCGCAACGCCGCAAATCATTCCGGCGTTGGCGTTGCTTTGGAAGGCAAAAAACCGTAATATATGGGCAGTTCGGATCGTGCCGGGTCGCTTTTGGGCTTGCTCCCCGCCCAAGACGAGTCGGTTCTTCGCTTTCCCACCGGCGCAGCGCATCGGAGTCCAGCACGGAGGCGGTCAACTCATGCAGCCGATACGTTTTACCGATCAGTTCAAGACCCTGCTGGGTGTGGCTCGGAATATGGCCGAATCGGACGACGTGGAGGGCATTCTCTTGCTGCTGGAGGGGCCTGCCGAGTGGTGGCCGCGTCTGAAACGCATGCGGGGCAAAGCGAAAGTGGTGGTCGCCGCCGACTCGGCCGAGGAGTTGGCCGGTGCAAAGAAGGCGGGGCTGGAAACGGTGCTGCTCGATATGCCCGACAGCCCGGTCAACGAACGCCTCACCCAAGCGGTGCTCGAGGCCGTGGCCGACGACATCCTCACACCCGGCTCAAGCGTGGCCGCGCTCTACAGCGGTTTCGACGCCGATACGATCGACTCGCTGAGCGTGATCAACCTGGACGAGCACCTCAACCGGCTAACCGGCCGCGATCTGCGGCAACTGGAGACCCGCGTCCCGCTGGACACGCTGAAAATCGTGGTCGATCTGGCCGTCGAGATCGGTCGCGAGGGACGCGAGGGGAAACCGGTAGGCACTCTGCTGGTCGTCGGCGACAGCCGAAAGGTAATGGCTTGCAGCCGCCCGGTCGGGTTCGATCCGGTAAAAGGATACAGCCGCAAGGAACGAAACCTCGACGATCCCCGCATCCGCGAGGGCATCAAGGAAATCGCGCAGATGGACGGCGCTTTTATCATCTCGGCCGACAACGTGGTCGAGGCGGCCTGCCGTTACCTGGACTGCTCGGCTGCCGACGTGACGCTCTCGAAGGGGCTTGGCGCCCGGCATTGGGCCGCCGCCGCCATCAGCCGGGCAACCAACGCCGTGGCCGTCTCGGTCAGCGAAAGCAACGGCACCGTCCGCATCTTTCACAACGGCGAAGTGGTCCTAAGGATCGAGCCGTACTTGCGCCGCCCGATGGTCTGGCGCGAATTTGAATACGAGCCGCCAACCGCGGAGAGCAAGCCGAAATCGAAGGGCGACGGAGCGGTGTAGTGGATAGTGGGTAGTGGGTAGTGGACAGTAGTCAGTGGTCAGTCAAGAACTGACAACTCATTCCGGCCGGTTGATAACCAAGTCCACCTCGAACCGCGTGTAAGGCCGATTGGACTTGATAACGCTGGCCGAACGTATCTTCAGCGCGCCGGCCGGCCGGTTATTGGAATCGACGGCTTCGTAGAGCGCCACGCCCGGATCGTTCGTCAATCGGCGGGCAAAATGGTAGCGGCTGGCCACCAACCCGATCAAGACTCGCGGGTCGCCGGTGGTGCCACGGAGCGTGATCCGCTGGACTTGTTGCCGGGCGTTGAAGTAGTAGGTCAACGAGCCGGCCACGTCGCCGATGGCCGTGCCGGTGACCAGCGGCACACGGTAGCCATGCAACTGCAAGTGGGGTAGTCCGGTGGATACCCGCGACCAGCGCTGCATCACCCAATCGACGGTCACGTCAAACCGCAACACCTCGTCCAAGTTGGGCATGGGCGCGGATTGCACCGACGACGTATTTTGTCCGAACGCGTGCTGCTTATCGGAGGGCAAAGCAACGGGGGCCGGCGGGGAAGCATTTGGGTCGGACGTCGGCGGTTGCGGCGCCGCCGCCGAGCCGGAGTGCCAATTCTTTTGTACCGCCGAAACAACGTCGGAGGCCGAGTAATAACTTACCGGCCCCCCGATGGCCGCAAGCATCCCCCCCGCGCAGAGTAGTGTCGTTTTGATGCCCATGTTGTAGAGGATCGGCATGATCGGGTCGGTCACTTTCCGTCAATGACGGCCAGCCGCCGCAGCCTATTCAGTCACCCCATCTTCCACCCTTTGTCCTCCGCCCTCCGTCTTTGCTTTGCTACAACCGGAAAAACCCGCAAGTCTGTCGCATTTTAACACGATAAGTAGTGTAACTATGGCTTTGAATCCATCAGTCGAGGAGACACGGATGTCCAGCAAGACTGTTTTCACGTTATCGGGTGCCCTGTGTTTGCTGTCGCTGGTTTTCTCCAGCGGATGCAGCACGGTCGCCGGTCCCAACTTTGGAATGCTCAATTTCCCGATCCCAGTGTCGCCATATTTCCAGAAGGCGGCGGAGGACAAGTTCTGGGAGCACGAGCGTTACGATCGCATGCCGATCCTCGGGCCAATCACGCCGGGAACTCCCGAGGCCGCGTTGGACGAGCCTTCGGACGACCAAGTGATGCGGGCGCTCGAAAGAGCGCGGACGACGCAAGGCGGTCTGCCGTTCCTCGAAGAAATCCAGCGCAACAACGTGCGGATCGTAAAGGAGAAGATCGCCGACTACGTTGATAAGCCGCGCGTCTATCCGGTGGTCGGACCGGCGCGGCTCCATCACGTCCACTACAAGTGCATCGTGTACTTCACCGAAGTGACGCGGGTCGGTTGGCCGGTCCCGTACACCACCACGGACGAGGAGGCCTAAGAGGTAATCTACATCGACCTCGACCATCTCCACATGGTGGGCAACGTCAACACCGGCGCGGGCAGCAACTACTGACGCCGGCCGCCCTGGGCCGCGAACGAGCGAATATTGCCTTCACCCCCCAGTGGTCTTGGCCGCCGGGGGGTGTTTTTTTTGTTTTCGGTAAAACACCGCAAACAAGTTTGCCGGCTATTGAGTGTCATAAATCCAATGCGACACATGCCCCCCCGTGACCGCAGTCGCGGGGCGTTTATGTAACATTGTCATCCTGATACTCAATAAACTATGGTGAGAAATTCGGGGTCCGGCTACAATGCGAGAAATCATGTCTGCCGCAATTCGTCAAAGTGTGATTCTCGTGGTCGTCGTCGGTGTGCTTATTTCGTCGGCAACGTCGTTGCGGGCCGGCGAGGCGGACGACCGGTTCGCCGTCGCCGCGGCACACTACGACCAGGGACGTTGGAAACTGGCCGCGGAAGAGTTTCAGACTTTTCTGCAAACATTTCCCCGCGACCGGCGTCTCAACCGGTGCGTCTTTTTTCTCGGCGAGGCGTTGCTCCAGTTGGGAAAGTACGACGACGCCCGCGCGCGGTTCAGGGAATACATCACCCGCGAGCCATCGGGCAAGTACGCGCGGGCTGCGATGTTTCGCCTCGGCGAAGCGGCATATCTGGCCGGAAATTATGACGCCGCCAAAGCGGACCTGGACCGCTTTCGGACGAAATATCCCCAAGACCGATTGAACGCCTTCGTGTTGCCCTATTTGGGCGAGATGGCGCTGGCCGGCGACGACCCGACCGCTGCCGCCAAGTTCTTCCGGGACGCCTTGGAGCGGTTTCCCAAGGGCCAACTCCTGGACGATTGCCTCCTCGGGCTTGCCCGCTCGCTGGAAAAACAAAACCAAACCCAAGAGGCCGAGCGGCTCTACCTGTCCGTGGCGGGCAAAGCGGACGGCCCGCTGGCCGACGCCGCGCAATTTCATCTCGGCGCCTTGCGCTATGCCGCCGGTAATCATCGGCAGGCGATCGAGTGCTTCGCGGTATTCGATGACCGTTTGGCCCAAAGCCCTTGGCGTCCCAACGCCCAACTCGGCCACGGCTTGGCCCTGTTGAAGCTCGACCGACCCGTCGAAGCGGCAAAACAGTTCGACGCCGTTCTGGCGACGGACACGGCCGGCGAGGAGCTGTTTCAACGGGCGATGCGCGGCAAGGTCCAGGCGGCGCTGCAATCGAAGGATCACGACGCGGTCGATCGGCTGGCGTCCCAATTCGAGAAACAGTATCCCAACAGTCCGATCGTCGTCGGCGTGCGGCGGATGGCGGCTCGCTCGCTCATCGAGCGCAAGCGGTATGCACCAGCCGTGACTCGGTTGGAGGCGTTGCTGGCCGCGGACCGCAGTGAAACACTGGACCTGGAGGGCCGCTACTTGTTGGCCGCCGCATACGAAGGATTGGACCGCTACGAGGACGCCCTGGCGGCGCTGCTGCCGGTGGTCGACGGCGCCGCCGGACCGCTGAAGGCCGACGCCCAATTGGTCCACGGATCGCTGCTTATGGCGTTGAAAAAGTACGCCGAGGCGACACGGCCGTTGGAGGCGTTTCTTGCCGGAAAACCGGCCGGAGACGCCGAAGCGAAGGCGCTCGGCGGGCTGGCGATATGTTGTGCCCGCGCCGGGCAAATCGAGAAAGCCAAAAAACTCTACGCCGAGTTGGTCGAGAAACACCCTCGCAGTCCGCTTCTCGCGCCCACGACCGAACACCTCGCCGAGGCGGCCTACGGCGCCGACGACGCCGCGTGGTCCGAGGAACTGTCCAAACGATTGGCCGCCGTCGGCGACTCGGAGGAATATGACCTCAAGGGCAAACTTGGATTGGGATGGAGCCAATACAAGGCGGGCAAGCTGGCCGAAGCCGCGGAGACTTTCGATGCGGTGTTGAAAAACGAGAAAAAACTTTCCGCGGAAATCGCCGCCGAAGTGGCCTTCGTGCGTGGCCGGGCTCTGGAGAAACTCGGCCGCAACGGACCCGCCCTGGAAATGTACGATCTGGTGGTCCAGCGGCATCCGACAAGCAGGCAGCACCCCGACGCCCTGTTGGCGGCGGCACAACTCTGCGGAAAACTGAAACAATCACGAAAAGCGGCCGGCTACTACGAGCGGCTGGCGAAGGATTACCCCCGCTCTCCCGAACTCGACTCCGTGCTCTACGAATGGGCATGGGCCTCGCGGGAACTCGGCGAAGCGGAGCAGGCCGAGCGGCTCTTCCAGCGGATCCACGAGGAATGTCCGCAAAGCCGCTTCTGGGGAGATGCCGTATACCACGCGGCGCTACGAGCCTTCGAGGTCAAAAACTATGACGGCGCCGGCGCATTGATCAATGAACTACTGAAGGCCAAAGTAGATCCACGGGTCCGAGAGATTGCGATGGACCTCCGTGGAAAAGTTGCCGTGGCCGAGGCGGACTGGCCGAAAGTGCGCGAAGCCTTCGAGTCGCTGCTCGAAGAGTTTCCAGAAACCAAGCGGCGGCTGCACGCGGAATACTGGATCGCCCAGGCATACTACAGTCAGCACGATTACGACTCGGCCGGTGCAAAACTCAAACAACTTGCCGAAAAAGTCAACAAGCGGCGGGAACCGTGGATGGCCAAGGTTCCGCTACGACGCGCCCAGATTCTGGCCCTGCAAAACAAATGGGACGACGCTTACGAGATCGCCGTGGAGATCGAAAAGGATTTCCCCGATTTCCAGCAACCGTACGAAGTCGATTATCTGCTGGGGCGATGTCTGGCCAATCGGGCCGATTTCGATGCCGCTCGCCGGGCGTATAATCGGGTGATCCGCTCGACGTCCGGCGCGAAGACCGAGACCGCCGCAATGGCCCAATGGATGATCGGCGAGACCTTCTTCCACCAAAAGAACTACCAGAACGCGATCCGAGAGTATCTGCGGCTGGAAACCCTCTACGCCTACCCAATCTGGCAGGCGGCGTCACTCTTGCAGGCCGGCAAGTGCCACGAACTTTTAGGGGAGTCGAAATCGGCGGCCGAACTCTATCAGAGAATCCTCAAAGTCTACCCCCAGACCGCTTTTGTTGATCGGGCTAAACGGCAACTGGACAGCCTGGGCAAAATGGGCGGCGGGTAGGGCGACTCTTCATCATAAAGCCGTTTGGCGGCGGTCGCGCCACTTTGGAGAACCGCGTCAATCGGCGGTTCCGCCGGCGCGACCACCGCCAAGCGGCTTTATGGAGTGGGGCAATAAATTACTCACCCGCAACACGCCTAATCTACGAATATGACTATGAGACTGTCTTTTCCGCGGGAAAGGATATTGACACTGATAACGATACAAAGGAACGAAGCGGCCGCTCGACTCGCCCGTTGATTGCCGGTAAGTCGGTTCGCCTACAGGAGTTGTTTAATGAAATTACATAGGCAAACATTCCGTATTCTAGCCCTGTCGCTGACCGCGCTGGCGTGTCTGTATTGCGTATCGAACGTCCAACTGGCCGGTGCCGCAAACGATACGGCCGCGGTCGCTCCGGTTAACGCCGATCAGACCGAGACGGCCGAGCAAGCGGCATCGGGCGACCGGAACTTCATCCCCACGACCAACCTGCCAAGGATCGTCGAGGACGCCGGGCCATTGATGTACGCCATCTTGTTTTGCTCCTTCTTGCTCGTGGCGTTCGTCCTGGAACGGACGGTCAGCCTGCGTCGGCGGCGCGTGATCCCCAAGCCGTTTGTCACAAGGTTCCTGAGCCAGTTGGGCGAGGGGCAACTCGACCGCGAGCAGGCCCTGACGTTGTGCGAGGAAAACGGCAGCCCCGTGGCCGATGTCTTCGCCGGAGCGGTGCGAAAGTGGGGCCGGCCAGGCGTGGAAATCGAACAGGGCGTGATCGACGCCGGCGAGCGGGCAACCAACGGCCTGCGACGCTATCTCCGCGTGTTCTACGCCTTGGCCACCGTCGGGCCGCTGTTGGGACTGATGGGAACCGTGCTCGGCATGATCCAAACATTCAACGTGATCGCCACCGCCGACGCGCTGGGCCGCGCCGGACTGTTGGCCGGCGGAATCGCCAAGGCGCTGTTGAACACCGCCGGCGGACTGGCCGTGGCCATTCCCGCCTCGATGTTCTACGTGTTTTTCGTCAGCCGAGTCGACCGACTGGTGATCGAGATCGACAAACTCGCACAGGAAGTGGTCAACGCGATTTCGGCCGAAGAGTTGCAAGAGAGGAAGCCCCGTGCGAAATCGCGGGCGGCTTGAGTGTTTGCTCCGTGCAAAACCGCAAGCGGCTGGCCACTAGTCACTGACCACTGATTTCCCATGCCTCTGAAAACCCATCTCGACGACGAACCGACGCTGAACCTGACGGCCATGCTCGACGTCATGTTCTTGCTGATAATCTTCTTCGCGCTGGGGACGCGTTTCGTCGATGACGAGCGGAATATAGGCTTGCGCGTGCCTGAGGTGGTCGATCGCGGGACGCTGACCGCGGCGCCTGTCCGAAGGGAAGTAAACGTCTACCGCGACGGCACGATCACCTTGGACCGACAAACGGTGAGCCTCGAACAGCTTACCGCGCGGCTGGCCGCCGCCCGGCGGCAATACAGCGACTTGGGCGTGTTGGTCCGCGGCGATGCCCGGGGCGAGTTCCAGAACGTCGCCGCCGCGCTGGCGGCCTGCAAACAGGCGGGGATCCGCGAATTGGGCATCACCGTTAGATCAATGCCATTAGAGGAAAGCGCGGCCAACAGTCGCGCCTTATTGAGGCGATGAGTTCTTTCCACACGCACCGCCTGATCGAATTCCTCGCCGGCATCCCACCGGTGATGGCGCTGTTTTGGCTCGGTTTGGCGATTTTCACCACCGGATTGGCGGTCCTCCTCTACACACGCTGGGGTCAATACCGGCCGCTGCGCAAGTGCATGGCCTTGTCGATTCTGGCCCACTTGCTGCTGTCCTGCTACGCGGCGACGATCCAGATCATCACGCCCGTCCCAAAAACGCCGGATTCGATCGTCGCAATTTCTTTCGGCGACGAGCGGCCCGCGGCCGACGGCGGGGCAGCGTCCGCTTTGGCCTCCAAAGCGGACGAACGGCCGTGGGAAGCGTTCGCCGCCGAGACGGACGTGCAGCCGAAGGGCGCCGATTTGCACCGGGCGGACTCCGATCAGCCCGCGCCGCCGCAGCGCCTGGTCCGCGCCGACTCGCCGCGTCTTCTCGACGGGCCGCCGCTGGACGGCGTGGCCATCGAAGGCGCAAGGATTATTGAACCCAGCGCGGCGGTCGGGAGATCCGTGGGGTTGACTTCGATTGGCCCATCGGCCGAGAAGATCGAAGTTCCGCCCGCCCAGCGGCGCGACGTCGCGCCGACGGCGCTCGGCCCGCCCGCGTTTCCGAAACGGCCGACCGGCGACTCTCCCCCCGCTCCCAAACGAGGGTTGTTGGAGGACATTCCAGCGGCATTGCTCCAGCGGTTTGCCACGCTGCCGCCGCCGACCGAGGGCGACGATCTCGGTCTGTTGAGTTCCGTCCCGGCTGGCTCGCCGAATAATACGCTACCCAGACCGCTTCGGGAAGTGGTGGAGGCCGGGACCGGCTCGGCTGCCGGCGAGGATTCGGCGTATGCCGACAAAACCTTCGCCACTGCCGGCTCATCCAGCAGTGCCGGAAACACGGTTGGACCAGCCAACCGTGGCACCCGTTCGGGCGCAGCGGGGTTCGGGCTGACTGGAATCCCACGCACCGACGCCGACGGTCCCAAAACTCTGCCCAACGCCTATCGGCTCCGCGTTGCCCCAAATCGGATCGACGTGGCCCGAGGCAACGGCGGCACGGCCGAAACCGAGGCCGCGGTGAAGGCCGCGCTCAAATGGCTTGCCGACAACCAGGACGCCGACGGACGATGGAACCCGCGCTCTCACGGCGGCGGCATGGAGACGAAAGTCTTGGGCCGCGACCGGCATGGCGCGGGAAGCCACGCCGACACCGCGGTAAGCGGGTTGGCCCTGCTGGCGTTTCTGGCATCTGGAAACACCCATCTCGACGGCCCTTATAGCGAGGACGTTCGTCGCGGGTTGGAGTATCTGCTGCGGACCCAGGCGCCGGACGGAAATCTCGGCGGCCAGGCCGCGGCGTTCGAGTTCATGTACTCACACGCAATGGCCGCCTGCGCATTGAGCGAGGCGTATGGAATGACACGCGACACCCGGCTGAGGGAACCGGTGCGTCGTGCGGTCGCATACACCATCGCCGCACAAGACCCGACGGGCGGCGGTTGGCGCTACAGGCCCGGCGACCCCGGCGACACCAGTCAACTCGGCTGGCAACTGATGACGCTCAAGAGCGCCGAACTGGCCGGCGTTCCAATTCCCGAAACGACTCGGCAAGGCATCATCCGCTACTTGCGGAGCGTTTCGTCGGGTCAATACGGCGGTCGGGCGTCGTATCGCCCCGGCGAGAGCCCAAGCCGACCGATGACCGCCGAGGCGCTGGTCTGCTGGCAGTTCCTCGGACTCCGCAGGCAGCACCCGGCCGGCAACGAAGCGGGCGACTATTTGCTGGAAGAGACGCCCGGCGAAGGCGATTACAATTTGTACTATTGGTACTATGCGACGCTCGGCATGTATCAGTTGCAAGGCACCCATTGGCAGCGATGGAACGACGCCATGCGCGACGCGGTGGTCGGCCGTCAGGTGAAGGATGGGCCGTTGGCCGGCTCTTGGGACACCAACGCCCTCTGGGGCGGCTACGGCGGCCGCGTCTACACCACCGCCCTGGCCACCTTGACCCTAGAGGTTTACTACCGCTTTCTACCCCTTTTTAAGGAATAGTAGGCCGGGTTGTAACCCGGCGAACATCTACGCTCCGCTCCCCTTCCGCGTCCAAAACCGTGCCGGGTCACGACCCGGCCTACCCCTTTTTGCGGAAGTCGCCCACGGCGATGATCGAACGCAATGACGCCCCTTTGCCCCTCAGACGGGTGTCCAGTTGTTGAGTTATTGATATTTAGCCCGCCGTGAATACACGGCGGGGAGAAGCAGTCGCAACCGACACGTTTCCCCCGGGTGTATCTGCTTTCCCCCGGGTGTATTCACCCGGGGCTAAATACCATGAACCAACCGGTTTGACACCGCAAGCGTGTCTATTACAATATAAGGTGTATGGGGCGGGTCATGGATTCGCCCACAAGTTTCCCTCCCCCTATCTCAGAGATAAGTCCATGTTGTTCGGCTGGCTTTTACCCGGGCATCTTGAGTTGGTAATTCTTGCCTTTGTCGCCCTCCTGTTTTTCGGCAACCGCCTGCCTGGTGTAATGCGTTCATTGGGACGGTCGGTAGTCGAATTCAAGAAAGGCGTTTCGGGGATCGAAGAGGAACTTGATAAAGTCGGCCACGAAAAGGACGACAATCAGGCCGACAAGAGCGATCCTGACGAAAAGAACGGGTAGGCAGAGCATGGTCACGGCGACTCTGCCCCAAGGTAGCGCGATGTGCCCTCTGTTTGCAATTTTCGGCCTCGGTCCGGGATCTCTGGTGATCATCGGCGTAATCGCGGTGCTGCTGTTCGGCGAGCGATTGCCGGAAGTCGCCCGATCGGTGGGCAAGTGGTTCATGGAGTTTAAGAAGGAGGTCCGCGGTTTCGAGACGGATATCCGCGGCGCGATCGACGCCGCCGATTCCCCTCCTTCCGTCGCGGAATACGAAGTGCCCGAGGACCGCGACGAGGCCACGGCCCCGAAGTTCGAGCCCCCCTCGTCCACTTGAACTCCGTGGGCGAATCCGTTAGACTCCGTTCTATTCGGGCGGCTAGCTCAGCTGGTTAGAGCGCCATCCTCACACGGTGGAAGTCGCTGGTTCGAGTCCAGTGCCGCCCACTTCCATAAACCCTTGCCGAAAGTAAGCGTCCGGCCCATCCATGATAGGAACCATGAGGAGCCGGCGTCACTTGCAGTGGGCGCGGCGATGAGTGCGGCGGGCTCGGGTGCGAGCGGCTTTGGCTCGGGATTCGTCGAG
>CBDAFL010000143.1:0-1536 GCA_965195225.1 uncultured Thermoguttaceae bacterium
ACGCTCGAGAGGTCGGCGTAGATGAGTTGTAGGGTGGGCATTGCCCACCAAATAAGCGTGCTGATTCAGTCGGTGGGCAATGCCCGCCCTATTCCGCTCTGGCAGATCGTCACCTCCGATCTGCCGTCGCTGATCGAGTTCATCATCGCAGCGCCGAGGAAAGAAAGTGTTTGTCGGTTCGACCTGTGACTACATCTTTTTGCTGATACTGCTGACGACCTACAGTGCGGTCGGGCTGCTTGCAATCTGGGCCGCGCTGGGTAGGCCGTATTGGTTCGTTCGCGTCGGCCTGCTCGGGGCCGCGCTTGTGCCGGGCGTGCTTGTCGAGGCACATGAACTGGTCGTGAACCTCTTCCTCGAGTGCGTGGTTGTCGTTGTCTCACTGGAGATTGTTCGTTGGCTGCGGTCCCGCAAGGAGAAGGGAACCGCCGCGCTGCAGTTCTCGCTGTTGGATTTGCTGCTGGTCACGTCGCTGGCCGCTGTGACAGTGGCCGCCGGAGTGAGCATTCCGGCGAAAGTGTGGACAGACTGGAGCCTTCCCGTCCTTCCGGCCGCACTTACATCGAATCCGGCGCTGGTCTGATCCCAAAGCGTGCCAGGCATGCTAGCACTTGAATCGATGATTTTGTGAATAATCTCTCTTGGTGAAAAGGCGGACACTCCTGCATATTATTGGGATTCTGAACTACCCAACAACGCATGCAAGGAGATCCGCCATGCAAGTACGAACGGATTCGAAAAATGGTACGCCAGTCGCGTCGCCATCCGAGGCCGTCGAAGCCTTTCAAGCTCAGACGCAAAGTTACATGGAACAGTGGATTCAGCAGCTTCAAGACGACCCAGACCGCTTCGCGGATATCGAACAACGGATCGACCAACATTATCGCCAAGGCGGCGGACAATTGCTAGCCAGTTTGCTGGTCCAGGTCACGGAAAATCCGCAGATGGACCAGCACGTCCAACAAGTGCGTCAGGAGGCTGCCATCCCGCTACGAGCCCCCCAACCCCGAACTCTGAAGGTCCGGCTCCTTTGCGGTTTGGTGCTGTGGGTCAGCACCGCCTACTGTGCCCCGCGACGTACCAAGGCCACGGACCCCAGCGAGCAACTCGCCGGATTATACCCAGAACTGGCGGCCTTCGGCTTCGGCAAAGGTTGCAGTCCGGCCCTGCAATACAAGGTGGCTCGGATCGTCGCTCTGAGCCCTTCGATCGACGTGGCCTGGAAAGAACTGAAGCGCGAGGGCATCGTGCTGGACAAGAAGGCGGTACGGCGGATCGCCGAACTTTTGGGACATCAACTGCTGGAGTTGCGTCGCCGCGAACTTTTCGCCTGGCGCGAGGGGTGGTTGCCGGCGGGCAACGATTTCGCCGGCCGCCGGGTGGCCGTGCAAATCGACGGCGGACGCGTACGTCTGCGGGAAAACAAGAAGCGGAAGAAAAACGGCAAGAAGAAAAAAGGTGCTCGCCCTAAGTTCGACACACCCTGGCGGGAACCCAAGGCGTTGATCATCTTTGAGTTCAACGAGCAAGGTAAGA
>CBDAFL010000144.1:0-8501 GCA_965195225.1 uncultured Thermoguttaceae bacterium
ATTCGTCCATGATAGACCCATCTGTTGCGCTCCTTCACATTGGAAAAAGTTTCCAAAACTTACAAAGGAAGCGCAACAGATTTCAAAAAACCTAACAAGCCCAGTTTGCCAAAATTATTGGGTTTTCATCAGACCACCCTAGCCCTCTCCCAGAGGGAGAGGGGACCAAGTGCGACGGCAGCGATTTGATCGTCCTCGAACCGCGCATGACCGGACTGGTCTTGCTCGCCAATCCACCGGACGAAGAACATCTGCGGCTGGTCTTTTCGCTGAAAGGAGGCCGGGCCGAAAACATCCTCTTCTGGGACCAACGGGGCCTGGGCGTGGCCCGGCTCCTCTCGCACGAGGAGTTCCTCCAGCAATTTGGCCCAAACCGATTGGGACCGGACGCTCTAACGATCGCCCCCAAGGCCCTGCGCGAACGGTTGGGCGTCAGCCGTCGGGCGATCAAAGTTGCGCTGCTGGACCAACGCGCGTTGGCCGGTGTGGGGAATCTTTACGCCTCGGAGATATTGCACCGCGCCGGCATCCACCCCGCCGTGCCCTGCCGTCGGCTCAGCGCGGCCGACTGGTCGAGGCTGCACGCGGCCATGCGTACCGTGTTGCGGGCGGCCATCCGCCACCAAGGCTCGACGCTCCGCGACGGCACGTACCGGATTGCCCGAGACGACCCCGGCGGCTATCAACGCTATCACCGCGTTTACCAAAGGAAGGGCGAGCCGTGCCTTCAATGCGGCAAGGCCCGGATCGAGCGGATCGTTCAGTCGCAGCGTTCCACGTTTTTCTGCCCGGTTTGCCAACGTGCTTGCGGTTCCCGCCGCCGGAGGTAAACTAATGTCGCGGGCAAAACACTAAGGGCCTAAGTGAAAATAATTGTCGAATTTGGGTGGCACGTCCCTGAGCGCAGCGAAGGGCGTGGTTTGGTCGTGTACCACGCCCTTCGCTGCGCTCAGGGACGTGCCACCCTCAGTCGAAAGCGGCAGTTATTGATTCGCCGGTCCTAACTCAATCCAAACCAGAAAATGAACAGACACAAGATATTCCGTTCCGGCGTTGTCGTCTCGATTGGGACAATTGTGGTTGCCCTGACGTTTGCATCTGCCGCCGTTGCCCAAGGCCAGCTGGGGCCTATCCTCCGCGGCGCCAATAAGGATAAACAAAAGGACGCCGAAGAGAACTCACCGGCGGCCAAATCGTACGCCAAAGGAGTTGCGGCGCTGGAAAAGGACAATGTGGACGAAGCCATCAAATGGTTGAGCCGGGCGATCAGGCTCGATCCGAAATACGCGCCGGCATATTGCGACCGGGGGTTGGCCCTGGTAATGAAGGGGGAGCCGGACAAGGCCATTGCCGACCTGACGACCGCGATCCGGCTCGTGCCCGATGGTGCCCGATCTTACTTCAACCGCGGTTTCGCCTATTTCCACAAGGACCAGTACGAGAAAGCGGTGGCCGACTACACCAGCGCCATCCGCCTGCACCCGAGCTACGCCGACGCGTACCGCGATCGAGGCTTCGTGCGTACGCTGCTGGGCGATATGGACCGCGCCTTGGACGACTTGAACTTTGCCGTCCGGTTGGCGCCGGACGATGCATCCGCTTACATCAGCCGCGGCAAGGCGTACTTCGAGTTGGGCGAGTGGGACCGCGCCATCTCCGACTTCGGTCGGGCCGTCAAGCTGGCCCCTCGGGACGCCGACGCCTGGTGCGAACGCGGCAACGCCCTGGCGATAAAAGGCGACTACGACGGCGCGCTGGCCGACCTGGAACGGGCGGTGACGCTTGCCCCCGACGATCCGACCGTTCGCTTCACCCGCGGCTACGCCTATCGGAAGAAAGGCGCGCTGGACAAGGCGGCGGCCGATTTCAACGAGGTGCTGCGCGTCGATCCGGAGTTTGGCGAGGCATATCGCGAGCGCGGCTGCGTGCTGGCCACCAAGGGCGAACTGGACAAGGCGTTGGCCGATCTCGACAAGGCGATCGAGATATACACGGACGATTACGAGGCCCTCCTCCGCCGCGGCGAAGTCCACACCTGGAAGGGGAACCTCAGAAAAGCGTTGGCCGATTTCGACGAGGCTATCAAACTCGATCCGGCTTTTACCGAGGCATATTTCCATCGTGCTTTGACACACCTCGCAAACGACGAACCAACCAAAGCGGCGGCCGACTACAGAACGCTTGTCCGGCTCGATCCACGCAAGCCCGACGAATACAAAAAATGGGGCCGAAGCGAAGACAAGGAAAAATGCGGCAAAGCGGTCGAGCGGCTCGAAAAGACGCTCGAACAGGCGAAAACCGACGCGAAAAAACATTCGCGGCAAGCAGTCGTGCTGCACAAGGCGGGAGAGTTGGAAAAGGCCGTCGAGGAATACGGCAAGGCGCTGGTCCTATATCCGCGCTACATGGAAGTTTATTACAACCGCGGCCTGGCACGCCGCAAACTGGACGACGTCCCGGGCGCGATCGCCGACTACTCGCGGGCGATCCGTTTGGACCCGGGCTACATTCCCGCTTACGCCAACCGGGGTTTCGCCTACTACAAACTAGGCGAGTTGGGCTTGGCGGCCGCCGATTTCGACCGGATTCTCGAACTCGACCCGAAAAACGCCGACGCGCTGAAAAGCCGCAAGGTGATACTCAAAATGCTCGCCGGCAGTCGGGAAAATAAATGACGCGGCGGAGATTGACTAATTCGTTCCTGTTGCGGAAGGGGTGGGTGTCATGGGTAAGCGGAGCTTACCCGTGTAGGGTTTCCGCGTTTTCCGGCCCACGGGCAAGCTCCGCTTACCCATGACACCCGGCCCGACAGCTTTCCGCAACAGAAACCAATTCCAGAACTTTTTTCCGGGAGGATTGTTATGAAATCGTCATGGGAACGTGTGGCGATGCTTGTGTTGGGCGTTGTCGCGGCGGCCGCGATCGGCTGCCCGGCTCATAATCAGACAATACCGGACACCGACCAAACAGGAACAAGCGAGGGGGAAATGAGCAATAAGAAAGAGCCTTTTGGAAAGACGCCCGAGGGCGCCGAAGTCGATCTATACACGCTTACCAACGCCAACGGGCTGCGGGTGAAAATCATGACCTACGGGGCCACGATCACCTCGGTCGAGGTGCCCGACCGCGACGGCCGGCTGGCCAACGTGACCCTCTCGCTCGATTCGCTCGACGACTATCTGAAGGGCCACCCCTTTTTCGGCTCGACCGCGGGCCGATACGCAAACCGCATTGCCAAGGGCAAGTTCAGCATCGACGGCAAGGAATATACCTTGGCCACGAACAACGGACCCAATCATCTGCACGGCGGCGAAAAGGGCTTTGACAAGGTCGTCTGGAAGGCCGAACCGATCGATGGCGAAGATTTCGTGGGCGTCGCGTTTTCCTACGAAAGCCCCGACGGCGAGGAAGGATATCCCGGCAAACTTTTGGTCAAAGTGACTTACAGCCTGACAAACGACAACGAGTTGCGGATGGAATTCGCGGCCACGACTGACAAGCCGACGGTGGTCAATCTGGTCAACCACACATATTGGAATCTGGCCGGCGGGGGCGAGGGCGACGTACTCGATCATCTGCTGACGCTCAACGCCGATCGTTTCCTGCCGGTCGACGACGGCCTGATCCCGTCGGGCGAGTTGGAGCCGGTGGCGGGAACGCCCATGGACTTTACACGGCCAAAGACCATCGGGTCGCGGATCGGGCAGGTCGAAGGGGGATACGATCACTGCTACGTGTTGAACAAGACCGACGGCGATACCGAGCCGTCGTTCGTGGCCAAGATAACCGAGCCGGGTAGCGGTCGGGTAATGGAGATTTTCACCACTCAGCCGGGCGTGCAGTTCTACACCGGTAACTTTCTCGACGGCAAGTTGACCGGTGGAGGAAAGCCCTTCAAGCGGCATTACGGTTTCTGCTTGGAGACCCAACACTATCCCGATTCGCCCAACCGGCCGGAGTTTCCCTCGACGTTGCTTGCCCCGGGCGAGAAATATCGGCAGACGACGGTCCACAAGTTCAGCGTGGAGTGATTGGGCGAACCCCTGTCTGTGTAGGGTGGGTCAAGCGAAGCGCAGCCCCACCAACAGCGGGAAAAACTTTCCTGAAACGGCGACGTGACATCCGTTTAGCGGTCGATGTTTGCATCGTGCCGTTCGTTCGTGTATGATGCAGGTGGTTTCTTCCACATTATATCCCACCAAACTCGATCTTCGAGGATAATGCCATGAATCGCCGCAAGTTTCTAGCCGCATCCGCCGCAGCGGGCGTCGGGTTTTCAATCGCCGGAAGGCTGAAGGCCGCGCGGCTGGAGACGACACTGCGCAAAGCGCTGATCGGTGTGCCGAACAAAGAGGTGTTTGCCGCTTGGAAGGAGGCCGGGTTCGAGGGCATGGAGACCACGAAATGGCAGGCCTTGCCCCGCGAGGCGGCCGCCGCGCGCGAAATGGCCGAGTCGTTCGGCATGCGGATCCATTCCGTGTTGTTCGGTTGGGGAAAGCTCAACGGCGGCGAGGCGGCGCTGTCGGAAGGCGTGACAAAAATGGAAATCGCCCTCCGCGCGGCGCAAGACTACGGTGCGGACGCCGTGCTTATCGTCCCCTGCAAGATCGGCGGCATGCCGATCCCCCGGCCGCGAGATTTTGACATCCGTTTCGACGAAGACTCGGGCCATATCGAGCAGGTCGTCGTCGGCGACAATTCGAGATACGAAAAATACATCGAGGCCCACAATCACGCCGTCGATGCCTCGCGCGAGGGCGTCAAGCGGCTGATACCAACGGCGGAAAAGACGGGCGTGGTTGTCGCCCTGGAAAACGTCTGGAACAATCTCTGGGTAACGCCCGCGCTGTTCACGAACTTCGTCGCCTCGTTCAACAGCCCTTGGGTAAAAGCGTATTTCGACATCGGCAACCATGTGAAATACGCCCCGCCGCAAGATTGGATCCGCTCGCTGGACAAGCTGATCGTCAAGTGTCACGTGAAGGACTTCAAGCTGTCGGCCGACCGCAACGGCGGCAAGTTCTGCAACATCCGCGATGGGAGCGTCGATTGGCCCGTCGTGCGAAAGGCCCTCGAAGAAATAGACTACAACGGTTGGATGACCATCGAGGGCGGCGATCTTTCACCCGAGGAACACGGCAAACGACTCGATTTGATCATCGCGGGCGAATAAAAACCAAACAAGCTCCTGGTTCCCGCGGAGGACCGTGGGAACGAGAACCAATCCGTTTCATTGTTCCATTTTTCAGGAGAGTACGCCAAATGAAGGCCAAAGCGATTCTGCCGTTGCTTATTACTTGCTTGATCCATGCCTCCGTAGTCAGCGTGTGCGCTGCCGACGCCCCCGCCAAGAAGATCAGGGCGGGCATAATCGGCCTGGACACTTCACACGTCACGGCATTTACAAAGATGCTGAACGATCCAAAGGCCGCCGGCGACCTGGCCGACATATCGGTCGTGGCGGCCTATCCCGGCGGCAGCCCCGACATGCCGGCAAGTTGGGACCGCGTGAAGGAGTACACCGAGAAGCTGCGCGGGATGGGCGTCGAGATCGTCGATTCGATCGACGAGTTGCTCGAACGGGTGGACGTGGTGTTGTTGACGAGCGTCGATGGCCGGCCGCACCTGGCCCAGGCCCGGCCGGTGATTGCCGCGGGCAAGCCGTTGTTCATCGACAAGCCGATGGCCGCCTCGCTGGCCGACGCAATGGAAATCTTCCGGCTGGCGAAGGAAAAGAACGTACCTTGTTTCTCGTCCTCGTCGTTGCGGTTCGGCTCGGGTTTTCAGGCGGCCCGCGCCGGCAAGACGTTCGGCAAGGTCCGCGTTTGCACGGCCTGGGGGCCCATGAAAATCGAGCCGCACCACCCGGACCTCTTTTGGTACGGCATCCACGGCGTGGAAATCCTGTTCACGATCATGGGACCGGGGTGCGAAGAGGTCACGCGCGTCGCGCCGGAGCGGGTGGCGGGCGTATGGAAGAACGGCCGACGAGGCACGTTCGTCGCCAAGAAGGGGTACGGCGCAACGGTCGAAGGAGAAAAAGGAAGCGGAGAGGCCGGCAAGTACGAGGGTTACGCGCCGTTGGTCGTCGAGATAGCAAAATTCTTCAAGACCGGAAAACCGCCCGTCAGCGCCGAGGAAACGTTGGAAATACTGGCCTTCATGGAAGCGGCCGATGAGAGCAAGCGCCTCGACGGCGCGCCGGTGAAGATCGAAGACATCATGCGTCGAGCCGGTGAAAAGAACGCCGCGGGCGGAAAGTAAGGGCCTGGGGGGAAATAATTGTCGAATTTGGGTGGCACGTCCCTGAGCGTAGCGAAGGGCGTGGTTTGGTCGCGTACAACGCCCTTCGCTACGCTCAGGGACGTGCCACCCCCAGTCGAAAGCGACAGTTATTGATTCGCCGGTCCCCGCCTCTTCTCGTTGGGGCGGCAGTAGAGCTGCCGCCCCAACGAGACCGCTGTTCCCCGATCCTTGGTTCCGCCCCGTTTTTAGAAGTTATACGCCACGCCGACAAACGCGCCGTGCAAAATCAGGCTGCTGTAGTGCTCGATGTTGGCGATCTCGGGCGTGTCGACCATGTACTGCGGGAATTGCTCGTCGGCCAGCCCCATGCCGGTGATGGCCACCACGCGGTATCCTACCCGGGCGCTCCAGTTTCGCGAGAACTGCCAATCCGCGCCGATGTCGATCTGCGTGAGGAAGGAAATGCAGTTCTTGGACGAGTTGACCGGGAAGCTGCCGTAGGGACCGGCGCCGACTCGCCCGTCGTTGGTGTAAGCCCTGAACGTTTGGTCCATGTAGTTGTTGTACAGACCGACCTTGGGCGTGACGAACAGCCGTACGCCGTTGTAGACATTGTACGCGGCGTCGAAGCCAAACTGGAGTCCCAGCAAATTGTTGGAGATGCGCTCGCTGAAATACGCCTCGGCGCCGCTTTGGCCCCAACTGCCATTCTGGCACAACGAGCCGAACGTCAGTTGTTCCTCGAAGCGGAAGTAGCGGATTCCCACCGACCAGCCGATATCCCAGCACGACTCGTCGGCCCAGGCCAACTGCTCGCGGATTAGATTGATCTCGAAGTTGTGGAACTCGTTGCGCCGCCATAGACGGTGCTCTTCGGCGCCGTCGAACCAGTTCTGGGCGGCCACTCCGCCGAAGGTCATCGGGTCGACGACCAGGGGCGTACTCACGTAGCCGCCCGGATTCGTCGTGTATTGATGGCCGGAGAAGGCCTCGGTGGTCCAGTAGGTCGCCTCCAGGGCGTAAGGTACGCAGCAGCGGCAGAAGCGACGGCCGAAGCGCACTTCGCCGCCCCACTTCCACTGCATATTAAATTGGGTGTTGGCCAACTGGTTGGTCACGTCGCCGTCGGCGTAGCTGGTCCAGAGGCGGCGTCCATTACTGCGGCCCATGACCAACGCCGAGAGAGAGGCGTACCACGGACTATAATACCCGTCGCCGCAATAGTCTCCGCAGCCGTAATCGTTGGAGTACTCGCCGCAGGCGGCCTGCTCAAAACGCCCCAGGACTCCGCGATACGGCCCGTTGTCGTAGTTGTCTTGTGCGACGGGCGCCTGAGCCATCGTGCCTCGACCTCGAGGAAACGATGGAGAGGCGTAAACCGGCGCGGGCCTGGGCCTGGGTACGCTTGCCGCGGGGGCCGCAGGCGGGGCCGGAATCGGCTGCAATGGACCCGGTTGCCTGGCGACGGCCAACCGCGTCGGTCGCCGAAGGTAAGGTTGCGGAGGCTGGTACTGTGCCCTGGGCTGGTACGGCTGATAAGCGGCCGCCGGCGGTTGATAATACGCCGGGCCGGGCATTTGTCCGGCCATCGGGGTCGCCGTGGCCGGATAGCCGGCCGGCGTTGCATATTGGGTGGCCGCGTTTTGTTGCGGCATCTGCAACACTTCGGGCGAACCATACAGCCCGTATTGGGCAAAGGCCGTCGAAGCGCCGCAAAGCGCCAGACCCGCATAAAGTGCAATATGAAAGAGCTTCACGTTAGGAGTCCTTTCCGGTCAATTCACTTAATTCGTCTTACTCGTTACAGCAATCGTCGCGGCTTGCGGCGCGGATTTGAGGAAACTAACGTTGAATCCGTCTTTTCGTATCTACGCAGCGTACCAATCGGCGCTATCGGCGCGACCGTCCAAGGCGCGTATCCGACCGCATTGCGGCATCTCGACGCAATCGTCAAGGCTTAACGTTGCCAAGAGTCCAGTCGGGTCAAGCGAGGGAAGGCTAGAGAAGTTTGCCGAAGAATCCGGTTGGACGGGGCCGGAAATTGGCCCGCTATTTAGCCCCGGGTGAATACTGTTACACATATTTGTAACCGTTCACAGGGGACTGTCCCCCCTGGCGCCGCGGGAAGGGGACAGCGACTGTGTTAAAAGTCAAGGTCAAGGATTGGCGGATTGCCAAGTATTTTTGTCACGGATCATAGCGTTGAGAATCGTCAGCAGTTTACGCATGCAGGCCGTCAGGGCAAGCTTCTTGCA
>CBDAFL010000145.1:0-7769 GCA_965195225.1 uncultured Thermoguttaceae bacterium
TTCGCTTACTGTGGGCCAAGTAGTGCTTGACGCCAACCCGCCCTATCTAGTGCTTGAAGCTGCCGACGAAAAGAACCGCGAAGGATCGACGATCCCGCTTCGGAGTGATCTTGCCGCCGACCTTCACCAGTGGATTGCAGAGAAGGCCACGGCCTCACAGGAAGCCGCCAAAGAAGCGCCGACGGTTCAATTCGACTCCAAAGACCAGAAACGCGGAAAACGCAATACGAGCGATTCTACGGGATCAGAGCGGCAATCTTGTCTGCCGTTGACTACAGTACCGACGTTGCCGCTCGATACGCCGCTGTTCACCGTGCCGAAAGGTTTGGTGAGGATTCTTGACCGTGACTTGCGGCTTGCCGGGATACCGAAGGTAGACGAACGGGGCAGGACGGTTGACGTTCACGCCTTGCGTCACACGTTTGGCACACTGTTGAGCAAGGGCGGAGTGGCACCGCGAACGGCACAAGCCGCCATGCGTCATTCCAGCATCGACCTCACGATGAATGTCTACACCGATCCGAAGCTGTTGGATGTGGCCGGGGCGATGGAAGCGCTACCAGCGCTGCCCCTGGAGGCTGGTACGCAAACAGAAGCGGTTTCCCTAAGTGCAACGGGCACCGATGATTCAAGGGCCTGTCAGCTTGCACCAATGCTTGCACCAACCACCGGCAAAACGAGTACATTGCAGTCAACGATTGACAAAGTGGCAAGCGAAGCCGTTAGAAGCCGAGCGAGTGCGACTGTTGCTGCAAGTGCTTGCCCTGTCAAAAGAAACGACCCGCTGACAACGGCTGTCAACGGGTTGCAAAAAGTGGAGCCGAAGGGGATCGAACCCTCTACCTCCTGGATGCAAACCAGGCGCTCTCCCAATTGAGCTACGGCCCCGAAACGCAATTATCCCAGTATACCCGACGTTTTCCGTTGCGGAAAGTGCCGCCGGTCATAGTTGACTATCGGCCGCCGTTGGGGGAAAATCAAGCATCCCCTTTTCCCCGGAGGTTCCTCCCATGACGAAAATTGTTACGATCAAGGCCCAACAGAAGTGGGAATACTATTTTGAGAGCAGGAAAACCGAGACCGCCCTGTTTAAGGTGCTCAACGACCAGGGGCAACAAGGCTGGGAGCTTATCGAGGTGCTCTACCACAAGGACATTAAAGGGATAATGACCTGGACGGGCATTATGAAGCGCCCCAGCATCCCTCAACCGCCCCAAGGTGACGAGGGATCGTCGAGCCTGACCAGGGCCGCGCCGCTAGGTGAGAACGGGGCGGTCCCCGGACAACCAAAGGGATTCGACCTTAGCGGAGACGAGTTCCAGGTTAAGAACGAATAGGCCCCGTCGCTAACAGGCGTTATTCCCATGCACAAGTGGCTGTTGAAGGCGTTTTGGCCGCGATTGCGCGAGGCGTCCCAAAACTGGCAACGCGACGATTGCTCGACGTTGGCGGCGGCCGTGGCGTATTACGCCGCCTTCTCGCTGTTGCCGTTGCTGTTGTTGTTGATCTCGGCGTTGGGATTCGCCCTGCGGTTTTCCAGCGGCGCTCAGAACGCGCGGCTCGAATTGCTCGATTTTATCGCGAGGAACTCCTCGCCCGCGATGGCCGAACACGTGCAAGACGTGCTCGGTCAGATCAGCGAGCAGGCGACGATCGGCGGTCCGGTCGCCTTGGCCGCGTTGCTGCTAACCGCCATCGGAGTCTTCGCCCAGGTCGAACGCGCCTTCGACCGGATATGGAAGCGACCGGGATCGGGATCGCGTGGAGTGGCGTCGGCGATTCTCGGCGCGCTATATTACCGCCTGCGTGCGTTCCTGATCCTCTTGGGGGCGGGGACTCTCGTGCTGGCGGCGTTTGCGGTCGGAATAGCCGCTTCGGCAATCCGCGCGGCCGTGCCGGAGTTGCCCGGCGGAGACCTGGCCTGGAAACTGTCCGAAGTCGCTCTAAGCGTCTTCCTCTACGGTCTGTTTTTTTCCATCATCTACAAGGCGCTGCCGAAAGTCCGCATCCGTTGGTCGAACGCGGCGCGGGGTGGGTTGCTGGCCGCCTTGTTATGGGAGGCCGCGAGACAGGCGCTCACCTTCGTCATTGTCGGAAAAACCTACACCGCCTACGGAGTGGTCGGATCGCTGATCGCCGTTATGCTTTGGATCTACATCGCCTGCAACGTGCTGTTTCTGGGCGCGGAGTACGTGCGCGTGTTGGGCGACTCGCGAAAACCGTAGGGTGGGACCGCGCTGCGCTTGTCCCACCCTACGACTATCAAATTACGGCTTATCGTCCTAAAGTTCGCCGCAATTGGCAACCACGATCTTGGCCTTTGTCGCGCCCGATCGGGAGCCGTATTGCTCCACCTTTCTCACCACGTCCATACCTTTGACGACCGAGCCGAATACCACGTGCTTGCCGTCGAGCCAGGACGTTTTCGCGGTGCAGAGGAAGAACTGCGAGCCGTTGGTGTTGGGGCCGGCGTTTGCCATGCTAAGGATGCCGGGGCCGGTATGCCGGAGTATGAAGTTTTCGTCGGCGAACTTATTGCCGTAGATCGACTTTCCGCCGGTGCCGTTGTGATTGGTGAAATCGCCCCCTTGGCACATGAAGCCGGGGATGACCCGGTGGAACGAGCTTCCCTTGAAGCCGAACCCCTTCTCGCCGGTGCAGAGCGCGCGAAAGTTCTCCGCCGTCTTGGGCACCACGTCGGCACGCAATTCGATGACGATTCGGCCCAGCGGCTTGCCGTCGGCGGTGATGTCCAGGAAGCACTTGGGTAGTATGTTTCTTTCTCTCGCCGCCAGCGCCGTTTTGCCCGAGACCAACGCAACGGCCGAAGCCGCCAGAAATTCTCTGCGCGATACCATGATGGATTCTCCTGAAGATTTTTCTTGACTCGTTTATTGACAATTGAAACAGGAAGTCTAGCCGAATCGTCGTCATCACACAACATCGCTGGCGGCGGAATTCGCGGTCTTATTTCTTACCCACCGGTTGCAACGAAGCGCCGACCAACATGAATTTCTTTCGTCCGGCGGGCGGGCGAAAGTCGATCGTCGCCTTGCGTCCCGCCCCGCTGCCGCTGATGGCCGCGATTCGTCCCAGACCATGCACCGGATGGAGCACCAACATTCCCTGGCGAAAGTCGTCGGGCGCCGTCGGCGCCGCGGGCTGCCCGCCGTTGGCCAACGCCGCGCCCGTGGTCAGCCGCATTTTCCCACCCGGCATAAAGCCGCGACCGTCGGTCGCGCCGGGTGGCACTGGCGTCTCGCCAGTGTTACCCGGATCACGGGCAAGATGCCCGTGCCACCCGCCCGATTCCGCATCGTCGAACGGAACTCGCCTCTGGTCGATGTCATGCCACATATCCTCAACGTGACTTTCGGCGCGAGGATGTTCCAACTCCATCTCGTCCCGGGGCAACTCCATCAGGAACGAACTGGGGATGGTCAGCTTGCGTTGACCGCGGAAGTCGCGGTAGCGGGCCATGCTGATCTGCAACTCCTGCCGGGCGCGGGTGATGCCGACGAACATCAACCGCCGTTCCTCCTCCAGTTGATCGGCCCGCTCGCGGCTCCGTTCGTGCGGCAGCAGCCCTTCCTCGGCCGCCGTGAGGAAAACGACCGGAAACTCCAACCCCTTCGAGGCGTGCAAGGTCATCAAGGTCACGCGGTCGGCCTCGGTTTCCCAAGCGTCGGTGTCGCTGACCAAACAAGTCTCCTCGATGAACGCCTCCAATCGGCCCGCGCCGCCGTTGCGCTCGTCGAAGTCTCGGGCGACGGTCAGCAGTTCCTCGATGTTGGCCAGCCGTTGCAGGTCGTCCTCGTCTTCCGACTCCTGCAACCGCTTCTGGTAGCCGGTTTCGCTGATGACCAGGCCGACGATCTCCTCGACCGGCCCGTCGGTCGCCGACGAAAGCCGGTCGAACAACCGCACGAATTTGGTCAGCAAGGCGGCGGGCCGGGCACCGAGCGTGGAAATGCCACCCGCCTCTCGGGCTGCTTCCAACAGCGAAAGCCCGCCACGGGCGGCATGGTCCGTGAGCCGGCCGATCGTTGTCTTGCCGATCCCGCGCGGCGGAGTGTTGATCACCCGAAGCAAGGCAACGTCGTCGCGCGGATTGTTCAACAGATGCAAATATGCCAGAACGTCCTTGATCTCCTTGCGTTGGAAGAACTCCAGGCCGTTGACCATTTGATATGGAATACCCAACTCGCGTAAAGCGAACTCCAACGACCGGCTCAGGGCGTTGACCCGATAGAAGACGGCGAAGTCTCCGGGGCGGCGTCGGCCCGCGCGAATCTCGTCGAAGATACGCGAGGCGATTCCTTGCGCCTCGTCCTTCTGCGTGGCATAAGTCGCCAGGCGGACCGGCGCGCCGGGATCGTTTTCCGTGAAAAGCCCCTTTTCCTTGCGCTGGACGTTGTGGGCGATCAGCGAGGCGGCTACTCGCAGTATTCGTTGCGTGCTGCGATAGTTCTGCTCGAGCCGGACGACGTTGACCTTGGGATAATCCCGCTCGAACTCGAGGATGTTGTTCAGATTGGCGCCGCGCCAGCCGTAGATCGACTGGTCGGGATCGCCCGTGACGGCCAAGTTTGGATGATCGACCGACAGCGCCCGGGCAATGGCGTATTGGGCCAGATTCGTGTCCTGATACTCATCGACCAGAACGAAACGGTATCGTTCGTCGAGACTGGCCCTGACCTCGGGGTTGTCGCGTAGAAGGGTGGCCACGTGGTACAACAAGTCGTCGAAATCGGCGGCGTTCGAGGTGGCCAACTGCCGCTGGTAGGCCGGGTAGGCGGCCTGCACCACGGTACCCAGGGCGTAACCCGGCCGCGGCTGATACTGCTCGGGCGAGATCAAGTTGTTTTTTGCCCAACTGATCCCCTTGACGATGGTCTCGGGGGTATAGCGGTCCGAATCGATTTTCAGGCGACCGAGGGCCAGACGAAGTGCCCGGACGCTATCATTTACGTCGTATATCGTGTAGTTTTCCTGGAGGCCGACAAACTGCGCATATTTACGCAGCAATCGGGCGCAGAAACGGTGGAAAGTGCCTACCCAGACCGACGGATTGCCTACCAGCCGCTCGATACGGCGTCCCATTTCGTCGGCGGCTTTGTTGGTAAAGGTCAGGGCAAGGATATGCCGGCCGGGTACTCCTTGCGAAACGAGCCATGCGACGCGATGGGTTACGACCCTGGTTTTGCCGCTTCCGGGGCCTGCCAGGATCAACAGCGGTCCCTCGAAGTGGGTAACTGCCTCGCGTTGGGCTTCGGTGAGTTCGTCGAGCATAATACGCAGTATACGCAGAAACCTTGTAGGAGGCGACGCCTCCGCGCGCATAGTACCCGTTGACGTCCGAAAAGCCACATTCCCCCGCGACCGCAGTCGCGGGGCGTTTGTCGTTCAGACGTTGGATTTCCGACCATCAAGAAGTGCTACTACCCAAAATCGCCGGAATTGCTATACTTACGACGCCGACGATGGGGCGTTCCCGTCGTCGCTGGCATCTGCCTCGCAATAACCCCGATTTGGGAGGGAACCCATGGGTACCCGTATTCCACTTTGCACGACCCACACTTTTGCCAAGAACCTTGCCGAAAAGTTGGAAATGAGCACGGCGGAGATCGGATTGTCGGTGCGCACAACGAATTGTCTTGAGGAAAGAGGGGTATTCACGGTCAACGATTTGTTGCATTGCACGCGCGATGATCTGCTGGGTATCTCGAACTTCGGCGAAAAAACGCTGGAAGAAGTGTACCTTGCGTTGGACACGATCGGCTTCCATCGCGAGAGGCCGCAGGGACCGATGTCCAATATGCCGGCGGACCCGCAGTTGCCGCGTTAAGGCTTCGGCACAATGCTGCAAGGCGTCGACGTTTAGCCGGCTATTGAGAATCAGGAAGCTAATGTTCGCAACATTGATTATCTGATACTCAACAAACGAAGAGCAATTGGAATGGCTTTTCGTACAGAATGAACGCGGTGGTTGGGGGGCTTCTCTTGGGACGCGCTTTTCGCTACTACGGCAAGAAACGGGGGCACCGGCGGACCGGCTCGCCCACCTTGGGCGTTGGCCTCGAGGCGGCTTTCTCGGCCCTGTTTCTCTTGGCCGGTTGCGGCGGATTGGCGCTGCTGTTCATTGGCGAGGTTGTGCCCCGGTGGCGAGTCAACCGAGAGTTCATCGAAACCACTTGCAGGGTGCTGGAGAAACAGATCGAGGAAAGGCACGGGGACGACGGCCTTGAATTCCGGCCGAAGCTGAATATCGAGTACGTCAAAATCCAAACCCCGTCGTACTACGACATCAATGAAACCCCTTACAACAACCGCGAGGACGCGCAAGCGATCCTCGATCGATTCGATCTCTATTCCCCGGAGCAGAACAACCTTTATCCTTGCTGGTACGACCCGGCCAATCCGTACACGGTCGTGTTGTCGCGGGGATACCCTCGGTGGCTGTGGTTCGCGTTCGCCGTGCCGTTTTCGTTCATCGTCATTGGGGCGGGCGGACTGATCCACACGTTGTTCGGTTGGGGCAAGTCGGCCGAACGCCGTTCTGTTCTATCGCGGAACGGAGTGGAGCGGGATTTTCTCGGAATCCGTGGCCACGGCGACCGGCGCTGTCCCTTTGTCCCCGAGGGCGCCGACGTGACGAATAGCCCCGGCACGAAACTCAAGTTCCGCCTGCCGATCAGCGGCTCACCCGCTTGGGCCTTGTTGGGAATTTTGACTTTCTGCGTGATCTGGAACGGAGTAGTGACGGTGTTCGTGGTGATCTCCGTCGACGGCCACTTGGAGGGCAATCCGGATTGGTTCCTGACCCTTTTCACCATACCCTTTGTGTTGGTCGGTTTCGGGGCCATCGTTATCTTTCTGCGGAAACTGCTGGTCGCCGCGGGCATCGGGCCGACACGCCTGGAGATATCCGATCATCCGCTGCATCCAGGCGAAAAATATCGTGTGTTCCTCTCCCAATCGGGACGGCTCGACATGAACGCCTTGCGGGTGTCGCTGACTTGCGAGGAATCGGCCACGTATCGCCAGGGGACCAACACCCGGACGGAAACCCGCGAGGTTTTCCGTAGCGAGTTGTTTCTTCGCGAGGGATTCGTCATCCACGGAGGGCTGCCTTTCGAGACGGATATCGAGTTCGACGTGCCCAAGGGCGCCATGCACTCCTTCGCGGCCAAGAACAACGAGATCAATTGGGCGTTGATGGTCGAAGGGGACGTGGCCGGTTGGCCCAACTACCGTCGCGCCTTCACCGTAATCGTCCGCCCGATTGTCGGAGACCCCGATTGATGAACCCGGATTTTTTGATCTCGATTGTTCTCGACGGCGACGGCCGCGTTTTTCGCCCCGGCGAAACGCTCTCCGGCCGGTATTGGATCGAATCGTCCGATTCCCAACGAATCAAGGCGATCGAGGCGTCGGTGCTCTGGCACACCGAGGGCAAAGGCGATGAAGACATGGCCGTCCACGAATTCTGGCAGCGCGACGCCGACCGGGAATTTCCGTTCGATCCACGCCGGCCGGAGCAATTTTCCACCACGTTACCCAACACTCCCCTGAGTTACGACGGGCAGATCGTCAAGTTGCGCTGGTGCGTCCGCGTCCGCATTTTGCTGCACCGCGGCAAGGACGTAGTGGGCGAAAAGGGATTTCTACTCGGCGAAATTCCGCCGGCCCGGTCGCATGATATCGGATGATACTCGGCATAGCGATGCGGTACGTTTAGCGGCCGACGGTACGTCGGCCCCCGCCCC
>CBDAFL010000146.1:0-9444 GCA_965195225.1 uncultured Thermoguttaceae bacterium
GGAGTGCGGACGGAGAAGAGGGGAGAGACCGGGAGACCGGGAGACTGGGAGACAAGGAGATGGGGAGATGCGGCATCGGCCTTCTTTCCCTTGTCTCCTTGTCTCTTTGTCTCCTTGTCTTCCCCCACCCGCGCGGTCAGCTTGCCCAGCGCGAGGTAGCCGCCGGCGGTGGATTCGACTTCGTAGGTGCAGGGGCCTTCGAGAATCACCTTGGCCCCGGAGTCGTAGGTGATTTCCAACAGGCCAGCGTCGAGGATGTATTTTCTGCCTAAGGGAACGTGTGCGAAGTCCGGCGGGGGCAGGTAGTGGGGATCGTCGGACCATTTCACATCGACCATGCCGGTGATCCGGCCGACAAACTCCACCGTGGGCATCCGCGGCGCGTTCTCGGCCAGTTGCCCGGCCCGGTCGATCGGTGCGGTATGGGGGACGTAAATGAACGAAGCGACCAGCAGAAACAGACCTAGAATCACCGCCGCCGACAAATACGCGCGGGTCCACTCCCGCGACAGGCCGTCCGCCATGCCCCGGAATATCCAGGCGGGAAACGGAACACCGGGCGACGTTTCCCGGGACGGTATGCGCGGCTTATCGGCAAGATGGTCCCCGGCGGCGTACTCCATGCCCGTCCGCTCGCGCGCCGCGGCGTCGGCTTGGGCCATGCTGAGCAGATAACGCAATTCGCCGGTCAGGGTGAAATAGCGCAGGTATTCCCGCCGGGCATCCTCGCTGGCCGACAGCGAGGCCTCGAGATGCTCGAATTGCTCGTCGGTCAGCACGTCGCTGCACGCGGCGTCCAACAACGTGCGAAGCGTTTCGTCGGTTGGTCGTTCCGGAGTCATCGGCGTTCCTCCGTGTCTCGCGACCGCTCTTCGCGCGCAACGGCGCGATCAATGCACTCGAACAGCACACGGCGGATACGGCTCAGCGAGTCGTAGACCGACTGGGGCGAACGCCCCAACCGCTCGGCCACCTGGCGGAAGCTATCGTGGCTGCCGTAGCAGAGTTCCACCAGTTGGCGATCCGACTCGGGCAACCGCTCCATGCAATCGGCCAGCGCCTCTTGCTGAAGCCCGGCGTCGTCGGGATGGACGGACGCTTGCAGCGCGGCCAGCTCCTCTTGCAGCGCCTGGCTGAAATGTTTCCGTCTGCGCCGCTCGCTTTTCAGAAAATTCGCCGTCCGGAACCGGGCGATCGCGCAGGCCCAGCCAAGAAAGTTCGTCCCAGGCTCGTACTCCCGGAACTTGCTCCACATCACCAGGGCGGTGTCCTGGTAAATGTCTTCCGCGTCGTCCAGTCTGCGCACCAAGGCATGGATGTAGCCAAACAACTGTCCACGGTGACGCGACAGGATTTCCACGAAGGCATCATGGCTATGAAGGTCGGACACAGTACCCCTCCGCTAGACGAGGCCGGTCGTTGCCGGCAGTTTCCCGCTACTACTATTATTTCCAGAATTGCGGAAACTTAGGGAAGAAAATTCGCGCCGGAAGAGGATTTTACCGTAAGCCTTTATTCAGCAGGAGTTTACGGCCATCGCACGAGATTCCGCGAGGGCTGATGAACAAGTGATTCGCCGGAAACCCTCTTGGTCGCGGCTACGCCGCAAGCGGGAATAATCCGGGGTAAGGTCAGCCCAAATTAATCGAGATCGCGGGACCACTCGGCCTCGAACGGGACGGCGGAGGCGTCGGGGGGAGCGATCTGCTCGATGATCCAGCGATCGACGTCGGTGAGCATCTGCGGCGTCAGTTCGTGGCCGCACGGATATTGCCGCAACGTGACCGACAGGCCCGCCGCGTGAATCAGCCGCAAATCGGCGCAGGCCTGATCGGTGGTGTATTGTTTGCTGACGCGGCCGGCGGCGAGAAAGAGCCCCAGTTGACGCGCCGCGACCAGATTGCCGAACGGTTTGCGGTCGGTGGGAAACTCGCCGCAGAGCGAGATCACACCGGCGAAGCGGCTCGGATGGCCCAGGGCGATCCGCATCCCCATCGTACCGCCGCGATCGAAGCCGGCCAAAAAGACCCGATCCGGGGCGACATGGAACTTGCGGGTGGCCAACTCCACGCACTCGAACACACGTTGCTCGGCGTGTTGGACGTGGTCTTCGGTCTGCAACCATCCGAAACGGTCGTGCCGGTCGGCGTTTTCGTCGGGCAAAGCGATCCCGCGCGGCGCCACGGCCACGTAATTTCTCATGCTCAGCAGCGGCATGACCCGTTGCAACTGCCGCTCGTCGCAGCCGCAACCGTGCAGCCACACGATCAGCGGGTACGCGTACCCAGGCTCATAGTGCAGAGGCCCGAAAAAAGCATGGGGGAAATCGAGAACGCTGGCGGAAAACGACGCCGCTTCGACCGCCAGCGCGTCGTCATAGTTGGCCGGAGAAAACGAATATGGCTCGGCGGAACGACGTGTCCGTGGCATGTCGGATGGGCCTTCCCGTGTTTGGATGATTATTAGATGAGGGATAATGATGCTGCGCCGGGAATTTCTGGATAATGGAACTCTAACGCATCGGGCCAACCCCTGTCAATCGCAGCCGGCGCATGCATGGGAGAAACTTTCGCGTGTCGCCGCAGGCAAGCCTCAATTATTATTGACGGCGTTGGCAAAAACCCCCGGCCCCCATTCAGCAGGGTTGCAGGAGGCGTCTCAGGTCGCCTCCTTGTCATTCTGAGCGAAGCGAAGAATCTCCGCACTTCGAGACCCTTCGCTTCGCTCAGGGTGACGGAAATGGACCTTCCGCAACAGAAACTACATATTCGTCGCGTCGTCCGCACCGCCGGCGCCGGTCAGTCGATCGAGCGCGGCGGCCAACTCACCATTATGTCGATCGTTCAGGGCGTAAATGCGGCAAATACGGAAGCTGATGGCGATGCGACGAAACAACATGCGTTGATCGAGGTCGTGGATTGAACCCGTGGCGGGGTCGAGGAGGAAGTTTTGGCCCGACGCCGGGGTATGGGCGCCGGGACGGTGAACGTGTCGGGCGGTGTCTGCTCGCAACGGCAAGTCCTTCAACTCGGGCGGCAGTTCCGCACGGACCGCCGCCTCGAACGCGGCGACGTTGCTCAGCACGCTCCCTTGCTCCGCTTCGCCCGGGGCGAAAAACACCGTCCGCTCGCAGGCCATCTTCCATCGCAGCCGTCGGGCAAGGAACTCCCGCCAGCGGCCGCCCAACTCGCGCAACTCGGGGTCGGAACTCTCCGGCCAGCGGGTGACCTCCACCAGCAGCGACCACTCGGTCAGACGTTGGTATTGATCGAGGTGTTGCCGCGGATCGCCGGGAAACAGCCGCCGTTTACCGTCTTGGAACAGTTCTTGCAGTTCGAGGTCGATTGCCCGCACCGTGCGGTGAAAATATATTGCCCGAAAAAGCTCCGCGCGGACCGAGATGAAACGGACCAGCGCCGAGAGGCCCCGCTCGTGAATGGTCAAGCCTTTTTCGGTGAACGCGCTGTAGTGGAGCAGCCGGTCGAGGTCGAAGGCCCGAGCGCTGTAGCCCGACATGTAGGCGTCGCGGAGGACGAAATCCATGTTGTCGACGGTGTACAACCCGCTGAACAGGGCGCGTAGAAACCGCAGCCATCGCGGCCCGTCGTCGTCGCCTACGGGCCGCGTAATCAGGAAAACAATCTGTTCGGGGTCGAGCGTTTCGCCGTCTTCCAGCCGCGAGTTCGGATTGCGGCGCACTCGGCGGATCAGTTCGGCAAACTCGCGGCGGATGATCTCGCCGCCGAGCAGTTCGTGATTCAAGCCGTAATCGGCCAGGAAATGCTGGTCGAAAAAGTGGCCGAACGGCCCGTGTCCCACGTCGTGCAACAGGGCGGCCATCCGCATCAAGGACTCGACGTATCCGCGGCCGGGCGCCTCGGGGCAGACCTCTCGCAGGCTGTCGTAGAGTTCGGCCACGGCCCGGCTTGCCAGATGCATAGCCCCGAGCACGTGTTGGAATCGGGTATGCTCGGCCGTGGGAAAGACCCACCACGCGGTCTGCAATTGGTGTATCTGCCGCAGCCTCTGGAGCCACGGATGGTCGATGATCTCTCGTTCGGAGACTTCTCCCTCCGGCAGCCCTGCCGGCGACGTGAAGGGGATATAGCCGTGTACGGGATCGTGGCTGAGGCTTTCGTTTTGGAAGTCGCGCATGTGGCCCTCGGGGAATATGCCGCCGATGTCTCAATGGAGGGCATCCTACTCCCGGGCGGCGGATGGTTTCAAGCCGTAGAGTTGCACAACATAGGGTTGAAGTAGGAGTTGTACTCACCCAAGCTGTCACGTAGTGGCCGCCACGGCCTCTTTGTGATCGTAACCGTAGTTGTTCCTCCGGCACACGGGGTCCAGCGAAAGCTGTATGGTCATGCTCCAGCGGCCGTCGCGGCCGGCCTCGATACTAAACGGCGGGTGGTGACTGAGTGGGCCTGAAGCAGGGTATTGCTTGTTGTCGAAAAAAGCAGCAGCAGCATTTTTATTATTGAAAATTATTGTTTTCAGTAATATAACCATTTTATGTAGGCCCTTGTTACCGATGACAGTAGTAGCGGAAGTGGTATTACTGAAAAGCGGCATTTTCAGTAATTGGATAATTTCACGAGGATGCCATGTCGGACCCAAGGAAGACTCGTGCGGGTCGTTACATTCGCCAAGTTGGGGACTACAGCGCTTTTGTGCCAGCTTCCCTTCCGCCGGACCCGCCAATCAATATGGATCAACCGCTCTGGTCATTGCTCTCCAAGGCCGATCGATCCTTGGCCCGGCTGGATGGTGCTGCCGAAACACTGCCCAATCCAGACCTGTTCGTTTATATGTACGTGCGCAAGGAAGCCGTTCTATCCAGCCAAATAGAAGGAACCCAGGCATCCTTGGATGATCTATTGGAATTTGAGGCGAGGCCGCTCAAATCGTCGCGGTCTCCTGACGTACGGGAAGTAGCGAATTACGTCGCGGCCATGAATCATGGACTGCAACGGCTTGCAACCTTGCCGGTTTCATTGCGTCTGATTCGAGAAATACATTCAAAACTCTTAGCCGGGACGCGTGGATCAGAACGAGTTGTTGGCGAATTTCGCCGTTTACAAAACTGGATTGGAACACCTGGCTGCACGTTGAGCGAAGCGAGATTCGTGCCGCCGCCCGTTCAAGAAATGTTGCCGGCACTGAACGATTTCGAGAAGTTTTGTCATCTTCGCGGCACGATGCCTGACCTGATTCAGGTGGGACTCATACACGCCCAATTCGAGACCATTCACCCTTTTGGAGACGGAAACGGGCGAGTGGGGCGTTTGCTCGCGACACTCTTACTATGTGAGCGGGAGATATTGACAAGGCCCTTGCTGTATCTGTCCATCTTTTTCAAGCGACACCGCGAGGAATACTATCATCGTCTACAGGCCATACGCGATGAAGGCCAGTGGGAAGAATGGTTGACGTTCTTCCTTCAGGGAGTGGCGGAAGTAGCCGCTGACGCCACGACTACGGCGCGCCGCGTGCTGAATCTCCGAGATGAACATCGGGATATCATCCACAACCAAAACCGCCGGAGATCGGCAAAAGCTTTGCGGTTGCTCGACAAGCTGTTTATGGAACCTTTCGTGGACGTGAATCGTGTCGGGAAAATATGTGATGTGTCATATTCCAACGCAAACGACCTTGTCTCTGAACTATCCAGGCTGGGCATACTTCGGGAAATCACGGGCAGATCCCGCAATCGGATGTTTCGCTATCAAGCCTATCTCGACCTCTTTTCGGAAACAAAGAAGTCGTAGGATAGAACCGACCGTGGTAGGCTGCCAAAGCGCGCGTTGACCGTTTTTACAGCGTTGCCGCCACGGCTTCGGCGTTGTTGTGGCTGTGATGGTTCTCGGCGCGGGTAGTGGCCAGCGAGAGTTGCATGGTCACGCTCCAGCGGCCGTCGCGGTCGGCCTCGACCAGCCAGTGGGGCAAAACCGCCACCGATTGATGGACCAACTCGAATCCGCCCTCCGATTGGCTGACCGTCTCGACCGGATACGTCCAGAAATTGGTCGGCCGGGACATTTTCAGCCCTACGTCCAGCCCGAGCCATTCGTCGCTCAACCCTAGGCCGAACACTTCGTGCAGGTCCAACTTCGAGCCAAGCTGGCCGAGCAGGTTGCCTTCGATGTCGTGGAAGTTTCGTCCTTCGGCCTCGGGAGGCATGCCGGAGAAGTTCATCTCGACGGCGAAATGCAACTGCCGGTCGGTCGGCAGGTTCTCCAGCAGATAGGCCGCTTGCAGCGTGTTGCTGCCGGCGTCCAGCGTAAGCCCCTTGGTGATCCGCACCGGCACGCCGCAAGCATGGCCGTCGCGCAGCAGTTGCACTTGGATACGGTCGGGGTTGCGGCGGATGCGTGCATCGTAGACGCCGTGGACGAAATCGCCCCGCTGTGGCGCCGTACACGCGGCAATCGACTCCAACGTCGCGTCGTTGTCGTAGAACAGGTCCACCAGACTCTTGCGTGGGTGGTCGTCGTATTGCAACCGGCGATCGAGGTCGGGCTGCTTGAACACTACCCGCTCGTGGATGCTGGCCACCTGATCGCCGTTATGATGCTCTCCGGCTTGCACTTTCTTGTGATAAGCCTCGGGGCGACGGGCCAGCGTGGCCAACAGGTTGTGCTCGGTGCCGCGGACGTCTAGTTCGAGCAATTGTCCGCCGCGGCTGGGCGACAGCAGGGCGATTAGTTTATCGTTGTTCAGGCGTACTTCCTGATGGGCGTCGAAGTTGAAGTCCTCGGCGACCGCCTCGACCCACGTTTCCGGTTTGCCTGTCGCGCGATCCAGCAGGTTGTCGGCGGCGATGAGGTGTTTGTAGACGGCGTTGCGCAGGTGGGGCAGATAAATGCCGCCGAACGCGCCGTGCCAGTAGGCACAGTTGCACTGGCCGCGATACAGTTCGGCCCTGGCCTGTTCGACCAGCTCGCCGTCGACCGGATCTCCGGCGACGGCCGCCTCGAGCGTTTCCTGCAATCGCCGGCTGACGGCCATCATGCGGGAGTACATTTCGTCGGCTTCCGGGTATTTCACCTTGAAGTTCCGCCAGAAACCGCCTCGGATCCGCGGCCGTAGCGACTCCCATCGCGGATCGTCCCGCATCTGATTCTCGATTTGCTCGTATTCCGTCTGGCTTTCGGTCGGCAGTGCCCATTCGGTCATCTCGCGGTAGCTGCAATCGGGCAGATAGACCTTGCCGGCCGGCGGCACGTTGTCCAGCGCCTCGGCCAGCGTGGTCACATTGATCCAATCCTGATTCTCGGCCAAGGCGTTGAAGAACCGTTCGAGCCAGCCGTCTCCGTAGACGTGTTTGTTGGTCTCCGGCCAGACGCCGAACTTTTCGCCGTCGTCGCCGAAGACAACCACCGTATTCGGATGCTCGTCGGCCATTTGGGCCAGATAGTCGATCGTTTGTTGCGGATCGCCGAACGGGATCAGGTAGCGGAGCCGCTCGCTGCCGGGGAACACCGAGAGCAGACGGCCTTCGTCCTCGGTCAGGAAGTGGCCGGTCAGTTGCGACTGCTCCACGCCGGCGCAACGAAAATGGAAATCGTCCAGCACGGTGTACTCGATCCCCGCGTCGGCCAGATCGCGGACGAAGGATTGCTCCCAGACTCGTTCCGGCGTCCAAAGTCCGCGAACGGTGGCCCCCAAGCGGTTTTGCAGCCATCGGGTGTAACTGCGTATCTGTCCCACACGGTCCCGAGAGGGGACCATCGCCAGGATCGGCTCGTAATAGGCGCCGCCGAGTATCTCGATCCGCCGGTCGTCGACCAACTCCGCCAGCCGGTCGATGTACTTGGGGTGATGCGCATCGAGCCATTCCATCAGCGAGCCGCTTACGTGCAGCGAGAGCTTCAGCGACGGGAAACGACCGAAGACTTCCAGAAACGGGAGATAGCTCTCGTCCACCGCCCGTCGGAATACATCGTCGAAATTGCCGACCGGCTGGTGGTTGTGCAGGGCCAGGATAAAGCGGATTGGATTGGGCATGATTGATCGACTTGTGCGGGGGTGTTTTGGTATTTTTCCTCGTTGCGACGCAGAGCATGGGAACGAGCGGCAACACCCTTCTTAATCGGCAGCCACACCCCAGTTTATCCAACCTGCCTGGCCGGAATATTTTATGCCGGCGAGGATTCGACCTCGACCTCGCGTAGAAACGCGGCGGCCTGCTCCGGCGAGACCGGATTGATGTAAAAACCGGTTCCCCACTCAAAACCGGCCGTCCTCGTCAAACTCGGCATAATCTCTATATGCCAGTGGTAATGTCCCAGCTCTTGGGTGTCAAAGGGGGCCGTGTGGATGATGTAGTTGTAGGCCGGCTGGTCAAGCGCCGCCTCGACCTTGACGATCACCTGTCGCATAACCCCCGACAGCTCCTCGACCTCGTTCTTCAGAATGTTCTCGAAGTGGCTGGAGTGGTTCTTCGGCAAAATCCACGTCTCGAAGGGGAACCGGCTGGCGAAGGGGCAGAACGCGATGAAGCCCGGCGTGTCCAACACAATCCGTTTCTCGGTGGCCAGCTCCTGCTGGATCATGTCGCAGTAGACGCAGCGGCCGCGGTAGTTGTAAAACTCCAGCGAGCCGGTCATTTCTTCCCAGACGTTGATCGGCACGACCGGGGTGACGATCAGTTGGCTGTGGGTGTGTTCCAACGAAGCGCCGGCCGCCGCGCCGACGTTCTTGAAGATCATACCGTAGACCAGCCGGGGGTCTTTTTTCAGGTCCACCAAACGGTCGCGGTAGACCCAAAACACCTCGCGCAGCTCTTCCTCCGAGAGTTCGGACGTGCTGATAATATGGCGGGGCGACTCAATAATCACCTCGTGCGCGCCGACGCCGCGCATCATATCGTAGATACCATCGCCGCGCTTGTTCAGTTGGCCTTCGATTTCCAGCGCGGGGAACTTGTTCGGCACCACCCGCACCCGCCAACCCTCGCGGTTCCGGTGCGTGCCGGACTTGCGATAGGCGATGATCTCGTTTGGGGTCTTGTCTTCGTGTCCCTCGCAGAAAGGACAGAAACGGCCCTTCTGACGCTGCGGGGTCGAATCGAAGTCGTGCGGCCGTTTTGCTCGCGCCTCGGCGATTATCACCCAGCGGCCTACGATCGGGTCTTTGCGAAGGTCAGGCATAAGAAGTAGATCGGGGTTCGGGACTCGGGGTTCGGGACTCGGGAAGCCAGCCGCTTGCGGTTTCGCAATTTCAGCGATCCCGCTTGCGGATTCGCATAATAAGTTCAACTCACACTTGCCACATAATCAGTTCGTAATCCGGCGAAGGGACGGCGGTTTCGATCGCCCCTTCGTGCGGCACTCGCTCCACCGGCTGCTCGTCCTTAAGCAACTCGACGTAAAAGTGTACCGGCTGATCGGTCTTTCGGCCAAGGCTCTGGAAGGGGACGGCAATTTCCAGTAGTTGGTC
>CBDAFL010000147.1:0-2174 GCA_965195225.1 uncultured Thermoguttaceae bacterium
CGTCCGGCAGTTGCGGCGGGAAGTCCGCGAACTGAGACGTGAGAACGCGGAACTACGCTGCGAGTTGGGCTATTGGAAGAGCATGCATGCTCGCGCCGTGGAGCGAAACACAAAACTGCAGGCCGAACTCGATCAGGCCAAGGCCGAAAATCGTCAACTCAAGGCCGAACGCTTCGGAAAACAATCCGAGAAGCAATCGGCTACCGATCGCTCCAATGACCTCGACGATCCTCGGAATCCCGCGACTCCAAAAAGGAAACGAGGGCAACAACCGGGACGCCCGGCACCGAAGCGAAGAGACTACTCGCACTTGCCGGCACGCGAGGAACTGATCGATCTGGCCGAAGACGCCAAAATCTGTGATTACTGTGGCAAGCCGCTGGCGGATCTCGGATACAGCGATGATTGCGAACAAATCGAAATCGAAACCATCGTCTATCGTCGAGTGACTCGCCGCAAGCGTTACCGACAGACTTGCGACTGTTCGGGTCGACCTCGAACCGTCACCGCGCCGCTGCCGCCGAAGGTCCTGCCCAAGAGCATCTACGGCACGAGCGTGTGGATGCACCTGCTGCTAGAGAAGTTTCACTTACAGCGGCCAATGCACCGCGTCATCGAGCAGCTTCGGCTGTTGGGACTAAGCCTCGCGCCGGGAACGATCGCTGACGGACTGAAGCGAATCGAGCCGTTGTTCACGCCGATCTACGATGCGATTCGTGCTCGCCATCTGCAGTCGGCGTACTTTCATGCGGACGAGACTCGCTGGAAAGTTTTTCTGGAAAAGGCCGGAAAAACGGGCCGTCTTTGGTGGTTGTGGTTGTTCGCGGGTGAAGACACCGTCGTCTATGTACTCGATCCGAGCCGCAGTCATAACGTACCGCAGTCGCACTTTGGCGACGCCGTGCAAGGCGTTCTGATGGTCGACCGCTACATTGCCTACAAAATAATGCGGCAAGTCAAAGAAGGAAAGCTGTTGCTGGCGTTTTGTTGGGCTCACGTGCGCCGCGACTTTGTGCGAGTTGGCAAAGGCTACCCGGAACTCACGGCCTGGGCATTGACGTGGCTGCGTCAGATCCGCGAGTTGTATCGCTTGAATCGCGAACGACTGCGGCATCCGTGGGAGACTGTCGAGTTCGCCGACGACGACGCCAAGTTGCGTCAGCACGTTGCCGCGATGGCAGCGCAGCGAGATAGCGAACTGGCCGACGACACACTTCGCGAGCCATGTCGCAAAGTGCTTGTCAGTTTGAACGAGCATTGGAACGGCTTGACGTTGTTCGTCGACGACCCACGCATTCCGCTGGACAACAACTACGGCGAACGCTTGATCCGCAACCCGGCGCTTGGTCGCAAGAACTATTATGGCAGCGGCGCCGAGTGGTCAGGCCGGTTGGCGGTGATGATGTTTTCGATTTTCGCCACGTTGGCTGTCTGGAAGATCAACCCGCGAAAGTGGCTACGTTGGTATTTGGACGTTTGTGCGGCAAGCGGCGGCAAGGCGCCGGACGATCCCGCATCCTTCTTACCTTGGAACCTGTCGGCAACTCGTTTGGCGGACCTGCAAAGTCTGACGTCCAGCCCTTCTATCGACGATAGTTCCTAGTCCACATTGTTCCCACCCGGGGCAAGTCAACTCATTCCGCGCCCGACCATGCAGGGCAAGTTGATGCTGCGCACTGGTTCTCGACCTTCCGCCAGTCATTCCACCCCTTCGGCGAATATTGGCTTCGTAATCGCCATAAGTCCAATCATGTCAAGCTCATAGGAACCGTGCTAGCATCACGGCAACTGACGTAGTCTTGGGTTCTCAAACATCCTGAAATATCGCCATTTACGAGCGTAGTACGTGTCGGTCGGTGAGTATGATGGCATTGATATCAGCGCCGCCAGTTGTCGCACATGGATCAACCGTTTCGATGCTGCTCCAGCGCATCCATCCGTCATTCTGCAACTCCTTACAGAGCATAACGTTATGACGATCTGAGCGTGCAAAGTGGCGCTGTCCAATTAGTCACCAGCGTCGGCCTGTCGGGCCGCAAGACCTTTCGCAAGGCATCTTCGCGGGCTTCGTTCGGAATATCGGGGTTCAGCCGGTCGATTGCGTCGCGCAAACGGCCCACCAATAGCACGTCGCCGAACGACTCCCGCTCCGCGCCGGGCTGCTCGGGCGCGAT
>CBDAFL010000148.1:0-32899 GCA_965195225.1 uncultured Thermoguttaceae bacterium
CCCGAGGCAGTCCTCACCCATCGGCTCGACGAATCCCGAGCCAAAGCCGCTCGCACCCGAGCCCGCCGCACTCATCGCCGCGCCCACTGCAAGTGACGCCGGCTCCTCATGGTTCCTATCATGGATGGGCCGGACGCTTACTTCTGGGGTAGGTATTTCGAGATGCTGAATGTTGACACGGGAAAAGAGGACGGCTGCCGTTCTCGAGTCAGCCGCAATGTGGGGCGATGGAGCCGCCGTGGGAAAACGAAGGCGTCTTGACACCCTGCAGCTACCCGCTACATTGAGGGGATCGACGAGTTTCAGACGTCTGGAAAACGAACAATGCTGAGAGGGGGAGCCGATGCAAACTGGCCCCAAACAACACTGCGTGCCCCAACAGATGATTCGGCGGTTTGCGAATGAGCGCGGGCAGTTGCGGGCAATGCGAAAACCGAGTTTCGCGGTCTTAAAGCGTCCCAGATGGCCGAGGGGAATTCTCTGGAAGGAGAACTACTATAAGGACACCAGCGGCGATCTGGACGCAGACTGGCTAACGGCAATTGAGCAACGATTTGCCAAATACTACCCGGTGCTGGCGGACGAACCGTGGCGCGGTGGCACGGCTCCGAAGGAAGAAGGTGAGGCATTTATTGACTGGACGATTTCTCAGTTGTGCCGAACGCAGTTCATCCCCAGGATGACCGAATCGATCATGCTAAATAAGCCGCCGCTTTTCCAGGCGGCGTACGTGATGGATCCAACTCTGTTCCATAATATATTTCGCCCACAATTGTTCGAGCATCTCAAGGAGGTGTATACGCTTCCGGGCTGGAGATGGATTTGCCGCATCATCAGTACGGACGCGAACCTCGTTCTCACCGATCACCCGGTGTGTTCAACATCGTCAAAGAGTTCGCAGGGACACGTGGTTCTTGCACCCCTCTCGAAAAAACGGATTATTTTTGGTGGGGACAAGGAGTCGCTTGAAAGGGTCAAGGGCTTGTCCGTGCTCAACGTGAACTGTTTCCTCGCATCCTGCGCCGAGGAATGGATTTTCGCCGCTAATGAAGCGACATTATTGGAGGTTGCACGTGAGTTGAAGGGAGAGGGGACAATTACGGACAAATTGTGGTTGGAGGCAGCATGCAAGCCGTTTCTCGGCCTCGCGGAACGCGCCGCGATCAGCCCGGTTCCTGACTCGTCGAACGTTTTCGACGAGATGAAGCGGCACTACAACGTCGCGGGGTCAGAAAAAGGGAAAATAACTGATATTGGCCAACATAATCAGTGACGTCCCTTTTTCAACTCTCTCGGCATGTTGTGCGGATCAATCTAAACAATGTTGGCCCTATGAAGGAGATGACTGAATGAATGCCGATCCGTTCGCTTCATCAATGATCTCTCAGGTTCTGACCTGGGTGTTTTCCATTCCCTTGATCTGCGGAATCGTGGTAGCGGCAGTCGGCATGTTGTTTGAGAAACAGGAAGGCATTCCCCGGATCTTCACGATATGGTTGCTCCTGTGTTTGCTATTGTTCAGTCCGGTGCGCTACATCCTGCTACAATTGCTTACAGCAACCGCATACCCTTTTCAGAGTCTCAGTGGATTTCTCTCGACATTCCTGTTGGCAATTTACGTCCCGATTGTTTTTTGCCTTCTCTATGCTATTGGTCTGGGTGTTCCGTTGCTGCTCGTCGTGCTCATCGCGGGCAAGAAAGAGCCGCCTTCGAAGGGGCGGCTCTTTCTTGCAGGTATCGTAGCCCCCATCATCTTCCTTGTCTTCAGTACGCTTTATTACAATATTCTTCCCTTCGCCGCATATTCAACCCACTGGTTGAGTTCGAAGGAATTGATCAGAGCGACCAACGGCCCCCCGTACTACTTCTACCGCTTCGCCGTCGAGCAATTCACCCCGCTCCAATTCCCCGGGGTTGCGCACGCCATTGGTCTGGAGAACATGACCACAAGGGAAAGGTTTCGCGCTCACGTTGCCGCAGTGTACTGCGGCAATAAAGAGTACTGGTACTATGTCTCGAAGGCGTATCCTGAGTATTTCGAAAAGATCAAACAGGAACATGCGGAGGGCCAGCAATAGAAGGGAAGTAAACGGGACAAGGGAAGTAAACGGACGAACGGTAAACGGGACAGGTCTAATTAAACGAGTAAACGGGACAGGGCGAGTAAACGGACAGGCGAGTAAACGGGACAGGGAGTTGAAACGGGGACGCAGCTAGTATTGGCAAGCCGGAGTGGACAAAACTAGCTGCGTCCCCGTTTCGACTCCGTTTCGACTCCCGTTTCGACTCTCGTTTCGACTCTGTTCGCCAGCGGCGGTCACTGAGCTTGATCGTTAGGCCAAAGAAAGATGCGCAATGTCCACAGTAATCGCATATGTCTTAGTCGTGCCTCTCGTGCAGTTCTGTTTGACCGGCGGCGTTTTTCTTGTCGGTCTTCCCGTTGCGCTTCTTCTCGCTCGGGCGACGATGTCGATGCGAACGAATGTCGCAGGCGTTATTGGGGGTGTCGCTGGCGTCGCGTTCGCCGTGGCATTCGGCTATGGTGTCTTCCGTCTTGTGGTCGGCCCTGATTCCTTCACAGTTGGTGCCTTCCTTGCATCTACAGTGCCCTTGCTTCTCCCGATCTGGAATGATTTCCTCCAGTCACGGCGAGTCAAGGCTGCACGTCAGCAACTGCTTGATTATTTCCGCGAGTCCCGCGGCGACGATGTGGTAAATGCTCTGGCAGTTGAGACGGAGACCGCACATGGAAGCGGAGTCGTTGGTGAGATAGCTGGTCTCGTATTGGCGACAGCTTGGTTCTTCAGCCGATAACATGGACCCAACGTAGATGTTCCGCCCGGAACGCTCAACAGCGTTTTGAAGCAGGCAGGTTTGAAGTAGGAGGTGTTATCATGCGCTATATGGTTGTCGTTGAACAAGGCCCCAGCAGTTTTGGGGCATACGTCCCCGATCTACCAGGCTGCATTGCGGTTGGGGAGTCAAAGCAAGAGGTGTTGCAGCGCATCCAGGAAGCCATCGAATTCCATCTTGAGGGCATCAAGGACGAGGGGGCATCAGTGCCTCAGCCGCACTCCTACAGTGAGTTTGTTGAGGTTCATGCCTAACTTGGCATTCCAGCGGACTCGCTTCGCTCGCCGCTGAATTTGCACGTTCGCCGCTATCTCGCAATCTCAACCGTTTGCTCGGATGTCTCGAAATACCACCAATTTGCGACGCCGAGACCTGGAGCGTCAACCGTTGTCGGGCAACAATGCGGCAACGGGGATGCGGCCGGCTTCGTGGCCGTCAATCGTTAGCGGCACTTCCGCTCCGGCGGCGTAATCCTCGTGCCGGCGATAGTCGGGAGATTCGCAGGGGCCGGTTGGGTCGGCGTAGACCTCGATCCGCCGCTCCGGCAGATTGACGATCCAATAAATCGGGATGCCGGCACGGGCGTAGATCCGCTTCTTGGTCGAGCGGTCGCGGCTAAGGGCCTGAGAAAAAATAATTGTCGAATTTGGGTGGCATGTCCCTGAGCGCAGCGAAGGGCGTGGTACACGGCCAAACCACGCCCTTCGCTGCGCTCAGGGACGTGCCACCCCCAGTCGAAAGCGACAGTTATTGATTCGCCGGTCCCAAGGCAGCCCGCAGGAAATCACCTACCCGTAGGACGGACTTCCTAGTCCGTCCACCAGTTGTACGTCGCACTGGACGGATTAGGAAATCCGTCCTACAGTCCGCCGTACTGGTAGTTCATGGCCTGCTACCGGTTGATTGTAGCCAATCCACCTGATAGAATGACGGGTTTGCAGTGGAGCAGCCTGAACGCGCTGTTTTCGGGCAACGCTGCTGGACACTTTTTGAGGAATTGGTCAAATGGCAGAAGGCAGCATCAAGCGACTCACGGACAAGGGCTTCGGGTTTATCAACACCGGGAGCGACAAGGACCTGTTTTTTCACTCGTCAGACCTCGAAGGGGTGGCCTACGAAGAACTCCAAGAAGGACAACGCGTATCATTCACCGAAGGACGTGGACCGAAAGGGCCAAGGGCCGAAAACGTCAAGCCGGTCTGACGGAGCTGAGAGGAACATTCGTTTTCAATCACGGAGAAACTGACATGGGTGATAAGGGAAGTAAAGATAAGGGCAAGAAGGAACAACAGAAAAAGGCCCAGCTCAGCCCTAAGGAAAAACGAAAACTAAAAAGAGAAAAGAAGAACAAATAGATGGCCCCCGGTAGGTTAGCGGCGTATGCCTAAATCGAAACTCGAGATTCTGGCCTATGAACCGAGTCCGCTGGGGCCCTTGTGTCTGCGGCGGCGTGAATTGCTCTCGCAGCCCGGCACGATCGTGACCGAGGTGACGCTGAATCACGAGTTTCTGATGAGCAGCTTCTACACGGACTCGGAGAGGGCCTTGGCGCGGATGTCGCTACGGATGCATTCCGGCAATGATCTGCGAGTGTTGGTCGGCGGACTTGGGCTGGGTTATACGGCGCGCGAAGCGCTCCTGTCGGACCGCGTTGCGCGAGTCGAGGTTGTGGAGTTGCTGCCTCAAGTGATCGATTGGCTTACGCATGGGCTGGTGCCGCTTTCGTCCGAGCTGTGCAACGAAATGGGCGGCCAGCAGCGGTTGGTCGTAACGCAGGGCGATGTTTACCGACGGCTTGCCGGCCCGCCAGGCGATCTGCTCGATCTGATCCTGATTGATGTCGATCACTCGCCGGAAGAGCGATTGGGTGAGGAGAGCATCCCGTTCTACACCGCGCAAGGTTTACTGGCCGCCCGGCGGCATCTGGCGGCCGACGGAATCTTGGCGGTGTGGTCCTACGCCGAAAGTTCACCGTTTGCTGACGCACTTCGCGAGGTCTTCGAGCGAGTTCGCGTCGAGCCGATCACCTATGACAACCGCCTGATCGACCAGCAGCTAACCGATTGGCTGTTCTTTGCCCGCGGACAGGGCGGCGCGCGGCGACGGTAGCTAAAAGAGTGTTCCGAAAACCCGTCGCGCGTGAGACATGCCACCCCCAGTCGAAAGCGACAGTTATTGGTTCGCCGGTCCCAAGGCAGCCCGCAGGAAATCACCTACCCGTAGAACGGACTTCCTAGTCCGTCCACCAGTTGTACGTCGCACTGGACGGATTAGGAAATCCGTCCTACAGTCCGCTGTACTGGTAGTTCATTTCCTGCTGGCTGCCTTATTCTGTCAATTGACACGTTAGGGCCGCTCTGGCATATTGGCGATAATCCAGCCGCGTGTTCGCTGCGTACTCATGAGCGGCGCAAATACATTAAGCCAGGACACCCCTCACATTAACCATAATGCCATGCCTTCCGATATGGAACAGCTTTACCAACAACGGCTCGACCGCTACGTGACGGCGATGCGGAACGAGAAGCCGGACCGGATTCCGATTCGGCCGTTCGTGGCCGAGTTCACGGCAAAATACGCAGGCAACACGGTACAGGAAGTTACGCAGGACTACCAGAAGGCGTTTGCCGCAGCGCGGAAGTGCGCCGCCGACTTCGATTGGGACGCGGTGGTCGGCAACATGGTCTACGTCTGGAGCGGTCTGACGCAGGCGATCGGCTTGAAGTATTACGCGACCCCCGGCATCGAGATCCCGCCGGATACCGGCTTTCAATACCGCGAGCCGCCCGAGGGCGAAGCTTGGATGCGGCCGGACGAATACGATCTGTTGATCGCGGACCCGACCGGCTACCTGTTCAACGCGTGGCTGCCGCGGGTTTCCCGCGACGTCAGCCCGATCGGCGAGCCGACCAGTCTCCGCAACAACCTCTCGTTCCTTAAGGGCGGCATGGCGATGCTCGGCTACTTTGGCGGCTTCGGCACGCAGGCCGCGCTGCTGCGGAGCGAGTCGGGCACGGTCTCGGCGATATCGGGGATTCTGAAGGCCCCGTTGGACATCCTGGCCGACAAGCTGCGGGGATACAAGGGGATGTGCTCGGACCTGTTCCGCCAGCCGAAAAATGTCCAGGCGGCGTGCGAGGCTTTGGCGCCGCACCTGTTGCAAGTCGCGCTGAGCGGCGCCGACCCGGAGAAAAACGTGCCCATCGGACTGTGGCTGCACCGCGGTTGCCCGCCATTCCTTTCGCCCAACCAGTTCGAGCAATACTACTGGCCCACGCTGAAGTGGATCATCGAGGAGCTTTGGTCGCACGGCCATCAGACGTTGTTCTATGCCGAAGGGGACTGGAACCCGGTGCTGAAGTGGGTCGCGGAGTTGCCCGAACAGAGCATTGTCTACCACGTCGATCGCGGCGACATATTGGAAGTCCACAAGGCCGTGGGCGATAAGTTTTGCATCAGCGGCGGAATACCCAACGACCTGCTGGCTTTCGGCACGCCGGACGAAGTCCGCGAGTGTTGCAAGCGAGTGATCGACGGCGTGGCCCGCGACGGCGGATACATCATGGACGCCAGCGCGATCATGCAGGACGACACGAAAGCAGAAAACCTTCGGGCAATGACCGAGTGTACCCGCGAGTATGGAGCATATTGACATGACCGACCAGCAGAAAATCGACCGTCCGCCGGGAACTTGCATCACCTGGGACGAGAAGCGCAAGGAGTATCCGAAAATCACCGGCGACGAGGAACTCGTCAAACGGGTTTGGGAGGAGGTGGACGGTTTCGGCTATATGTACGTTTGGCAGGTTTTGGTGTCGTTTTAGACATCATAATGTAGGCGAAAAGTGGAGATGCAATGAGCGAATCAGACAATCTCTTTGAAGCAGTGGCCGCCGCGCGGGAAGACCGGGTTCTGGAGTTGGTCCGCGAGCAGCTCGGCGCGGGCGTCTCCGCGGTGGACGTTCTCGCCGAGTGCAACCGCGGCATGGTCGAGTTGGGCAACCGCTTCGCCGCCGGCGAGTGCTTTTTGCCCGACCTGATGTTCGCCGGAATGATTATGAAATCCGTGGCGGTCGAACTCAAGCCGCTGTTGGAGAAAGTCCAGGCGGCCGCCTCGCGCGGAACGGTCGTGCTCGGCTCCGTCCAACACGACGTCCACGACATCGGCAAGGACATCGTGGCCACGATGCTTCGCGGCGTGGGATTCGAGGTCGTCGATTTGGGCGTCGATGTTCCGCCCGAGAAATTCGTCGAGGCCATCGCCGAACACAAGCCGCAAGTGGTGGGAATGAGCGTTCTGCTGACCACCTGCTTCAAGTCGGTGATCGCCACCGTAAAAGCGATTGAGGAGTCGGGGCGACGAAAAGAGGTTTCGATCATGGTCGGCGGCGCGGCGGCCAGCGACCTGCTCCGCGAAAACGCCGGCTGCGACTTTTACGGAAAGACGGCCGTCGATGGCGTCAAGTTCACCGGCAACGTGGTGGGAACGGCGTAAAGTACGTTCAATAAACCGATAAATCGCAACCATGAGAAGCTCGCACGGAACCATTGCCGTCGGCGCGATCGCAGCCTGGATGCTGCTTGCCCCCGCCGCCTGTGGCCAGGACTGGGCGCGGGCGATGTTCGACAACAAAACCACGCGCAATTTCGGCGTCGTCGCCCGCGGGGCAAAGGTCGAACACCGCTTCGTCCTCGAAAACATCTACGAGGAAGACGTCCACATCAAGTCCATCTCGTCGAGTTGCGGATGCTCCAAGACGGAAGCCACCAAGCGTACGCTGAAAACCTGGGAGAAAGCCGAGATCGTCGTCGCGATGGACACTCGGGGATTTCTGGGACGCAAGGACTCGACAATCACGGTCGTCTTCGATCTGCCGTTCCACGCGGAGATACAACTGTACGTCTACGCCTATATCCGCGGCGACGTCGTGGTGCAGCCTGGCGCCGCCGAGTTCGGGTCGGTCGGCCAATCAGCGGGAGCGACCAGAACTCTAAAAATCAGCTATGCCGGCCGCGGCGACTGGCGGATCAAGCGCGTCGAATGCGCCAATCCTCACATCGAGGCCGGCGTCGTGGAAACCGGCCGTGCGGCGGGAAAGGTCGCCTACAACCTCACTGTAACGCTCAAAAAAGACGCGCCGCCGGGATACATCCGGGACCACCTGGTGTTGGTCACGAATGACCATAACACCCGCTCCGCGCGCGTACCGGTCGCCGTCGAAGGGGTGGTGACCTCCGCGCTAAGCGTTCGGCCGTCGCCGCTGTTGATGGGATTGGCGGAGGTCGGCCGGCCCGTCACGCGAAACCTCGTCGTCCAGGGCTACTCGGCGTTTCGCATTCTTGCCGTGCGCTCAAGCGACCGGCACTTCCAGTGCCAAACGAGCGATCGGGCCAAGACCCTCCACATCATCCCGGTCACTTTTCTCACCGATGGATCCGAGGCCGTTCTCGGCAGGGCTGAAACGACGATCCACATCAAAAGCGATCTCCCCGGCACGATCCCCGTCGAGGTCCGCGCCTCCGTGCAGGTTGTGCCGCCTAAGTCGCCAAGACCCTAGAGTGCCACCCGCCATTGACCACCACGCCACCGCGACGGGCCTGCTGAACACCGCAACGCATCGCGTCCAGGCCGTCGGTCGAGATGACGGTACCCCAAAACCCTTCGCCATCGCACAGGCCACGTCGTCCTCGGTCCTACCGACATCCTGACGGATAGCTATGTCCGCCGGGTTTTAGCTTGCCGGTTGGCGAGATTTTCGCGGCCTGAGCCGATCTGCTGGAACCGTGTTCTGAATCGCGTACCAGGGGGCTTGACACACGAGCGGCGCACCCGTAATTTAGAGGAATACTTCATAGCTTGTTTGGTGGGGGAGTCGGGCAATGAAACAGGCTTTTGATCCGTACCACATCTGGCTCGGAATTCCGTCGGAAGAACAGCCGCCTAACCACTACCGACTGTTAGGGGTCAAGCTGTTCGAGGCCAACCTGGATGTGATTCAGAACGCTGCCGACCGGCAGATGGTGCATCTTCGCACTTTCCAAACGGGCAGGCACATGGAGTTCTCGCAACGGCTGCTGAACGAAGTCGCCGCCGCGAAGATATGCCTGTTGAAGCGCGACAAAAAGGCGACCTACGATGAGCAGCTTCGTGCGCTGATCGAGCAAAATCCACCTTCGACGGCAACGGCCCACCAAATTGAAGAAACAATCGATCCCGCGCTAACCTTCCTCGCGGAGAAGTCGGAGCGTCGGTTTCACCGCACTCTTGCTCGTCCACGCGCCAATCAAGGGACGCGTGTGGCGACAATGGTCGGCGCGTCGATTGCCGCCGGTTTGTTGCTCTTGGGGTTCCTTGCCTGGAACTCCTCTTCACACGAAAGGGCATCGTCTTCTCCAAAGGCCACGGCAGGCAAGCGAATAGTCCGTCCTCCCGTCGTCCGCAAGGAGAAGAAAGTCGCCGCGCCGGCGGCGAAGAGCAACGATAACCCGCCCACACCGATGCCTTCAGAGCCATCCGCCGCGCCACCAACGGTATTCCCGCGGGAGCCGCCGCCCATAGTGCCCGCGAAACCGCCGCCGGGTGCCAATCAGACCAAACCCCAGAAAATACTACCGACCGAGCAGCCCCCGAAATGGCATGAGGCAACGCGGGAGCAATTGCTTCCCGTGCCTGGCGATAAAGAACAAGAAGAGGCCATGAAGCGGGCCCGGGACCTTTTTGCGGACGAATGCTCCAAAGCCAAGACCGTGGAAGAGAAGCGGGACGTGGCGAAAAAAATTCTGGAGAAGGCGGAAAAGATGGCCAATGCCCCGGTCGGGGCATTTGTTCTGTTCCGGCTCGCACACGAGGTGTCGCTCCAGGCGGCCGACTGCGAGACGGCGTTTTGGGCGATCGACGCGATGGCCGAGCGGTATCGGGTGGATGCCGTGGAAATGAAATCCGACGTGCTGAAGGATCTTGCCAAAAAGGCCCGTACGTCGTTCGATCATGCGTTGTTGGCGGAACAGGCTATGAACGTGATAGACCTTGCGATTGCCGATGACAAGTATTCGCAGGCCGTGGAACTGAGCAAATTGGCGCTGGCCGAAGCGGTCAAGGCCCGCGACAGGGAATTGCTGGTCGTCGTTCGCCCTCGCGTGCAAGAGGTTCGGGAAGCCGCTCGGAAACATACGGAGTTCGAGGCCGTCCGAGCGGTTCTGGCCGACAAGCCAGACGACCCCGAGGCCAACTTTGCGGCCGGCGAGTATCTTTGTTTCGTCAAGGGCGACTGGGAGATGGGGTTGCCTTACCTGGCCAAGGGAACCAACGCCGAGTTGAAAGCGCTGGCCGAGCGGGAGATCGCTTTGCCGCCGACGAAAACAGCCAGAAAGATCGAGTTGGCCGACGACTGGTGGGATTTGGCGCAAACGGCCAAGGGCAGCAAGAAAGACGCGATCTTGCTCCACGCCGGTTCGTGGTACGAGCAAGCTCGGGGGAAGGCCACCGGGCTCGTCAAAGCCACGATCGAGAAACGGTTGGTTGAGACCGCCAAAATCGAGTGGGCCATGCCGTCCGCCACCACTGACCTGGTCAGCGCAAGAGCGAACATCGAATTGGAACCGGATATGGCCGAGTTGCACGGACCGCTGATCAGACTTGGGGCACCCACCGGACTGCAGATTATCGGCTGGTGGAAATCGCCTCAAGCGTGGGCCTCCTGGAGCAAGGTGAGTTTCCGCTATCCGGGAATATACGAGGTTAGCGTACTGGCGACTACGCCCAACGACAAGTCGGAATTGCTGGTTACCGTTGGGAAGAAGAAACTGGTCGGTGAAGTGTCGCGCACCGGCGGTTGGGGGAACTTCCAAACGTTCACGCTGGGTAAAATCAGGGTGGAACGACCGGGCGAGCTGATGGTCGCGGTCCGTCCCCGCGACGCCAAGACGTGGAAACCGATCGACCTGGCTCGGCTGACCCTGAAAATCGTCGCCAACAATAATGCCGCGGCCCGGCCAAGACGCGGCCGTTATAAGGCCGTTCCAGGCAGAATCACCGCCTCCTGCGACGACATGTTCGAGCTATACGTCAACGGAGCAAGGATTCTTGCGGGTCATCACGCCGGAGACGTTCCCGTGAAAGACCATGACTTCGCCAAAGGAGACGTGATTGCCGTGAAGTGCGTGAACACCGGAGGTCCCAAGGGTTTCACCGGCGTCATCCAGTTTCAGAAACGTCGGATGATCGTCACCGGAGGCGGCTGGAGGGCGTATACGCCAAAAGACATCACGAAAGAATGGTTTGACTCAAAAAATATCGGCCAGACGTTTCCGGTAGTGCCCGGCAATAGCCAAACCAGGAATAATGTGCTGAAGGCTTGCGGCGTCGGCGCTTGGGAAATCTGGAGTTCTTCGGGGGATAGTTGCTATTTGTTATACGTCGTTCCTTGACGACGAGCAGCAGTGGCACCCGACGCGGCTACGTCTTTTTGCCCAGCAGTTTCTTCAACTGCGGCCAAGTGCGGGTGTTGGCCACGTCCGCGGCCGTCAGCCCGCCGCGGCGGGCCTGCTGTACGCCGCAACGCATCGCGTCCAGGCCGTCGGGTGAATGGGCGTCGGTCGAGATGACAACCGGTACCCCAAAACACTTCGCCATCGCACAGGCCACGTCGTCCAGGTCGAGCCGCACCGGATGGGCGTTCAGCTCCAGCATCTTTCCGTTGTCGCGGGCGGCCTTCATCATCGCCTCAATGTCGATCTCATAAGGCTTCCGCTGGAGCAACATCCGCCCGGTCGGATGGCCGATCGCCGAGACATAAGGATTCTCCAACGCCTCGATCACCCGGCGGGTAATTCGCTCGCGCGATTGCTGCTGGCCGTAGTGGATGCTGGCCACGACCCAATCGGCCTCGGCCAGCAGGTCGTCGGGCAGGTCCAGCCCGTCGCGCTCGAGAATATCGACCTCGACCCCCTTCAGCACGGTGAAGCCGCGGAGCCGTCGGTTGAGCAGGTCGATTTCGGCCCATTGCCGGCGCAACTTTTGTGCGTCCAAACCGCCGACCATCGAGACCCGCTTCGAGTGGTCGGTAATGGCGATGTATTTCAGCCCGCGTTCTCCGGCCGCCGCGGCCATCTCCTCGATCGTTGCGGCGCCGTCGGTCCACGTGCTATGGGTATGAAGATCGCCGCGGACGTCTGACAGTTCGACCAGTTTCGGCAACTGGCCGGCCTCGGCCCAATCGAACTCGTGCCGGGCCTCGCGCAGCTCGGGCGGAAAGCAGGGGAGATTCAACGCCGCGTAGACCTCCTCCTCCGTGCGGCCGGCAATGGAATCCTCGCCCCGAAAGACGCCGTACTCGTTGATCTTCAGCCCTTGCGACTTCGCCCGACCGCGGAGCACGATGTTGTGCTCCTTCGATCCGGTGAAGTATTGCAGCGCCGCGCCAAACGATTCGGCGGCGACCGCGCGGAGATCGACCTGTAGGCCGGACCGCAACCGCAGCGACATTTTCGTCTTGCCGCGAACGATGATCGACTCGACCGAGTCGAACGACGCGAGGTGGTCCATTGCGGCATCGGCGTCCGTAGCGACGACGAGGAAATCCAGGTCGCCGACCGTGTCTTTGCCGCGCCGATAGCTGCCGGCGGCGGCGATATTCTTCACCTCGGGACACTGCTTCATAAAGCCGAGGATCTCTTGCACCTGCCGGTCGGCTTCGATCCAGAGGATTCTCCGATCGGCCTGATCGGCGATATCGAGTCCTTCCAGGATGGCATCCTCGGTTTTCTCGCCAAAACCTTTCAGTTCGCGTACTTTATGCGACCGGCAGGCTTCGCGCAGTTGGTCGAGCGAGGCGACGTTCAACTCGCGGTAAAGGATCGCGGCCCGTTTTGGCCCCAAGCCCGGCACGCGGAGAATGGCCAGCACGCTTTCGGGCACTTCGGCCAACAGTTCCCTGAGCATCGGCAGCGAGCCGGTCTCGACCAGCGTGGCCACCTTTCCGGCCAGGTCCTTGCCGATGCCCTCGAATTGGTCGAGCGATTGCTCGGGGTCGGCCACGATGTCGGCCGCCGATTCGGGCAGATCGTGGATCGTCCGCGCGGCGTTGCGATAGGCGCGTACCCGAAACGGATTCGCGCCCTGGAACTCCAGCAGATCGGCGATCTGGTCGAAGACGGCAGCGATTTCGTGGTTGGTCATGGGAGGGGCGAGGGGATTCGGGGTTCGGGGCTGGGGGTTCGGGATTCGCACTGCTTCCCCGAGCCCCGAACCCCCAGCCCCTACAAATGCAATTCGACCACGTCCTGGTCGTGCAACACGTAATCCCCCTTTACTTGGGTTCCATCGTGGACGGCGGAGCCCCAGACGCGGGCAAACTTCAAACCGGAGAGGAAATCCTTGTGGACCATGCCTGCCATCTCGATCAAGGTGCCGCCGCGTCGAAGCGTAAAGGGACGATCGCGGTCAGGCTCCTTGGCCGAGGGGAGCTTCGAGTAGACGCGGACCACGTCCATCGCCCGATAGATGGCTTCCCGCAACGGCTCCAGGCCCGTGCCGTGTTGGCCGGAAATTACAAACTCGGGAAAATCCATCGGAACCAGTTCGTGCAACAGTTCCAGCCGCTCGGGCGCGCCGGGTGCGTCGATCTTGTTCGGCGCGAGAAACGTGCGGGTGTAGGATAGCCCGACGTCCTGTTCGTCGAGGCGAGATTCCTTGCCCAAGTGGGTCTTCGTTTGCGAAAGGCGATCGAGCAACTCTTGGCACTGCTCGATCCCGCCGTCGCCTTCCAGATCGACCAGCAGCAGGGCGAGGTCGGCCGCGCGGATCAGCCCGTGAAGGTGCGAATCCATGTAGTCGGCGGTGATCGGGGGCGTGTCGATCAACTGCACCGCCACGTCCTCCCAGGGCATCATGGCCGGGGCGGGAACGGTGGTCGTGAACGGATACGGCGCAACCTCCGGTGTCGCGCGGGTCAGGCTGGCGACCAACCGGCTCTTGCCCGAGTTCGGACCGCCGAGCAGAGTTACGGTTCCGGCCCCTTGTCTGGGTATTCGCAGGCCGCGGGTCCGCTTCCCGCCGCTCTTTTCGGTGGCCAGTTCCTTCCTGGTTTTCGATATTTTGCTCTTTAGTTCCGCTTGAAGGTGGTCGGTCCCCTTGTGCTTGGGGATTTCCTTCATCATCACCTGAAGGCAGACCAGCTCCTCTTCGAGGGTTGTTGCCCGACGATAGTCCTCTTCCGCCTTCAGGTATTGGTGAGTTAGATTGGCCGGCATGTGCAAGGCCTCGTCGTGCGTTGTTTCGAGTGTTTCAGTGTATCCATATCGGGGGGATTCCGCCAGCCGTTGGATTCTCGTTGAAGGACGGCGACGGCCGCGGCGGAGTTCCGTTTTGTCCCGTCTATTGACGCGGACGGTCCCACTATCCACGCCGTATGGAATCCGGTAAAATTGATCGCTTGTATATGTTGCATTTCAAGCTGCTCACCGTATAGTTTCCCCCCGCCGGTAGGCGGCATGGGGTTCGTATTTACTCGATCCTTGCATATTTCAACTGATGGAGAGCGACGGCATGTCCGAAGGAAAACCGATGAACCGATGGCTGGTGGTATTGGGGGCGATCCTGATTCAACTCTGCTTGGGTGCGATATACGCCTGGAGTGTATTTACGCCCTATCTGACCAAGGCCCCATACGGATTCTCGGTCACGCAGTCACAGGTAGTATTTGGCGTCGGCTTGGCTTCGTTCGCGTTTGTGATGATCCTGGCCGGGAGGATGCTCAACAAGTTTACGCCAAGGATGATCGCCGCTCTTGGCGGTTTGGTGATGGGGAGCGGATACATTGCAGCAAGTTTCACGGGCACAAACTTCATTGCCCACGTCCTCACTATCGGGTTGATCGGTGGCGCTGGGATCGGCTTGGCTTACGTGGTCCCGATCGCCGTCGGCGTGAAGTGGTTTCCCGACAAGAAGGGGATGCTTACCGGGCTGGCGGTCGCGGGATTCGGCTTCGGAGCGCTGATTTGGATCAAGCTGGCCGGTGGTTGGTCGGGACTTAGCATCGGCGAAACGACGCTGGTCGCGCCGTTCAAGGGTCTGATCGCGCTGCTGCAATCCGAAAGTCATCAAATCGGCGACGTGTTTTTGTGGTACGGGGTCGCCTACGCCGTCATCGTGCTGATCGGCTCGATCTGGATGGTGAATCCTCCAGCCGATTATCAGCCGAAGGGTTGGAATCCGCCGCCTCCCAAACCGGGCGGAGTGGCCACCGGCGCGGTCAACCTGACCAGTTCGGAAATGTTGCGCACGTCCCAATTTTATAGCCTATGGTTGATGTTCGCCGCCGGAGCGATGACCGGATTGATGGTGATCGGCTGCATCGCCCTGTTCGGCATCGATGCCCTGCGAAGCACCGGCTTGAAGGAGACTGCGGCCAAGGACATTTCAGCCACGGCGATGGGAGTCTTCTTCGCGCTGGCAAACGGATTGGGGCGGATCGGCTGGGGTATGATCTCCGACAAACTCGGACGCAAGGCAAGCCTTTTCCTCATGTTCGCCAGCCAAGGCGTGATCATGCTGCTGTTCTACAGTATGGGCTTCAACGTTTGGTTGTTCTACCTCGGCGCCACGATCGTCGGCTTCAACTTCGGCGGCAATTTCGCGCTGTTCCCGGCCGCAACCGCTGACTTCTTCGGCAACAAAAACGTGGGCACCAATTATGGTTGGGTCTTCTCTTCATACGGCGTTGGCGGCATCGTAGGGCCAATTTTAGCGGGATACTTCAAGGGGGCCGCCAAGGGAGGCGATCCCAGCGCCTGGCTTACGCCCTTCGTAATCGCCGGCATTGCCTGTCTGGTAGCGGCCGTGTTGGCGCTGTTTCTCAAGTCGCCGAAGCATGCGCACATAGAACGCTAACCTTACGTCTGAATTGCTTATCGGTGGCACAGTCACCGACCGCGAAGAAAACGAACAGCTCCCCGCGACCGCAGTCGCGGGGAGCTGTGGTTCCCCCCCGCTAAAGATGTGGCGGTTGCATTCAGGTCGTGGCCGCGTTATGATTTTCAACAGTGGTAAAGCCTTTGCGTTCCACGTCATAACGCTCTCACCCATTTCTCCGCCATATTCGTTTCACTCCTTGGAGGCCCGAAATGAGTTCCTACGATCATCGCCACTGGATCGGCAACTCAACCCGTCGTGATTTTCTGAAAACTTCGGCCGTGTCCGGGGCGGCGTTGGCCGGCGGGCTGAACATTGCCCGGGCCGCATACGCCTCCGGCGACGAGTCGATCAAGATCGCCCTGGTCGGTTGCGGCGGCCGAGGCACCGGGGCGGCGGTCAATGCCCTGCGCGCCAACACGGCCGTCAAGCTGACGGCAATGGCCGACGCCTTTCCGGACTCGCTCGAACGGAGCCTGAAAGCGATCCAATCGCGATTCAAGGACCAGGCGGAACGGATCGACGTGCCCGACGAGCGGAAGTTCGTCGGCCTGGACGCCTACCGGGAGGCGATCGGCAGCGGCGTGGACTTGGTGTTGCTCTGTACGCCGCCGGGGTTTCGGCCGGCGCAGTTCGAGGCCGCGGTCAACGCCGGCAAGCATGTATTCATGGAAAAACCGCTGGCGACCGACGCGCCCGGCGTGCGTCGCGTCATGGCCGCAAACGAGGAAGCGAAGCGGAAGAAGCTGGCGGTGGCCGTCGGCCATCACCTCCGCCACGAAACGAAGCACCGCGAGATCGTCGGCCATATTCACGACGGCGCCATTGGCAAGCTGACGTTCCTGAGGGTCTATTTCAACTCCAGCGGCGTTTGGGTTCGCCCTCGCCGGCCGGACCAGACCGAAATGCAATACCAGGTGCGGAACTGGTACTATTTCAATTGGCTCAGCGGCGACCACATCGTCGAACAGCACGTCCACGACATCGACATCGGTAATTGGATCGCCAAGGGGCATCCGGTCGAGGCCCAGGGCATGGGCGGCCGGCAAGTCCGCGTCGGCAAGGACGTGGGCGAAATCTTCGACCATCACGCCGTCGAGTTCACCTTCGCCGACGGACTGAAGATGTTCAGCCAATGCCGCCATATCCCAGGCTGTTGGCAGTCTTTCTCGCAACACGCGCACGGGACCGCCGGCAGAGCGGACATCCAGGGACACGGATCGAGCGCCCTGCTCGTCGCCGGCGCGGAGCCGATGCGTTGGCGGCGCGGATCGGGCGGCCATCAGGTCGAAATGGACGACCTGACGGCAGCCATCCTGGCCGGACAACCGTACAACGAGGCCGATTGGGCGGCGGAAAGCACGATGACGGCGATCCTCGGCCGAATGGCCACCTACTCCGGCAAGATCGTCACTTGGGACGAGGCCATAAACTCCCAACTGGAGTTGGGACCGAAGGAACTCGATTGGAAGGTCCAGCCGCCGGTCAAACCCGGCCCCGACGGCTGCTACGCTTGTGCGATTCCCGGCGTTACGAAGGCTTGGTAGGTGTAATATTTACCAAAAAACGCCCCCGGACTGCAATCCGGTGGGGACTGGAGAACCACGCCATGTGCATCAGACAAAAACATATTGCAACAATATCCCTCGTGTTGTTTCTCGCGGCGGGATGGTCCTCCCCGCTTCACGCGCAAAGCATCATGGAGGTCGAGGCCGTCGCCGGTGGGCCGTTCGGCGTGGGACGGATCGTCTGCGATTTTCCCCAAAACAGCCTGCCCAAACCGCTGGGTATCGAGGGGATCGGGCTGAAGGAGAAGGACGGCCGCGTGCTCTATCCGACGATCAGCAACCCCGCCTTAGGCAAATTGATGAAGGAATTGCTCCGTGAAGGTACGCCGCTGACCAGCGGCGGGCCGGTCCGCAGGGAAGTCGGCGGTCTGTTGCGCGGCATACTCGACCGCCCGCCGAGAACGACGATCCTCTTCCTCTTTCACGGCGACGGGCCGCTGGACTTGACTCTGCAAGCGGGAAAGGACATCCCGTTGAAGCTCGTTCCGCGCGACGACACAGCCGCCCATCGGCGGTTGTTGAATCTGTGGTGGAAGCAGTACGCCGCGCCGCCCGCGATATTGGCGCCGGAGCCGGACTTTCCCCCGATGGTGGACAACTATCTGACCACGATGCTCGCCAGGCGTCTGAATCTCAACTTGCCGGAGGAAAAGCAAACACCGTTGGCCTACGCCACGCTCCGCAAGGAGTTGGGGTTCAACCTGGGGACCGAGTCAGTGCGGATGGCGATGATGCAAGACCGCATCCTGGGGCTAAACAATCTGGGCCAGCCGGCCGACCAACCGTTGCCCGAGCCGCTCGCTTTGCCGGAAGCCGCAATCCCCGAGCCTGCATCGGAGGTGGAGGTCGAGCCGATCGCCATGCGAGTTCCGGCGTCGTGTTTTTACGTCCGCTTCGGCAGCTTCGCCAATTTCCTCTGGTTGCAAGACACGCTTGCCCGATGGGGCGGCGACGCACAAAACCTGATCGCCCTGCGCGGGCTGGACCGCGACCTGAGCGGGCGAATGGAGCGGCAGCTCGTGCTCAAGCAGACGGTCCTCTCGCGGCTGTTGGGCAACACGATCATCTCCGACGTGGCCATCATCGGCACCGATATGTTCTTCCGCGAAGGGGCCTCTTACGGAATCCTCTTCCAGGCCAATAACAACCTGGCATTGTCGGCCAGCTTGACGCAGCAGCGGACGGAGCGGCTCGCTCAAGGGGGCGTCAAGGAAGAAAAAATTACGGTCAACGATCATCCGGTGTCATTTTTGACCTCGCCCGACGGGACCGTCCGCTCGTACTATGTTTCCGACGGCGATTTTCATTTCATTACCACGTCGAAGACGTTGATCGCGCGGTTTTTGGAGACGGCCCCGGGCGACGGATCGCTGGGCGCGTCGAAGGAGTTTCGCCACGCCAGATCCGTCATGCCGCTTAGCCGCGAGGACACGATCTGGCTCTATCTGTCCGACGCCTTTTTCCGCAACATCACCGGGCCGCACTACCGGGTGGAAATGGCTCGGCGGTTGCAAGCGGTGGCCGACATCGAGTTGGTCGAGTTGGCCCGATTGGCCGCCGCCGCCGAGGGCCGGCCCGACGAGACGATCGAGCAGCTTACCTCCACCGGTCTGTTGCCGTCGGAGTTTGGTCCCCTGCCCGACGGCAGCCGCACGGTCGTCGTCGAGGGCGAAGTTTTCGACGATGTGCGCGGACGGCGCGGTTCGTTCCTGCCGGTGGCCGACGTGGACGTGGAAAAAATCACGCAAGCGGAATCGTCCGAATACGCCAAGTTCGCCGAGTTCTACCAAGCCGAGTGGGGACGGATGGACCCGATCATCGCCGCGGTGAAGCGCACTCCGCTGAGAGGCAACCGCGAACACGTGGCGGTCGACGTGCTGATGAGTCCCTTCGCCCCGCAACATTTCACCGTGTTGAAACAATGGCTTGGCCCGGCCGACGCCCGGCGTTTGGCGCCCATCCCCGGCGACATGGCCGCGATGGAGTTGGTGATGACCGACCAGCGCATCTTCGCCGGCCTCCGCGACATGGGACCGCCGGTCCAAGGCGGAGCGACCGGTTGGCTGCCCCTCGGAAGATTGCGCGACTTTCTGGTGGGCTACGTGGGCACGACCGGCGAACTGGGGTTGCTGAGCTTTCTGAACATCGGCATCCCTCCACATTCCGACCCCGCCGGATACACCGTCTCGCCGCTGGGCGGATGGCGGCGGCTATACGGTCAGTTCACCGTCTTCTCGTTCCAGCACGAGGTACTCGAAACGGTAGTGCCGCAACTCCGCTTCGAGCAGGCGAAACGGCCGGCCCAGGTCCGTTTGCACGTCGGCGACGTATCCAACGCCCGGATCACACCGGCGCTGAACGACCTTGGCTACGCCCGAACGCGGGAGACCTCGCTGGGCAACCTCCGCTTCCTGCACGCGCTTGGCCAGCAGCTTCACGTTCCGGCGGCAAAGCGGCTGGAAACCGCCGAGTTCCTGCTGGACGCCAAGATGATATGCCCCCTGGGCGGCAAATACGTCTTGCAACGCAACGGAGCGGAGCATTGGACCTCGACCTCGCTGCAAAACGGTCCGCCGGGCGGGTTCATGAAAGTCCACGCCCCGGAAGGATACCTGTCGCCGCCGTTGAATTGGTTCCGCGGCCTAGACCTGGAAGCGACGATGACCGAAAAGACGGTCTCCGCGCACGCCGAGGTCATTATGCAGATGCCGCCGAAAAAATAATCGTTGTTGGGTACATGAAAATCATCTCCGGCGGGCAAACGGGCGTCGATCGCGGCGCGCTCGACGCGGCCATTGAGCTTGAAATACCCCACGGCGGCTGGTGCCCCCGAGGCCGGACGGCTGAGGACGGACGCATCTCCGACCGATACGAACTCCACGAGACCGATTCGCCGGACTACCCGGTGCGAACCGAACGGAACGTACTCGACGGCGACGCCACGCTGATTCTCTGCCGCGGTCCGCTCTCGGGCGGCACGGAACTGACGTTCCGTCTGGCGGAGCGACATCGGCGGCCTCGTCTGGTCGTCGATCTCGATGGCGGCGTTGAACCGGCCGAGGTCCGCCGCTGGCTGGAAGCCAACGCGGTGAAGGTTCTCAACGTCGCCGGTCCCCGCGAGAGTCAAAGCCCCGGCATCGCCGATCGGGCGCGCGAGTTTCTCGTCGGCATGTTTCGCGGGTAGAAAACGCCCCGCGACCGCGGTCGTGGGGGGACGTCGCGGAATTTTCTTCCCCCGCGACCGCAGTCGCGGGGCGTTTATGCGACGTTGTTATCCCGACGATAAAAAACAACAAACGCAATTCGCCGTCACCGCAAACCGATCAACCTTCGGACGACCCAATCGCGTAGCCGGTCGGAGATCATCTTGAGGCACTTAAAGCAAAACCGCACGTCCCAACCGAGATAGTAGTGTGTTTTCGGCCGCTTGGCAGTCAGCGCGTGGACCACCGCCCTGACCACGCGCTCGACCGGCGCCGCGCTGCGGGCAGACCGTTCCGCGGCCTGGCGCATGGCCTCCAGATCGGATTGGTAAAGCTCGGACACCTCGGGGCCGACATCGGCCGACAACTGCTCGGCCACAGCCATGGATTTGTCCCAGATCGGCGTATCAATCGCGCCCGGCTCGATGGCCGACACGCGGATGCCGAAATTTCGGACCTCCGTGCGTAGCGAGTCGTTGAACGCCTCCAAGGCAAACTTCGATGCGGAATACGCACCCATATAAGGCACGGCCAACCCGCCGTTGATCGAGCTGATGTTGACCACTCGTCCGCGGGCCTTCCGCAGCAGCGGCAGAAAAGCTCGAGTAACCGCTATCTGGCCGATCAAGTTCACTTCAAACTGCCGGCGGATCGCCTCGGTCGGCAGGAGTTCCCACGGGCCGGGCACCACGATTCCGGCGTTGTTTATCAGGCCGGCCAGTCCGGCGTCGCCCACGGCCGCGGATACTTCTTCGACGGCGGCGGCGATCTCCGCGGCGTTGGTCACGTCAATCCGCACGGGCGTAAGCCGATCGGACGCCTCGGCCCGCAATCGTTGCGCGGCCTCGTCCGACCTCACGCCGGCAAAGACGCGAAATCCGCGGCGGTCCAATTCAATCGCGCAAGCCTTGCCGATGCCGGTCGAAGTGCCGGTAATGAAAAAAAAACATTCGGGTTCAGACTCGAAATGTTCGCTTTTCATTTTCTGCAAGAGAAAGAGAATAGCCGGGGGCTAACAGCCCTCGGAATGTGCCTGAAATGTGAGATTATCCCTCCGGGGGCCGTTAGCCCCCGGCTATTTTAAAGTAAATGAAACTCCCAGCAATATAGCGGTCCACTCCGCCGGCGACAACGCCGGTTTCCCCGCCAATAAAGCACAAATCAACCTTGACCAGTTTGCTCGAAATCCCTACCCTTCCGCATGCTATGCTTGCCCAAATTGTGCGAACCGCCGCTGCGACCGCGATCGTTGTTTTTGGGACGTCCCTTGCGCCGGGGACGGAGGTTTTGCCCGCCGCGCCGCCGGTCCGGCAAATGTTGCTGCTCCGCAACGGCGAGGTTATTGAGGGGCGAATTTCGCGGGCCGATGATTTTTTCGTGGTCGATCTCTCCGATGGGCAAATCCGCGTAAAACAATCCAGCGTGGAGTTGGTCTGCAACGGCCTCGAAGACGGCTATCGTCGGAAACGGGCGGCGATCCAAGTCGGAAACGTTCACCACCACCTAGAACTTGCCCGCTGGTGTTTGCGGCACGATCTGTTCGGCCGCGCGGCCGTGGAGTTGGCCGACGCGATGGTCGCCGACGCGGAGCATCCGATGATCGGTCTGTTGCATCACCGGCTGAGAATGGCGATGGCCCCGCCACCGTCGTCGAAGGCTGCAAACCTTCCGGCCCGGGGACCGTCCAACGAGGAGTTGGACCGAATGGTCCGCAACTTGCCGTACAAGGCGGTCGAGACGTTCACGCAATCGATCCAGCCGGTGTTGATGAACAATTGCCTTGGGTCGGGCTGCCACGGCCCGTTGTCGGACGTACCCATGCGGCTGTTCCGCGTTTCCAGGGACAATTCTCCTTCGCGCCGGATGACCCAGCGGAACTTGCATTCCGTGTTGCAATTTGTCGACCGCGAAAATCCGACGGCGAGCCGATTGATAAAAGCCTGCAATGGTCCGCACGGCACGGCACAGAACTCTGTTTTCGGCAAACGTCAAGTCAACCAATATCGGCGGCTTCTAATCTGGACACTCTTGCTTGCCGAGCGTCCGGCGGCCCGATCGCCCGCTACTGTTTCGACGCCACCGCAATCGCCCGGCACGACGGCGGCGCAGGCTTCTCCGCTCCAGCCGGCCGACCCGTTCGACCCCGAGGTCTTCAATCGCCGCTACGCGCCGGAGAAGAAATAGCGGTTTGGATAATAAGCAGCCCCTTCTCCCACGGGTTTCAGCCCGTGGGAGTGACGATCTTTCTTTTTACGTGAGCACATCTCACGCGGCTGCCCCCGACGTTTTTCGTCGTCTCCACCCACGATTGAAGGCGAACAGCGCCAAGGCTGCAATTCCGCCCAGCAAGAAGGTGGACGGCTCGGGGATGACGGTAATCGTACCGGCGAGTAGCGTGGGATCGTCAGTGGTGCCATCTGACCAAGACGTGGCCTCACCGAGAGAAAAGTCCCACGTACCCAGTGGCGCGGACGATGCGTCGAAAGTGACCTCGACCAGATTTGCCGGACTCGCCTGGGTTCCTGGAATCGTGATCGGACCCTGCCACGTGGGGGACGGGAAATTGCCGGCACCGCCATCAGCATTGGTGTCCGAACCCGACCAAGGGGTTTCATAATCCGAGCCATTCCACATGTAGCCAGGATCGTTGAAATCAAGCTCGGTGAATTTAAGGGCCTCTGAGCCACCAGGACCATTGACCACCGAGGCATAGAAGTTCAACGCCAGCGCAGTCTCCGAACCGTCCCCGTAAACGCTAACGACAACGGTCTGGTCAGCGGCCTGGTAAATATTCCAGTTGCCCGCGTCAATCGTGGCGGCTAGCGACAAGTGCCCTGACAACAGCACAATCAAACCTGCAAAAAGTACTCGTTTCATGCTAGACTCCTTAGTATGATAGCGCAAGGTTGAAATATGAGTACAATGACCGACACAATCCGTAAGGTGCGTTTCACGCACCCTACCAATCTAAACTCCTTTAGTTCCCTTTCTGGGTGTGCGGTTGTTAACACGCAACAACGGCGACAACATTCACTGCTCGTCTAGTCGTAGTTTGGCATCGCCTTCCAAACTGGGAAAAGTGGTTGTTGAGGGGATTCTCCGACTTTTTTTTGTGTCCGTTATGCAGCCACACGCGAACTGAACAGCAGCCGTAAAATTAGGCACGATAAGTGTCCGTAGTATATCATCTGTGTTTGGCAAAAACACACCCCCATTCTTGGTGGACCGTAAAAACACTGTCCCCCGTGAACGGTTGCTTAGTAGGCCGCGAAAACGCAGTCCACGGCGGTCTCTTCCAGAGTTTCATCTTCATCCGACTCCCTGGAGCTTCCATACCGCTCTTCGTTCCACCACATGAGATCTGCCGCCCAAAAGCGCTTACCCCAAAGGGCGTCGAGCGATGTCAACGCGGGCGCGGACGACGCCGGCGGGGTGATTGGCTCCAAGGAAGGTGATCCGAACAGATTATCCCAGACGCAGTTCGTGTTGAAGAGGTCGTTGTAATTAACCAGTCCATCGCGGTTGATGTCCGCGGGACTGTCTACCGCGGCAGTCGTAAACAGCGAAGGCCAGATTACATCAAAGACGTCGTCATAGTTAACCAGGAAGTCACCCGTATTCTCGCCGGGGTTGTTGCCGAAGTAGAACTCGTCGTTCTCGGTCAGGCCGGTGTCGGCGTTGGCAAGCACGGTCACTTGGAGCCAGTTCCTATTGGGAATGGACATATTCACCAGAGGTTCCGGCGGGTTGTCGAGCCTGTTCCAGGTGATGGTTATGCGGTCCGAGCCGTCCATACCCTCTCCCGCACGCACCGTGATACTGCTTGGTGAATCGGCATCCAGCCAATCGCCGGGCGTATCGTCGTTGCCGTACGTGAAAACAAAATCGGATGCGTCGATCCCGCCTGGGTCGGCCAGACCCTGGATATCGACCATGATCCCGGTAATGCCGCCGGAGTAGCTGGTGTAATTGGCAAACGACCCGGTGCCGCCGGGCAACAAGGCGCTCTTGTCCGTTGCAATGGCGTCGTCGTCCTGGGCATTGGGCGCCACAATGTTGCCGTCCCACGCGGAGTTATTATAGAAGATGTTCCGATCGGCCACACGGCTGTAGAGTTGGACTTTGTAGTCTTCCACCTCTCCGTCGTCGGCCTGCCCGGTATAGGACAGCCCGCCCGCGATGTTGACGCGGAAACGGGCGTAGCTCGCTCCGGCCTTGGTGGCCGTGCCGCCGGGCACAGTAAACGTCAGCGAGTTAAGCCCACCCACGAGCGCGGTGTTGCTGAATATCTGCTCGCCGGGATCGACCCAGTCGCCGTCCGCGTTGAAGTCCATCCAGGCGTTGAGCACGCACGTCCCGGAAGCCGTAACATTCACGCCGGCCGTCGTGCCGTTCTGTATCAGCGTGGTGAACACCACGCCATCTTCGTCGTCGGGTACGCCGTTGTTGTCGTCGCCGTCGGCATTGGCCGTCGGCTGACCATCCATTTCGGCATCGACCACAGCGCCTAGATGCGGGCCGCCGATGATGTGCCGTGCCCCGTCGTTGACCAAGAGCGTCGGATAGTGTGTGGCCGTGGCGTCGCCGAAATCCATCGACTGAAGGTTTCCAAAGTCCTTTCCCAATTCATCCTGCCCGCTTTGCATCGTGAGCGTGTACGTGCCCGGAGGCGCCGGCGTCGGATAAGTCTGGACCCATCCGGCCTGTAGTGCCTCCGACAGCTTGTGCGTCCCCGGACCGATGTCCTCAAACAGGTAATTGCCGTTCTCGTCCGTCACCCGCGTCTGGTCCACGCTGCCGTTGTTGTCGAGGTCCAACCGGATCGTCCAATTCGGCAAACCCGGCTCGCCACCGTCCTTCTCTCCGTCGCCGTCCAGGTCGTTGAACTTCTGCCCGCTAATGGTGACCAATTGGAAATTGCCGAAGTTGATGCCGGTTTCGATCTCGCCGAGGCTGAGGTTCACGGTGTGTGTTGCCGGCAGGTCGGCAGCATTGAAAAGATCCGAGAAAACTGCTGACGTGAGACCGGTCTCGGCGAAGACTGTCCGGATCTCGATCTGGTGACCGCCGCCGATAATCGGCACGCTCAGAGAGACGTTTGGGGTGTATGAGCCGTAGCTGTCCCCGTTCTGCCAGGCGCCGCTATCGATCCGGTACTGGATTTGATCGACCGTATTCGTGGTGATGTCGTTGCCTTGGCCAATGGGATTCAGGTTGGTTAGAACCTGAACGGCGCTGCTGCCGCTGAACTCGTAGCAGTAGGTAGTGTCGTTGTAGCTGCCCGTGCCGGTCAGCGCAAGGGGTACGTCGAGGGCATCAAAGATGCCGTCGCCGTCGGAATCTTTCCAGCCGATCATCTCGAGCGAACTGGGCGAAGAGGTGTGGTTGGCGTAAGCGGCGTTCTGGAGTGCGACCTCGGCCATAAGGCTAGCCACGCGGCTGCCGGGGTTGGGGTGGTCATCGGAAGCGTTGAGGTTCTGGGTATTGTAGTAGCCGGCCCGGTCGGTGTAAGAACCCGACCCCGGATATTCGTCGAGGGCGTAGAAGATATGCCCGGTCTCGTGGGCAAGGACTTGGCCCATGTTGCCGATACCCCAGCCGTCGTTGTCGTAGGTCATCACCGTAAATGGGCCGCCCAAGTAGGCGTACGCGAAGTGGCCCCCGGTGAACTTGCCGTCTGCGTCAGCCGATGAATCGACCACGAAAATGGTGTAGGCCCAGTGAGCGTTGTGGTCGATGCGCTGGTCGTGGTCCCATCGTCTCATGTCCGTGTAGTAGCTGCTGCCCGAGTTGTAGCCCACTTGGTTAAGAAAACTGTCAATCCAAAGTCCTTCGTTCGACTGTGGCCGGTTGATCGGCTCGTATCCGGTTTCCACCGGGCTGTCTGCATAGGTGAAATCGATGTGGAAATTGAGATCGTGCAGCGGGTCTACTACGGGCGCTTGGAGCAGCGTATCCTCCCACCATTGCAGCCCCTCCTGGATTTCGCTCTTCACTTGGTTGATCTCGGTGTCCGTCCAGTTCTCGGTTTGGGCGTCGATACTGCCATCGGACTCCAACAGGACGACGGTAACCCAAACGTCGCCCATCATGTACTCCGTGGTGTCGGAGAGGGTCGCGCCGAAGGGGGCCTGACCGGCAGGTGGCGGGCTGTTCTGCTCAAGCGATGCCAGTTCGGCCAGTTCGACCAGTTCGGCCAGTTCGGCCTGGGCTTCGTCGGGTAACAGGAGGGCATCGGGGAGCGTAGCACCGAAAGTACCACTCGCCTCGGGTAGATTGGCGGCTGAAATTGTGTGGAACCCCGCCGGTGTGCCGGCTAGCTCAACCGAAGCGACGAAGACGCCGCCGCTGACGTCCGTGCCGGGATAAGTCTGTTCCCAGCCGGCCTGCGGTTCTTCACCCACCACATACGTTCCCGCAGCAAGGCCTGTAATAGCATAGTCGCCATTGTCGTCAGTCCAGTCGTACGGCTCGCCGCTATCCCAACCGCCATTGAGATTTTCGTCCACATAGATTCTCCAGCCCGAAAGTCCAGGTTCGCCGCCGTCCCAAACGCCATCACCGTCCAGGTCGTTCCACTTGCTGCCGCGAATCTCACCCAGGGCATCTGTAGCCGTGAAATAGTCGTTGCTCTTGCGCAGGTTGACCTCGTTTGATTCCTCGACTTCATCGCGACTATCAACTTCGCACAGCATCCACACTGAGTAGTTGCCCGTGCCCAGGTCCGGCATATCGAAGTCCCAGCGTGGGTAGTCGCTGTCCCCTGGATCGAGTGCAAACACCGTCTTTTCGCCAAGATAGTAATCGTCCGACGTATCGAAGTCGTTGTCGACCGAGAGCCAAGCCTTTGCGTGGCTAGACGCCGCATGGTAGTCTCCTTCGTTCTTGACTTCCCATTCGACCCAAGTCGGCTCGCCCTCTGCAACCGTAGTCAATCCCCACCATACATACGGCGCGGTCAGGTCTGTCAGCGGAACTTCCACGTCATAGGTGTGCCATGAGTAATTGTTGCCCTCGTCCAATTCATCCACCGTGTCATACACATCGACATCAGCTCTCCAGGTGCTAATCCCCGATGTCACCGTCCACGGTGAATTGGCCCAGACGGTATAGACGTACCCACCCGTGGCCGTCGCGTAGTTATTGGAAGCCCACACGCCATAGCCATCCAGGCTGATCTCCCGGCGGAATTCGGGCGTGGTGCCAGTTCCATGGCAGGTGTAGCTGTAATGGGGGTAGAGTTGCTGACCCACCACTGGGTTGTCGACACGGTTGCCCTGGGGCGCATCGGCCAGCCATACTTCACCCGCATCGCGCATATCCAGGTCGACCGAGGACTCTTCGTAGTAAAGGAACAGGTTCGCCTTTGTAAGCGTGCCGGTGTCGAAAGAAGCTGTATCCCGAATACGATAATACCACTTCTGCACAGCCTGATCGCCGTCGAAAAGGGAGTATTCCCACTTCGTCTCGTTGAAGCTGTTGGCTGAACCTCCCTTGTTGTCGCGTACCATCCACGTCGTACCCGCATCGTTGTAGATATTCACCTCCAGATCACCGATGTATGTGTGCGTCGCCGCATGCTCGATCTTGACTTCGGTGATGATCGAGCCTGGAGGAGGAATGGTGGGAGGCCCGTAGTCGACGCCCACCCAACTACCACCTGGGCCGTCTGGAATGTCAATCGACCCCGTCCAATCCCAGTAAATGCCAGATTGGGGTATGAGATCCTGCCTATCTGCCCCATCGACTGGGGTCAGGTTAGCAGCGTCAATACTCAAGATAATGATTCCGTCGCTTTTGTCATCACCTTTGAACAGGTGCTTTGTCTCAGGTGTCCGCTCAATAATCGTATAGCCAGAGCCCGCCGATGCAGAGATTGTCTCGTTTTCACCAGTCGCAACCAGAGTTGAACTAACAGCCATCTGCTCGCCCACGGTGTTGCCGATCGTTTCAGACGTAATAACCACCGAAGACTCAGCACTGTCAATTGGTGAAACGGTCGTTTGCGACAACGTGGCTGGAGATTTGGAGGATGAAGCGATCACAGGGGACGTCGCGCTATCGTGAGCAATTCCCGATTCCAGGTTGTTTACAATAAAAGGGTCGTACTTGAGCACACCGTCCTGGATTGCCCGGGAAACTCCAGCGGAATCCGAACTCGGGCTATTCCCCAAAGACGCCACTCGTTCTGTCATCTGCGCACTTGACCCAAGCAACGCTCCATCACGCATAGAGTCAGCGGACTCGTCATCCCAGACTATCTGTGGGTCTCGAATGGTTACCTCAGGTGCCGCGGCAACCAGAGCCGGACCAGTGAGCAACTCTTCTCCGGATACTATACCGACAACGCTCAGCAACGTCCGTTCTTCAAGCGGTTCCAGCCGAAGGCCGCGCACATAAAGGGGAAGATTCATCTTATGCTTGGCGCTGAGGTTCCGTCCTTTGCCAAAACGATGCGCCATCGCCAGAAAATTACCCATAGTCACTGAGAATGAACTCATAGCTAGCCACTCCATTTTTTGGATCGCTACTGAATGTAGATGAGGGTGCCCCGCAATTGAATCCCGCAGTTCCCCCAGGTTGTCAGGCACCAAGGCATGCACAACCGCGTACCTGGATGTCCGGAAACCGCTGAAAACAAGAGGTTACGCCTCCTTGATTACGGGGCGCCCTCATATAGATAGTTAACATCCCCCGATTATAGCGATTATAGGAGTCCTCCCAAATATCACAAGCATTTTTGCCTTCGAACTACCGGGGGGTTGATTGGTGCCCCAGGTGGGTGCGGCGGTGGTGTTTGCTCCACTGATCCCTCCGTGCCAATAATGGGTGAGGCAACTGCCTCCTGGTTTTATTACAGTAGAGGGGTAAGCGTTCACGGGTTGGCTGGGTGCCACTGGCTTTGCCAGTGTTGCATCGAGGCAAGCACTGGCAGAGCCAGTGGCACCCGTGGCGGTCAAGCGATTTCCCAAGGCAACGTCCCTCACGCCGCAAAAATTGGGACAGTCCCCTGTGAACGGTTACGTAGAGGGCAAGGAGGTAGAACGGCTAGAAAAAATTGGATAGTCAATTTCATGAACCTGACAGCTTCAATAGCACGATTGCTTTCGTTCCGATCTTCCTTCATCGCACACTGTAACCAGGAAACCATTCACCGCTGCCTGTGTTTCCCCTATAATGCGGGCTTGGAGAGGACTGCTAAATGCCCAACCCCGCGAATTTCACGTTGGAATCATACCTACCCCGATTCGGGCTAAGCTCGTTCCGCGAGGGGCAGGAGCGGGTAATCTCCACTGTGATGGCGGGGCAGGACTGTTTGTGCGTGATGCCCACCGGCGGCGGAAAAAGCCTCTGCTACCAGTTGCCGGCCGTGGCCATCGACGGTCTGACACTGGTCGTCTCGCCGCTGATCGCCTTGATGAAGGATCAGGTGGATCAACTCCAGAAGTTGGGCCTGCCGGTCAGCTTTATCAACAGCACACTGCCGGCCGCCGAGCAGTACGACCGGCTCAACCGGATGGCCGCCGGCGAGTTTCAACTGGTCTACGTGGTGCCCGAGCGGTTCCGCAGCGGTCGGTTTCTCGACGCGGTCCGCGCGGTGGGGATCAAGCTGCTGGCGATCGACGAGGCCCATTGCGTCAGCGAGTGGGGGCACGATTTCCGCCCCGACTACGCCCGGCTGGGTTATTTTCGCCGCATCCTGGGCAACCCGACCACGATTGCCCTGACCGCCACGGCCACCGACCTGGTCCGCCGCGACATTGTCGAACTGCTCGACCTGCGCGAGCCGATGGAGTTGATCACCGGCTTCGCGCGGCCGAACCTGTTCTACGAGGTCCAATCGCCGTCGAGCGAACGGCAAAAACCGGAAAAGCTCGTCGAGTTTCTTAGGAAGACCCCCGGCTCGGGCATCATCTACACATCGACCCGCAAACGGGCCGAGGAGGTCGCCGCATTAGTCGCCGAGCGGACCAAACGCCGCACGGCCGTCTACCACGCCGGGCTGTTGCCCGACCAGCGAAAAAAAGCCCAAGAAGACTTCATGCACGGGCGGCGCGAGATCGTCGTGGCCACCAACGCCTTTGGCATGGGCATCGACAAGGCCAATGTCCGCTTCGTCGTCCACTACAACATTCCCGGCAGCGTCGAGGCGTACTATCAGGAGGCGGGCCGGGCGGGACGCGACGGACTACAGTCCTACTGCATGATGCTCTATCACGCCTCGGATCGATACATCCAGGAGTATTTCATCGAAACCGCGTATCCCGACCGGGAGCACGTCCGCGCGGTCCACGACTTCCTCCGCCGGCGCGAGGAAAACCCTATCGAGATGACCCAGGATGAGGTGAAGCAGTCGCTCGGCCTGCCGATCGGCGGCGACGGGGTGGGTAACTGCGAGCAACTGCTCGAAAGCGCCGGCGTGTTGGAACGCATGATCGCCTCGCATAACATGGCTTCGGTGCGGATCGACAGCGACCTGCCCACGCTGGTCGATCTGTTGCCCAAGCAGGCCAAAACACGGCGAAAGGTGATGCAATCGGTCCAGCGGCTGGTCGGTCCGCGGCGGCAGGAACTCGTCCAGTTCCATTTCCGCAATTTGTCGGTCCACGACGAGATGGACCATACGTCGCTTACCCGCGCTCTGCACGAGTTGAACAAGCTGCAATCGTTCACTTACGTGCCTCCGTTCCGCGGCCGGGCGATACGCATGATCCGCCGCGACCAGGACTTCGACCGGTTGGAGATCGACTTCGAGGCCATCGAGCGGCGCAAGAAGATGGAGCAAGATAAACTCGATCGGGTGATCCGCTTCGCGCGCGGAAGTTCATGCCGGCAGAGGGAGATTTTGCTATACTTCGGCGAGGAGGACGCGACGGCTTGCGACCACTGCGACAACTGCCGGCTACGCGGAATTGAAGACGCGGGCCAAGGGATGGCCGGTTCACCGGCCATTGACGAAAAGGTTCTCGAAGCGGTCCGCATAGTTCTCAGCGGAGTGGCGCGCACCCAGGCCGGTATTTCATGCGGGAAAAACCTGATCGCAAAGATGCTTTGCGGCTCGAACGACTCGAAGGTAAAAAAGCTGCGGTTGAACAAACTCAGCACCTTCGGTTTGTTGGAGCATCTGAAGCAGCAAGAGGTTTTGGAGATCATCGACGCCCTGTTTTCGGCGCGGTGTTTGCAGCAGGTGGACGTGGACCGTTATCGGCCGGTGGTTGAACTAACCGACTTCGGCGGAGAGGTGATGCGCGGCCAGGCGACGCTGAATTGTAACCTGTCGTTGCCGGAGTATCTTTTGCGAAAGCTGGCGGGAAACGGAGAGAGAAGAGAGAAGAGAGAAGAGAGAGGAGAGGAGAGTGAAGGGCGGGGGAATAGCTCTCCTCCCTCTTCTCCCTTCACTCCTCTCTCTTCCCCTCCCGACCCTGAACTACTCGATTCGCTCAAGCGCTGGCGGGAGGAGATCTCCGACGAGGCGGGCGTTCCGGCCTACTACATCTTCACCAACGACACGCTTGTGGAGTTGGCCCGCCATCGACCGGCCGACCGTGAGACGTTGCTTTCGATCCGCGGCATCGGCCCGGCAAAGGCCGCCCGCTACGGCGTCACGCTGTTGGAGATCGTGGCCGAAGCGGGAGGACAGGGAGACAAGGAGATGGGGAGACAAGGAGATGTCGACTTGTCGGCCCCCTCCTTGTCTCCTTGTCTCCCTGTCTCCCCATCTCCTTGTCCCCCCACCCCCGATTCCCGCCACTGGACCCGTCGGCTATTGTCGGCCGGATTTTCGATCGAGGAGTGCATGGCCATCCGCGACCTTCCCCGCGAGACGATCGAGTCCCACGCCCGGTAGACGGGGAGGCAGGGAGAAGGGGAGACGAGGAGAGAGGGAGACAAGGAGATGTCGATTTGTCAACTCTCTTCCCGTCTCCCCATCTCCCCCTCTCCTCGTCTCCCCGCCACTGGACCCGTCGGCTATTGTCGGCCGGATTTTCGATCGAGCAGTAGGCCGGTTCGTGACCCGGCAAGTAAAATGATCGCCGAGTTGCAACCTTGCCGTTACCCACATTTTGTCCCGGAGGGACGTTTCGATAATAGCCCAGCAGTTCACTGCTGGGATGACGGGATGTTCCGCTTGATCCTCAGAAGTCCCGTAGGGACGGTCGAAAATAGCCATCACGGTTCGACCGTCCCTACGGGACGGATTATGGACTTGGCCTCCTTCCTTTCCCAGCGATAAACAGGATTATGCATCCGCTAGCAACGATAGCAGAAAAACACTTGCCACAACGGAGCTTGTCATGCCAGTTCAACAATTTTCATAAAAATCTGAAATGATGATCATCACAACCGTTGACGTAAGTCCCTAT
>CBDAFL010000149.1:0-10438 GCA_965195225.1 uncultured Thermoguttaceae bacterium
GGCTGCTCGTTGAGCGTACCGATCCACCAAGGCCGGCTCTGCCTCGGCACGTGGCAGGGTATTTGTCTTTGCGAACACCGTCGTCACGCCGGCCGACGACGCCTCGTATTGACCCTGCAGGGAGAGGTGGAATAAGGATGAAGGATGAAGGATGCGGGGGATTCTTTCGTCCTTCATCCTTCATCCTTCATCCCTCATCCCTCATCCTTCATCCTTCATCCCTCATCCCTCATCCCTCATCCTTCATCCTTCATCCCTGCTAAGTCGTCCACCCAACACTCGATCAAAGTGGCTTGATTGGCGTTACGGTCGATCTGGGCGGCGGCGTCCAGACAGCGATCTAGTCTGGCAGCAACGGACCGTGGGCTATGTTGGCCGTTCCGCAACGCCTGATTCACGTGGTTTTCCAACTCGGAGTCTTCCGACGACTCGGCGCCGCATAGCGAGCGCAACAGTCGGCGATGGAACTCGGCGGCAAAGGCAACGACCTGCCGCAATCTGGCACGGCGGGCCGAGGCCTCCTTGCCCGCCTCGTCCACAAAAGCGGCGACCGCGCGGGCCAGCCGGACGCCGTCGATCGCGGAATCGGAGAGCCGCTCGCAGAGCGAGTCGCGGAAAGTCCATAGCTCGGGATCGGCCAGTTCCAACGCACGTTGTATGCTCCCCTCGCTATACTGGGCCAAGCGTCGGGCACGGTCCACGTCGGTCACCAGCGAGTTCGACACCAGCAATCGGGCCACCACGTCGGTCGGCAGCGGCCGAAAGCGGACCAGTTGGCAGCGGGAACGGATCGTGGGAAGCTGTTTGGCCGCGGTTGTGCCGATCAGGATCAGCATGGACCGGGGAGGCGGTTCCTCGAGGGTTTTCAGCAAGGCGTTGGCCCCCTCGGCGTTCAGATAGTCGGCGTCGTCGATCACGGCGATTTTCCGCCCGCCCATCGAAGGCTTCAAGCTCATGTCATGGCAAAGCCCTTCGCGGCGGCGGTGGTCTGCGTCGCCGATCAATAGCTCCAGCGGGATGAACGATTTCCCCTCCGGCTTGACGATCACGCCAAGGTCCGCGTGTGTGCCGGCCTTCGCCTGGGCGCACGAAGGGCACGAGCCGCAAGGGTCCAACGCCTCCTCCGGCTTGCTCCGGCAGAGCATGGCCTGGGCCAGTTTCAGGGCGAACGTGCGTTTGCCGACGCCGGCCGGCCCGGCAAACAGGAAACTGCTCGCCAGCCGCCCGCGCGCCAGCGCCCGGCGAAACTGCTCGACCACGTCGTCGTGTCCTTCAATGCCGTGCCACATAAAGAGGGGTCAGGGGTTAGAGTCTTACTGCGTAACATGCGCGCGTTTCACGTGCGGCTTATTCGCTGCGTCGAACCAACGAAGGATCAAGGTTCAAGGTTCAAGGATCAAAAACCATCGAACCTTGTACCTTGAACCTTGAACCTTGTACCTTCATCTTATCCATATCCATCAATATGTTTCCGCACAATACTCCGCACGTTCTCCTGCACTTCGCCAATCTGATCGGCGGCAGAGACGACGACGATCCGCTCCGGCAATCGGGCGGCCTCGGCCAAAAAACCTTCGCGCACTCGGGCATGGAACGCGGCGCCTTGACGCTCCATGCGATCCAACGGCCGGTCGATCCGCGCCGCGGAGACCTCGGGCGGTACGTCGAGCACGACGGTCAGCTCGGGCATCAAACCGCCGGTGGCGATGCGGCCGACCTCCCAAAGCGTCGGCACGTCCAGCCCGCCGGCGTGGCCCTGATAGACCACGTTGGCCAGCAAGTAGCGGTCGCTAACCACGGTTTTTCCCTGCTCCAGCGCCGGCCGGATCACCTCTTCGGCCAACTGTGCCCTAGCGGCCATGTAGAGGAGCATCTCGCTACGGCGGTGTATATTGAGATCGTGCCTGTCGAGCAGGACGTTCCGCACTGCCTCGCCCAGCGGGGTGCTGCCTGGGTCGCGGCAGGCGACTACCTGCCGGCCCTGCTCGCGCAGCCAGCCGGCGAGCAATTCGGCCTGCGTCGATTTGCCCGTGCCGTCGCCGCCGTCAATGGAGATGAACATGAATGCTTCCCGTGGGTTCGACCGCCGAGTCTTGGGCCAGCATTATATAATACCGGCCGTCTCGGGCCAACTCCCCACGCCGGCGGCGGCGGAACGTCAGTAAAGCGTAGGGTTGGTTAGAAATGCGGGATAGACGGCTAATCGACCGGCACGATCTCGACCACTCGTTGGCGGCGGCTGAACGTCAGCCGGGTGTCGCGGAGCAGTTCGCGGAAAAGCTTATCGACCGTGGCGTTTTCGACTTTGACCGACACCCTTTGATCGAGCGAGATACCCGCCGCGGCTATCGCTTGTCGGTCGATGCGCAATTCAAGGTCGAGCCGGCGGGCCAATTGCCCTAGGACCGCGTCGAGCGGCTTCCCTTGCACCACCAGCCGGTCGATGCGAAGCCGTTCCAGGTCCGCGAGCGGCTTGGACGTCGGCTTTTTTCGCGGCGTGGCTGCGCGATGTTTCGCGCCGGGAGTCCGCGGGACGTTTTCCGGCAAGGGAACGAGTTCGAGCCGCACACCGTCGGCCGCAATCTTGAACGTCAAATCGAATTGGAATGCGATCAGCGTCAGCCGACCCGCCAGCGAGATGGGGGGCAGATCGGCCGCTGCCCAAAGATCGTGGGGTACTCGATCCAGGTGGTCTATTGCCAGCCCATTCCGACGACCGAGTATTTTCAGTATTTCACGCGGCTCGGCTAAGTCATCCCACGCCAATTTTTTGCGGAGAGAATACTTCCGCCGCATGGCGTACGGGAGCCGCCGAATTTTCTCCTTGAACTCCGTCGAGACGGCGTTCAGTCGATCTGCGTCCGCCGCGGGGCCAAGATAGAAAACGTCGCCCAACCGAGAGACATCCAGCCCGCGGGGGCGTGCAATTTGCCGCAAGGCGGATTCCAGAGGCACACCCTTCAGCGAGACGTTCAGTTCCCGGCCGGGATCGACTCGCCGATCGATCAGGACCGCCACTCGCCGAGTTCTGGAGAGGTTGCCGATCGCTTGGCGCAGGGGATTGTTCGCCCAATAGATGTCCACCGGTTCGGCGAGTTGTTTTTGCAGGGCGGGACCGGTGGCCCAATTGACTTGTCCGGCGTAGAGAGCCGCACACTGCCAGGCGACGGTCACTGCGACGACCAAACGCAATCCGACGAGTACAACTTTCGCGGTTACTCGCACAATCGTGTACCCTCCGCTTCGGGATCTACCGTATATTGACTCTCGAACAATATCGCAAAACAGCCGGTCGAGTCAATTGTCCTCCCCCCCTGCCGAACGGTAGGCCCAGCCCTCCGGCGGCGGTTAGCCGCCGGTTATCTTCCGCGAGTGTTCTAATCCAACAACGTTCTCTTCCAGTGTATCCCTCAATCGCCCCCCTATCGAGAGAATTTATTGGAGATTCTTGGGGACTCTAATTACAATCAAGTAATACGCTGTAAGTAATTGTTTTCCTCCAGGGGGTCCGACAGGTGAGTATCGATCCCACAAGGCCGCCGCTACTGCTGGTTTTATACCAACAGTATCTCGACCACCAAGACACGGGCGAGTTTGCCCGCGGGGCTTCGAGAATCTACTCGACCGGCACCCTCCAACGGCTGGCGGGACATCCGAACCACAAGGTCCGCCGCGCGGCCGTGCTTGCTTTGGGCTTTCTCGGCGACTACGACGCGAACCACACGATGGGTTGCGCATTGCTGGACGAGGATCGCACGGTACGCACACTGGCCGACAACGGCATCCGCAATGTTTGGACGCGGGCCGGAAACAATGCGGAACGCAAGGAACTCGAGGCGATCGTCCGGCTCAACGCGAACCGGTTGCACAAGCAAGCGCTCGGCCGCGCCACATGGATGATCGAACGGGCGCCGTGGTTCGCCGAGGCGTGGCATCAACGGGCGGTGGCGCAGGCCGCGATGGGACGGCTGACCGAATCAATCCGCGATTGCCATCAGACGCTGGAGATCAATCCCTATCATTTCGTCGCCGCCGCGAGCATGGGCCAGACCTATCTGCGATTGGAAAACCAGGTCTCGGCGTTGGAATGTTTTCGCCGTGCTCTGCGGCTGAATCCCGGGCTGGAAGGAGTCCGCGCACAGGTGGTCCGTCTGACGCGGTTGGTCGAAGACAGCCGGTAGGGTGCAAGGTATCCGGGAATAATTCCATTTAGCCCGCCGTGAATACACGGCGGGGAGGTGGTTGGACACACCATACCGTGCCCCGGGTGTATTCACCCGGGGCTAAATTACGGTTTTCTTCGGGTTTTTTCCGTTCGACGACGGCCAGACGCGGCGCCTCGCGCCGGACACGTTTCGCACTGCTCGACGCCGTCCCAGCAGTAAGTGCAGAGCTTCTCCTTGGGTAATCCGATGGCCGAAACGAGATCGTCAAGCCGTTGATATTTCAACGACGTGAGCCCCAATCGCTTCCCGATGCGTTTTACCATCGCCTTGTGACCGGCGGAGTCGGGGTCGGCGAATCGTTCGAGCGAGGCTTTCGCCTTTCCGCCCATCGCCTTGATGGCCCGCCGCGCAGCCAGATCCAACTCCGATTTCGACCGGGAGAAGTTCAGAAACTTGCAGCCGTGGATCAGCGGCGGACACGCGGGCCGCATATGCACCTCTCGCGCGCCATGGTCGTGCAATAGGCGGATCGTGTCTTTCAGTTGCGTTCCGCGGACGATCGAATCCTCGCAGAACAGCAATCGCTTGCCTTCGATCAACTCGCGGATCGGAATCAGTTTCATCCTTGCCACCAGGTCGCGGACCCGTTGTTCCTGGGGCATGAAGCTGCGCGGCCAGGTGGGTGTGTACTTTACGAACGGTCTGGCGTATGGAGCGCCCGAGGAGTTGGCGTAGCCGATGGCGTGTCCGGTCCCCGAGTCCGGAACCCCGGCCACCAGATCGACTTTGCATCGGTCGGCGCGGGCCAGGGCCGCCCCGCAGAGGTTGCGGGCGACCTCGACGTTGATCCCCTCGTAGCTCGACGCCGGATAACCGTAGTAAACCCACAGGAACGCGCAAATCTGCATCCGCTCGCCCGGCGGCTTCAACGTCTCGACCCCATCCGGCACGATGCGTACGATCTCGCCGGGGCCAAGATACCGATCCAACTCGTAGCCGAGGTTCGTCAGCGCGCAGGTTTCCAGCGTCACCGCGCGGGCGTCTGACTTCCGACCGATCACCAGCGGCGTCCGGCCGAGCTGGTCTCGGGCAGCGAAAATTTCGCGGCTGGTCATCAGCAACAACGAACACGAACCCTCGATCGCCTCCTGGGCCAGTGCGATTCCTTCCTCGAAACTGCCGCCGCGGTTGATCAACGTGGCCACCAGTTCCGTGGGATTGACGCCATCGCCCCCCATTTCGGAGAAGTGTGTCGCGCCGCCCCGAAAAGTCTCGGCGGCCAATTTTTTCAGGTTCTGGATTCGCCCGACGGTGGCCAAGGCGTAGGTTCCCAGACGCGAGCCGATGATCAGCGGCTGGTCCTCGTAGTCGCTGATTACACCGATACCCAACGGGCCGTGCATTTTCTGCAAGTCGTTCTCGAACTTGCCGCGGAATTGGGCGTTGGTGATGTCGTGTATGGAGCGGAAGAACTCGCGCCGATTGCGGACGGCCAGTCCTCCGCGTCGCGTACCCAGGTGAGAATGATAATCGGTTCCATAGAAGAGGTCGGCCACGCAATCCTTTTTCGCCGCGACACCGAATACTCCGCCCATCGTGGTCTCCCGCGTTTGTTGTGTTTGTTGGTAGGGTGCGTCCGCGACGCACCGATATTCATGTTTGTGGTACGTCGCGGACGCACCCTACTACTAGAGGAATCAGAATCCACCCTCATGTTCCTCGAATTCCTCGTATGGTTTTTGGGCGAGGTTCTCGAAGCGGGTGTGTTTGTCTAACCAGGCCAGCTTAATGTCGTCGGTCGGTCCATTGCGCTGCTTGGCGACAATAACGTCGGCAATGCCGGCGATGCCCTTCTCCATTGCTTCCTCGCGGGTATGGTAGTATTCCTCCCGGTGTAGAAACATCACCACGTCGGCGTCCTGCTCGATGGCGCCCGACTCGCGGAGATGGCTCAGTCGTGGGCGATGCCCCTCCCTGCCCGCCTCCACCTGCCGATTCAACTGCGCCAAGCAAATGACGGGGATTTCCAACTCGCGGGCGATACCCTTCAGCCGCCGGGCCATTTTCGCCACCTGTTCCTGACGCGGGTCGCGGGGGTTGTCGGGCTGGATCAGTTGCATGTAGTCGATCACGATCAAGCCGAGTTTTTGCTTTCGCTTCAGCCGTCGGGCGGAGGCGGCGATTTCGGTGCAGGTCCGGCTGGGCGAGTCATCGACCCACAGCGGCGCATTGGACAACTTGGCCGAGGCCTCGACCAGCTTCTTGCGATCCTCGCCCGACAGGAACCCGCTACGGAACTTGTTGGCGTCGATCCGCCCCTGCGAACAGAGCATCCGCTGGGCCAACTCGACCCGGGCCATTTCCAAACTGACAAAGAGGGTGGGTACACCCGCCTCGATGGTCACGTACTCCGCGATGTTCGTGGCCAAAGCGGTCTTACCCATACTCGGCCGCGAGGCCAGCACGACCAATTCCGAGTCGTGCAAGCCGCCGGTCAGGTTGTCGAGGTCCTGGAACCCGGTGGGCACACCCACCCCCTCGCGGTGCTCCATCCGGGCGTCTATCCGGTCGAACGCCTCGACCATCAAATCGTGAATCGACATGACCTGGTCGCTGCTGCGCTGATCGTGAACGGCAAAGATCATCTCCTCGGCGCGGCCGACCATCTCGGACGGGCCAAGCTCCGGCTCGTAGGCGTCGCGGAGTATCTCCGTGCTGGCGTGGATCAGATCCCGTAGCGTGGCCTTGTCGCGGACGATCTTGGCATAGTATACGGCGTTGGCGGCGTGCGGGACCGAGTGGATCACCTCGGCCAGATACGCGGCGCCGCCGACGTGTTCGAGGTCGCCGGCCGTGCCGAGCCGCTCCAACAGGAGCGTGGAGTCGATCCGCTTCCCCTCGTCGTGCATCGCCAGCAGGTGGGCGTAAAGCTTCTGATTGGCCTCCGCGTAGAAGTCCTCGGGGCGCAGCACCAGCGCCACGTCGTCGCAGAGATTCGGGTCCAACAGCAAGCTGCCGAGCGTACCCCGTTCGGCGTCGAGGTTGTGCGGCGGCAGACGGTCGAGTATTTCGGAACCGACCCGGGCCGGGCCGGAGTCCGTACGATATGCGGTAGCCATGACATCACCCATAAAGGGCATAAAAGAGAATAATTATTGAATTTGGGTGGCACGTCCCTTTTGGGTGGCACGTCCCTTCGCTGCGCTCAGGGACGTGCCACCCTCCGCAAGCGGCAGTTGACGCATGATAGAGGGTTGGAGAAGAACCGACAACCCTTGCGGTTTTTAATGTCCCCAATGTTTTTCGATCTGTTCGAGCGTTTTTCCCTTTGTTTCAGGAACCAACAACAAGACAAACAGGAAGGCTATCGGCGTCGTAAGGCCATAGAGCCAGAAAGTCGTCGTCGGGCCGGCGGCTTCCAACAACAGTGGAAATGTCTGGGTCACCAACGCGCAACCGGTCCACAACGAGAAGATGGCAAACGACATCGCCCGACCGCGGATGGCCGTGGGAAAAATCTCGGCCACGATCACCCAACATATCGGGCCATAGGAAATGTTGAAAAACGCCAGATAGATTGCAAATACCACCACCAACAACACAGGCGATATGTTTTCGACGGCCATGAGGGATCCGCTGACGGCCAACATTATGCCGACACCGGCAATACCGACGAGCAACAGCGGCTTGCGTCCCAGCTTGTCAATTGTCAGCATTGCGGCCAGGGTGGAGACCGAGGCAACTACTCCGAACAGTATTTGCCAAAAAAGCGCCGCGTTTTCACCCATCCCCACGGTTTTCAGCACCGTCGGGCCATAGTAAATGATAGCGTTGACTCCACTGACTTGCGAGAGAAACGGCAACACAATGCCGATCAGCAACGCCAACCGCATTCCTCGACGAAACAACTGCCTGATCGACCCGCTCTCCTGGGCAATGGTTTCTTCAATTTCGGCCATTTCCCGGGCAGCGGCGTCTCGACCGTTTACTCGCACGAGAATATCCCGCGCCGCGGACGAGTGTCCTTGTTTGGTCAACCAGCGTGGGCTTTCGGGCACCAAGAACAAGAGACCGAAAAACGCCACCGCCGGAAACACTCCGGCAAGCAGCATCCCTCGCCACACCTCGTCCACGAACATCCACTGCCAGACGCCCGAGCCGTAGAACTCGGGATACTGTTGCGCCATCTCGGCCAAGCCGTAGTTCGAGAGATATGCGGCCAGAATCCCGACCGTGATGGCAAGCTGGTACATCGAAATCAATCCGCCACGAAGCCGAGCCGGCGATATCTCGGAGATGTACAGCGGCGAGAGCATCGACGCGATGCCAATGCCCGTGCCGCCGATGAACCGTGCGACGGCCAAGTGCCACGACGCCTGCGGTATTGCCGATCCGATGGAGCATAGCGTGAAGAGCACGGCCGCCAGCAGCAGGATTTTCTTGCGGCCGAATCGGTCGCTTAGCGTGCCGGCAATCGCCGCACCGAACAGACAACCGATTATCGCGGAACTGACAATCCATCCCTTCATCCCTTTCGTCAGCGAGAACTGAATCTCTACCGGGTCGATAGCCCCGGAGATCACGGCCGTGTCGAAGCCGAACAGCAGACCGCCAAGCGCTGCCACGAGGCAAATCAAAAGTAGGTACGGAAGACTTCCCCGATTGTCGTGCATGAGCCGTTCCTTTTCAATTTCAGTAGTTCCAAGTTCTTGTGAGAATTTGGCGTTCGTCATTCTGAGCGTAGCGAAGAATCTCCTTGGCTGCCGAGATCCTTCGCTACGCTCAGGATGACTTGCTGGGGCGTCGGCCCCCAAACTTGGAACTACTGATTTTCCTACTTCCCGTTGGCGGCGTCGAGCATGGCGATAATGTTTTCCGGCGGGACGTCGGCCAAGATGTTGTGTACCTGCTGAAAGACGAATCCGCCACCGGGAGCGAGGGCAGAGATTTGCGTTTGAACGTGTTCGCGGATTTCCTCGGGCGTGGCGTGGAAGAGCGTGAATCGGGTGTCGCAACCCCCGCCCCAAAACGTCAACCGGTCGCCGAACTCCCGCTTCAACCGGCTGGCGTCCATGTCGGCGCAGGAGATTTGCACGGGGTTGATCGCGTCGAGGCCGGCTTCGATCAGGTCGGGGATGAGAGGATGAACGCCGCCACAGCAGTGGAGCATCACCTTCACGTCGGCCAACTCTTTCGCCCGCCGCCACATACGGGCGTGCCGCGGCTTGAAGAACTCCCGGTACATGGCCGGCGAGATTTGCGGTCCGTCCTGCATACCCAGATCGTCGCCGAACAAAATGATGTCGATATATGGCCCGACCGCCCCAAGGAATTGCTCCAGATTCGCCAGATGGATTTCGACCAGCCGGTCGAGGAATTCGTGTGCCCGTTGCGGATTGCCGGCCAGGAGCATGAAGAAGGTGTCGTTGCGGTAGAGGAACTGGCCGACCTCCAACAAGTTGCCGCCGAACAGCCCGATGATTGCGCGATCGGTTTTCTCGCGGAGCTTGCGTGCTCCTTGAGCCAATACGCGTTGGCCGTCCGGACCGGCCGTCAGCGGTCCGGGCGGGCTTTGCACCGCGCACCACATATTCTCGTCGAGGGCTTCGGGCAGTCGGTCGAAATCGTCGTTTTCTAAATAGGGCCAGTAGCACTGCTCGAAGTAGATGGCGCCGTCGGGCATTCGGGCCAACACCCGACCGCTGCCGGACCGCAACACCCACTGCTTCTCCTGCCGCTCGGGCAAAGCCCAAGCGGGCATTTGGCAGGGCGTGCCGTCGGGTAACGTCCAGTCGGCCCAATGATTGTCTTCGAGCGCGAATCCACGGCCCATTTCGATCGTGTCGACCTGGAACCGTTCAAGCACGTCATCGTCGATGATCGCCAACTGCTGAAGGGGGTCGTAGATGCGGATCGGCCGAGGTTCGAGGTCCAGGGCCTTACGCAGCTTATGATACGCCAAGGCGGCAATGCCCGACGAGCGATGCCCGCCAAAATCGATTGGCACTTTGTCGGGCTGCCGATGACTCAGCGCGGCCAGTACACGTTCTCGTGGTGTCATGTCGTAGTCCCATGAAAGCGTTGCGCAAAACCGCAAGCGGCGGTTGACGCATAATAAAGGGTTGGAGGAGAACAGACAACCCTCGCGGCACAAGCGGTTGCCGCATGGCCGCTTATGGTTTACCGGCGGACTGGGGGTGGCACGTCCCTGAGCGCAGCGAAGGGCGTGGTACACGGCCAAACCACGCCCTTCGCTGCGCTCAGGGACGTGC
>CBDAFL010000150.1:0-2664 GCA_965195225.1 uncultured Thermoguttaceae bacterium
AACGGCTCCTGCTTGGGGGCGCATGATGTCAGAGTGAGGGCGAGAATCAGAAAAGCAAGTAAGGCAGGAATCAGTTTAGACGAATTTTTGCCTGGTCTGTGTTTCATGATGGCCCCTCATCATCCCGCATTTTCAACTCCCATAAGGCGTTGTAGTATAACGACCGGCGGCATGCTGTCAAGCGGAAAAAAACCCCGACACCAAGGGATGGATGTGCACAATATGGCGGGTTTAATGCCCGCCGATGTCGCTATGTCTCGATTACCTCGACGTTGGCGCGCGGGACCAGTGCCCGTTTGCCGTCGGGCAGTTCCACCTCCAGCACGCGCACCATCGTTTCGCTTTCCATCTTCTGCAACTCCGGCGGCAAGGCCGTAACCTTGCATATCGCGCCGAAACTCGGCTCGCGGATTATCCGCACCGGGTCGCCCGTCTGCAAGCCCTGCGCCTCGGCGTCCGCCTTGTCTCCTTCCAGGGCGGCGCCTTTGTCCAGCGGTATTATTATCTCGGGCCGCATTACTCCTGCGCGTATCTGCGTGGCGCCGGTCATGCTGGCCATGTCGCCTTCGCGCTTCTTCAGGAGTTCATACGTCGCGGCGGCCATGTTCATTCGACCGAATCCTTCCGTTATCACGAGAGTCAGGCCCAACTTTTCCATGCCGGTTATCGCCACGCCCAGGTCGTAGCCCATGAAGTCTTTCAGGTCCTGCGCGTCGATGCCGCCGACGACTACGCCCGACACCCCCGCGGCCGCGGCCTTTTTAAGCGCCGCGTGAGTTACGTAGGAACCGCCAACGACTATTTTTCCCTTGCAGCCGTCGTCGATCTTGTCCGGCGTCAACTCTTCGTCCGTCCCGCCGACGCGGATGATTATCTCGCCGAATGCCTCGCCCCCGATGCCGATGATGCCCTGTATGAAACTGCCCGTCGCCTCGATGTCCACGCCTTCGTTTTCATGGACCGCCGTCACCTTGCCGTCGATATAGGCGTCAATCGATACGGGCCGTGGCTCTCCGCGCAACTGCACCTGGCCGGTAATACGCGAGATTATCTCTATGGAGCCGTCTATGGGAGAGATGACCTTCGACTTGAACAGGCCGAACAGTCCCCCGCTTTCCGCCAGCAGTTCCCCCTTCTTTATCTCGTCGCCTTCCTTTTTCAGGGTCAGGTTGTGTACTTCACTGGGGTTGCAGCCGAGTTTACTGGCCATGTTGACCGGCGTCACGTCGCCCGGCAGAAATGTCCTCGCAACGACATCCCGCGCCCTGACTTTGTCGCCCAATTTCACCTGCACGTCGCCCTGCAGGGGCAGACGGCGCTCGCGCTTTATCAGCGCTCTCTCGGTTACCCTCAATCCCGGTGTGTATGCCTGAGCCAACTCCGTCCTCCATGTCAGTCATAAGATAAAAAATCTTATTATCATAAATCGTAGTCGGGGTATATGCCCAGCGCCTTGTGCCAGCGCTTCAGCGCCCGGATGCGCTCGTTCCCGTCTTCGGGCAGCGGAACCGCCGCTTCCTGGAACTCCTTGCCGGTGGCGTCGAGCCCTATTCTGTAAGTGCGGCCGCGAGCGTCCACTACAACGCCCACCACGCCGCCTTCTATCTCTTTTTCAATGGCTTTGCCGGTACCCGCGCCCACATCAATGCCGCGCTCCGGTACCACGCGCACGCGCGCCTTTTGCCCCGGGCCCAGCGGTATCAATTCCATCTCGCCGTATTCGTATGTCTTCTCGATAGTGTTTCCGTCGGGCATGATAAGCGTAATGCTGAATACACGGCCGCGCTTTTTCTTCGGTACCGTTTTGCTGGCGATGCAGGTGCCCAGTTTTATCAGGCAGTCCTTGTTGAACACTTCCACGGCGGCCTTCTTGGCGGTCTCTTCCAGTTCCGGCTTCTGGATGTTGGACATCACGCCCAGTTGCGGCATCATGAAGATGCTGTCCACGGCCAGGGCGGTTATCCCCTCCGGCAGAAAACCGTCTATCAGCATCAGCGCCGCCTGGTTGCGGCGCGGCGCGTGTGAGAGCACCCCGCCGCTGCCCACCAGCGTGTCCAGTTCGGGCATTTTCACTATTGATTTATCCGTGCTCTGCCGGAATGCCTGGCTGATGTCGACGGCCTTGGAGACGCCCTTTAACTCCTGGGCGAAGTCTTTGTGCTGTATGAACGCCAGCCGGAGCGCCTCGCGGGCGATAGCCTGCTCTATTATCAGGTCCTCCAGGCTTTGCGGAATGGTTGTCGGGCGAATCATCTTGTTCTTGATGCGGTTGCGAAGCGCGCGTTCGTCCACCTGGAACGGCACCCACCGCATCACGTTCTCCAGCCCCGCCTCCGCCAACACGTTGGACACGCTGTAACTCATGCCCAGGTTCGCGCTCACAGTGCGGTTAAACACCTCCTCTACTTGGCCGGTCTTGTCGTCCAGGTGATGCCATACGGAAAAGATGTCCGTCGTCGCGCCGCCGATATCGACGCCCACAAGGTTCATTCCGGTGAGCCTGGCGATCTCCTGCATGATTGCGCCGACCGCTCCCGGCGTGGGCATGATTGGCGCGTCCGTCCAGGACATGAGTTTCTTATAGCCCGGCGCGTTGGCCATCACGTGTTCCATGAACAGTTCGTGGATTTCGTTTCGCGCGGGCAGCAAATTTTCCCGCTCCAG
>CBDAFL010000151.1:0-1914 GCA_965195225.1 uncultured Thermoguttaceae bacterium
CGGAACTGCGCTTCGCTTGACCCGCCCTGCTATTTCGCATTTCTCACCACACGGGGAAAATTTGGCACGGGGTGTTCGACACTAGCCCGAAGCGCAAGCGAGGGCAAACCGTTGCCCATCCCTCGCTTGCGCTTCGGGCTAATGTTCGATTGGTGAGAAATGCGGGCTAAAGCATAACCTACAAACTACAGCCTCGCTCACACGCTGAACCGAACGAACACGATGTCGTCGTCCTGGATAACGTAGTCCTTCGGCTCCTGGCGCATGAGATGCTGGGCCTTGATCTCGCGCTCACTGCCCACGCGGACCAAGTCGGCGACGGTCATCACCTCGGCACGGATGAAGCCCCGGGCAAGGTCGGAGTGGATGTTGTCGGCTGCTTCGAGAGCGGTACCGCCGCGGCGCAACAGCCACGTGCGGACCTCCTTGTCGCCGGCGGTGAAGAAGATCATCTGCTCGGAGACGTTCATCAGCGTGCGGATCAGATGGTCGCGGTCGGTGGCCACGAGGCCCATTTCTTGCTCGAACTCAGTGCGATCCTCCGCGATCATCTTCGACAGTTCCAACTCCAACCCGGCAGGGACGGCCATGATCGTCACCTCGGGCGTGGACAACGACGTAAACCGCTCCGGCTCCGATTCGTCGTCGGCCGTGTTGACGATCACCAGCCGCGGCTTTTCGCTGAGCAGGCGGAACGCGCGGGTAACTTTCTGCTGCTCCTCGGTCATGTTCGACTCGAGCAGCGGACGGCCCGACTCTATCGCCTCCAGCACGATCTTAAGCGTCACATGTTCGTGTTCCAATAGCAGATGTTCCGGCCGCGGCAGGGGTTTAGCGAGCGATTCCTCCACCCGTTGGATGCGATTGCCGACGATCTCCATGTCGGCCAGCATGAGGTCTTCGTCGAAGGAGCGGATATCGGCCAGGGTGTCGCCGCCGTCGAAGGCCGCGACCACCAACACCAGGCAACCGGCCTCGCGAATCGTCGCCAGCCGGGCGGCGTTGCCCTCGTGGGTCCGGCTCAAGCCCGGCGTATCGACCAACTCCAATGAAGCCCTCGTGACCTTCTTCGGATGGTAGACGTCGCAAAGCCGCTCTATGCGCGGCTCGGGTATCACGGCCATCGCGCTCTGGCCGGTGTGGGCCAGCGCCGGATCGGGCGCAACGCCGGCAAGCCAATGGAACAACGTGCTCTTACCCGAGCCTTGATAGCCGACTAGTCCGATTTTCATGCGTTGGTCCTCAATGGGGGGAATCAAGGTTCAAGTATCAAGGTACAAGGTTCAATCACCAAGGGTTGGAGCGTTGTCACTATCGAGTAGTGGTTTTTGTACCTTGAACCTTGATACTTGAACCTTAAGCCTTCGCTCGGCGTATTGTCGTCAGTTGAGTCAGCGCATGTTCTACCGCCTGGGTCTGCGAGTTGTCCAGGGGCCTGCGGCCGAAACGGATGCGGTAAAACGCCTCGACGACCACGGCCGGCAGCGGCTCCAGGCGTTTCTCTCCGGCGATTGCGGCCAATTCCACTCCGGCGGTGGCGGCAAACTCGCGTTGGGTCTGGCCCGGGGCACGGACGATCCCCCGTCGCGCCATGAGTATCTCGAAACGGCGATAGAACTCGATTTTGACGCGCCGGCGGTGGGCACGCGCGGCGTTGTTGCCCGTCCAAGCGGCATGGAGACGCCGAACCAATCGCCACAACATCCAGCCGCCTCCGGCCAGAACCGCCGCCAACGTCAAGCCGAGCAGACCGAGCAACACCCAGCGGACCTCGCGGCCAAGATGGTCCAGGTATAGTGTGACGGAGACGGAATTGAAGATCGCCCGCCAACGGCTTGGATCGGCAATTGCCTGCCATACCTGCTTGGCCGCCTCGGCGATTGGTTTGTAGATGGCGTCCAGCTCGGAAGAGCG
>CBDAFL010000152.1:0-7974 GCA_965195225.1 uncultured Thermoguttaceae bacterium
GACACCTGTGAGCACACTTGGCTAATCTCGCAGAAGGGCCAAGGCGCTTTCGGCCGCTCGAAACTCACGGGTCTCCGGCACTTCGGCGCCGCGACGCAAATCGGCCAATAGCCCGCCGAGCAATTCCCGGTCGAGCCACGCGGCGAGCCACTGGGCGCGTCCTTGCGCGTAGCGTGCTTGCAGTTCGGTGAAGAGTCTTCCGGCGGCCTGGCGAACGCCCTCGCTCGTGCTGCGCACCAGCGCTTCTCCTCCGCCGGTGATTCCGCCGGCGATGGCCGCTTCGGTGGCCAGTTCGCCGGCCGTCTGGCCGACGGCGTGCACCGCGGCATGTGAAACGAGTTCTCCGGCCACGATCCACCCGCTGACGGCCAGCGAAACGGTGATGGCCGGCCGCGCGACGGCGGCCACGTGATCCAACGATCGCAAGAAGCGGATCGCGCGAGGATTGGCCTTCTTCCAGGTGTCGAGTTCGGCGTGGAGAAACTCGCGATAGTCGTCGTCGACCGGCGGCAATTCGTCATGCGCCGCTTGGACTCGCCGAAGCAGATCTTCTCGGGCTCGACCGCCAAGCAGGCGCGCTAGTCGCGGTTTGAGCGTGTCGCTCCCGACCTGGGCAAGCCGGTCTAGCTCATCGAGCAGTTTTTCGACGGCCAGGACGATGGCCTCTCGCTCTTGGCTGCGTAGCGATTCGACCGGATCGGTTTTGCCGGAAACCACCGCTTCGTAAGCGGCGCGAATCGGCCAGGTCACGCCCTGGCCCAAAGTGCGATAAAAACCGTGGACCCGGCGCGACCAAACGGCCCGATCGGCGTCCCACCAGGCGCGGATCTCGTCGACCAAGACGCTTCCGGGAAGGGTGGGCCATTGGACCCGGGCCATTTCGGCGGCTGAAAGCGCTCCGGCGGCCGCCGCGAATTCGCCGGCCGCGGCGCGAACCGTTTCCAGATAGGCGGCCGCTCCGCTATCGGCGTCGAGCACGCGTGACAAAGCGCCGCGAAACGTGCGGATCTTGATCGCGTCGAAGTGCAACGCCGCCAGATCATCGCGAAATGAGCGGGGCTCGCCGATCGGCTCGCGGCCCGTCGGGCCGACGCTGTAGGCCGGCAGCCGCAACTCGGCCGCCGCGCCTCGGTCGAAAGGAACCACGTAGACCAACTCGGCCCGCGCGCCCGAGTGGCCGCAAAAAGTGGCCAGCCACTCGGGCCAATAGGGTTGGTCGGCCTCGACGTCGCACTGGTTGAAGACGACGACGATCGGCTTGTCGGCCGCCGCCGCTTCCCGAAAAAACTGCTTGACCGCCGCGTCGTTGTATTTCTGTTGGGTCAAAACGGCCACCAGCACGTCGGCCGTCTGGCGGATTGCCCGGGCGCGGCGCCAATTGACCTCCGCGTCGGAATCGACGTCCGGCGCGTCGAGTATCAAGAGCCGCGGCGGCATGGCCGGCCCGACGCGCCAGAAGAGCCGGTTCTCCGGCGACTCGCCCAGCGGATCGTCGGCCGAGCGCCAATCGCACAGCTTAAACGGTTTGAAGAGTCGCCCAAGCAACGCCGGATCGGCCAACTCCTTGGGCACGAAGCAGACCGGATGCTTGGTGCCGGCGGCCAGGGGACTGGCGGCGCTGGCCACCTCGCCGGCCAGATGGTTGAAGATCGCCGACTTTCCGATGTTCGTGCCGCCGACGATCGCCACGACCAGCAGCGGCGGCAGATCAAGCTCGGCGAGCAGCTTGTTCCGCAGCAGATCAAACCACTCTTGTCCCTCGGGCGTCGGCGTACCCGTCGCGGCGGCCAGGGGGTCCAACGCACAAATCGCTCGATCGAGCCGCCGCACCCGATCGGCGAAAGATTGGTACGTCGACATGGTTCGGGAATTGCGGGGGATAAACTTCAAAGTTGACGGAAACGGAAAACATGCGCGAGTAATTATTTACGGGATTGCGAAGCCGTGGGAGAAGAAGCCGCAACCTTCCGCAAGAATGGCCCCAACACCGGGTCCGACGCGATTCGCTGTTGCTGGCAGCGTTGAACCTGCTCGGGGGCCATCTCCGAATACTCTTCCAACAGATGTTGTCGGATGTCCCACTTCATTTTCGCGCAATCAAACTCTTTTGGTTTTTTCATACGTCAATTACCTCCAGTGGAGCTAGTTTGCTCCTCCCAACACCACCGCCACCGCCTGGCCGTGATGGCTGTGGGCGAGCACCAGCGCCGTGGGACGCTCCAGCGGCGCCGGACGGCCGTGGACCACGTTGACCGGGCACTGCGGGTCTGGCTGCTCGTAGTTTAGCGTGGGCGGGATCAGCCCGGCCTGCAACGCCAATACGCTCATCGCCGCCTCGAGCGCGCCGGCCGCGGGACCGAGGTGTCCGAAATAGCTCTTCGGCGCGGTGACCGGCACGTCACCCAGCGCGGAGCGGATCGCCTGGGCCTCGATGCGGTCGTCGTCCACGGTGCTCAAGCCGTGTGCCGCGACGAATCCCACATCGCCCGGCGTTATCTCGGCGTCGCGCAAGGCGGTCAGGATCGCGCGGCGGATGGACTCGCCGATCGCGGCTTTGCCGCCGGGCGGCTCGAAGATCACGGCGTGGCCGAGGACGCGGGCCAGCGGTGGTTCGTCGCGGGACTGGGCATGCGCGCGAGTCTCTAGCACCAACGCCCCGGAACCCTCGCCGTTGACCAGACCGTCGCGCGCCGCGTCGAAGGGTCGCGAAGCCGCGTCCGGCTCGTCGCCGCGGCGCGACAGCGCGCCGCCCTGGCCCCGCATCCAAGCCGCGGGATGCAACTTCACGCCGACGCCGCCGGCGATCACCGCGTCGGCCTGTCCCCGCTCCAGCACTCGCGTCGCCTCGGCCAGCGCGGAAAGGCTCGACACGTCGCCGAGGGTGATCGAATTATTCGGGCCGCGCGCGTCCTGGCCGATGCCGATGTGGCAGGCCGGCATGTTCGGCAGGTACTTCAATATCCAGAGCGGGAACAAGTCGGCCATCGCCACCTGGCCCCAGCGATTGTAATCGAACTTGCCGTCGACGATGCAATCGCAATACGCGCCCATCAATTCGTCCAGCTCGCAGGGGATAATGCCGGCCCCGAAGACGACGCCCAGCCGCTCCGGGGCGACCGGCTTCTCGCGTAAATCGGCGTCGACGCAGGCCAGATCGGCCGCCGCGAACGCCAGTTGGATGTCGCGGCTCATCACCTTCAGGCTCTTTCGCGGCCGAACGTACTGCTTGGGGTCGAAATCGGCCACCGCGCCGCCGATCGGCGCAGGCAAGGTCGGGTCATGGTGCAGGTCGAGGTGTCGGATGCCGCTACGGCCCTCGACCAGCGAAGTCCAAAACGGGGCCTTCCCGATCCCGATCGGACTGACCACGCCCACGCCGGTGACGACGATCTCTTGCCGAAGTGACATGATTTGCGAAAAAGCCTCGTGTACTATCGCCTGAAACCGCTTTATCCTAGCTTCACGGACCCGTATCGGCAAGATGTAGCCATAAATAGTTCGTGTTGCGAAAGGGTGGGTGTCTAAATGCGGACATTTCAATTCCGAAACACGTTTTCAGTTCACTGTCGGGTCCGGCGGCAGATCCTTCACGTTGAGTATCGACTTCAGCAGCGAGTGTCCGAGCTGGCGGAAGACCGTTTCCCAAAGATCGTCCGCGGTGGAGAAGATCATTTCCGCCGTGGCGGGCACGGTCCGCCAAGCGCCTTGGCGAAGCTCGTCCTCCAACTGGCCCGCGCCCCAGCCGGAATTGCCGATGAAAATCTTGTAGGTGGGTTCCTCGTCCAGCACAAGTTGGTCGAGGTTTTGCTTCTGCGCGGAGAAGTATACGCCGGGGACCGGCTCTGCCTCGGCCAGCGAGGGCTTGTTGTGCAGGGAGAGCAGCGGGCCAGGCACGGGTCCGCCCAGGTAGACCGGCTGCCGGCTGTTGCACGGCGCGCTACCCACCTCGCGCCAAAGGTCCTGGATGGTTTTTTCGACCGGCCGGTTGACGACCATGCCGAACGTCCCCTCTTCGTTGTGTTCGACCAACAACACCAGCGACCTGGCGAAGTTTGGGTCGAGCAGTTGGGGCGAAGCCACCAGCAGATGGCCCTCGAACGATTCCATACCGGCCCACCCTGGATTTTTTTCAAGCGCTGCTTACCGCCGGGCGATATCGGCCATCTGACGCCGGAACCGGGCGGCCTGGTTCGTCAGCTTCTTCCGCCTTGGCACGCTGGTCGTCGTCTGGATGAGGCGTTCGCATTTCTCGGCCAACGCCAATTTTACTTTCAACAGATTCTCGTTCGCGTCTACTTTGCTCATTATGGTATTTCCCAATAAAATCCGCTTGCACTGCGATTTCAACCGACGAAACTATATGGTACCACTTGTGCGGGATGAGAGAAAGGGGTACTTTTCTTCGCATTTAGCCCGCCGTGAATACACGGCGGGGAAGAGCGTTGCGTACTTCACACCGTGCCCCGGGTGTATTCACCCAGGGCTAAATAGAGCTGATATTGCGACATTCACCCGGGAGCCCCCCCAATGAACATCGTGGTCCTCGACGGCTACACCCTTAACCCCGGCGACCTGAGTTGGGCCACGTTGGAGGCCCTCGGGCCTTGCACCTTCCACGACCGGACTCTGGCCTCCGAAACGCTTGCCCGCGCTGCCGGGGGCGAAATTGTGCTGACGAACAAGACCGCGCTGCCGCGCGAGATCATCGAGCGGTTGCCCCGGCTGCGGTATATCGGCGTGTTGGCCACCGGCTACAACATCGTCGACGTGGCGGCCGCCCGCGAGCGAAACATCCCCGTGACCAACGTGCCCGACTACGCGACCCGTTCGGTGGTGCAATCGGTTTTTGCCCACCTGCTGAACCTTACGTTGCACGTGGCCGATCATGGGCGAGGCGTGGCCGAGGGACGCTGGAGCGGCAGCCCCGACTTCGCCTACTGGGACTTTCCGTTGGTCGAGCTGGCCGGTCTGACGTTGGGAGTGGTCGGCTTCGGGCGGATCGGCCGGGCCACCGCGGAAGTGGCCCGCGCTTTTGGGATGAACGTCTTGGCTTATGACCCCGCGCCGCCGTCGATTGCGCCGGATGGAATACACTTTGTCGATCTGGAAGAACTGTTCCGGCAGAGCGACGCGGTGAGCCTGCATTGTCCGCTGATGCCCGAGACGCAACACCTGGTCAACACCGAGCGTATCGCGTGGATGAAGCCGACTGCCTATCTGATCAACACCGGCCGGGGACCGCTGATCGACGAAGCGGCGTTGGCCCGTGCGCTCGACGCGGACCGCCTCGCCGGGGCCGGTTTGGACGTGCTTTCGACCGAGCCTCCGCCGGCCGACAATCCGTTGTTGCGGGCGAAGAATTGTTGCATCACGCCGCACATCGCCTGGGCCACGGCCGCCGCCCGCTGCCGCTTGCTCGACACAGTGGTCTCGAACATTCGGGCATTTCTTGCCGGAGAGCCGCAAAACGTGGTCAACCCGCCATAAAGCGGCGGGGGTGGCACGTCCCTGAGCGCAGCGAAGGGCGTGGTTTTGGTCGTGTACCACGCCCTTCGCTGCGCTCAGGGACGTGCCACCCAAAAGGGACGTGCCACCTAGAAGGGACGTGCCACCCCAAAAGATCGCGGCTTTATTGAATACCGCGTGCCCGGCGTACCAGATCGAGGAACTCGGCGCGGTAGCCGTTCGGGTCTTTGCCCAACGCGCCGGTGGCATACTCCTCGACGGCGGCGAGTGTTGCATTGCCTAGATAGGGCGAGCTTCGCAGCACCATTCCGAAGGCAGCCACCGCCGATGCGAAGCGGAAATCGTCCGAGGCCCGGCCAAACTTCGCGCCCGAGTCCCGCACGGTCCGCTCCAACAGATTGCTCTCGTTTTCGTCCGGCTCTTTGTAGCGGAGCCGCAAGGTCAGCAGCTCGCCGCCACGTGCCACGTCGGTCAGGTTCCGCTTGGGCACTTGTTGATACTTCAGCGGTCGTGTGCCGTCGGCGTGGCCGACGTTGGCCGGAACCAACTCGTAGAGTGCCGTGACGGTGTGGCCCGCCCCGATCTCGCCGGCGTCCTTCCGGTCGTCGTCAAAGTCGCGGTTGGCCAGCACACGGTTCTCGTAGCCGATCAACCGGTAGGCGGCCACCTCGGCCGGGTTGAACTCGATCTGCAGCTTCACGTCCTTGGCGATGGTCGCCAGGCTGCCGGTCATCTGCTCGATCAGCACACGGCGGGCCTCACGCAGAGAGTCGATGTAGGCATAGAGGCCGTTGCCGTGGTCGGCCAGTTTTTCCATCTTGCTGTCCTTGAGGTTGCCCGTGCCGAAGCCGAGCACCGTGAGGAACACGCCGGATTTGGCCTTCTCTTCGATCAGCCGCACCAGGTCGTCGTCGTTGGTGATGCCGACGTTCAGGTCGCCGTCGGTGCAGAGGATAACTCGGTTAATGCCCTTGCGGACGAAGTGTTTGGCGGCCTGTCGGTAGGCCAGCTCGATGCCCGCGCTGCCGTGGGTCGATCCGCCGGCCTGGAGCGAGTCGATAGTGTTAAGGATATGTTTCTGCTCGTTCCCCCGGGCCGAGGGCAACGGCACGCCGACGCCGCTGGCATAGGTGACGATCGCCACGCGGTCGTCCTCGGTAAGCTGCTCGACAAGCATCCGCATCGCCTGTTTGACCAGCGGCAGCTTGTTCGGCTGGTTCATCGAGCCGGAAACGTCCAGCAGAAAGACGATGTTGCTGGGTCCGAGTTCCTGGCGGTCGATCTCGCGCCCTTTCAGTCCGATCCGCAACAGTCGATGCTCGGGTTTCCAGGGACACTCGGCCACTTCCATATTGACCGAGAAGGGCGTTTTGCCCGACGGCTGCGGGTAGTCGTAGGTGAAGTAGTTCACCATCTCCTCGATCCGCACGGCGTCCGGCGGCGGGAGCCGGCCCTCGCTGATGAAGCGACGCATGTTGGCGTAAGAGGCGGTGTCCGCGTCGATCGAAAACGTCGATAGCGGCTGCTTTTCGACCGGGCGGAACTCGTTGTCGACGATGCGGTCGTATTGCTCGGTTCCTGGAGGAGATACGATCCGTCCACCCCCATAATGCCCTATTGTCACTTCCCTTTTCACAGACATTTCACTGGGCAGGAATGCTGCGGCACTCGAGTAACTTGCCGATTTCTCATCTTTCGGCAGTCCCCGACCGCCAACCATCAGGCCCTTTCCAGGAAGGTAAGCAGGTGATTTGTAACAGACATCATCTTGCATGTAGTAGGGAGTTGAAGCAGGCTTAGCTTGGAGTGGCGAACCCTTTTCCGCAAGATGTCTGTGGTAACTGAATTTGTACGTCCAAGAAACGATTAAGCAAACGATTAAGAACAAGCATGTACATGTTGTGGTTGTAATTGCCAGCCAATGCCGGCGCAACCAGCTTCGCTTGGGGTGGGTGCCACTGCTGGCTTGTCCAGCAGTGTTTTCCCCGTACATTCCACCTGCACTGCTGGACAAGCCAGCAGTGGCACCCTCTTTCAACGTGCCTTCCGCAAGCCGCTGTTCGATCGCCGCGCGGACCGACGGCGACGCCGCCGGGTTCGGGGCCTGTTGATGCGCCTGTTGGACGTGCCCGGCCAAGGCCGTGGTCTCGGCGACGAACTTGCGGGCCTCGTCGGAGTCGGCCAAGAGGGCCTCGACCGCCGCCCGCTCCGTTTCGTCCAGTTGCCCGAGCGCGTAGGCGGTGAGCCGGGCCTCGTCGATTTCCCGCTGGTCGTTGTTTTCGTGATTGGTATTCATCGTCGCACCTCGTTTATTAAGCCGCGTAACATTTTGTCCCGTAGGGACAGTCGACAATAGCCCAGCAGTTCACAGGATTATGCAACTGCTAGCAACGATAGCAGAAAATCACTTACCACAACGGAGTTTGTCATGCCAGTTTAGCAATTTTCATAAAAACCTGGAATGATGATCATCACAACCGTTGACGTAAGTCCCTATTTTTCAACACC
>CBDAFL010000153.1:0-11133 GCA_965195225.1 uncultured Thermoguttaceae bacterium
GTTGAAAAATAGGGACTTACGTCAACGGTTGTGATGATCATCATTTCAGATTTTTATGAAAATTGTTGAACTGGCATGACAAGCTCCGTTGTGGCAAGTGTTTTTCTGCTATCGTTGCTAGCGGATGCATAATCCTGTAAACGCCTGGGCTAGAGAAAATCGTGAATGCAAGATCAGCAAGACAAGATCAACAAGATGTATGTAACGGCAAGGCGTTTACGTCTGGAGCAAAGGGCCTCCTCTCTATTCCCTTTTTTCTTCAGCCCTCGTTAGGGGGCGAAATGTCGGAATCGGTTTAGTCTTCATCGCCAACGGTTCTTTCCAACAGGGCCGACAGCTTGCCCTTGCCGTGATGAATCTCCTGGTTGTCGATGTAGCGAGATACCTTCTCTAATTCATCTTTCCGCAACGTTAAGACACCGTATCCTTCTTGCCACTTCAACTTGAAATTGGGTTTGATCTCTTCATTTACGCGATGGGCCGTCGCACCTTTCACTTGGCCGATATATTCACTGACTTTTACCGTCGGCGGCAAGCGGACCAGGAGATGCACGTGATCGGGCATGGCGTTGTGGCGAATCGGCCAGCCGCCCCGGATATTCGCTTCCTCATTGATGATCTTCAACAACTGGGACCGGTAATCGCGGTGAATCAGCGCGATACGCGAATGGGTCGACCACGCGAAGTGGTAATACAATTGGTGAAAAGAGTGTCCCACGGCGGCGATCTCCCTTGAATTCATTTCGCCCCCTAAAGGGGACTGGAAGAAAAAGGGGCTGTTATGTCGGTTTCCGTCTAACTTTCTTCCGGGGGCGAAAAATCCTTCGGCGGGCCGCCGATCGCCTGATCGAGCCAGCGACGCTCGCGGCGCATCGACCGCCAGGCAACGACCCATACGACAATCATCGCCGCGATGAACAGCCCGCCAACAATGACGTTGGCGCGGGTCTGGTCGGTGGGCTTAAGCGGAGGACGCCAAACCAACGAGCGGCCGATCAACAGCGGAGACAACTGGAGGCGGGTCTTCGACTCGCCCGGAGAGAGGGCCTCGTCGGACTGTCTCCGAATGGGATAACTCCAAGTCTTGAAAAAGAAGCCGGCCACCAATACGCTTTCGCCGTAGCGGGGGATATTCCCATGGGGCATTCCCTCGGGTAACTCCCGGACGCAAAACGTCAGCGGGTTGCGCTGCGAGTCGCCGGTGACCAGCATAAGCTGATAGTAATGGTCGACGCCGTATTGGGCGACGATTTCCGGCTCGTCGACGAAGACTTTCTCGACAAGCTGTGCCGTGCCGCGCAGGGCCACCAATCGCCCCAATTGGCTCTTCGGATCGTTGAACAGTGGGACGACGGAATAGAGTTCTTGCCCTTTGCGATTGGTCCATCGCCATTTTGCGGGGATTTCCGGTAGATTGGCCTCCGCCTGGCGGAGCAGTTGGCCCGGTTTTGTCCGACCGACCGCGGCGAGCATTTCGTAGAAGGCAGCGCGGTCCTTTTCGGTAAGAGGCTCTTGGTTCTCCACGGTGTCGAGCAACCCGGCGTCCATACCCAGCCGTCCCAGGAGATTGTTTGGATACCAGGCCAATCGAGGCGCGACGAAGACCGGCGTGCCACCGGCACTGCTGGACAAGCCAGCAGTGGCACCCGCAGGCTTCGCAAGTTTTAGGAACACGCCCTGCGCGCCGCAGGAGGCGTTCGGCTTTGCGCCCCGTTGCCACCGCTTGGGCACGTTTTCGGTGTAAACGATTACGGGGTTTTCGAGCGCGTCGAGTTTCAGCCGGCAGCGGTAGTATTTTTTCAGTTCATAGCGTTCGGCGGCCTCGGGCGGGGGATTGAACGGTCTGACATCCGTAACGCGGCCGCGCAACCTGAAGATCAAGCCGCGATAATCCTTTGGCCGTTGGATCGCCGTTTCCAGCAGATCGCCGTCCATTGCCCAACTGTCCAGATCGACGGGCGGAAAAATCCTTAGCCGGAACATTATCCGCAGCAGCGTTTCCCGCTCGTGCTGGGTCATCGGCCCGCCGTCGGCGAGCCGGTCGAAGTAGGCGTCCTCCACGCCCAGCGCGCGGAATTGTTCCCGCGGATCGGAGAATTCCTTGGCGCCGGCCGGCGAAGCAACACAAACCGCAAAGAACATCGCCAATACGAAACACAGATAATGTTCAGCCTTCATCGATTGTTTCATTCCGTTGATCTATTTCTTTCAGCAGGTCGAAGTTCGGCGGCCGATCGGACAAAGCGTGGTGCGACGGCTTCGTGCGCATGTAAACATACCACGCCGTCAGCAACGCCAGCAGAGCGGCGGCAACGACGGCCAGGATTAGCTTTCGGCCGTCCACCGCCGGTTCCTTGACTATCGCAAACCGTTTTTGCCATTGGAGGGTTTTGGCCAAAATTGTTGGAGCGGTCCGCAGCGAGTCTTTCGCCCGATAAGCGCAACGTTTGAAAAAGAAGCCGGTAATCTCCACCTCTTCGGAAACATCCATGCCAACGGTAAAACCCTTCGGCAATCGCAAGCAATATGCGATCATGGGCGAGGACGGTATGATCTTCGGATAGAGCACGACCTCGAAATAATGCCGGATATCGTATTTGTTTTCCGGCAATTCAACCCGGTGTACTCGACGGACCACGCCGGAGATCGTCACCAGCCGGCCGCGATAGTGCGCCGGCTGGCGGAACAATTGGGCGTATGTAACCCTCCCCTCCGACGCCTTGCGGAGTTTTCGCTCGTCGGTCTTATTCAGCACGTCGAGCAAATTCAGCGAACATTCGCGATCGGCCAGAGAAAAAAACGTGTTGTCTTTGACGGAATCGAGCAACGCCGGATCGACGCCGGGAAAATAACCTTTCTGCCGATTGGCATCCTCCTCTTTGGAATCCGGCTGGCCGATGACAAAACTGTCTAGCGTCAAGTCATCTTGTGGAACCGTGTGCAAACGGTTGTCGATGCCGCCGGCGGGGGCGTCTTGCGATGTGTCCGCCAGGCTGTCGAGCAAACGCCGGGCGCCCGGCTGCCTCACCCCTTCGCTTAGAATGAAAGCGACCCCCAATAGCAGGATCAATGCAATCAGCCAGCGGCGTCCCGTCGAACTTGGACTTTCTCGGCGTTTGGAGGTTTGACGAAAGTCGAGCACGGCCATGTACTTTCGGATTTCAGGAGATGACGAGGAGCGGCGCCATTGCATTATAGTATGTTGTCCGGGCGGCAAGCATGAATTACACTACCATAGCGGTTCTCGGGACGCGGCGCAGTGGTCCGACGCATATTAATGTGTAGGATGGATTTCCTAATCCGTCCACCAAGCGGGACGGATTGGGAAATTCGCCCTACAATTTGCCGAAAACCACCACTAACAGGGGTTTTAGATGTTACGCTGGCATGGGATGACGCGGTTTCTGGCCGGATTCATCGCCATCGGTTGTCTGGGGCTGATTAGCACGCCGCTTCCAGCGGGTGACAATACCCAGGCCTTTCTCGATGGTTTGCGCCAGCGGGAACTCCACGACATTGCGCTCGATTTGTTGAAATCACTGCGCGACAGCCCGAAAACCGACAAGGATTTCCGGGAGACGCTCGACTATCAGTTCGGTGTTACGCTGATCGGCGGCGCTCGACAGTTGCCGTTGGAGGAGCGGGAGAAGCAGCTCGACGAAGCCCGCGAATACCTCGGAAAATTCCTCGCCGACCACCCCCAACATCCGTTGGCCGATAGCGCGATCCGGAACCTCGCGGACCTGAAGATCGAGCGTGGAGAGGCGCTGGTCGAGGAGTCCCGGCGGCCGGGTAAAACGCCGGCCGAGAAACGGCGGTGGTTGGAACGGGCACGAGCAATGTTCCGAGAGGCGCAACAATCGCTCATAGAGATCGACGCTAGACTGGCCAAGAAAAAACAACGCTTCGACAAAATCGACCGGAACGACGCCAGACTGGTCAAGCAGCGCGACCAACTGATGGCCGAGATGATGCTGACTCGCTTCGCCTTGGCGAAGACGTACTACGACCTTTCCCAAACCTACGAGCCGGGCGGCAGGGAGAACAAGACTTTGCTCCGCGAGGCGCGGGCCAAGTTCTCTCATTACTTCTGGAAGTACAATCGATGGTTGGGCGGCTATTCTTTCCGTCTTGAACAGGCCCGCTGCTGTAGGGAATTGGGCGAATACGACAGGGCCAGCGAGATACTCGGCGCCTTGGTCGCACCCGCCCCGGACGACGATGAAGGATTTCGTCAGATACGCGCGGCGGCAACGAAGATGGCCATCGAGATTGATTTGCTGCCGGAAGTAAAGAAATACAAAGAGGCCTGGGAGATTTTCGAGGAATGGGAGAAGAGCCTTCGGTGGCCGAGAAGGGCGAACGACGCGGCCCCGGAGATCAGATACCTGGGCGGCGAGGCCGCTTTGAAGCTTGCCCGAGGACTCGGCGAAAACGATCCGCAACAGGCAAGACTCCGCGGCATGTATCGAAAACGCGCCAAGGAACTGCTTTCGCTCTCCGCGCGGTATCCGGGCGAGTATCAGCTCAAGGCCAGATTAAAGTTGACCGATCCGCTGCTGGCCGCCGAACAGGTGCAAATCGAGACGCCGAAGAACTACGCGGAAGCCCGCGACCGCGCAAACCTCGCCTGGAGCCAATCGTGGCAGCCGGGTCTGAAACCGAAGCAAGTCGAGCGGATGCGGGCCGAGGCGCTCGTATGCTTGCGGTTTGCCCTCGCCCATCCGTCCGGGGAGGCGAAGATCGATGAGTTGAACACCATCCGCTATCGTCTGGCATATCTGGATTGGATTATCGGGGAGTATTACGACGCAGCGGTTTTAGGCGAGTTTCTCGCTAAGCGGTATACGGACCGGCCGGAGGGGCTGCAAGGGGCAAAGATCGTCTTGGCCGCCTACACCGCGCTGTTGCAAGACCTGCCGCCGGGCGCGGACCGTCGGTTCGGAACAGGGCGAATCGCGGACATTGCCCGATTTGCCGCCGAACATTGGCCAAAAGATACACTGGCCGACGACGCCCGGTTGACGCTGATACGTATTGCGGTGGCAGACAACGCCCCGCAAAAGGCGCTGGATTTTCTTCAACGCATATCCGTCGATTCACCCCGTCGCGGCAACGCCGAACTGCTCGCCGGCCAGGCGCTGTGGAGGGCATATCTCAAAGCCGCCAGGCTACCCAAACAGCAACAACCCACCACGGCCAAAATGGCCGAGATGATCTCCAATGCCCGGCAAATGCTGACCGACGGGGTCGAACGGCTGCGGAAGGGCGTCGACGCCGGCCGAAAGGTCTCCTATCCGCTGGTGGCAGGGACGTTCTCGCTGGCGCAAATCTGCCTGGAGGAGAACCAGGGCAAAAAGGCCGTCGGGTGGCTCGACGATCCGAAAATCGGCGCCCATACCCTCGCCAAGACGGATAGCAAGGTAGTCGACCGTGGAAACTTCCGCGTGAATACCTTCAAGGCGGTGTTGCGGGCATACGTGGCCACCGAGCAGTTGCAGAAGGCCGAGCTGGCCATGGACGCCCTGGAAAAAGCCGCGCCGGCTGAAAACCTCACCCAAGTTTATATCACACTAGGCCGGCTACTCGAAAAATCGTTGAACCGGCTGCAAGCCGAAGGCAACCGGGCGGAAGCGAAAAAGGTGGCGCGTGGATTCGAGTTGTTTCTTACCCGCATCGCCAACCGTCCCGCCAATCAGATCACATTCAACGCGCTCTATTGGGTGGCGGAGACATTCGTGGGGCTTGGAAACAGTTTGGCCCCGGACGAGGGCAAATTGCCGCCGGAGGCCAAAAAATACTATCAGAAAGCCGCCCTGGCTTACGGCCGCATCGTCGATATCTGCCGCGAGGATAAGGAGTTCGCCCCGCGCGAGGGAATGGTCGAGGGCATCCAGATTCGCTTGGCCCGCTGCCTCCGCCGCTTGGGAAAGTACAACGACGCCATGAACCTGCTCGTGGAAATCCTGGCGGTCCGCATCAACTTAATCGACGCGCAGCGCGAGGCCGCCTACACATACCAGGACTGGGGCCGGGAAAAACCCGGCTACTACCTGCTGGCAATCCGCGGGGGGCGAAAAGCCAAGCAAAAGGATGGAGAGATCGTATACTTGGTTTGGGGGTGGGGTGGGATCGCCGGAAAAGTACAATTCAGCAAACCGCACCAGGACATCTTCAACGAGGCCCGATACAATCTGGCGATATGCCGCCTGAAATACGCATTGAGCCTGTCCGGTGGGAAAAAAACCAAGCAGTTGCGGCGGGCGGAACAAGACATCCTCCTGATTCAGAGGCTCCGGCCTGAAATGGGTGGAAAGAAGTGGTACAATCAATACGATACGCTGTTGAAAAAGATTCAAGGGTTGCTCGGCATTGAAAAGGACCAGCGCGGACTGGAAGCGTCCGAGAAAAGAATGTCGGCAGCCTTGAAATAGTATTGCGCAGGGTGGGGTAAGCGACCGGCGGCACACCCAAACGCGACGGCGGAACACGAAGCAGAGGAGAAAATCATGAAACGGCGTTGCCTGATTCCGACGCTGGTTGTATGCCTTGCGGTCGGCGGCGTGGCCCGGGCGTTCGATTCCATCAAAACCGAGCAGGGTATGGTTCCCGGTCGGGTTGTCGGGATGGACTCGACAAAGATCCTTTTCCAGAAAAGCCTGGGCGGCGCCCTGGCCAAGGAAATACCCGTCAACCAAATCCAGGTCATTTTCTTCGACGGCGAGCCAAGAAACCTTAAGACCGCCAAAAACCACGTCCTCGGCGGTCATTACGCGGAGGCCCTGGCCGCCCTGGAGCGGATCAAAAAAGAGCCAAGCCGCCCGGAAATTCGCCAAGACATAGAGTTCTTCAAGGCCCTCTGCGCCACCAAATTGGCGCTCGGCGGGAGCATGAAAGTCACCGAGGCCGGACGGTTGATGAAGGCCTTCGCCGACAACAATCCGAACAGCTATCACTATTTCGAGGCAGCGGAGGCGGTGGGCGATCTGTTGGTTGCCATACAAGAGTACGCTCAGGCGACGGAATACTATGCGCGGCTCCAGAGCGCGCCCTGGCCGGACTACCAAATGCGCGGCGGAGTGGCCGTCGGTTGGGCACTGTTGGATCAGGGAAAAGCCAAGCAGGCAGCAGCCGCCTTCGACAAGGTGATTGCGGTGACGGCCGAGGGAGATGCCGCCGGGCGGCAACGCACGGCCGCCCGCGTGGGTAAGGCCGGCGCAATGGTCAAAATAAAGAAGCCCGGCAAGGCAATTGAGCTGGTCGAAGAAGTCATCAAGCAGGCCGACACGGAAGACGTCCCGCTGATGGCCCGGGCATACAACGTTTTAGGCGCCGCCGAGCAACAGGCCGGCAATACCCAGGAGGCGTTGCTGGCGTTCCTGCGCGTCGACGTGTTATACTCCGCACAGCCCGACGCTCACGCCGAGGCCCTGGCAAACCTCGCCAACCTGTGGGAGCAAGTCAACATGGCGGAACGGGCAAATCGGGCCAGACAAGTCCTCAAGGATCGATACCCGGACAGTCCTTGGATAAAAAAAATCGGGGAATGAATGCTTGGCAGCCCGTTGAAAAAGTTGTGTAGGGTGGGTCCAGCAGACCGATCTCTTGATGGGACTTCGGTCGCTTGGTCAACGATTGATTACCGACAGGGTGTGAAATACGAGTGGAATAGGTCTGCGACGCCCCACCAAGGACTCGCGCGACCTTGGCCCACCCTACGGTGAGGTCGATACCTCTCCCTACTATCGATATAATCGAAACGAGACATTCAATTTGTGTTGGACAATTATCCCCCGTCGATAGAGGGGATAGTTGTTCGGTTTTTTGGCGGCGAAAAAGTCGAAGTAGAATAAAGAGATAATGCGTCTCTGACGGAACGTTGAGTATTGGAGGTTCTTATGCGTCGCGGGATATTACGAAGCTGGTCGGTCGCGGTTCTATGCTCGCTGGTGCTGTCGATGACCGCGCCGCTGGCTTTCTCGGCGCCTGACGTTGAAAACGCATCGCCCACCCCGGACGCCGACGAAGGCGAATTGGAGGTGAATTCGCCCGAGGACAGCGCGCGGGAAGGAAGCACCGCCGGCCGTCTCGACGACGAGATCGCCGACGCGGCGGCCGATGAGGTCAAGAAACCGGAACGTTCGCGGGAGAGCTTTCTGGTGTGGCTGTATCAGTCGCTGAAGTTCCGCTACGTGGTGATCTTCTTGATTCTCACCTTCAATTCGGTAGCCCTGATTGTGATGATCGTGTTGGGTATGCGTCGAAACAGCGTCTGTCCCGACGATTTGGCGGCGGCTTTCGAGGCCAAACTCAACCAGAAGCAGTACCAGGACGCTTTTGAACTTGCCAAGGGCGAAAAATCGTTCTTGGGAAAGGTTCTGGCGGCCGGTATGTCGAAAATCACCGATGGCCACGAAGCCGTCCACGAAGCCATGCAGGAAGTCGGCGAAGAACAGGCCATGAGGATGGAGCAACGCAACGGATACATCGCCCTGATCGCACAGATCGGTCCGATGTTCGGCCTGCTGGGAACGGTCGACGGCATGGTGATGGCGTTCGACGTGATTGCCAACACGCCCGCCACTCCCAAACCGTCCGAGTTGGCCGTGGGGATCGGCACTGCGCTGGTGACGACTATCGTCGGACTGTGGATCGCCATTCCGCTGATGGTTTTCTATCATATTGTCCGCAACCGGCTGGCGCGGCTGATAATCGAAGTCGGCGCGGTCAGCAGCAATTTGATGAAGCGCTTCGAGGCGCCGCCGGCTTCGGACAAAAAGAGTTGATCCGCCGATCGTTCCTCTCTTGCTTATGGATATGGCATGCGTTTCAGAAGCCGCATATCGTTCAGTTCCAATCCCGATCTGACGCCGCTGATCGACTGTGTGTTCCAGTTGGTCATTTTCTTTCTATTGACGTTGAACTTTTCCTCGGACGAACAGAGCGAATTGATCCGGCTCCCCAGCAGCGAACTTGCCAAACCGGCCGGAGGCGTTCTGGAAACGCCCATCACCATCCAAATTCTCTCCTCGGGAATAGTGCTCTTCGGCGGCGACCAGATGACCCCCGGGGCACTGAAGGAGCCTTTGCGGCGCGAGCGGGACGCGATCCGGAACGTCCTCGGACGAAACGTGAAAAACGCCACGATCATCATCCGGGCGGACCAGGACGTGTCCACCGGAATAGTGCAGGAGGTCATCCGCTTGTGTCAGGAAACCGATTTTGAAAGGTTCGTCCTACGCGCGAAGTGGGAGCGGCCATGAAAATTGAAAAAGGCGGCGGCGAATTCAAAAAAATCGAAGTCAACATGACGCCGATGATCGACGCCTGCTTCTTGTTGATTATCTTCTTCATATTGACGCTGAAGCTCTTTTCGCCGGAAGGCGATTTCGGCATCACCATGCCCCTCGCCTCGCCGCGCCAGGGACTACGCCCCACCCCCGAATTGCCTCCGGTAAAGGTTCGCCTTGCCGCCCACCCCGACGGTAATCTGGCCGGCATTCAGATGGGACAACGGAAGATGTCCTCCTTCGCGGAACTGCACAAACAAGTTCACGAACTCGCCGGGCTGGATCGCGGACCGGCCGGCTCCAGCAATACGGAGGTCGAACTCGACTGCGACTACAACCTCAAGTTCAAGTACGTCGTCGATGCCCTAAACGCCATCTCCGGTTACGTCGCCAACGACAAGCAAACCATCATCCGCATGATCGAAAAAATAAGGTTCGCACCCCCAAGGGAGCCGAAGGAGGGAGGGGGAGGAGAGAAGAGTGAGGAGGGAGGAGAGAAGAGCGAGGAGGGAGGAGAGAAGAGCGAGGAGGGAAGTGAGACGGAGGACAAGGTTTAGCAGCCGCCGGTACGGCGGCTTACGGCAAAACAACGCAAAGAGGGAAGAGGGAAGAAGGCAATGGGGAGAGAAACGGGGAAAGCAAAGCAGTAAAGCGGCGGTCAGATTGATACGGCAGTTCAACTGCCTCCTCTCTTCCCTCTTCTCTCCTCTCTTTTCTCCCCTCTCTCACGCCCGAGGATGAAACTTCCGATGCACCGCTTTCAGCCGCGTCAGGTCCACGTGCGTGTATATCTGCGTGGTGGCGATGCTGGCATGGCCGAGCATCTCTTGCACATGGCGTAGATCGGCCCCGCCGGCCAACAGGTGGGTGGCGAAACTGTGCCGCAACGTGTGCGGACTGACTTCCGGCGGAGCTCCCACGCGACGCGAGTACTCCTTCAACAATTCCCAAATCCGCTCGCGGCGCAATATTTTCCCCCGCTGCGACAATAGCGCCCAATCGGGCGGCGTGGAAACTCGCACGGCCAGCTTCGGACGCTCGGCCTGAAGATACGCGCGAAACGCCTCAATCGCCTGGGAGTTCAGCGGGACCATGCGTTCCTTGCCCCCCTTGCCGCAACAGATGCAATAGCTTTCGTCGAGATGCACGTCGCTGAGCTTCAGGTGCGAAATCTCCGAGGCCCGGCAACCGGTGGCGTAGAGCAACTCCAGCAAGGCCCTGTCGCGCCGCCACCACGGATCGCTTCGCCCCGGAGCGGTGAACAGCCGTTCGATCTGCTCGACGCTGAGCACTTTCGGTACGCGCTCCCAGAGCTTTCGGCTGCCGAGCAACTCCGCCAGATTGTCGCGGAGTACGCCCTCGAGTTGCAAGTAGCGGAAAAAGACCTTCAGCGAGGCGATGTGCCGGGCGATCGAGGCGGCCGCCAGTTTTCGGGCGTCCAGCCAGCCCACGTAGTCGGCCAGCTCGCGGATCGAAAGGGCCGGAATACTCCGCCCGCCAAGCCACTGGACGAACCGTTCCAGATCTCGCCGATACGCCGCCACCGTGTTCTCGGCCAGATGACATTCGCCCGCCACGTAGGCCACGAAGCCTTCGAGGTGCGTCTTCGCCGCCCGGTTGGAATCCGGCGGTCGGCGTTGCAGCAATCGGCGTCGGGTAGCGGCCATGTGACTCACCCCTCGTTCCCACGCTCTGCGTGGGAACCAGAATAAACCGCTTGCGGAGGGTGGCACGTCCCTGAGCACAGCGAAGGGCGTGGTTTGGTCGTGTACCACGCCCTTCGCTGTGCTCAGGGACGTGCCACCCAAATTTGGCAACTTATTATTTCCCCACTTCTGATTTC
>CBDAFL010000154.1:0-1061 GCA_965195225.1 uncultured Thermoguttaceae bacterium
CTGAGCGGTCCGATGCTTGAAGCGGAAGAGGCGATCCAGGATGCGTTGAACGAGGTTGGGGTACTCGCGGAAAAGGAGAACCTTGCGCGGTTCGATACGGATGGAAGTCCGATTCAGGTCGGTCCCGTGCGATTCACCAGCAAAGGGCGATCACCGGAAGTTTACGAAACGCCCTACGGACCGGTCCGCGTCGAACGTCATGTGTACCAGACGTCCCGGGGCGGGAAAACATATTGCCCCTTGGAGAACGACGCTCGTTTGATACTCAACGCGACGCCGCGATGGGCGAAGGTCGTGTCGTACAAGTATGCGAGCTCGGGCGCCGACTCGGTCGTTGACGATCTGCGTGAGTGCAACGGCCGAACGGTTTCCAATGGCTACTGCAAAATGCTGGGCGATGCGGTAGGAACGTTCGCGGCGGCGAAAGAAAAGTCCTGGAACTACGAACTCCCGAAGTTCGACCGACCTCCCTCATCGGCGTCGGTGGGTGTCGACGGAACGTGCATGTTGCTTCGTGACGATGGGTGGCGCGAGGCGATGACGGGCACGATCGCTCTTTACGATTTCCAAGGCGAACGACTGCATACGATTTATCTGGGTGCGACGCCGGAATACGGCAAGGAAGAGTTCCACACTCGCTTTCTTCGCGAGCTGGACCGGGTGAAGGAGAAAAACCCGGATATTCCGTATGTCGGTTTGGGGGATGGGGCCTCGGACAATTGGTCGTTTCTTTCGCCGATCACCGACCGACAGGTTGTCGATTTCTACCATGTGTCGGAGTATGTCGGCAAGGCAGCGTCGGCGATGTTCGTCGGCAAGAAGCGGGCAGAAGAAAAAGCGGCGTGGCTCGAGGATCGTCTTCATCGGTTGAAGCACAAGCAAGGCGCCGCCTCGCGTCTGTTGGAAGAAATGGAGGAGTTCGCCGCCTCGCATACGATTCGGGGAAAGGAACTTCGTCGCGGCCTGGAGGCGGCGACGACGTATTTCCGAAACCAAAAGCATCGGATGAAGTACAGCTACCACACGGCTCGATGCCAACCCATTGGAAGCGGCGTGACGGA
>CBDAFL010000155.1:0-2260 GCA_965195225.1 uncultured Thermoguttaceae bacterium
TCGCACTTTTCGGGGCCGTGTGGCCTGGGTTATGTCAACAAAAAGGAGCCTTCCTGACGATTCAGTGAGTGGACAAGACACTGAACACAGGGAGGCTCGCTATGAAACTGGTATCGTCTTTCGCGGACTTGGTCCATGAGGTTTCTTGGGTGATGACAGCGCCGACGTTTCAAAGTTTCCTCGTCGTCCTGGCCGGGTGGCTGTTTGCCCGCCGCCGGACGGTCACCGGCATGATTCAAGCGGCCGGGGCGGTCGGCCGCAAGCACCACTCCGCCTTCCACCGCGTCTTTGCGGCAGCCTGCTGGTCGCTGGACGAGCTGGGCCTGGCCGTCTTCGGCTTGGTGCTGGGGCTGATCGATCCGGCCGCTACGATCTTCCTGGCCGTCGATGACACCCTGGCCCGCAAACGCGGCCTGAAGGTCTTCGGCGTGGGGATGCATCACGACCCGCTCCTGTCGAGCCGCGGGAAGGCCATCGTCAATTGGGGCCACAGTTGGGTCGTCCTGGGCGTGCTGGTGGAACTTCCGATCCTGAAGGGCCGGTGGTTCTGCCTGCCGGTGCTGTTTCGACTGTACCGCTCCAAGCAGACCGTCGCCAAGCGCGGCGGCCCGTACCGGACGCGGCCGGAGTTGGCCGTCGAGATGCTCCGGACCCTGTGTTCTCGACACCCTGAGCGGCGATTTCACCTCACAGGCGACTCGACGTACAGCGGCAAGAGTGTGGTGTCGTATCTGCCGGCGAACTGCGATCTGACGGGCCGGATGCACTTCGACGCGGCCTTGTACGCCCCGCCGCCGAAGCGTCGGGCCGGTCAGCGTGGCCGCTCTCGGAAGCGGGGCCGGCGTCTGCCCTCGCCTCGGCAGATGCTCGGGGGACGAACCCGCACCGTTACGTTGGACCTGTACGGCCGACATGAAACGTCCCACCTGGCCACCCGCCAGGCTCTCTGGTACGGGTCGGCCGGGTCGCGTCTGGTGCGTGTGGTGGCCGTCGATCCGCTCACCGGTGGCCGCAAGCCCCAGGCGTTTTACTCCACCGTGGTCGATGCGACGCCGGAAGAGGTCCTTACCCGGTACGCCCGCCGCTGGGCCGTGGAGGTCGCCTTCCAGGAAGCCAAGGGCCGCCTGGGCTTCGAGGAGCCCCAGGGCTGGACCCGCCGGGCGGTCGAGCGGACGGCCCCGACGGCGATGCTCCTGTACAGCCTGATCGTCGTGTGGTTTGCCCGGGATGGGCATCGTCATCTCTCGTTCCCAAACCGCCCGTGGTACCGTCAGAAACACACAGCCTCCTTCGCCGACATGCTCACGACCCTGAGGCGGCAGTGTCTGCGTGAAACCTTTTTGCAGACCCCGGTCTGGAACCGGGGGTCGAAGAAAATCGTGGAATCGCTCATAGCACTCTGTTCCCAAGCCGCATAAGTGCGAAAGTCGAACTTAGAGCAGTTCACGATTGAATGGTGCGGATCCTCGCGCGGTGGGCAATCTTGCCCGCCGCGCAAAGTGCTACAGGCAAGCGTTAACTGCTCTACGGCGGGCCGGGCGCCGCGGGCAGCGTGCCCTCGACGATGGCCCGGATCAACTTGAACTCGAACTCGTACACGGCGCGCATCGTCGCGTCGGGTTCCAGGTCGCCCGTCACGCCCATGTTGCGGTCCGAGAACCGGTCGGAGAATCCGATGACCGTGACCGTCCCCTCGCCGAACCGGATGGTGGCCGCCACCAGCTTGCCCTCCAGGTGTACGAGCGCTTGGCCTCCCTTGACCTCGCACGCCGCCTCCGTCTGGACGGCCGGCCAACCGGCGGGCCCTGCCACCTGCCCGGCCAGGTTGGTCCGATGGTTGCCGGTCAGTTCGTACGGCCACAGCACGCTGTTGGCGGTGGACTTCGGGTTCTTGGCCGAGTCGAGCACCAGCAGGTGTCCCCCGCCTTTCACGTACTGGGCCAGCGCGGTGGCGTGCTCGGGCGGAACGTCGAGCGACGGGTTGAGGACCACGACCAGGTTCCCCGCGACGGCGTCCGCCCCCTCGGCCCGGCGGGTGAAGTACCCCAGGCGCAGGATCCACCGCTCGAAGATGGCGAATCCGTCCTCTCTGCCGGCCACGAACCCGCCCTTCGAGAGGACCACGTCGGAGGCCGTCCGGTCGATGGTCGCCAGGACGTACGGCCGCACGGCCTCGGGCAGCGGCATGGCGCGGCGGTTGTGCGCCCGCACCCCGGCGGCGCAGACGGCATGGCCCAGCATCCCCGCAACCACCAGCCAC
>CBDAFL010000156.1:0-2184 GCA_965195225.1 uncultured Thermoguttaceae bacterium
GGCAGATCGGAGTCTGGTCTCGATTCGAGCACCGCTCGCTCTGCGGTCTGGGGAACCGCTCTGCCAGGTACGTCATAGCCGCGCGGCAGAAATACGCCGCTCGGATCGAAGCGGCTCCCTCGCGGCGACCGTTCCCCAAACACTGGCGGTTGAATCTGCAAAAACATCCGGAGGGTACCCTGATTTATATCCGCCGCACCAACGACCGGGGACAAGTCAGTATGCTGGGTCACCAGTTCCTCGTCGACCGCAATTGGGTTCATCGGCTCGTCCGAGCCGAAGTCGATCTGAAGGCCGGAAAAACCAACTTCTACGCCCTCCGGAGACGAGAGCCTACCGAACAACCCTTGTTGAACACGACTCCCTACTTCGACTGTTTTATTTCTATTGACACGATGTAAGTTATGTTGTATTAGCACCTTCCGTGATTTGTGACGAATCGACGCTTTACGGAAGGAGCATGTGGATGGGAGCGAAATACGAAGCACGCAAACAAGATTTGTTGGATGAATGTATTGTGGCGCCGCAGGTCTTTGAACGGGTGATGCCGCGGCTGGAGCGGTTTATGGAGCCGTTTGTCGAGAGCCTCGTCCGTAAGGAACAGGTCGAGCATGCCGGTACATTGGTGCAAGGCTTGCTTTCGGATTTGGATCACAAGAATGCCGAGTCGATTGCCTATCGTTTCGGCCAGGAGCGCATGCCGTTGCAATGGTTTCTCGGCGTTTCGTCGTGGGATCACCGGCCGTTGCGTGACGAATTGGTGCGTCAAGTGGGGGAAGAGTTGGGCGAGGAGGACGGTGTGGTGGTCTTCGATCCCTCGGGCTTTGCCAAATCGGGGCGGAATTCGGTCGGCGTCGCGCGGCAGTGGTGCGGTCGGCTGGGCAAGGTCGATAACTGCCAAGTGGCCGTGTACATGGGATATGTTTCGCGTCAGGAGCACGCCTTGGTGGATACACGTCTGTTTCTCCCCAAGGAATGGGCCAGCGACAAGGAGCGACGAAAAAAGGCGGGCGTTCCGAAAGAAGTCCGCTTTCGCACGCGGCATCAGTTGTGTTTGGAAATGCTGAAACAACACCGCGACCAACTGCCGCACTCGTGGATCGCCGGCGACGACGAAATGGGCCGCCCGTACTGGTTTCGCCGGCGTTTGGACAGGCTCGACGAGCGATACTTGCTGGCCGTACCGTCCAACACGCAGATCCGCGATCTGCAATCCGATCCGCCTCGTTACTCCGGTTACGGCCGCAAACCGAAACGCCCGTGGACGCGCGTCGACAAGTGGGCTGGATTGCTCGACGAAGACGACTGGACCGAGGTCGACGTTCGCGACGGCGCGAAAGGCCCGTTGATCGTCGAAGTGGTCAAGCGACGAGTGGTGGCGCGCACCGAGAAGCGGCAAGAAGGTCACGAAGAAGTCCTGGTAGTGATCCGCTACAAAAACCGCGACGACCAACGAGTCCTCAAGACCGATTACTACTTGTCGAATGCGTGTCCCGACACTCAGGAAGCGGAGTTCGCCCGTGTGGCCAAAGCCGAACATCGCATCGAAGAATGCATCCAGCGAGCCAAAAGTGAGGCCGGTCTTGCCGACTACGAGGTTCGTAACTGGAAGGGATGGCACCATCATCAGATACTCTCGCTCATCGCCACTTGGTTCCTGGTGACGGAAGCCCGACGGGGGAAAAAAATGGACTCCCGCGATCACCGTTGCACAAATCCGAGAAGGCATCAGCTCAATCCTTCACCGCGTCTGCGGATGCGATACTCCCTCCTTCATCGCACGCGAGCGCGAGAAACGCCTCACTCGCAACGAACTAGCTCGCCTTTACCATTGGAAGCAGCGTAAACGCTTGGCTCCCTTGAACATAAACAAGAGACAAATCTAAAACAGTCGAATTAGCCGTTTGGAGCGGAACTCAGAGTGAGCCATTCTCCACCGCCAACAAAGTGAGGAGGAAAAGAGGGAAAAGAGGAAAAAGGGAAAAACGGCTGGTGTCCTACGATCGTTGCACGCTACTACACTGACATCACTCTGCCATCGCCGAGGAAAACACCACGGAGCCACGGAGAACACAGAGGATGGAAAGGGGACCATCTATTTGGAACCAGCCATTTGAGGTGGTCACTTGCCACAAAACGGCGTGTGCAGAACATCGTCCGCGGGATGTCCAACAACCGTAAGTA
>CBDAFL010000157.1:0-1338 GCA_965195225.1 uncultured Thermoguttaceae bacterium
GAACTCGAAAGAGAAACCAAGGAACTGAAGAAGCTGCTCGTGGAAAAGGCCAAGTCGAAGGAGGCCAAGCCGCCGAAAGAGGCGACCAACTACAGCGTCGACCGGCACGAGCGGAAACAGCGAAAAGGACGCCGTCGCAAGAAGTCGACGGGCAGGAGGCCGAAAGACCTGAAGCGTGATCTGGCCACACAGGCCATCGATCTTTATTGGTACGGTGCCGATCGGAAAAAATGTGTGCTGCGCCGCGAGCAGTTCGTGTGGCGGCTGATCGATGGCAAGGCTCAGTACGTCCACTATCGCATCTTCGACGAGCCGGAGTCCACCGACCTGCCGCCGGTCGACGGCGTTCGCAACAGCAAATGCGAGTACGGCCTCGAGATTCTCGTCACGCTGGCGTATCTCGTCTACTGGACGGGCGTGTCGATCGACAAGGCGCGTGGGATTCTCGCCTTTTTCACGGGTCTCGAACTGTCGAAGGCGCAGGCCGACTCGTTGCTTTCGCAATTGGCCGCGGACTGGCAGATAGAATACGACGCGATTGCCGAACTGGTGGCTGCGGCCGCGATTCTCTACATCGACGAAACCGGTTGGAAGGTCGGCAAACGCTCGTGCTACACGTGGATCTTCAGCACGCTTTCCAGCGTGCTGTTCAAGTGCGGCGTCGGTCGAGGCAAAGCGGTGCTCAGCGAAGTGCTGGGGGAGCAGTTTGGCGGGATCGGCGTGACGGACGATTATAGTGCATACCAATCGCAGTTCAGCGAACACCAGCTTTGTTGGGCTCATTTTCTCCGCAAGGCGATCGCCTTGTCGCTTCGCAACCCGGACAACCGGCAGTACGCAAGATTCCTGAAGTCGCTGTTTGCCATTTACTACGACGCGGTAGCTTTCAGTCGCGACCGTCGTTTGTCGGCGGGGCGACCGGCCAAGGTGAAAAGGCTGCAATCGCGGATTCGTATGATTTGTCGCCGCTACGGTGAAGTGCTGGACGATGCGGCACCGGCCGACGACGCGAAGTTCGTACGTCTGCAGAATGAATTGGTCGACAATATCGAGAAACTCTTCGTGTTCGTCTTGCATCCGGAGGTCGAGGCGACCAACAATCGCAGCGAACGAGAGGCCCGTTCGGAAGCGATGGCCCGCAAGGCGGCTCGCACCAGCAAGACCGAGAAGGGGGCGAAGCGGCGCGGCGTGATCATGAGCGTCTTGGCGAGCCTTTCGAAACGCCTGGAACACTTCACACTCGGCACTGTTCTGTCGGAAATCAAGCATTGGTTCGAAACGGGGCGATCCGTTTTCCGGGAAGAACTCGCCAAGTATCAAGCGGCAACCGCTGCCCCC
>CBDAFL010000158.1:0-23811 GCA_965195225.1 uncultured Thermoguttaceae bacterium
CCTGCCGAGCGATGCTGAACGAGACGCTCCGCGCCACCCTCACCTGGGTCGTCCAACAAGTCCGGGAACACGAAAAGGATCTTGACCATGTGTTCGCTAAAATACGGTTAGCCTAGTTTGCAAAAGTCCAGTACTAACTCATTGCAGTTGTATTTGTGGGTGGCACTGGCGTCTCGCCAGTGTTCTTGCCGCTAGCACTGGCGAGACGCCAGTGCCACCCAACCGCGCGGGAACCAGGAGCCGAGTTATTCTCCCCAATAGCCGGTCCTTTGGCAACGGTTGGCAAGCGGCGGGGTGTATGCTACGATCAAGGACACTCAAGGAAAGAGAACCACGATGGATCATTCGCCCGCCGATTTGCCCCCCTCCCCGCCTCAACGTCGTTGGCGGCCGCTCGAAGGCATCGACCGTCGCGTAGTTGGAGTTTTGGCCGAAAAGGCCAAGACCACCCCCGACGGATACCCGATGAGCCTGAACGCCATCCGCACCGGCGGCAACCAGAAGAGCAACCGTCGGCCATTGATGGAGTTGGAATCGGACGAGGTGGAGGAGTCGCTCGATCGGCTTCGGGAACTCGGCGCGGTGGGGTTTGTCGAGGGCTACGGCCGTGTGCAAAAGTACCGCCATTACCTCTACGAATGGTTGGGCGTCGACAAGGTCGAGTTGGCCGTGATGGTCGAATTGCTGCTGCGCGGCGAGCAGACGATCGGCGAGCTTCGCGCCCGCGCCGCCCGCATGGAGCCGATTGCGGATCAGGCCGCGCTGCGGCCGGTGCTCGACTCGTTGAAGTCGAAGAAGTTGGTAATCGCCCTAACGCCGGAGGGTCGCGGGCAAGTGGTCGGCCACACATTGTACACGCCGCGAGAAATGGAGTCGTTGCGAAGCAGGCATCGTGGCTGCGCGACGACGGGAACGCCGGCCGAACAACCGCCGAGCCGCGCGGTCCCGGCAGTTGCTTCGCCCGAGCCGCCGGCCGATTCCGTCGGAATCGACCACTTCCTCCAGGAACTCTCGGACATCCGAAAGCAGATGGTCCAAACCCGCCACGAATTGGACGAGCTTCGCGCCTGCCAGTCCCAGACTTCGGACGAACTGCTCGCCCTGAAGGAATCGTTGGGCGAGTAGCGTGAGGGTGGCACGTCCCTGAGCGCAGCGAAGGGCGTGGTACACGACCAAACCACGCCCTTCGCTGCGCTCAGGGACGTGCCACCCAGTCGTTGGGCGAATGAGCTACAACTCGACGGTCCATCGGTTCGGGCCGGTTCGGCTCAAGTGAAATCGGCGCTCGCCCCGACCTTCCCGGTCTTGCACAACGATCCGGTACTCGCCGTGAAAGCCGCGGAACCGGAAGCGGCCTTCGGCGTCGGTCTTGCCTTCGACATCGGTTTTCCACTCCTTGGAGATTATATGTTTTAGCCGGCGATAGGCCGGCTTGGGTGTCAGGTCGGCGCGCAACAGGCCGCCGCCGGCGCGCCACGCGCCACGGTCACACAAGTCCCACCAGGTGATCGCGCGAACTGCCGGATGGGCAAAACAGACGCGGTAGAACTTTTCCGCGTATTCGGCCTGGGTCGCTTCGTCCCAAACGCCTCGACGATGGGAGCCGACGATCCGCTCGCCGCCCGAGGTGGGCGTGAACTCCGTAATGTGCAACTCCTTGCCCAGTTCGGCGTAGTGGTCGAGAATCTCCCAAACCCGATCCAGCGGGAACCACGTTCCGGCCGGCTCGTGGGCCTGGATGCCCACGGCGTCGAACGGCACGTCTCGTCGCTCGGCGGCGCGGAGCAGCTCGAAGAAAAGCGGCCGGCCGTCGGCCAGCACGTGGCAGTCGTTGACGATCAGGCAGGCCGACGGATCGACACCGCGCGCCCAACGATACGGCTCGTCGATTTTCGGCCGCGAGTGGAGGGTCGGTTCGTTGACCACCTCCCAGAAGTCTATTTTACCGCGGTAGCGTTCCATGATGTCCACGACCCGTTGCCGTTGGACGCCGGCCGCGGGCAGTCCGTCTGACCAGATGGGTATTCCGGCCTCGTCGCCCCACAGCAGCGGATGCCCCTTGAGTTGAATCCCGCGCGGGCGACACCACCGAACAACCTTGTCGGTATATGCGTAATCCAGCTGTCCCCGCCGGCGTTCATAGCTGCGCCAATAGAACGCGGTCGTGGCGTAGTTGAACATTTCCTCGAACCGGTCTTTGTAGGCGGCGTCCAGGTTCGGCTCCTCGAAACGGTCGAACATGTAGATGTTGCATCCGAAGAGGAAGCCGTGGCGTGTCTGTTCGACCCGCACCTTCGCGCCGGCGACCGGCTTGCCGGATGCGTCCAGCACTTGGACGACGGCCGGCGATTTGCGGTTTTTTTCGATTTGTTCTCGGCAGCGGTCCAAAACGGCCTGCTCGCGACGGCGGCAGACCTTGGCCATTTCCTCCAGCGGCACGATGGTCGGGTCGGCCGCGCCCGGCGGAGCAGTGATGGTGATTCTGTCGAGATAGAGGTTCCGGTCTTCGTCGGCCGTCAACCGATCGTTGAGAAAGGCCACGGCGATTTCGTGGTCGCCGGCGGTCAGGCCCGCTTGGAGGCGGTAGTCGGCCATTTCGCCGCGTGAGACGGTCGCGGTCGCCACCGCCCGGCCATCGACCAGCAGGGCTATTTCGGGCCAAACGCCTTCGGCCGGACTACCCGCGGCGCGGACGACCACCCGGTAAGTTCCCTTGCGAGCGATTCGGAGATATTGCCCAACGCGGCCGTTCGACCAGAGGTTCCAAACGCCACCGTCGATCGGGCCGCCGACTGTCCGCAGCGGCGCTTCCCTGGCAATAATCACGGTATCCGCGAGAGCAGCCGTGCCCATCATGCCGAGCACAAGCGAGACGACAATTCGACACATGGATTCCGCTCCTTTGTAGGGTGGGACTTTTCGCAGCGCGGTCGATTTTGTCAGTTGGGTGGCACGTCCCTGAGCGAAGCGAAGGGCGTGGTCCATCGGCTTACCACGCCCTTCGCTTCGCTCAGGGACGTGCCACCCACAAATCCTTGTGCAACAATGTACTACACTACTGTCATTCGATGGCCGGCTCCGGCAATTCATCGTGCTTTCGCGTCATCAGTTGTTCGGACGGTTGCCGCGAGGGCGTCTGGTCGGGCAAGGTGAAGAAGAACGTGGCCCCTTGGCCGGCGACCGAATCGAGCCAAATCCGCCCTCCGTGGCGCTCGACGATCTTCTTGCAGATTGCCAGGCCGATGCCCGTGCCGGGATACTCGCGTCCTTGCAACCGTTGGAAAGTCTGAAAGACGCGGTCGAAATGTTCCTCGGCAACGCCGATCCCGTTGTCTTCCACGGCAAACCGCCAGCCCTCATCCACCCGGGTAGCCGTCACGCGCAGCCGCGGCGATTCGTCGCGGCGGAACTTGATGGCGTTGCCCAGCAGGTTCTGAAAGAGTTGCACCAACTGGGTATGGTCGCCGGAGACCGTGGGCATCTGGCCGATCTCGATCCGCACCTCTTGCTCGCGAATCAAGGACTCCAGGTTGGCCGTCGCCTGGATCATGACCGATCGCATGTCGACCGACTGGAGTGGTTCCCGCGAGCGGCCGGCCCGCGAGTATTCCAAGAGATCCTCGATCAGGCGGTTCATCCGCGTGGCGCCGCCTACAATCTCGGCCAGATACTCGTGAGCGGTCAAGTCGAGGCGGTCGTGGAATTCCTCTTCGAGCAGTTGGCAATAGCCCGAGATCGTCAGCAACGGAGAACGCAGATCGTGGGCAACCACCGAAGCGAAGGTCTTCAACTCGCGATTGCTGTGGGCAAGCTCCTCGGTCCGGTCGGCCACCGCTCGTTCGAGGTCCAAGGCGTAGCGTCCGACGCGTTCGTGGCACGCCCGATGGACGTGGCGCAACAACTCGCTGCGATCGCTCAGTTTTTCCAAGTAGGCGAAGGCCCCGAGATGCATCGCTTCCTTGATCGAGTCGTAGGAGGCGACGCCCGTGTAAATTATCACCCGGACGTGATCGTCGAAAGCATGGATTTGCTCCAGCAACTGGGCGCCGCTGAGGTCGGGTAGCCGGTAGTCCACCACGGCCACGCCGAAATCCCGCTCTCGGACGTGTTCGAGGGCTTCTTGGGCCGATCCGCAGCCGATCACCTGAAATCCCTCGCCCTGAAGGATATCGCAGAGCAGTTTCAACTCGACTGCGTTGTCTTCCACGATCAAAACGTGGGGAAAACGGTCTGCGGACACCGTCGTTCCTCCTGGAAAAGTAAGGGGATGCGGTTTATTGACTCTTGGGAAAGTTATGTCGCAATAGCCGGGAGCCAATTAGCGTAAAAGCAGTAGAGTGCCACTTTTCCGCCACCTTGTCCATACCAGAATGAGGGGGAAACGGGAAATGCTTCTCCGATTGGCAAATAGGGCGTAAAATATGTGGTAATCGGCAACTGCCACCCCAGCAAGATAATCTCATGAGATTGCCATTATCACTACATGCGGCGTTGGCCTCCGCGGCAGCGTTGTTTTTCGCGGTACCCAATGCCGCGGCCGCCGCCAAATTGACGGTCGAACTGGGCAACGCTCGAGCAGCAACGTCGGTCGGAGCGGTCCGCCGCTGGGACGCCGACGGCAACCACCGTCGCCCACCCAATCCAAAGGCAAAGATCGACGCCCCGCGGCTCGACGCCAAGGCGGTCAACGTCGGCGCCGGCCGCTGGGTGTTCTCCAATCTGCCGCCGGGCAAGTACGATCTGGTCATCCTGGCCAAGGACCGCGTGCGGGTCGATGGTTTTTGCTATCCGCCGGTCCGGGAGTTCGATCCTTTCCTACGGTCCGACGCCACGGCGGACGAAGAGACTCGCAAGTTGATCTTCGGAATGATAAAAAAATCGCGTCATTACGAGAACAAGGTCGAGCCGCTGTATCTCGGCGGCGACAAGAAAGAGGTTCGCGCGTTGGTGATGCTCATCCGCGACAAACCCACCAGCTACGAATCCGAGTTCCCCGGCGCCGCCACGGTGCGTCACGAGATATGGCAGTATTCGTGGCGTTATGGGGGCTGGCTGAAGGAGAAGCGGACCAAGGTGCTCGACCGCGTCATCCTTCACCGCGACGAGCTGCGGAAGTGGACCTGGCTTTGGGCGCCCGAGCTTGGCGGCATCGACGTGAAGGACCAGCCGATCACGATCGAGTTCGACATACCCGTCGCGCCGCAACGACGGCTTAAGGGGCTATATCCGCACTAAGAGCGTGTTGGTTTTCCTGCTCACCACCCCTTGCCCGCAACCGCGAGGAGATCATAATGGAGCCTGGGAGTTTTCTGACAGGTTCAATCAAACCGAGGGAGCTATTGTGTCGTTAATTGTCGTTGGTTCCGTGGCTTTGGACAGCGTTGAAACTCCCACCGAGAAGCGTGAAAACGTGCTCGGCGGGTCGGCCGTCTATTTCTCTTACGCCGCCAGTTTCTTCGCCACCGTGCGTCTGGCCGGAGTGGTGGGCGAAGATTGGCCCTCCCAACACACCGAGTTGCTCGAAGCCCGAGGCATCGACACCACCGGTCTGCAAGTCGTCTCCGGCGGCAAGACGTTCCGCTGGCGCGGCAAGTACATGAAGGACATGAACGACCGCGAGACGCTCGACCTGCAACTGAACGTGCTGGCCGATTTCGACCCGCTGCTACCCGAGAGTTATCGCCACTGCCCGTTCCTCTTTCTGGCCAACGGCTCGCCGGCGCATCAACTCAAGACGCTCGATCAGTGCCAAAGCGCCAAGCTGGTCGTGGCCGACACGATGGACCACTACATCCGCAGCGAACGGGACGGACTCCTGGAACTGCTGAAGCGAGTCGATGGACTGGTGCTGAACGACAGCGAGGCGAAGCTGCTCACCGACGACGACAATCTGGTCCGGGCCGGAAACATCGTGCGCGGAATGGGGCCGAAGTTCGTTGTAATAAAAAAGGGCGAACACGGAGCGATTTTCTTCAGCGAAAATGAAACCTATGTGTTGCCGGCATTTCCCACGCCCGACGTAGTCGATCCGACCGGCGCGGGCGACAGCTTCGCCGGCGGGATGATGGGCTACCTGGCCGAAAAGAACTGCTTCGACCCCAAAACGCTAAAGGAAGCCTTGGCCTACGGCACACTGACGGCCAGCTTCACCGTCGAGGATTTCAGCCTCGACCGGTTGCAGGCGATCGAGCGGAAAGACCTCGACCGGCGGATGGAGGAGTATCGGAAGATGTTGAGCTTTTAGAAAATCGGGACTCGGGGGAGTCACAAATCCAAACCCCGATCCCCGATCCCCGAACCCCCGATCCCCGACCCCCCAACCCCCATGAAAAAGACTCTCCGCACGTTTGTCGCCGTCGAGATCAGCGAGCCGATCCGCGCCCGCGCGACGGAATTGATCGCCGCGCTCGACGGCACGGCGGCGGAAGTTAAGTGGGTCGAGCCGCACAACCTGCATTTGACACTAAAATTTCTCGGCGAGGTGCATCAACGCGAGATTGCGGGTGTCTGTCGGGCCGTCGAACTTGGGGCGGCCCAACTCGCTCCGTTCCAGTTGGATGTCCGCGGCGCCGGGGCGTTTCCCAACGTCGCCCGGCCGAGAACCGTTTGGATCGGGGCGGGCGAGGGCGACGAGCAAATGGTCCGGCTCCACGACCGCGTCGAGACCGCGTTGGCCGAATTGGGATACCGCGAGGAACATCGCCGGTTCCAGGTGCATCTGACGATCGGCCGGGTCCGCGGCGGCGGGCCGGGTATCGTCGAGCTTGGTTCGCTGCTCCAGGAACACGCCGATTTCTCGGCCGGCAAGATGGCCGTCGAAAGGGTCACGATCTTCGCCAGCAGGTTGACGTCCGACGGCCCGATCCATGAAGTGCTCGGTTCGGCGCGGCTGAGGGGCGTGTAGGACAGGTTGGCAACCTGTCCGGTAAATGAGTTTTCAGGACAGGTTGGCAACCTGTCCTACATATACATCACAGCAGCGGGCTAAACAGCTTTGCCAGATTCACTTTCAGCCGGCCGGCCAGCGTGCGCGTGGGCCAATCGGCCAGGGTCGCCTGCCGCGATCGGTCAAGATAGTGCTGTTGCAGGTCATGCACCTGACGGACCGCCTCCTCGGCGTGGACGAATAGATTCAGCTCGAAGTTCAGACTGAACGAACGGATGTCGTAATTCGCCGAACCGAACATCGCCAACTCATCGTCGACGGTCAGCGTTTTGGCGTGCAGCATGCCCTCGAGGAACAAGAATACCCGCACACCGTGCCGCATCAGGTATTCGCAATAGAAACTGCCGGCCGCGTTCACCACTCGGTGGTCGCTGCGGCGTGGGATCACCAGATCGACCTGCACGCCGCGCAGGGCCGCCAGCCGCAACGCCAGCAGCATGGCCTCGTTGGGAATGAAGTACGGCGAAGTGATGACCACCCGCCGCCGCGCCAGGAATATCGCTCTGACAATCATGTCTTGGAACAACTCGGTCGGCTGGTCGGGACCGGTGGGAATGACCTGAACGGCGATGGGACCGTCGGCGGGCGAACGGGGGAACAACGCAGAGTCGTCGAGCAACTCGCCCGACTCGTAAAACCAGTCTTCGAGAAAGATTCCTTGAAGCTGACGGACCACCGGACCGGTCACCCGGGCCATGACGTCGTGCCAGACACCCGCACGCCGGTGGCCGTAGCTCGGCTCGACGATGTTTTGCGATCCGGTGAAGGCCGTCGTGCCGTCGATCACCGCGAGTTTGCGGTGGTTTCGCAGATCGAGCCGGGCGAACGGCAGCCGCCACAGGTTGGCGGGCAGGACCGGATATATCCGCACCCCATGCTGGCGGAGGTATGGCGCCAGCCGTCGGAATAGCCGGCGCGAGCCGATCGCGTCGGCCAGCACTCGGCAATCCACTCCCCGCTCGGCCGCCCGGACCAACGCATCCGCCACGCGCCGGCCGACTTCATCGTCCTGGAAAATATAAAACAGCAGGTGAACGTGGTGCCGGGCGGCGTCGATCTCGGCAATCAGCCGCTCGATCACTTCCTCGGTATCCGACATCAGCGAGATGGAGTTGCCGACCACCACGGGCAGTCCGCCGACGTGTTCCGCCAGATGGACCAGCACGCTGAAATCGTCCGTCTCGCCCGGATCGACGACGTGGTCCGATTCGACTTGCGGGTAATCGGAGGTCTGCAATCGGAGGCGGTGCCGCTGCCGGCGGGCCAAACGCCGCCGCCCCAGCCGGTTCTCGCCGATCAACAGGTACAGTGCCAATCCGATCCACGGCTCGAAGAAGACAATCGCCAGCCAGGCCAGACAGGTTGTCGGCTTTTCCTTGCGCAACACGATCACGGGCAACATCGTCAGACGGATTGCCCACTCGCTTGCCACCAGCAATTGCGTCCAATAGGGCAGATTCATTTCTCAATTGTACGTTATGACCCGAAGGGGCGAAAATCCCCCAGAACGCATTTCTCGCCCTGGTGGGGCAAACATTCCTGTCTGCCCCACGGAATCGTGGCAAATAGGGCAGACAAGAATGTCTGCCCCACCAGGCACACTGGCGACGCAAGGGGAACAGTCCCATTTTCGCGGCGATATTGGCCTATTTTGGCAGCTTGCGGCGTCAATTCAAATGGGATAGAATACAGGTCGGTTCTATGAGTATTCCCGCCAACCGTGTCCTCCCAGGAAAGTTTCGCCATGAACCGCTTTATTCGTATTCCTTGTTATTCGCTTTTGCTTTGTAGTTGCGCATTGGTGTCGGCGGCGCGAGGAGAAGCCGTCGCTCCGGACGCCGGCGGCTACGCGGTAGTCGTGTCTGAACAGACTTACGGCAATCCCGAATGGAAAGCCGTGGTCGATGCTCTGGTGAAAAAGCACCAAGCAAAAGTTATAACCTATGAAGGACAGATAGGCGAGTCGCTCAAACCGTTGCGGAAGTTTTTTCCCCGCTATGCCTGCTTCGTCGCCCAGCCGGAGGAAGCCGGGCGTCTGTACGTCATGACGGTCCATCGTTTGACGCGCAAACTGGACAGCGACCCTTACACCGACGTGGTTTGGGGAATCATCACCGGTTATGGCGCCGAGGACGCGCTGCGGATCGCCAGCCTCAAGGAACCGCTGATCATCCGCAAGGGGGCCGGCGGAACGCCGTTCAATCTGAAAATCTTCGACGAGGGCGTGTATTACCGCGAGAGCAGCAAGAATTCCTACGTCGAGAAAAAAGCCGGCGGATCGATCGAGAAAAAAACCGGGACCGGCGACGATGCCCAGCCATTGGCCGAGGCGCTTAGCAGGCTCAAGCCGGATTTCTTCGTAACCTCCGGACACGCCACCGAACGGGACTGGCAGATCGGCTATCCCACCGGCAATGAAAAGGGAATGTTCGTCTGCAAGGACGGCGTTATGATCGCCGTTAGCCGAGACCGGAAAAAAAAGATTCCGATCCATTCTCCCAACCCGAAAGTATTGATGGCTTGGGGCAACTGCCTGATGGGGCACGTCATCGACAGGCAAGCGATGGCCTTGGCGTGGATGCATTCGGTCGGCGTAAATCAGTTGGTCGGTTACGTCGTGCCGCAATGGTGTGGCTGGGGTGGAAAGGGGACGTTCACTTTCTTCTTCGGCGAACCAGGGCGCTACACCTATAATGAAGCATTCTTCTTCAACAACCAAACGATCGTTTACGACCTGGAAACCCGATTCCCGAAAACGGCCCGGCTGGCTTTTAATCATTTAGACATGCAAAAAGATCGGAAGTTGCTCAATAAAATCGGCAACATTTTGGTCAAGATGGACGAGGGATTGCGCGGCAAAGTAGCAGCCGCCAACAAGCAAAAAAAACAATGCCCCGAGATGAAAGACAATCTCGGATTGCTCTATGACCGCGACACGTTGGCCTTCTACGGCGACCCTGCATGGGAAGCTCGGTTGGCGCCGCGAGAACTGCCGTTTTCGCAAGAACTCACTTCGGAAAACGACGAGTATACGTTCCGCATCGTCGCCAACGCCGATTGTTCGCCCGCCCGACCGCCGGCCATGCTGCTGCCGTGCAGGTTAAAGGATATTAAAGTGACCAAGGGCGGGAAGTTTTCGCCGCTTATCGCCGACAACTTCATCATGCTGATGAATCCGGGTAAGTTCGAGAAGGACAAGACTTACGAGGTCGTCTTCAAGGCGAAGAAGGTTGATTCGCGCGCCGCGGACAACAATCCTCGCAAATGGGCCGACGACACCGGGCGATTCCAAGTCCAGGCGAAGTATCTCGGACGGGAAGGGAACAATGTGAAACTCGAAAAGGCCAACGGCAAGGTGATCCTCGTGCCGTTCGAGAAGCTCTGCGAAGCCGACCGGCGTTTCATCGACAAGCTGGAGAACAAGTCCGTGGACGACGCCGCTGACACGGATCAGCCCCAGGCGTCCACGCTTCGGTATCAATCCATAGCGCTGCCGCTGCCAAAGGCCGCCCAAGCGCATCCACAGGTGTCCGAGAGCGATCGCGAGATGATGAAAAAGTTTCAGCGGTTGCTCAAGCAACGCCTTCGCGACAAAGACCCCGAAGCAATGGGGTTGATCAAGAACGGCAAACTGAAGATAACTCTCGGTGAAATGAGGAAGTTGGTGGCCAAGTGGGAGAAGGAATCCACACCGGACGCCGCGAAGTAAGACGATCCGGCCGACAAACTCTAGGCCGGCCGCTACGGTTTCGGGGCGGCGCCGGAGGCTTCTCGGATCGGCGGTGAAGGCCCGCGAATTTCCGCCGGTACCTCGGGCACTTCGATCACAATCACCAGCGGCAGCCCGAAGTCGTCAGTCGTGCGAACCGACGGCGACTCTTCCACCGATTGCTTGTCCGGGTCCGACACAGGTTTCTTGACCGTGACGACGACCGGCTTTTTCTCGGCAACCGAGGGCGGGGTTGAAGTCGATTTGGCGACCGCCGGCGCATGCGAAACGGGCGCGGGCGGCGCGCCCTCCGGCGCACACCCCCCCCACAATACTATCGCTACTGCTACCGAGGCTAAACCACTTCTCATATCTTAAGTATCCCTTACCGGACGGGGCGAGGAAAGCACCTCCATCCGGGGGACTGTCCCAATTTTCGTCCGACGAAAATGGGACTGTCCCCTTCCCAATGGCGGGACCGAATTCCGTTATGCCCGCACTTTACCCTTCCCACATCCTCGACTTGGCGGTATCTTCACGGCCGAGGTTCAACCTTGACCTCGGTTGTGAAGCCTGCGAAAACCGGCATTTTTGGGCATTAACTCGCCCGGGAGAATATACGATGTCTACCCGCGAACGCTGGATTGTATATCCGTTGCTATTCTTGACGCTCGGCATCGCGCTGCGAGACAAGATACTCCCCCCCACTCATTTCGGGGACATGGGGATGGCGTTGAAAGCCGGCGAAATCGACGTCAGGCGGATTCGTTGCAGCGAAATTCAGGCCGGGCGAGCGATCTTTAACCAGTTGGAAGCCGGACGGTCGCAGTGTCGGGAATTGATTGTCATAGGGCCGACCGGACGGCCGACAATCATCGCCTATACCGATCCCAAAACATACAACGGCGCGATTGAGACTTTCTCCGCCGACGGAAGGCCCTTGGTGTTGCTCCGATCGACCGACGCCGGCGGCCTCGTGGGCACGTTGAATCCCTCGGGAAGGTTTTCTGGAATAATGGGGAACGCAATCCCCCCTCCGGAAAAACAAAACCCACCCGAGCCGCCCTCGACGGAACGGCCGACGAAAAAAGAAAAAGCGGAACAACCAGCCGATAATCGGGACCAATAATTGAGTACGGGGCGAACCGGGGACTTTTTCGCCCGCGTAGAATATAATGTTCAGAGTACAACTGAACTGAACATTCCTGGTTCCCACGCAGAGCGTGGGAACGAGAATATCCGTTTGACTTCAATCCGTGGAGAAAGGTATCCATGTTTTTTGACCCGATGTATTTTTTGTGGATTGCGCCGGCGTTTTTGCTGGGGATGTGGGCACAGTTCCGCATCCGGACGACCTACGCCCAGGCGCAGCAGATGGGAGCCCCGCTGAGCGGCGCCGCAGCCGCACGGCACATCCTCGACTCCGCCGGATTGAACGACATCGGCGTCGAACAGATACCCGGCCACTTGAGCGACCACTACGATCCGCGGGCGAAGGTGCTTCGGCTCTCGCCGGAGGTGTATCAAAACCGGACGCTGGCCTCTGTCGGCATCGCCGCGCACGAGGCGGGCCACGCCATACAGCACGCCCACTCCTATGCCCCGCTCGTGGTCCGCAACGCCGCCGTGCCGGTGGCCAGTTTCGGCAGTAATGCCAGCATTGGCCTGCTCATCATCGGCATGATTATGAGACAGCCGCCCTTGATTATGCTCGGCATCGGGCTGTTCGCCGTCGTGGTCGTCTTCCAGGTAATAAACCTGCCGGTGGAGTTCAACGCCAGCGCGCGGGCCAAGGCACAACTGGTCGGACTGGGAATCGTCGACGACCAAGAGCTGACGTACGTTAAGAAGGTTCTCAACGCCGCGGCGTTGACCTACGTGGCCGCCACCCTGCAGGCGATACTCACGTTGTTGTACTACGTAACGCGGTTCGGCAGCCGGAACTGAGGGGAGAGAGAGGGGAGAAGAGAGAAGAGAGAAGAGAGAAGAGGGAAGGGAGAAGAGGGAAGAGAGAAGAGAGATTGACGGCTCAAGTTCCACTCGAATGTCGTTTCCCTCTTCTCTCTTCCCTCTTCTCCCTTCTCTCTTCTCCCCTCTCCCAAAAAGTATGGGCGTCACGGGCAGAGTCCTTCTGCCCGTGACGCCCTTCGTCGCGCGACGAACAACAAGCGAGCCGCAAAGGGGACGTTCGCGGCCCGCGGGGATATATTTCCTCTTTCGTCCCGAATAACGATTGTGCAATAGCCGGGGGCTATTCCTCTACTTCACTTCCTCCAAATCGACCGGGCGACGCTCGTCGGCGGAAACCAACGCCGCCTCCAGCACTCGTTGCGTTTGATAGGCGTCCTCGAAATCGGGGATCGGAACTGTCGGCTCCTCGCCGCCGAGGACGCGAAGGATGTCGTACGCCTGATTGGTAAACCCGTGCTCGTAGCCGATGGGGTGTGCGTCGGGCCACCAGTTGGCAACGTACGGATGGTCGCCGCCGTGGGTACACATGATCGTGCTCCAACCCTGCACGGCCCGCGGCAGCGTGGCGTCGTAATACTCCAACTCGTTCATCCGCTCGAAGTCGAACTTCAACGAACCCTTGGTGCCGTTGACCTCGAAGGAGTTGCGATTCTGATTGCCGGTCGCCTGGCGTGCGGCCTCGAAGCTGGCCACCGCCCCGCCTGAGAAGCGGGCCAGGAACAGAACCGCGTCGTCGACCGTGACCGTGCCTTTTCCGGCCGCGCCTTGGCGGTCGGCGGCGATTCCGCCGCTGGCAACGCCCGTCGGCAGCGTCCGCTCTTTAATAAACGTCTCGGCAATCGCGCCGACCACCTCGGTAATCTCCTGTCCGGTGACGAAGCGGGTCATGTCGATGATGTGGGCGTTCAGGTCGCCGTGGGCGCCGGAGCCGGCCAGTTCCTTCTCGAACCGCCACAGCAGCGGGACGTTTTCGTCGGCCCAGTCCTGCAAATAGACCGCGCGGACGTGCCGGATCGTCCCCAGCTTGCCTTGCTTGACCATCTGGTGGGCCAGCGCCGCGGCCGGGCAACGGCGATAGTTGAACCAGACGAACGTCTTCAAGTTGGCGGCCTTCGCGGCCTCGGCCATCTGGCGGGCGTCGGCCAGCGAGCCGGCGATTGGCTTCTCGCAAGCCACCGGCTTGCCGGCGGCGATCGCCGCGCGGGCCACCGGGGCGTGTATGTAGTTCGGCGTGACTATATCGACCAAGCCGATCTCCGGCGAGCGAACAAGCTGCTCCCAATCGGTCGAGGCGTTTTTCCAGCCCCAGTTGTCGGCAAAAGCCTGCGGATTTTCCTCCGCCTGCCCAAACACCGTGTGCATGACCGGAACGAGCGGCGGCTTGAAAAACTTCGCCACCTGACCCCAGGCGTTCGAGTGCGAACGCCCCATGAATCCCTGTCCGACCAATGCCACGTTGATCGTCGTCATAAGATGTTCCTTTCAGACAGGCTCGACGCAAGATGGAAGTGGTTATAGGAAGATTCGCGTCATCTGACAAGGGGCCGGTGGAAAAAAATCCCGGCCGGCCGGGGATTTCAGCCCAAAATAATCAGTAATTTAGCCCCGGGTGAATACACCCGGGGCACGATGCCTTGCGGATATCCCCGCCGTGTATTCACGGCGGGCTAAATGGCCGCGGCCGGGAGAGACAAAATTCACAAATCACGCTGGCAATATGTCCCGAATCCGGGTACGATTCCAACTGGGGCCGGCATTGGATGCCGCACGGCCGGCCATTCTCCAGATTGTGGCGGCTGTCGGAAGGAGATCGTTATGGCAAAATGGAAAACATGTTGTTGGCTGGTGGTAGTGGGACTCAGCTTGGCGGGTGGTTTGATTGTCGGCGGGCTGTGGCCCCAGACGCCGCTGCACGCCGTGGCCACCGACCGGATCGACACCTTCGGCATGGCCACCGGCCCGGTCGACTCCGACGTCGAGGCCCTATACTTCCTTGATTTTCTCACCGGAGACCTGCGTGCGGTGGTGCTGGGTAAAAACCCGGGTACGTGGACCGGTTTTTTCAACGCAAACGTCGCCGCCGACTTGGGCGTCGACCCGCAGAAAAATCCGAAATACTTGATTGTCACCGGCATCAGCTATCTGCGGCGCGCCGGCGGCAGCCGGTTGCAACCGAGCAATTCGATCTGCTACGTGGCCGAAGTGACCAGCGGCAAGGTGGCGGCCTACTCCGTACCCTGGTCTAAATCGCTGTATGCCGCCGGCCAAATGCAGAGCACGGCGTTGGTTCTGGTCGGGGTCACTCGCTTCCGGCCGGCCTTGGGCGCCGGCCCCGGAACCATGCCCGGCGGCGGCCGAAAAGTGCCCCGGTAATAAGGGCTCGGGAAGAAATAACTTGGTGGAATTTCAATGAGGGTGGCACGTCCCTGAGCGAAGCGAAGGGCGTGGTACACGACCGAACCACGCCCTTCGCTTCGCTCAGGGACGTGCCACCCCCAGTCGAAAGCGACAGTTGTTGATTCGCCGGTCCTACACGTCCTCTTCGCTCGATCGCATCCAGTGGCGCCAGTGCCGGAAGTCTTCCATGCAGACGAGCAGCCCTTTGGCCACGGCCGTCAGGGGTTCGGCGGCGACGCGAACCGGCAGACCGATCTGTTCGCCGATGAAGCGGTCGATCCGCCGCAGAAGCGCCCCGCCGCCGCAGAGAACCAGGCCGTTTTGGACCAGATCGGCCGCCAATTCGGGACTGCAATGATCCAACGCCGATTTGATCGCTTCGATGATGGTTTGCAGCGGGTCGGCAAGCGCTTGGCGGATTTCCTCGCTGGTAATCGTGGCGCGGCGGGGCAGTCCGCTGACGGTGTCGATGCCGCTTAGTTCCACCGTCCGCTCCTCCTCCAGCGGATAGGCGCTGCCGATGTCGATCTTCAACCGTTCGGCGGTGGACGTTCCGACGCGAAGGCTGTAGTGGCGGCGCAAGTAATCGACGATGGCCTGGTCCATCCGGTCGCCGCCGGCTCGGATGGATTGTGCGGCCACGCTCTCGCCCAGGCTCATCACGGCCACCTCGGTAGTGCCTCCACCGAGGCGGCAGACCATGCTGGCGGTCGGCTCGGCGATGGGCAATCCGACGCCGATCGAGGCGGCCTTCACCTCGGGCATGATCCAGACCCGTCCGGCCCCGGCGCGATGGACGCTGTTGAAGACTGCCCGCTTCTCGACCGGGGTGATGCTGCCCGGTGTGCCCACCAACACCCTTGGGCGGAGCCGCCGGCCGGAACGCCGCGCCTTGCGGAGAAAATAGCGCAACATTGCCTCGCACAGCTCGAAATCGGCGATCACGCCGTCTCGCAACGGGCGAACCACCGAAATCCGCTCGGGCGTGCGGCCTTCCATCTGCTTGGCGAGGTGTCCGACCGCGCACCCGCCGGAGAGAATCTTGCCCTTGCCTTGCTGCACGGCGACCACCGAAGGCTCGTTGAGCACCAATCCTTCGCCGACCATACAGATTACCGTGTTGGCCGTTCCCAGATCGACGGCCAGATCGCAACGGAAGTGGTTCAGCAGGTTTTGGAGCATCCGTGCTCGGGAAGGGGTTGGGGATTAGGGATTAGAGGGTGTAGCGGCGGGGCTTGCCCCGCGCGGGCCAAGAGTGTGATTTCCGGCCCCTGGTTCCCGACTTCTGCTTCACTCGCTACCACCATGGCCGAACCGCCCTTGAACTTGAAGTCATAGCGGCCCATGTGGAGATAGAGAAACAGAATGCCGAGCAACACGGCAATCAGCGCAATCACCAAGAGGACGGTATACATGTCCGCCTTTGGTTTGCGGTGCGAGACGGTGGGGCGAATGGGGGCCGACGTCTCGAGCGGGTTAGTCGATTTTGGAGTCGACACGATCACCCTCCATGACGCGGCTGTTCTGGAACTTCGAGTCGATCTTGCAAACCGACCGGTCCGGTGCGGTTTTTACCACTTCGATGCGTCCGACGTAGGTGCTCGATCCGCCCGTAGCGCGATAGACATCGAGCCGATGCCCCTTGCGAAGCCCGTCGTCGGAACCGATGGAGATTTCAATCAGGCCCGCGCCCGGAGTGGCGAGAACGACGCCGTCCACTCGCGGCGGCGTCTTGCTCTTATAATCGCTTTTCTCGTCGATGTCGTGATAGCGCAACGCCTCTCGCGCCTTGGCAAGGTCCTTGCTCACGTCTCCCGCCCGTTTGCGGAGTTGCTCCTTCTCGTTGACCGCCTGATGCAACTCGTCGGTCAGCCGAACGACTTCCTTGAAATGGGCGTCGCGGTCCTGCTGGGATTGGAGGATTTCTTCCCGCAAGACTTCGAGTTTCTTGCGAAAATCGGCGGCGGCCTTCTGCGTGGCGTTCATTGCCGCCACCGCGTCGCGTTTGTCCTTTTCCAAACCGGCGTACCCGGCCTCGAGGTTCCGTCGCTCCTTGAGCAACTCGTCTCGCTCGGTCACCAGCTTGGTTAGGGCATGGACCTTGCTGACCTTCTCCGTCTCGAGGTCTTTCAGGGCCCGCTCTCTTTGATTTCTCAAGTCCTCGTTGAGGGCCTTGACATCGGCCAACTGAAACTTCAGACCAAGCTCCTTGCCGGGCTGCCCGAGAAGGGAAGAGTCGGGAGGAAGCACGACGACTTCCCGCCAGTTCCGCTGCACGGTGTAAACCGCCATGGCGAACGACATAAACACCACGCTCATCACAAAGATCAAGACGACGAAAATCTTGCCGACCAGGTTCATGCTCGATCCGCCTATAAGGAGAGGTTGTGTGCTACGGCGGGAAATCTACCTGTCAATCAACCCGCACCAATTATCTCTTTAGTATAACTTCGCCCAATTTCTCATGTCAACTAGATCGACCGCAAGTTGGGAAACGTGGGAGATTTAGGGTCGGAAAAACGGGTCCACGCAAGATTACACGGGGGGGCCATACCACCACTGCGACTATTGCCGAACCAACTTGCCCGCTCGAAATCGCCCGAATAACCCTACCAAGCCGAATAATATGCATCCCGCCAGGCACGCTCCGGCGAACCAGTCGCCGTGTTTCAGATACCAACTGCCGCGGTGTTGGTCTAGGCGAGGGCAGGCAAGGATGACCTTCTTTTCACGCCGGGGGCCTTGTTCCAGGATGCGGCCGTCGCTGTCGATCCAGGCCGAAAAACCCGTGTTGGCGGCGATCAGCAGCGGCTTGCGGCACTCCACCGCCCGAAACACCCCGCAGATCAAGTGCATGTCCAGCTCGCTGGAGCCCCAAAACCAGCCGTCGTTGGTCAGATTTACCAGGATGTCCGGTTCCCGCCCCTCGGCCGCCAGGGTATTGACCTGCCGGCGGGGTACGTGCGGCAGCACGGTCTCAAAGCAGATATTCGGCGATATGCGGACGCCTTGCAGCTCGAACGCCGACGGCCGACTGCCCGCCGATATGCTGATCGGAAGCGGCGTCAGCCCTTGCAGCCAAGGAAAACAATCTGCCAGCGGCACGTACTCGCCGAACATCACCAGATGCATCTTGTCGTAGCGGTCCAGCACCCGGCCGTCGCTGGCGACGTAGACGGCCGAGTTGAAGCAGCGTTGCCGGTCGGCGGCAAAGTGGTATCGGTCTATGCCGAGCAACAGCGGCGTGCCGAGTGCTTCGGCCATCCTCTTTATCGACAACGCACTATCTTCGGCGGCCCGATGAAGCCACCGACGAAAATCCTCGTCGGTACCCTCGGCGTCCGCCGGCCGCCGGGTATCGGCGTCGAAGGTCACCAACGGTTCGAGAAACATGGTCTCGGGCCAAACGATCAGATCGACGTCGGGATGTTCCTCCACCGCCCGGCACGAAAGATCAAAATATTCCTGGAATATGCGGTCCTTTCTCTCGGGGTCGTGGCGCATATCAATATCGATCGAGCCTTGAATCAGGGCGATTTTCGGGCCGGCGGCGGTAGTGTTCGCGGCGATGCGAATGTGTCCGTAGAGCAAGGCGGCGGCAATCGCGACCGCGGCCGGCAGCAGCGGCCAGAAGGTTTTTGGTTGCCCGTCGCATGGAAGCATCCTCGCCAGCGACGCGGCCACCAGCATCACCACGAAGCTCACTCCGTACATGCCGGCCAGATCGCTCACTTGGATCAGTGCGATCCAGTAATACTGAGTGTAGCCGAGGCTACCTATCGTCATTCCGGTCAACAGATGGGCGCGGGCCAATTCCAGGCCGGTCCAAACCACCGGCGCGGCCAATATGACGGGGACGCGAAGCCGATGAACCGCAACTCGAGCCAGCCCCACGAACGCCGGCAGATAGACGGCGAGGTACAGCGAGATGGCGACCCAGCCGATGCTGGTGGCCGGATGGGGCAAGCGGAGCCAATGCAGGGCGGCCATCCAGAAGCAGAACCCGGCCACCACAAGCGCGGCGTAAGGCCGGCGGCCGTCGAGTTGCGGCCGGCGGACGAGCCATACCCAGGGGATCGGCGCGACCCAGGCCAGCGGCCACAAGTCCAGCGGGGGTAGCGCCGCCCAAAGCAGAACCGCCCCGGCCAATCCGAGCCGGAAAGTCGATCGCGGGAAATGTTGAAGTCGCGGTCGCACGGGATGTTTATTAACTCTCGGAAAACAGTCGTATCCGTTTAGCGGCTGCTAAACATGCGAGGGGAGAAAACTGAGAAATCTTGCCCAGTCTACCCGGCCGCGCCCGCAAGGGCCAGAGCAGATGGCCCTTGACGGTCGTGTATGTTAGACTGAAATGGACTGGCCTGCTTTCCCAGACGGAGTATTCCGTGGTAGTCAGCGAATCGTCCGCCCGCCGCTACGCACTCGATCCAGACGTTCGTTTGATGCTCGAAGTGCGCGAGGACGACGCCGCCGCGTTCGAGGAGTTGGTTGCCCGATACCAAGGCCGGCTGGTAACGCTGTTCAGACATCTGGTAGGCAACCACGAGCAGGCCGAAGACCTGGCCCAGGAGGTGTTCCTCCGCGTGTACCGTGCCCGAGGCAGCTACCAGCCCGGGGCCAAGTTCTCCACGTGGCTGTTCACCATCGCCAACCACGCCGCGGCCAACGCCCTGCGCGATCGGTCGCGGCGGCGCGAGGTCACGCTTCGCTCGCACGACAGCGGTCCGCTGGGTGCGCGGCCGCTGGACCGCATGTTGCAGGCCAGCAGCGGGCAGATGCCCGCCCGGCAACTGGACAAGGCCGAGGCCCGCCAGATCGTGCGGATGGCGCTCGAGGCGCTCGGCGACCGGCAGCGGATGGCGATCCTGCTCAGCAAGTTCGAGGGAATGAGCTACGCCGAGATCGCCGAGGTCATGGAACTTTCGCCCCAGGCGGTCAAGTCGCTGCTCTGGAGGGCCAGAGAGAACCTGCGCGAAGTGCTGCAACCATACTTCGACCACGGCGCAACTCCGACGTGGGAGGTGGCCGACAATGAATAAAGAACCTTCCAACACCCCGGCCCCGCTGGACGAGGAATTGGTCGCCTATCTCGACGGCGAACTGGACGCGGAAAACGGCCGCCGCATCGAGACCCTGCTGGCGGTAGACCCGAAACTGCGCCGCCGCCTCCAGTCGTTGGAGCGGACCTGGGATCTGCTGGACGAACTCGACACGGCGCCGGTGGGCGAGCCGTTCACGCACACCACCTTGGAAATGGTGGCCCTTGCCGGCCACGAGGACGTCGAACGCGAGAAGAGCGAGGCGCCTAGACGCCGACGGCGGTGGCGGATGACGTTTCTCGCCTGTTTTTTCGCGGCCGCGGCCACGGGCTTTGCCGCCGTTGCGCTGTTCGTCCCCAACCCCAACCGGCAATTGCTCGATGACCTGCCCGTGCTGGAACGGTTCGACGAATACCGGCACGTCGAAAGCGTCGATTTCCTTCGTTTGCTCCGCGACAAAGGGTTGTTCTCGGAAAATGACGCCGATCCACCCAAGGCGGACCTCGATTACTCGACCGCGGAACGATACCGGCGCGTGGCGGGCATGGACTCCGACGAGAAGGAACAACTTAGGCTGGTCGAGGAGCGGTTCAACAACTTGACTACGAACGAACGGCAACGCATGCGGAAATTGCTCGAGGCATTGCGAAACGACGCGGACGCCGATCGGCTCCAAGCGATCGGGCAACGTTACTGCGACTGGCTGAAAACGTTGTCTTCGTACAGTCGGGCCAACCTGGACGAAATGAAATCGACCGATCGCGTCCAGTGGATAAAAAAACGGCTGCGGCTGGAACAGCTCAGGAAAAACGGCGGTCGGCTCGGCGGCGACGACCTGATGAAGCTGCGGAAATGGGTCTTCGAGCACGCCGCCAAATACCAAAAACAGTATCTCGAATCGTTGTCCGAAACGCAGAGAAAACGTCTTTCTGAACTCAACCCTCGAACGCGGCGGCGGGTGGTCTTCGAGCAGATATTGCGGCGGTGGTTGGCGGCCGACTCCAAAAAACCGCTGCCGATGATGAACGACGAGGAAATGAAGCTGCTCCGCGAGCGGTTGAGTCCACCGGCGAAAAAGCGGCTGGAGGCCGTGCCGCCGGCGATGCAGTGGAAGATGGCAGCCGGATGGTTGTGGCAAGGGATGCGACGTCCGGGATCGTTCAAGGGACCGCATAACGCGCCGACCACGAACGACGAACGGTTGGCCCGCTTCTTCGAGAAGGAACTCAGCGGCGAGCAACGCGATCGACTGCTGGGAATGTCCGCCGAGGACATGCGGCGGGAACTGCACCGTTTGTTCCTGATGCGTGCCAGATCGATGAAGGGGCCGCATCGTCACCCCGCCGGATACAATCGCGATAAACGGTGAACGGCCGGGCATCCGGAACCGTGTAGGGTGGGACTGCGCTGCGCTTGTCCCACCTTACTTTCCAACGAACCACTACCTTTCGCCTTTTCCTCTTTTTTGATACTCGCGGCTGGCGGTTTCGAGAATCCGCCGTTCCTTGGCGGTGAGGCTGGCCTCGCCTTCACTGGAGATTTTCTCCAATAACCGATCCACTTCCTTGGTCATGTCCGACTCCGCCTCTTTCTCGGGTTTGTGTACCTTCAGGCGGGGTTTCCTGCGGAAGGGAGACCGCAACCAACTGAAGCGGCCTTCGGTAAGACGAGTCAGGTTCCATTGTTGCTGGAAATAAATGAAGGCGAAGGCCGCGCCGGTCAGGTGGGCCGAAAACGCCACGTTTGTATCGACGGCCACGCCAAACGCCCCAAACATGTCCAGCAACACAAACAGCACGCCGACCACCCAGGCGGGCATCGGTATTACCAAAAACACCAACAGCGTACGGTGGGGGAAGTTCAGTGCGAAGAGAATCACCACGCCCGCGATCGCACCAGAAGCACCATACATCCCTACCGGGCCTGTATCGACGAACTTGTTGACCACGGTCCACACAACCGAGGCAAACACCACCGCCACCAGATAGAACCGCAAAAATTCCTTCGATCCGTAGTGCTCTTCCACGTCGCGCCCCAAGAAAAAGAGCGCCAGCATGTTGAAGAGGACGTGCTGAAACTCGGGGGCATGGGCAAAACCGGCCGTTAGAAATTGCCACCACAGCCAGGGATGCGTGAGCGTGTCCCCATAGGCCAGCGGGCTATCGGACGGCACCACATGGACCGCCATGTAGTTTCTGAGCGTTCCGGACAGGAACAACCCGTCGATGAGCCAGACGGCGACGTTCACCACGATCAGCGCAATGACGATCGACCGCGGTCTGAACGAAGAATAGGCCGGCGCCGGTTGCGCCGGGCGGTAGTAATCTCGATCGTAGATGCCCACTCCGTTACGGCCTCCCCGATTCGGATCGGGCCATGGCTCGGGTGCGCCGGTCGATTCGCCGTGCGGCCTCCAATTGGGACTTGGCGATCTGGCCGGCCATGGCCTGGTTCCACTCGATAAATCGTCCGACGGCCGCCTGCATGGCGACCGCCTTCTCCTGTAGAGTCTTCAGATGCGCGGCTACGACGTCGCGCTGGAGAAAGAATTTCACGCGGTCTTCCGTTGCGGCGGAGATGTCCCTCTTGCACGCCTCTTCCTGCTCGCGACCCAGAGCCAACGCCTCCTCGGCAAGCTTCTTGTCGCGCGTGACCGCCTCGATGGAATCCCGCAGCAAGGTTTGTTTTTCATATTCGGCGTTGAACAACACGCCGTAGTCGAGCAACTGCCGGACGTATTTCCCGTCGACCACCCGCTCCCGCGGATCATCCTCGGCGGCGGGCTTGCCGTCCTTGAGATACTCCGACACGCGGGAGGCCGGCAACAACGACCTCTTCTGCTCGTCGGTGAGCGAAGCGAAGATATCCCGATTGTCTTGCGGCATCAACTCGTACAGCATCAAGGTGTGTTTGGCCTTGGCGGCTTTGTCCAACTTGTCGATCTCGCGCGCCGTCAGCCTTTTCGTGGGCACGAGGATCACTTGCTTGCCGGCTGCTTTGGTGACGGAGAACTCGCCGAGATAACGCCCCTTCTTCCGCGTGTCGGCCTCCTCGAAGGCCTGGAGGACCGTCTTCTCGGCGATGCCGTGCGGGTCGGGTTTGTCGATGGTCACCGTGATCTCGGCCGTTCTGCCGTCGGGGTCCCGCTTGATGCTTGGGACGCATTTGAACCACGCCCTGCGGCGATCCACCAGCAGTTTGTGCAATTCGATCCGCAGTTGCCTGATACCCGGCTCGACCGTCCCGTCCGCTTTCACTACCCCTTCGATCAACTGCTCGTTTTCTTCCTCTAATTGCTTGATCTGCTTTTGCATACGAGCAGCATCCCCGCTCCATCTTTCGGTGGTTTTCAGCATCCGCGCCGCCATGTAAAAGAAGAACGGCGAAGCAAGGCAGATTAGCCCAACCAAAATCTTGTTCCAGATACTCATGTGTCGCTCCGGGGGTAGTCCCTGAACCTTGATGATAATCGGGGGGGAGCCGGGCGTCAAGTTTCCGCCATTTTTACCCAACCCGTCCATTTCCCAAGTTTCCAGGGGGCAACCGTTCACGGGCCGGCTGGGGACTGGTCCATTTTTCGGCCGAAAAACGCATTTCGTGGGCAAACGGTTGGCCGAAAACATGGACCTTGTATGTTTCCAAATAGTCTTTGGGGCATGTTATCAAAAGTTGCTTTGGAGGGTAAATTGGGATTCGCAGGGGACCCCCGCGGGGGTCCCCTGCGGCCGGCCGCGAGATCGTTTGGACCT
>CBDAFL010000159.1:0-3135 GCA_965195225.1 uncultured Thermoguttaceae bacterium
CGACCGCCTGACCACGCCGTGCCTCGCCAGGCCCAGCCGAGCCCAGCCTCGACCGCCACGCCCCGCCCAGCCTAACCTCGACCGCCAAGCCCAGCCTCGCCTTGCGCCGCCCCGCCCAGCCTTGACCCGTCCTGCCTTGACCCGCCCCGGTCGTCCCAACCTCGCGTGCGGCGTTGCCACCAGAAACGGATGGCGCGACGCCACAAATACCAGTCGGGCTTTCGGTAGGGGCTTCTCAGCACTCCTCCTCTCCGATCGTCCACCCAAACAGCAGATCCACCTGCTCCCACAGCCTCCTCCATTCCTCCTCTGGCAGCACTTCCTGCCACCGGTCCAGCATGTCGCCCACCTCGCCCACAGCCTCTTCGAACCGGCTGGGCTCTTCCGGCGCCTCCAGGTCGAACAGCGAGCCCTGGCTCACGTCGGCTCCTTCCGGAGGCGAAACTCGCCGCGCCTTCCATTCAGGCGATACTCGACCCAGCCTTTTTCGGCCTCAATGGTTCGTAGGTTTGTGGCCAGGCAGGACCGAGCCGTTGAGCCGGTGTTGTAGTGGTGCTTGACTTCGCCGACGATCTCCCGCACAGGCGTCCAGTCGCGGCCCTCCAGGAAGTTCCGCACGCCGTCCATCGTTTCTCGGTACGGTGTCCAGTGGCCGCCTTGAGCCGATCCGGCCGAGGCGCATCGCCGATGCCCCTCATGACAGGCCCGCAAGATGTCCCGCTCTCGACGCCACCGCGGAGGCCGCGTGAACCGAGGCTCGTGCTTTTCCACCACCTCAGATCCGACCACCGACAATCGGCCGATCCCGAACCGCGAGCAGACATGCGCGCCCATTTCCGCGGGGGCGCGGGACGAGCCCTTGGTGGGCGTAGCCACCGATACTCGCGTAACTCCCAACCGCTGCCAGCGGTGCGCCTGGCCCAAGACGTGCAGGCCGAAGGTAGTTTTGCACTCAATAACCCAGCCCCAGCCGTTGACATCCACCACGATGTCGGCGATCGGGCCGAGTTCGTCGACTTGGACCTCCTGATAGACGTCGTAGTGTTGGGCCACGAGCCAGTCCACCACGCTTCGCGCCAGCTCTTGTTCGGTCATGCCGGCTTGCCTCTCTGAGTCGCCTCATGCACCTCGCCACGGTGGACAATCACCTCCTTCGGCGCCTTGATTGCCAGCTTTACCTTTCGCCTGGTGATCTCCGCCACCATGATCGTGACGTTTTCGCCGATATGGATCATCTCGCCCTGTTTTCGCCTCAGCACCAGCATGACAACCTCCTTGTCTTGGGATTGGTATGGCAGTGATATACCAGGCTCACCAATAGGGTGAACGATGAACCAAAAAACACATCACCCTCATTTTTTCTTACGTGCCTTTCGGCGAAGCCGGCCCGCCTTATCGTCGGCCACCTTTTTGTCGAGTTCCCCCTTGGGAACCTGGACAAGCTTGCGGGCCAGTTTGTCGAACGCCTTGAAGCCCTTGGGCTTCCTTGCTTTCTTCTTTTTGGCCATCCTTGTGCCCCTTTGCTACATCAAAATGTGTTGTGGAAGTGCGACAGGTAGACTACGGGTTCTTGATCGCCGTCTACGGCCACGTCATCAAGAACCCACGAAAACGCATATTCGCTATCTTTGTCGCATATCCTCACTTGCGATCCCTGCGGTAGTTCCGCAAGCTCGTCCATTAGCTCTCTTACTGTCATTTGCCTTGCCTCGCGTTGGTTTACACGATTCCCATAAACCCACAAGAGTCAATTCCACAAAGCCGCCGGTAGGTCAAACGGTGGCCGACTACTTGCCGCCTACTGAACGATGGGCCGCGACTCCCAGGTCCGCGACACCGACTCGTGCAGCTTGAATACCAGCCCACACCTCGAACATTCGTAGTCGACCGGACCAGACTCGGTTCCCCAAATAAAGACGATGTCTTGCCAGTCCTCGGTGTCCGAATGCACGAACCGACAGTACGGACACTCTGGCCCAACGTCGACCGCGTGTTTCGCTGCCTTCGCCTCTTGTGATTCCAGCCACTCCCGAACGTCGGGTCTCCATTCCAGCGTGTCGGCGTCCGGGTCGGTGCAGTTCTCCAGCAACGTCCCCATGCCACGCACCACGCGGCGCCAGCTCGATCCGACGCCGGGACTGTGATTGCCCCAGTGTCGCTTGACGAGGGCGCCGAGTTTCTCGTCATCGACCGACGCCCCGCACCGTAAGTCTCGCAGTGCCTCTTCAAGCTCGCCAAAGAACGCGAGCATCCGGCGCATGTCGTCTGCTGTCGCCTTGGCAATCTTCATTATTCACGTTGTCCCTTGTTCGACCGGCTGCCGCGACTGTCGTGGATCGCCTTCCTCCGCGCCGACTACGAAAAGCCAACGCCCCCACCCGTGGCCGTCGGTTGGCCAGCCTGACTTCCATTGGGGGTTCCTATGCGAACCCGAATACATGCCTTTTGCGTGCCTTGATAATCGACCTGCGTGGGAAATAGCGTGATCGTCTTACCGGCCCAGCCGTCCGTCTCGCCGCCGTGTAGCTCGGCGATCGTGTTGCCGTTGGTTTTGTTCAGCCGCAGCCCTTTTGTGATGCCGTCGAAGTACACGATTGGCGCCTGCTCTTGCTTTTCCTTGTCCACCTCCTCCATTGCAAGGCGGCTAATCGCTACGTTCCGGTCTTGTCCGCCGAGATCGGCGCAGACCAGATATTTTGAGGGAAAACATTCGTGGATGTTCATCGTGGCTCCATTGAGTTAGATCGGTTTGCCGCCCTGCGTTAGCTGGACGGATGGCATCTTTGCCTCGGGCAGTTCCCACGTCTCGGGATCATCGTAGCCGGGCCACTGGCCGGACCGGGTAGCCGCCTTGATCCAGCCCAGCGCCTGACGGTACTTGGCCCGGCCGGCGGAGATCGTGCGACCGCCCACCGGGGCGGCGCGGACCCCGTAGGGCGGCTCTTTTTCCGCCGCCACCAGGCAGAACTGGTAGGGCTCGTTGGCCTTCGCCGCGATCTGGTGGCCGTCGGTGTAAAAGGCCGCCTGACGGTCGTAGTGGTATTTCCAAATCGACCATTCAAACTCCGCTGCGTCGCGGTCCGATTTCAGGTCGGCGATCCGCTTGGTCATGTCGTTGAGCATGTCCAGGCGGGC
>CBDAFL010000160.1:0-27648 GCA_965195225.1 uncultured Thermoguttaceae bacterium
CTTGGCTCGCTGGTTGCACGGCAGAACACCACCGCCGACGGACGAGCCGACCTGTTGACGACCGTGATGCACGAAATGGGGCACGTCCTCGGCTACGATCATGCCGACGAGGGACTGATGGACGACTTGCTCCCATTGGGAGCGCGGCGGACAGACGCCACGGATAAGGTTTTTGCCGGGTACGGGCAGTAGTCGAAAGTCGTCAATCGACAAGGTTCCGCTGCCACTCGACTCCCAGCATGATTACGTTGATGCCCGAGCCGATCCCCAACAGTGCCACACGGTCGTTTTGGCGGAGATGGCCGTTTTCGATGCCGATCGCGGCGGTCATCGGCAAGGCCACCGCGCCGGTGTTGCCCAGATATTCAACCGTGGAATAGTCGATCCGTTCATCCAGACCGAGGGTCTCGAACAACAAGCGACGATGGGCACGACCGACCTGATGGCAGAAAGTTTTCATTATGTCGGTGGCTGTCCAGCCCATCTCGGCGAGAAATTCATCGAACGTTTCGCGGGCCACGGCCACCCCTTCGCGCATCAACTTCTCGGAGTCGGTCCACATTAGCAGCGGTGGGGCGCTACGGTTGGCTTGTCCAGCCGTGTTTTCGGCACTGCTGGACAAGCCGGCAGTGGCACCCACCGCGTGGTCGCCCTGGCAGAGGCGGCAGTGTTCGCTGCTTGTGCGCATCGTGCCGCCGAGGAGTCGATTGCCCGTGCGGCTCAGCTTGCGGTCGCAAAGCAAGATTGCGGCGCTACCCGATCCGATTGTCAGCGAGGCGAACGCGGCCTTGACGTCTTGGCGGGAGAGCGTCTCGTCGGCGTTCAGGTGAGCGATCGTTGCCTCGACCAGATCGCGTCCGTTTTCGGTACCCACCACCACGCCGGCGCGTATCTGTCCCAGTTCGATCATGTTGGCCACCTGCACCACGCCGTTGAGCAGCCCGAGGCAGGCGTTGGAAACGTCGTAGACGGTGCAGCGGTCGGGCAAGCCCAGGCGGTGATGCACGCCGCAGGCGGTGGCCGGCTCGATAAAGTCGCGGCAAACCGAGCCATGCAACAGCGCGCCGATCTGTTGCCGGTCGATGCCCGAGATGCGGATTGCCTTCTCGGCCGTCTCGACGCTCATCCGGCTGGGTGGATCGCCAAGCGGCCAGAAACGCCGCTCGGCGATCCCGGTCATCAGTTCCAGCCGTCCCTCGGGCAATCGAAGCCGAGCATACAGCGGCGCAAGAAGCGACTCGATCTCGGCCGAGGTTACGATTTGCTCGGGTAGGGAGTGCGAAATGGCCTCAAAACAGACGTTTTCGTATTGCATTGATCGGCTCGCGCGGCTACGGCTGAAACGGAAACGGCTTATTGTACGGGCCGATCATCGAGTGCGAAAGGCGGAGAACAGGGGCGGGAAAACGCAAGCCTCGCATGTGGAAAACCACATTGCCGGCAGTGCTAGCAATACAAGGAGTTGTGCCACAAGGGGTTGCGCCCCACAAAATACGGAAAAACCCTTGTAGCTTACCCAGGCGTTCCGTACATTCACGTCGACTTGCACTTCCATCGACGGTGACACGTCGAAGTTTAAAGGAGCCACGAGACCTCAGCATCGCCCCGACTAAAAGCCTTGGTCGAAAGCGCGACGGAGCGCGCGATACGGTTCGCGTTCTCCTTTCCGCCAAGTCGGCCGAGTTTCCCTCTTGCCGGGCAAGATGCCGCGGTCGAGTCCTCCGCTTCTACTCAACCGACACAGGATGTGTCCAAGAAGGAGTGCAAGATGGCTGCGAAACCGTTGATTGGTGTCAATGTGGACTATCGGTCCGCACGAAAAGGCTCTTCCGCGTACTGTTATATTCATGCCGGCTACTGCAATTCGCTGAGCGCCGCCGGCGCCGTGCCGATGCTTCTTCCGCCGACTATCAATCGGGCCGATCTGCCTCGGGTGCTGGACATGCTGGATGGCATGCTATTGATCGGCGGGGCCGACCTCGACTGTCGGCGCGACGGCTTCATGCTCCACCCCTCGATGCGGATTATGGACCATAGCCGCGAGGAATTCGACCGCGGGCTGATGGATTTGGCCGCCGAACGACGAATCCCGGTAATGGGCGTCGGCTGCGGAATGCAACTGCTGAACCTCTCGCAAGGCGGCACCCTGTCTCTGCACACTCCCGAGGACATGCCTAAGGCGATTCCACACCTCGACGCCATGGACCCCAACCATCGCCACGCCCTGCAAATCGAGATGGGAACGATCATGGAGCGGGTATACGGCGAAGGCGAAATCCGCGTGAACAGCATGCACCACCAGGCGATCGACGACGTTGCGCCGGGCTTCAACGTCACCGCCCGATGCCCCGACGGAGTGATCGAGGCCATCGAGAGCGTTACCGACTGGTTCGCCTTCGGCACCCAGTTTCATCCCGAGCACGAATCCGCCTCGGCGTTGGACCTGCGTATTTTCGAGGAGTTCGTCACCGGCATCACCGGCGAGGTGCTGGAAGCCAACGAAATGCGCTTGGTCGCGTAGCGATTTGGGTGGCACCCTTTTTTCAACAGGCTGTTAGCCCCGGCACTCGTGCCGGGCGGATGTGATTCCGCCGGCGCTGCGCGTTATGGTGCGTTTCGCGTACCCCCCAAGGACAACGTTGCAGCGGCAGGGTATACTGCGAAAATGACTGCACCCGAGACAGCCCACGCCGAAACGGCCCGATGGTGGATCATCACCTTCGGCGTTACGATCCTCCTGAGCGCGTTTTTGCTGTTCCAGGTGCAGCCGGTGGTGAGCAAGGCGATCTTGCCCTGGTTCGGCGGGGCGCCGGCCGTCTGGACCACCTGCATGTTGTTCTTCCAGACGTTGCTGTTCGGCGGCTATCTGTACGCACACCTCTTGCAGCGTTGGTTGGCGCCGCGACATCAGGTCGCCGTCCATCTGGCCTTGGTCGCCGTGGCGTTGGCCATGCTGCCGGTCATACCGGGCGCCGATTGGAAGCCGGGCGCCGCCGTAAGTCCCACCTTGCAGATACTGCTGTTGTTGTTGGCGACGGTGGGGCTTCCCTATTTCGTCCTCGCGGCGACCAGCCCGTTGGTTCAGGCGTGGTTCAGCGGCGCATGTCCAGGGCGGTCGCCCTACCGCCTCTATGCGTTGTCCAACGCCGGATCGCTGGCCGCGCTGTTGAGCTATCCTTTCTTCTTCGAGCCGATGTTCGATCTGTCGATCCAGTCGGCGATGTGGTCGGGGGCGTTCGTTCTTTACGCGGCCCTTTGCGCGGCATTGCTCGCCTGCGTGTGGCAATTGCGATCGAGCGGCAAAGTGTCGGAAGACTCCGTGCCGTCGCACGGCGCTAGGCCGAGCTGGTCCGACCGGCTACGCTGGCTGGCGCTGCCGGCCTGCGCGTCGCTGATGTTGTTGGCCGCCACGAACCATGTCTGTCAGGACGTGGCGGTGGTGCCCTTTCTTTGGGTCATGCCGCTAAGCCTCTACTTGCTGTCGTTCATTATTTGTTTCGACCACGCACGGTGGTACGTCCGCCCTTTGTGGGCGGCGCTGGCCGTGTTCGCTCTGGGCGGCGTGGCAGTCAACGATTATCTCCGAGTGGGTTGGAGTCCGCTGGGGCTGATGGCCGAGTTGCTGTTGTATTTCGCGGCATTGTTCTTCGCCTGCATGGTTTGCCATGGCGAGTTGGTCCGTCTGAAGCCCGCCCCGCGATATTTGACCGAGTTCTACCTGTTTATTTCCGCCGGCGGCGCACTGGGGGGAGCGTTCGTGGCCGTCGTGGCCCCGTTGACGTTTTCCAACTATTTGGAGTGGCCGATCGGAGTGGCCGTCACATTCGTCTTGTCGGTCGGGCTGTTGATCCTGCCTAACAGTCAGTTGAAAAAGGGCGCCACTGCTGGCTTGCCCAGCAGTGGTACCCTTTTTCAACGGGCAGCCAAGTCCGGCCGCATGATTCGCTTGATTGCCTACGCCGGGTTCGGACTCGTGGTCGCCGTCGGACTGCTTTATATCGCCGTCTGGAGCGGCGGCTTGGCCGGGCCATTGGATCGGGCACGCAATTTCTTCGGCGTCGTCGCGGTAATTTACAATTCAGAAAAGAACGAGTTCCAATTGCAGCATGGACGAATTCGGCACGGCCGGCAGTCGGCCGATCCGGAAAAACGGCGTTGGCCCACCGGGTATTACGGCGAACAGAGCGGGGCGGGCGAGGCCATCCGCTACTGCCAGAAGTCGGGGCCCGTGCGGGTCGGGTTGATCGGATTGGGGGTCGGTACCCTGGCCACCTACGCCCGGCCGGACGACGTCTTCCGCTTCTACGAGATCAACCCCGAAGTGATCCGCATGGCCTTGCAGCGTTTCACCTACTTGCGCGATTGCCGCAGTGAGTGGGACGTGGTGTTGGGCGACGCCCGGCTTTCGCTGGAAGCGGAACCGCCGCAAGAGTTTGACGTGTTGGTGCTCGACGCCTTTAGCGGCGACGCCATTCCCACCCATCTGCTTACGCGCGAGGCGTTCGACGTTTATCGCCGGCACCTGAAGCCGGACGGCATTATCGCGGTTCACGTCTCGAACGGCTACCTGCGTCTGGGGCCGGTCGTGCGGCGACTGGCCGAGGATTGTGGAATGAAGTCCACGCGGCTTTGCTCCAAGTCGGACGAAAGCCGGATGGTCGACGTGAGCAAATGGATCGTGGTGACGCGAAGCGACGATTTTCTAAGCGCGCATCCCTCCCGGCCGCCGCACCTGCCGGACGACGATCTTCAAGTCCCCCTATGGACCGATCAGTACAGCAACTTGTTCCGGATCCTCGCGCCGCGGTAGCGAACGATCCGCGGCTACCAATGTTATTCCAGCAGCAGTGCCTTGAATCCGGCCTGTCGAAAGTGGGCGTCGGCAGTTAGGGCTTCTACGATGCCTTCCCGCCGCATCAGCACGAACGACACGCAATCGGTAAGCCCCCAATTCTTATCGCGCCGCTCGCTGTAGAGTGCAATTGCGTCTTGCAGCAGATCATCCGAGAGTTGAACGATCCGAAATCCTTCTTCTTTCCGAAATTTGTCGAGGAGTCCGCAACCCTTTTCACGTCGTTCGACTCGGGCATACCCGTCGCCGACCTCCAACAGAATCCCCCAGTGAAGCAGGAGAAGACTGTCTTCATGGGCCAAGTCGCCCGCAAGTGACATGGCCCGTTCGTGAAAGGGATCGTCCCGGTTCTCGAGCGCGAGGATAAAACTTGTGTCGAGCAACAAGAGGCGTTGCGGCACGGTCACTCTCCTCGTCCGGTAAAGCCATCGACATCCGCGGCGCTCAACCGGTCTCCCCAGTGCTCCGCATTTTGGTCGGCCCACTCCGCCAGACTGGTTCGCGGAAGGCGCGACTCCGACTTGGAGTCAACATTGACGATCAACTCCGACCTGCCGACGGGAACCTCGGGTGGCAACGTCAAGACTACCCGCCGGTCATCTTTGATGTCGGTCGATACACGGATCGTAATCATACGTTGCCCTCCAAGCCGTTGCGGCAATCGATTTCTCTCCTTAGCCATCATACCATCAAACCGAAATGGGTGCAATTTCAGGGGGTTCGACCCCAACGGGGTGCGCCGTGGAATAGAACAGCCATGTTCGCTTTGGATCCAGCCGTCGGAAAGCGACGGAAATGGACGTGAAAAACCTCTTGGCGGGCCCGGGACAACAGGAGCGACCCCTCTCTTGGTGCTTGTAGTTGAGTGTGTGTTTGCGGTCTTTGCGTTGAGTTTTCGAGGCCGGGGCGGAATTGCAGTGGAAAAAATGCGGCACGTGGGGTTGCAATCCTTCGCGTTTACGCGAAAATAGGCGATTCGCCCGTTGGCGAAGGGAGTTGTTTTGCGCACAGTACCAGAGGATGCATGATGGCGCTACAGTTGGCCGTTGAACCACGTCAGACCAGAGGGAAACGCAATAATCTGCGGTTGCGCCGCGAGGGCAAAATCCCGGCAATCCTCTACGGACATGGCCTGGAGTGTGTGTCGTTGAGTGTGGAGGCAGACACGCTGGCGGCGGCCATCCGTCAAGGGAGCCGGTTGGTTAGCCTTTGTGGCGCGGTCGATGAATCGGCGTTCGTTCGCGATCTTCAGTGGAACACCTGGGGAACGGACATCATCCACGTGGATTTCACGCGGATTTCGGAGCACGAGATCGTGGATATCCGCTTGCCGGTCGAGTTGCGTGGAGAATCGCCCGGCGTGCGGGAAGGGGGCGTGGTCTCGCAATTGGTCCACGAGGTCGATATCGCTTGCCCGGCTTCCGCTATTCCCGAGAAGCTGGTCGTGAACATCAACCATCTGAAGCTGAACGATTCGGTTTCCTTGGGCAATTTGGAGTTGCCTCAGGGGGCCAAACTGCTCACCCCCGACCTGGAGATGGTGGTCATCGAGTGTGTTGTGCCGCAGGAGCAGTCCGAAGAGGGAGCCGCCGAGGCGGTCCCCGGCGAGCCTGAGGTTATTGGCGAGAAGGAAAAGGAGGAAGACGGGGCGAAGGGATAACGAGACCATGAAGCTGACGTGGGGGAAGCCCGGATTAGCGAGGGCATAGCCAATGAAACTCGTGGTTGGGCTTGGCAATCCGGGCCGCCGTTATCAGCGGACGCGACACAACGTCGGCTACGTCGTCCTGGCCGAGTTGGCCCGAAAGTGCGGCATTGCCGCTCCCAAGGCGCGGTTTCAAGGCGAGGTCGTCGAGGCCGAACTGGGTGCCCGTAAGGCCCTGCTTTTGAGTCCCACGACCTTCATGAACCTCAGTGGAACCAGCGTTCAGGAGGCAATGAGTTTTTACAAATTATCCGCTCAAGATTTGTTGGTGATTTGCGATGATTTGAACCTGCCGGTCGGCAAGCTGCGGTTTCGGACAAAGGGTTCGTCGGGTGGCCAAAAGGGTTTACAAGACATTATTGGGAAATTGGGTACTGAGGAGTTCGCGCGGCTTCGGGTCGGCATCGGCGCCGCGCCGGACAATTGGGATTGGGCCGATTACGTATTGAGTAAGTTTACGTCCGAGGAGGTTCCCGTCATCGAACGAGCGGCGGGGCTGGCGACCGACGCCGTGGTCGCCTGGGCCTGCGAGGACGCGGATTATTGCATGAACCATTACAACTGAATGTGTGGCGCATCCGCCCTCGGATGTGCCTCGCATCCACACAGCCGAGGGCGGCTGTGCTACCTGTACTTCCGAGGAGTTTTACATTGGCCGCGAACGTCTATGAAGGCATGTTCATTCTGGACGCGAACCGTTTTGGACGGGATCCCGAAGCGATCTCCGGCCAGATCCCCGCGATGATCGAGAAGCTCGGCGGCGAAATACTCGTCAGCCGTCTTTGGGAAGAGCGACGTCTGGCGTTCCCCATCAAGGGGCAGCGGAAAGGCGCCTACTGGCTAACGTACTTCCGTCTGGACGGCGGCCAGTTGGTCGATTTGCGGCGGCAGTGTTGGATCGCCGACGACATCCTGCGGACGTTGTTCCTGAAGGTCGATCCGCGGATCGTCGACGCCCTGGTCACCCATGCACAGTTGGTGTCAACGGTGCCGCACGACAAGGCCGAGGACAAGCCCGCTGAGACCGAGGACAAGGACAAGGCTGAGCCAGTCGAGGTCGCCGTGGCCGTGGCCGTGGCCGAAGACGCCGACAGCAACGACGCCACCGACGCCGAAATCAAATCGAGCGAAACGTAAGGAGCAATCGTCATGGCCAGCTATAACCGCGTGGTCCTGATGGGCAACCTAACCCGCGATCCGGAGATCCGCTACCTCCAGAGCGGCACGGCCGTGTCGGATATCGGCGTCGCCGTCAATGATAAACGCAAAAACGCCAGCGGCGAATGGGTCGAGGAGGTAACGTTCGTCGACGTGACGCTTTGGGGCCGGACGGCCGAGGTGGCCAGTGAGTATTTGAGCAAAGGATCGCCGATTTTCATTGATGGCCGGTTGAAACTGGATAGCTGGGAGACGCAAGACGGTCAGAAACGATCGAAGCTGAAGGTTGTGGCCGAGCGGATGCAGTTGATCGGCGGTCGAGGGCAAGGCGGATCGGATGGCGGCGGCCCGCGACCGGCGGCCAGACAGGACTCGCAATACAGCCAGCAGGCTCCGCCCGACAACTTCGGTGACGCGCCATCGTCCGATCAATCGTCCGATCAATCGTCGGGCGATGAGATTCCGTTTTAGACGTTGAAGAATAATCGCTGGACGGACTTCCTGGTCCGTCCAGCATGCATACGAACATATCATTTATTGAATAAAAGAAGGCAAACATGCCGATGGTCAAGGCAAAGTCAAAAAAGAAGCCAACCGTTCCTCATCGAGCCAAGCGGCTGCCCAAGGGGCCGAACGGCGGCATCGAGTTGCTGCTGATCCAGCCGGTCGAGTACCTGGGAAAACAGGGCGACGTGGTCGAAGTCAAGCGCGGCTACGCCATGAACTATCTGATCCCGCAAGGTCTGGCGACCATTGCCACCGACCATCACAAACGGATGGTCGATAAACACCGGGCGGAACTCGAGGCGATCGAGAAGGCCCGACTGGCCGGGCTGCAATCGCTGGCGGCGGATCTGGCACGGCAGAGTATCACCATCGAAGCCAACGCCAACGACGAAGGGCACCTCTACGGATCGGTCGGCGCGACCGAGGTGGCAAACGCCCTGAAACGCAACAAATTCCACATCGCCGAGGATCAGGTCCGCCTGGAAGGTCCGCTCAAGGAGCTTGGTCTGTACACCATCTCGATTCATCTTGGCCAGGAAATCGACGCTGAAGTGAAGGTTTGGGTCGTGCCCTCGGTGACCGAGGACAACCCGACGCAGGCCGAGGACGACTCCTAGCGGGAGTTTCTTCATGGGCTTTCCGCAGACGCGCTTGACCCTCATCCAGCGGTTGACCTCCAGCGGCGCCGAGGAAGACTGGCAGAACTTCCTGAAGGACTACTGGGGGCCGATCTGCCGTTTCTCGTTGCGCCGAGGCGCCCGAAACCTGGACGACGCCGAAGACGTGGCCTCGGAAACGTTCGAGGTGCTGTTGAGGCAACGGCTGCTGGTACGCTGGGTGGCGAATCGGTCGGCCAAGTTGCGGACCCTGTTGTGTTGCGTGGTGCGGAATATCCTCTCGCACCGGAATCGGGTCCGCGCGAGCAGGGAGCAGCGGCTGCGCGATCTGGCGGAGCATTTTGACAGGTTGAACCAGGCGTCGGACGAACAGGTTGACGTGTTCTACACCGCCTGGGTGGAAGACGTCGTTCAACGGGCCGTCGAGTCATTGGCCGCCGACTATTGTCGAAAAGGCCGGGTGGACTACCTGAGGGTGTTGTATGGCCGGCTCTGCCAGGGCCTGAGCATTGCGGAGACGGCCAAAACCCTGGAAGTCTCTCCCGCCGCCGTCGACCACTATTTCCGTCACGCCAAGAAGCAACTCGCGGAGAAGCTGGAACAGTTGGTCCGCCGCCAAGTCCAGAGTTACTGTCCGGCCGAGGAGGCCGAGCAAGAGCACGTCGCCGAGTGGCAGCGGTTGGGGCAATATCTGTCCGAACATGGCGGGCTCGAGGAGGCAGTGCGGCAGGCTTACGACCTTTTCGACCCGGTCCAGGCGAAAAAACATAAAGTGCTCGGACTTACCAAAGCGGCATCGCGGCTCACATCGATTATCCGTTCAACTCCTGACACAACTCGTTCCCAAAAAACGAGTTAGCACTGTCATCTCTCGTTCTCTGGCCGGTTCCGACGGCTTTGGCCGCGTGTATTCTTGCCCGGCGGGAGCGGAAATCTCCACATTTTTGGGCCACGGACTGCGAAAATCGGCCGCTTGGTTCATTAAGTTCTATGATGCGTGAAGTTTTTCGCTTTCAGAGAATCATCAAGTTTAGTCTCCCCCCTCTCGCTTTTTCAATGGAGGTGATTTTATGTGGTTCATCCAACTGAAGCGTACCTGGCCACATAACTCGAAGCCAACAAGGAAGTTTGGACATCCGCTCGGGCTTGGCAAAAGGGGCTAAAAGGAAGTCATTCATTGGTTTCACAAAACGTGTGCAAATCACAGGTTACGGTTCAGGTACGCTTCAGTCGGATGAGCCTTTTTTTTCTTAACCTCTGTTTACAGAAAGGTGAGTCATCATGAGAACGCAGAAAAGATTCCAGTTGAGGCGGTCGTTTGTTATTTCACTTGCCGCATTCGGTTTTCTTGCGGCGTACGGCAATGGATTCGCAGCCACGGTTGAGCCGTGGACGGATAATTTGTGGTCTGCCGACCCGGACCCCGACGATGCGTTTCAGTACACGAACGTCACTATTAGCTCGTCAAGTTCGCCGCTGTCGGGGTGCGATTTACGCGATGTCCTCGGCGGCGAGTTCGGCACGGGCATAGGCGGCAACAACGAAGCCTTTCGAGGCCATATCCTATACGGCGATTACGGCCCCGCCACATATTACCTGAACTTCTCCATGGACTCCGGCCCGTCGACCATCGCGGGCTACAACCTTTATTTGGTTTGCGACAAAGAGTCCGGCCAGCGCTCGCTTTCCACGTTCGATCTTTACAACATGGATGATCCCGATTCTCCCGTGTTGCTTTCTCACGTGGAAGTATTGCCGCCGTACCATACGCACTATCTCTCCTTGTACGACAGCCACGCCTTACAGGTAACGGACATTTTCGACGAACCTGTCACGGCGACTAATTTCACCGCGGAGTTCGTCGGCGCGACCACTTGGGGACCGCGCGTCTATGAGCTTAACAGCATAGCCGTGCCCGAGCCATCCACCCTCGGCCTTCTCGGTGTCGGCGCCATCAGTCTACTTGCCTATGTGTGGCGACAGAAGCGCGTGACAGGCATCCGTGGTGTGGGTCGGAGGCAAAGTATCACAGTAGCATAGCATGGGGCATGAATTCCGGGGATGAATTCGGAATTCCGGGAGGGAATTCCGGAATCGCCCCCGGAATCTCCCTATCGTATTATGCCCCTCTCTGGGGCAGCAGCAAGGCCGGGCAATAAAATCAATTGGAACACTGGACTCATGACGAATGAGAGTACGGAAAACGCGATAGTGTAGCGGGCGGAATCACCCATGCGCTCCACGTGCAACTTAACTTAATGCCAATAAACAACTTGGCATCCCCCCATTTCGACTTTCTCCTCTATGGTGTGACCGGCCGTACCGTTCCATTTCTTTCACGTCATGGCGACAAACTTATCGCCTAATTCGGCGAATTGTTGCGGAAACCGGCCGCTCAGTTCATTAAGTTAGCATGAGGTAGCCGGTTTTCCGCCCGCAATGAATCCTCTGACATGTGAGGAGTCGTGCCATGTTCTTTCCCATTCCGTTGGAATTGAAGTACTCCGGAACCAAGACCAGCCTCCCCACGGCCAACGCGGCGTTGATTGTTATCAGCATGTTGGTCTACCTGTTCGGCTGGAACTGGTCGGTGGGGCCTGGCACGGGCCTACTGAGTATCCTCATGTACGGTTTCTGCCACTGTGGTTTTTGGCACTTGCTGTTGAACATGTGGGTGCTTTGGGTATTCGGCAATCCGGTTAACCGGCGGCTGGGCAACGGCCGTTACCTGTTGGTCTACCTGGGTTGCCTGGTCGCGATGGGTTTGTTTGCCAGAATCTTCCTGCCCGTCGGCTTGGTAGGCTCCTCGGGAGCCATCTTCGCGGTGCTGACCATTGCCCTGGTCCTGATGCCGTCGGCATTGATCGAAACCGCCTACCTGGCCGTGTTTCCGCTGACGCTTCTGTTGGGTGTGTTCAAACGGCCTAAATACGGACTGAACTGGTTTCTGAGTTGGGGTATCGTCACAGTGCCAGCCTTGTGGTGCTTGGTGCTTATCCCGCTAATGGAACTGTGTTCTTTTCTCTGGCGAGCATGGTATGCCGGGTGGGTTTGGAGTTGGATGCCGGGGGCGCACTTGTTGGGCATACTCTGCGGCGTGGCCGTGGTGCTCATGCTGCCGGCACGAATCACCGGCCGTCGCTCGGTGTCCGCTATGTGAATAGGCGAACCATAAACAAGGTAAAGGAGAATATCCATGGGAGTTTTTCAGCGAATTTCCGACATCGTCTCGGCCAACCTCAATGAACTGACCGAAGGGTTCGAGGATCCTGAAAAGATGCTCAAGCAAGCGGTCCGCGAGATGGAGGAGACGATCGCCGAAGTGACCAACCAGACCGCCAAGGCGATGGCCAACGAAACCACTCTCTCGCGCGAACTCGATCGCAACCGGGCACAGCAGCAGCAATGGCAAGCCCGCGCCGAGAAGGCCGTCGAGGAGAGCAACGACGATCTTGCCCGAAAGGCCATCGGCCGCAAGAACGAACACGAGCAACTGGTCACCGCACTGGACGATCAATTGGAGGCCGCCCAGGAAGCTAGCACGAGTCTCCGCCGTCAACTGGCCGCGATGAAAGCCAAGCTGGCGGAAGGAAAGCGAAATTTGGCCACACTCTCGGCACGGAAACGGGCGGCTGACTTCCGAAAGAAAATGGAAACCCAGGCGGCCGGTCTGGCCCCAGAGGTCGATCAGAACGCCTTCGCCAAGTTCGACCGCATGAAGGACAAGGTGGAGCAGGCCGAGGCCGAAGCCGCGGCAATGGCCGAGTTGCGAGGCCTGGGCGCCAACGCCGCCGAGGATGTCGAAATTCCCGACGAAGGACTCGATGTCTCCGATGAATTGGCGGAGCTGAAGCGAAAACTGAAAAAGTAGAAGATTGACGGGAATATCCAGGCCGTGTATCCTCAATGAAGGTCGTATGTCCTAAACGAGAGAGGTCTCCGGCGCGATGGCTGACACTTTTACCAAGCCGGAAAGGCTGCGGGGCCTCTCGGAATTGCTCGCCGAGCGGGGCGACTGGCCGTTGAAAAAACGCTTGGCGTTCGTCCGGAAATTAGCCCGGCAGGTGCAGACGCTGCACCAGAACGGACGTGTCCATCGGGCAATCGGTATAGACGCGGTCGGCGTCGATGAACAACTCCGGCCGCATCTGTCACCTCCCGGCGCGCCGCGGCGGTTCGGCGGCGAGGACGATTGCGACCCGGAGTTCTGTCCCCCGGAATTGACCGGCAAAGACGCCGTCGAGCTGCCCGCTGAGATCGACGCCGCCGCCGCCGCGCTCCAGAAGGCGGGCTACGCGCTCGACCCGCGACGCGTCGATGTCTATCAGTTGGGCGTGCTGCTGTGCCGGTTGGCGACCGGCGGGCCGATCTTGCCGTACATCTACGACGCGACGGTCAAGGCGCGGGTTTCGGCGGTTGTCCGGCCGCTGCTGGAGCGGACGCTGGGCTTGGAATCTCCGGAGCGGTGGGAGAATTGCGAGCGGCTGATCGAGGGCTTGGACGAGGCGTTGCGGCGGACCGAACCGCTGGAGGCGCCGACCTCGATGATCGAGACGTCGGCCCGGGGTAGCGCGATCATGCCCGGCGACGACACGCCGCCGCAGGGTACGCAGCAGCCGTCGGAAATTGTCGAACCGCTTCCCTTCACGCGATTGGGCCATTACCGGATAGTCGAGCAGATCGGCGCGGGCGGGATGGGCGACGTGTATCGGGGCTACGACGAGTCGCTGGAGCGGCCGGTGGCCGTCAAGGTGCTTCCCTCCCAACTTGCACGCGACGAGGATTTCGTGCGGCGATTTCACGCCGAGGCCACGGCGGCGGCCGGCGTGGCACATCCCAACGTGGTGCCGATCTACTTCATCGGCGAGGACGCCGGGCATCACTTCTTTGCCATGCAGTGCATCGAGGGGGAATCGCTGGCCGAGCGGCTCGGCCGGCAGGGGCAGTTTCCCGTCAATGAGGCGTTGAAGTTGATCGGACAGTGTCTGGCCGGATTGCAGGCCGCCCACGAGCGCGGGCTGATCCACCGCGACATCAAGCCGGGCAATATCCTGCTGGAGCGCGGCAGCGGTCGGGCAATGCTGGTCGACTTCGGCCTGGTCCGACGGCTCGGCCAGAGCGCGCAAATGACCGCCACCGGCGTAATCATGGGCACCGTGGACTACATCGCGCCGGAGCAGGCCCGGGGGCGGGAGGTAGACGCGCGGGTGGATATTTACTCGCTGGGGGTGCTGTTTTATCAGCTTCTTTCGGGGCGGATGCCGTTCACGGCCGACAGCCCCACGGCGATGGTTTTTCAGCACGCGTACGAGGAGCCGTTTCCGCTGGAGGAGGCCGTGCCGGGCCTGCCGCCGCCGGTGGTGCAAATTGTCGAGCGGATGATGGCCAAGGAGCCGGACCATCGGTATCCGGATTGCGGAGCGGTGCTGGCCGACGTTCGAGCATATCGCCAAAGCCAACCGTTGGCGTCGGACGAATCGGCATGGGTGGGCGGCTTCGAGGAAGAGTCGTCGCCGGGCGGCGAGCCGAAACTGCCGGATGAGTTGGCGAGGTTGCTCGATCCGGGTCGTTTGCAAGTCGTCCGGGACTGGGCGGCGACGATGTTCCGCCGCCACGCGCCGGAATACGTCCGGCAGATGCAAGGCACGACGCAGCAGGTGGACGCGGCGGTGGCCCACTACCAACGGCATCGCAATCGGTTGGCGAAATTGCTGGAAGAGGCTCGTTCGATCGAGTCGGACTTGTCGCAACAGATCGAGTCGAGCTTGTCGGCGTCGGCGTCGTTGTCGTCGGAGGCGGAATCGGCAGCCGGCGAGGAGGAGAAGCAAGCGGCGCTGGCGAAGCAGAGCGAGTGCGAAGAGCAGTTGACGGCGTTGCGGTCGCAGCACGAATTGCAGCAGCAGACGTCGTCGGACCTGGAGCGGCAATTAGGCAAGGCCGACGCCACGCTGGCCCGGCTGTGCAGCCAGCAGGAGGTGATGAAGGCACGTCTTCAAGCGGCCGTAGCCCAACAACGGCTGGAGGCGGGCCTGCCGCGGCCGAAGGTTCGGCGTTGGTTGCTGCCGGCGGCGATCGGCGGGGCCGGTCTGCTGGCGGTGTTGTTGTTGCTGGTTCTTTCCCGACCGAACGTTCCCACCGACCTCCCCCCGCCGGCGCCTCCCGTGGCGACGTCGAGCGTTGCCTCTCAACCGGCGCCGGCCGCCGAGCAGCCGCCGAAGCCGAATCCAAAAGTTCCGCCGGGCGCCGCACTGCTGATGACCTTCGACAAAAACACCCTGCTGGAAGTGTCCGGTTTTATTTTCAGGATACGAAGCCTGACCGGTCGTTACAATGGGAAAGACATTACGGCCCAATTCACGCCGGACGGCAAGGTCGGCGGCGCCATATCCGTTGTGGACGGCTCGGAAGTGCGCATCCCGGGGCACATTGTCAATCGACAGCCGGAGTACACCGTCGCCGCCTGGGTCAAGCGAAAGGGGAAGGAGCACCTTTGGGTTTACGGTGAGGCCGCAAACAGCACCATTTTTTCCGTCTATGCGCAGACAAACGGCGCTATTATGGTCCGTTCGTGGCACCACGAGCGGCTTGGCAACTGGATGTATGCCAGTACGCCCGAAGGATTGGTTTCGGCGGATCAATGGGTGTTTGTTGCCGCGAGGCTTGTCAAAGGCAATCGGTTGGACAAGGGTGAGCTAACCATCAGGGTCAACGATCAGTCTTACACGCGCAATCTGCAGATGGCGTATTCCAACAATTCGGGGTTTTCATCGATCGGAGCAGGCCATGATGGGTGGGTGGAAAAAAGGCATGGTCCCGGCGGCGGTCTTGTTGACGAACTGGCGGTTTACTCCCGGGCGCTGTCGGACGCGGAGATTGAGACGCTGTATCAGATGGGCCTGCGCGGCGAGAGCCTCGGTATGTAACGGCAAGTTGAACATGGAAAACCGTTTGCCCCGGGTGTATTCACCCGGGGCTAAATGCGATTGCCTCTATTTACGAACACGCTCCCAATCAGCGGCACTTTTCATCATGCAAGGAGTCATTGCCGTGAAGCGGCGCAACATCAGTGGCCTGTGTCTGTTGACGTGTATTCTTCTGTTTGGAAACGCGGGGCGCGCAGTCGGTCAGAAACCCATCCCCAGGGACAAGATGACTCCCAACGAAGTCACCTTTAAAGACGATACCCTGAAGTTTTGGCGGCGGGATATTGACGCATATTGCAAGTACACCAAAGATCCGAAATCCATTCAACCGTTGGCGAAGGTGTTCTTGAAGGACGTTCAACTCCGTTTTGTGCGAGTTCGTTTCGGGCCAACTTCAGACGAGTTACGGAAGGTAGGCTATATGCTGTTTTCAAAGGGTTGCCGCGACCCGCTTGTCCGCTCGTACTGGGGAGCAGTTTCCTATTCCTACAAAGGCACGAATTTCGAGGAATCTTGGCGCGAATTGCGAATGTTGTACAAGTCCTTTGCTGATTCGGATTATCCACCCGAATGTCGCTGGCGGTTGCTGTCCACGATCTACTGGTTTGGCTGGATACAGGCGGAAAATTATAAGTATAAGCCGATGGAATGGCCTGAGTTGCGAAAAGAGACCCTCTCGTTGGCGGTGTCGTTCGTCGGGGACAAGACGATCGACCTGGAAGGACAAAGAGTTTTACTATATGAGTTGCTGAGGATATTTGATTTCTTCGGCGGGAGAAATCGGGAGGATATCGAGACATTCTATAAAGCTTGCGCCAAGCAGCCAAAGGCCAATCCGTGGACCTTCAATATGATCGCAGGTTTCCACTACTACACACTGGCATGGTATCATCGCGGCAAGGGCGATCTTTCCAAAACAACGCCGGAAGGCATCCGACTGTTCCGTGAAAACCTGGGAAAGGCCGCGGAACATTTTGAGAAAGCGTATGAGTTGCGTCCCGAGTTTCCCGAGGCCGCCGCCGAAATGATCTCGGTGGCCATGTATGGCGACAGTGACCTGACGCCCCGAGAGTGGTTCGACCGGGCGGCGGCCGCGCAGATGGATTACTCGCTGATGTATGACAAAATGATGTGGGCCTTAAACCCTCGCCAAGGAGACAACCGCGAGAAAATGTATCGCTTTGTCTGCGAATGCGCGGACACGGAGCGGTACGACACAATTGTCCCCCTTTATTATATAATGCACCTCCACACTATTGACCGGGATATGAAGTTCAACGGCGAGGTGTGGAAACGTCCCGGTGTCTATGCCAGAGTCAAGCGGATACTCGAAGGCATGGCCCACGATCCCGCACACGCCGACAGCCAAGGCGGAAAGTGGCAAAAGTCCAACTTACTTACCATGCATGTCGCCTTGGCCGGACGCGTCGGCGAATACGCCGACGCCCGGCGGTTGCTCGACAAAATGGATGAACATTGCTTCAACTCCAGAGTGTTTAACTTTTGGTGTAGACAACCTGGGGTGACGTTCGGACGCATCTATGCCTTTACGGGTGGAGGCGCCAAGTACATCAAAAAGGCCTTGAAGCTGTTGGACTTAGGGCCAAAGCCGCCTTCCGACGCCATGCTTCGAGAAGCAAGAAACCTTTTCCAGAAAGCCCACGACGCCGACAACAACGCTTGGTCGAGGGCCTTCTGCCAGCGCAAACTCGACGAAATAAACGAATATTTCGCGTTCAATGCCGGCCAATGGGTCAATAAGAAATTCGACGCCGGATTGATCCTTTGGAACATCGTGGATGGGCAGTGGCGGGTGATTGACGACCACTCGGCGGAGGGGTACGCCTATCCGCCTTGCAGCAGTGTTTTTCTGCAACCCGCCGTTCTACCGCCGATACCGCTGGAAATTGAGTTTGAAACAAAACTCTCAGTGCTTCCGGAGCTAGGCACCAAGTTGTTTATGGGGCTTTGCGTTCCGCAACGAGACCAGAAAGACATTATTCACCGGTTCTACATGAGTGCGGAAAGTTCCAAAGTCGGCGTGGAGATAATGGGAAAAACAAAAGAGATCGCGTTGGGACTGTATCAAACCAACCACTTCCGGATCAAGCTCGCCGATGGCCGTGCCGTGTTCTACGTGAACGACGAATTGTGCTTTGATCACAGTGATAAAGATTTCCGCCCTTCGAGCAATCTACAACTCGGGTGCTATGACAAATTGTATCCCATTTTTAAGGTGACCATCAGCAACGTGCGCATCCGCAAGTGGGATCCGACGAAAGAACCGACGAAAGAACCGGCGAAAGAAAAGGAAACGCCGTAGACGTGGGAGCGGGCAAAACGCAGTAGTCTTAATTCGCCGGGAAAAACGGGGATTATCTTACTTTTCCACACACCACGCCCACGGGTTGCAGCCCGCGGGATTCTTCGGGACAATATCGATCATCTCATTTTCATTCACAACACTTTAGTTCGATGTCTTCCCCGCTCATTCACATAGTTCTCCATCAGCCGGAGATACCCGAGAACACCGGCAACGTGGGCCGAACCTGCGTGGCGTTGGGGGCAAAGTTATGGTTGGTGCGACCCTTGGGGTTCCGGCTGGATGACCGCCGCCGGCGCCGCGCCGGGTTGGACTATTGGCAACACCTGGATTACGATGTGGTGGACGATTGGGCCGCGCTCGAGGGTCGATTGGCCGACAGTCGGCTTTGGTTCTTCACCAAACATGCCGCGCGGGAGTATACGGAAGCCGTTTTCCTGCCCGGCGACGGGTTGGTTTTCGGCGACGAATCGGCGGGGCTACCCGGCGGACTTATTGAGAAGCACGCGGATCGCTGCCTCCGTATCCCGATGAAGGCCGAAGCCCGCAGCTTGAATCTATCGGTCAGCGTCGCCGTGGCGGCCTACGAAGCCCTGCGGCAATGCCGCGTAAGCTGACCGCAAGCCGCCGACCGTCACATTATTCCCAGCGCACCTTCGCCGTCTCGGTATAACCTTGATAGGCGCGTTGCAGTTCGCACTGGCCGACGGCGGTTTTGTGGATCCAGACTCGGTAGTTCAGCCGGATCGGCTCACCCGGCGGAAAAGTCTTCCCTTTTACGCCCGGCCAGCCGATGCACAACACGCCGTAGTGCCGCACGAGCCAGGTGGGCGGGTAGTCGGGATGGGCTGGATCGACGAACAATGCCGCGCCGCTGCGGTCCGCCGCGCCGGCAAATGGATACGTCAGGTCGGCCCACGGAAGCCGGGTATCGGGCAGGTCTTCCTTCGTCGGACCGTCCGGAACGGTAATAGTTGCTTCCTTTTCCAAGCGGACCGCCAGCCGCATCGTCAAGCCGCCGTAACTCTTTCCCCCCGCGCCGCGGAGGGTGACCGGTCGGCCGATGGGGATCCAAACAAACTCGAAGTCCAGCGCGCGGGCGTCGTTCGATGCCCGGTAGGCGCGCAACCACACTCGTTCGATCATCACTTTCTTCTCGCCCACGAACCAGCCGTTCTCCACGGCCACGACGGCGGCAACGGGGCCTGCCCGGCGGTGAATCCAGCGAACAAATTTCTGGCGGATATTCGAGCCGGTCCAGAGGTCGTACTCCTTGTCCGCAATCTTCACGTGCGGCCATGTCCAGAAGACGCCGTGGTGATGGTAGTGGTCCGCGGGGAAATCGTCGGTCAACACCTCGCCGTTGATTCCCCAGACGGGATGGACGTAGCAGGCACGGCTGCGACGGGAGTCGTTTTTCGGAACGCGGGAAGAAGTTATCTCGCCGTGGTTGTAGACCAACACGGGCTTCTCGCCGTCGTCCACCCGAAGCGATTTCGAGTTCAACTCGGACAATTTCAGCGCGGTGTCGCCGCCGGATTGCCGCTGGACTTGTTGCAGCTTAAACCGTCTTGGTCCTGCGCCGGTCTTGGTTGGCGGGATAGTGGCGAGAAGCCGATATCGCTCGGTTGCGGCGGAACCGTCGTCGGCCATCGCGGGCGACCATTGTGCCGGCACTGTTACCCGCTCTCCGCCAATCTCGACGAGTTGCCAGCTACCCGCGACATTCTGAATTCGTTCCGCCGTGGCCGCTATCTGCAATGAGACGCCGCTGCGCGGAACGACAAGCGTAGGCGTCGATTCGGCAGCGAACAAGACGGCGTTTTTTTGCTGGAACACAACTAAGGCCAACACCAGAACGGATGCAAGAATATGTCTCATAAAGCCGCGACCGACGATCTCGCCGCCGTCCGCAACCGTCACGGTTCGTGGTGTTTGCTTGGACAAAATCAGGGTAATAGCCATCGTGCGACATTGAAATAGCAAAGCAACGTGATTACATCGGTCACGGCCAAAACGATCGGCCCGGCGGCGACTTGCGGATCGAGCTTGAAGCGGCGGAGCAGGTTCGGGGTGGCGGCGCCGAGCACGGCGGAAGCGGTCACGCCGGCGGCGATTCCGCCCAACACGCTTAGCGCCAAGTGTGGCTGGCCGAGCCAGGCGAGGGCCGCCATCCCCACGACCAAACCGCTGGCCGCGCCGAGCATCAACCCGATGAAAAACTCGCGTCGCAGCTTTTTCAGAATCAATGCCCACGACGGCGACCGGCCGTGAAGCAACTGCAACGCCAGACTGACCGATTGGATGCTGACGCTTTCGGCCAGCGCCAAAACGACAGGGATGAACAGCACCAGGGCCACGACCCGTTCGAGTTGTTCGCGGAAGATTCCGCTGAGCATTGCCGCGGCGATTCCGCCCGCGATGTTGCAGACCAGCCAGGGAAACCGCATGCGGAAGGCGGCCACCGCGCCCGGCTGGCGTGCCCGGGCCAGATGCATGCCCACCAATTGAAATAGATCGTCGTTAATTCCACCGCTCAACTCGAGTAGCTCGTCGGTATAAAGTTCCACGTCGATCGCACCGACCAGCCGTTTCTCGGAATCGACCACGGGAAAGGCCAGGAACCGGTGCAGCACGAAAAACTCGCAGGCATCGAGCACCGTCGCGCCGACCGGTACCGCAACCACGTTCGGCAGCATGATTTCGGCGATACGGGTCTCGGGCGGACTCAGCAACAGCGATCGCGTGGGAATCACGCCCTTCAGCCGGTTCTCGTCGTCGACCACGTAGAAATAGACAATCCGCGCCGGCGGCGGCCGACGACGCAGCTCGGCCAGAGTTTCTCCCACCGTATGGCCGACGTGCAGCCGGGCAACCTCCGCGCGCATGTGCTGCATCACCGGGTCGTTCAGATTGGCTTCGACGACTGGCGCGGTCATTATTGCCCCCAACCCATGTACTGCGAAAAATCCATCAACCAGGGATGCGTCCAGGGGTTCCACGTCGGGTAGCTGACCGAGAGTACCGAAAAGGCCAGCAATACCAGCGACAGGCCGCGGGTCCATCGACGAGAGGCGAGAAAATCGACCGCGGGCAGCATCGCAAGCAACCACAGCGGCGCAAGCCAAAACATCCACCGCAACCCGCAGGTCATACCGCCGTAGTTCCGGTTGATTACCGGTTGGCCCAGATAGAACGCCAGGCAGGCCAGCGAGATCGCGGCCACGCCGGCCGCGCCCCACCGCAACCGCGGATCACCCCCGCGCAACAACCACACGCCCAGGCCGGCGAGACTCAGCAACCAGACGGGCGTCAGACTGAAGATGCCGTGGTGACCCACCAACACGTTCAGGGCGTAGACTGCCGGCGACGGCTCGCCCCGATCGACGCCTCTGGTGTTTTTCCCATGGCTCATCCAATAACTTTCGATGGTTCTGCCGTTCCGCTCGTAGGTGTATTCGTACCAGTTGTCTTTCCCTTCACCGCCACGATGTGCGTAGGGCGGTTTGAGCGTGTCGTGGGCGATCCAATTTGTGCCGAAAAACCCCACCGCCACCAACAGCACGGCCGGGACAAACGCCAGCAGCGTCGGCCGCGGCGCCTTGAACAACAACGCCACGCCCAACGCCGCCAGCAGCGACAAGGCGGGCAACTCGTTGGCCGCCGCCAACGCGGCGAACAATCCGGCAACGACGAAATAGCGCAGCCGGCGATCATCGTCGAACCAGATGCGAGCGGTGGCGTAAAGGGCCGCCAACGCACAGACCGCCGCCGGCAGGTGGTTGTTGATCACCACGGCGAAAGTCGTCAAGAAAGTGCCGAAACAGCAGGCCGCCATCACGAACATTCGCCCCCAGTCGGTCGTCCCGAAACGCTCGACCAGTCGGGCCAGCAGCAGGAAGTAAATTACCAGCGGAACGACGTTGAACAAAACCAGCATGAAGCGGCCGATTTCGTGGGGGTGCGTACCCAGGTCCGCTCCGGTCAAGTGGTGAATCGGCCAGTAGACGGCCGCCATCAGCGTCGGCAGCAGCGGCGGCTTGCTCGAATAGAGGTGGCCGTCGTGCTTGACCATGTCGATGGTGTCCCAGTTCGGCTCCTGGATCACCTTGTCGATGGCGTACCAGTTCGGCTCTTGGATCACCTTGTCGATGGCGTACGGTACGTCCGGGGTGCGCATGTCCTCTTCGACCAGCGCTCGGACCGTACACCACCGGCTGCGGTCGTTGGCGCTGAGGAACGGCCGCCGCAAAACCGCGCTGCGGCGCAACTTGGCCTCGGTCCGGTCGAGTTCCCGCTCGAGTTTCTCGCCGGAGACGCCTTTTTCCTCCAGGGCGGCCCTCTTTTTTTCCAGAGTGCCTTTCACCTTCGCCAGGCGGTATTTTTCCAAGCCGGCCCTGTCGACCGAATCGACCGCCAGAATATGGCCCAGCATCGCGCCGACGGAGACGCAGATCAACAGGAAATATACGCTCCAGCGGAGCTTTGCGCGGCAATCGTCGTGGGAATCGTTCATTGTCCAGGTGGGGTGCGTTCGCGGATCGAATAGCCCCGGCGATCCGGGGCTTGGTAAGCGATAAACAATTCGGCCAGAAAACCAACCGACATCAGTTGGCTTCCCAGCAACATCAAAGCGACCGAATAGAGCATGGCGGGGCGCTGTTGAAGATGGACCGGATCCATACCCAACATATCCACGCGCGAAATGATCCAGAGGGCCGCCAAATAGATCAACCCCAACGCACCGAGCAAGAACGATCCAATGCCGATCGTGCCCAACAGGTGCTGGGGACGCTGGCCGAAACCGGTAAGGAATTTGACGGTCAAAAGGTCCATAAAGCCCTTGATGATTCGGCTCACTCCGTATTTCGAGCGGCCGAACTTGCGCGGCCGGTGGTTGATGACGATCTCGCCGGTGCGGAATCCTCGGGCGGCAGCCAGCACCGGCACGAACCGATGCAACTCGCCGTAGAGCCGTACTTCCTCGAAGACCTCGCGGCGGTAGCACTTCATGCCGCAGTTGTGGTCGTGCAGCCACACGCCCGTCAAACGGCTGACCATCCAATTGAACACCCGCGACGGCAGAACCTTGTGCCAGGGGTCGTGCCGGACCTTTTTCCACCCGCTGACCACGTCGAGATTTTTTTCCATTTTGGCCAGAAAGCGGGGAATCTCGCGGGGGTCGTCTTGAAGATCGGCGTCGAGGGTCATCACCAGATCGCCGCGAGCCTGCTCAAAACCGGCGCTCAGCGCGGCCGCCTTGCCAAAGTTGCGGCGGAAGCGTATCCCGCTCACCCGCCGGTCGGCCTCGGCCAAACGGGCAATCACTTCCCACGAGCCGTCGGTCGAACCATCGTCGATGAACACCACGTCCAGGTCATACCCCTCGGACGCGGCCACCTCTGACAGCTCGTGCCAGAGCGGCTCCAAAGATTCGGCTTCGTTGAATACGGGAATGACGACGGACAACATGGGTGGGATAGTGGATAGTGGGTGGTGGGTAGTGGATAGTGGGTGGTGGGTAGTCTCGTTTAGTCCCGGCGTCCACGCCGGGAAAACAGTGTTGGGGTGGTAGTTGCACTGTCGCCCCAACACTTCGCGCCGAAATACAGGATACCTGATATACTTATCTCTGCCACCAGCCACACCAACCGGAGCAGGATCGCGCCGATCAGCGCCGCACCCCCTCCTAAGTATGGCACCATAAATTCGGTCAGCACTGCCTCTCTGACCACGGCCCCGCCCGGCATCATCGAGATGAACCCCGCCACGGTAGCCAGCGAGACGGCGGCGGCGTAGAGGTGGAACTGCCCTAAGGGATTGTTTTCTCCCAAACCCATTGCCCGCAGCACGGCCCAAAAACTCAATCCAAGTATAGCCCATCCAATGGCATTCAGCACCCAGCCGAGGATTACGGTTCCATAGCCGAGGTTATCCAATTTCTCCACCGTGGCGGGGTTTATTCTGCCGACGCCCGCCAATCGAGCGAGGCGCTTGAAAATCGGCGGCAGCGTGGGCAGCCCGGCGACGGCCATGATCCCCAACGCCGTCCAAAACAACAGCGGCTGTCCGCTGAAGCAGAAGGCCACGATGGACGCCGCCAGCAGCGCGCCGGTGGACATCATCGTGAGCGTTTCGTAGAAGATACTCGCCACGACCAGCGAAGCGTCTACTCCGGGACCGCGAAGCAGACCCGCGCGGAGAATGACAACCATTGCCTTGCCGGGGACGTATTTCCCCAGATGTCCGATGTAGTACGCCCGGACCGTCTTGCCGAATCCCACTCGTTGCCCAAGCGTTCGCAGGGTACGATGCCAAAACAGGGCGAACGGCAGCGTGCCGAGCAGATACAACCCACCGGACGCCGCCAGCCAAAGGAAATCGATTTGGAAGCTTTGCTCGCCGAGTTCGCCACAGGCGTCGATGATCGTGCCGTGGATAAACCAGACGACCAACGCGGCAATCGACAGTTTGATCGCGGTCGGCAGCCAACGTTTTCGGCGATTGTGTCGAACTTCATTCATGCTCATAAAGTCGCGACCGTTGGTCGCGCCTGAACCACATCTACAACGGCGCGGGAATATCGCGCCGCCAAAAAATCACCGCCGCGATCGCGTAACAGACCAACCCGATGGCGATCAGCATTAAGTCATAGGTCATTCCCGACCATCCGCCCGGCGCCGGCAAGAGGATCAACTCCTGCGGCTCGAAGAGGCTGAGAAACGAAAAATAGCCGATCCACGCTCCGTCGGCCCACATTCGCCCGACGAACTTCAGGATCAACGAAAGGATAAAAAAACCGCCGGCCAGCGAGATCGTCCGCCAGCGGTCGCGGTTCCATGAGGAAATGAAGGTGGTAATGCCGGTGAAGCAGAATGTCATGGCGAACAAGTTCCACGCACCGGGCAAAAATTGTCGCAGCGAGGGAGGGGGTTGGAATTCAATGCTCAGCAGTCCCAACCCCATTCCCACCCAGACGGAAGCCGCCAGCATGGCCGCCCCAACGGTTGCCGCCACGGCCGGCACGATCATCACCGAAACCCGCCACACGGGCAACGAAAGCAACAGGTCCATCGTTCCACGGCCGATCTCGCCGCTGATCGAGTCCGACCCGCGTCCCAGCGCCCAACCAACGCAAACCAGGATCGTCACCACATGGGTGTAGAGGATGCTCAGTTGCCCGGAGGGCGTGGCCAGCTTGGCCAGCGGGATGCCAAGCATCGGCTGCACGAAGTTCGGCAGCAGGTTCAGCAGCGTACTCCAGGCCCCCATATCGAACAGGCTCATCAACCACACAAACAGCCAGCAAAACAGCATCAATAGCGCGCTGGAAACGGCCAGCGTCAGCCAAGCGTCGGAGATGGCCTTTTTCCAGAGAGCTAGGTTCATGCCGCAGTCCAGCATACACCCCCCCGCCTCGAACGGCAAGATGGCGTCCTTGCGAAACGCGCCGCGGGCAACGATAATTGTATCTTGTATCTGTACGTTTAGTGTCCACTCAGAACAACATAGCCCTCCGGAGGGTTCCATGAACGTGCTGCTGATCTCCATCGCCGTTGCAACGCTAGGAGTCGACTACGGCTGGAAGCGATTGCCCGACGGCGGTTCGGAGTACATCATCCAACTCAACCAGCAAACGCTCGACGCGCTCCGCGACGGCCAGCCGATCCAGAGCGACGTAATGCCGGACGCGGGCAAAGTCCAATCGTTCCGCATCGTCGTCGGCGACGAGAAGCTGTCGCGGGACAAACCGCTACAGAAACCGACCGCGCAAACCGCCGTCGTCGAACCGCCGCAACTGCCGCCGAATCCTCTCCTGCCGAATTCGGCCGTCAAGCCGCTCGCCGGGCGTCAGGCAACCTACACGCAACCGCAAAAGAAACCCACGGCAGACGAACCAGAATCACCTCCCCCGCCGAAAGCCGACACCGAGCAACCCGTGAAACCCTGGCTCCCTTTCACGTTGACCCTCTTCGGGCTGTTCGCCTCGCTGGGCGCGAACGCCTATCTCGGTTGGATATCCTGGGGGCTACGCCGACGCCGACGCGCTGAACTCGCTTGAACAGTAGGGTGCGTCCTTGACGCACCGATGTTCTGACTCGATGATCGAATCACGCCGCGGCGTTTATGTCTTCGGCGTCGTCAAAATCATCGTCGTCCGCTTCGTCCTCTTCCTCCCACAACGAATCGTCGTCGATCTGCTCTTCCTCTTCGTCTTCAACGACCTCGATATCGGCGATTTTTCTCGGTTTGGATTTTGGCTTGCGCGTCTTCGCGGCGGCCGCGCGACGTGGAGCGGCGGAACGTTTTTCGCGTTTCGGCGTCTCCTCGACCTTGCGGGCTTCGAGCGTTATGACTTGCCCGGGCTCGGAGTTGTCGGGCAATCGGCCGACGGCCGTCTTCAACGATTTGAACAGTTTCAGGATGTGTTCGTGGCAGGTGAAGACCAGCAGTTGATGGCCCGCCGCGGCAAAGTCGCGCAACACGGCGGCCGCGGCCTTCGCCCGATCGGCGTCGAAATTGACCAGCACGTCGTCCAGCACCAACGGCAACTGCGCCCCGCGTCGGGCGTAGCAACTTGCCAGCGACAGCCGCAGACCCAGGAATAGCTGCTCGCGGGTGCCGCGGCTGAGCGACTCGACCTGCAACGAGCGCCCCTCGGCGTCGTCTACTCTCAGCGAGTGCTCACCCAACGGCGTCCAGACGCGACAGTAGCGGCCCCCGGTCAATCGTTCCAAATAACCCGACGCCTCGCGCAACGTTTCCGGCTGACGATGCTGCTCGTAAGTTTCGCGGATCGCGTCGAGAACGCGGCAGGCCGTCGCCAGCGTTTGCCAGCGGGCCACCGCGTCCTGCAATCGCTTCTCCAGCACGGCCAATTCGAGCCGTTTCAAGGCGAGTTGCTTGTCGCCGGCCAGCGCTTCGAGCTGTTCGCTCAACCGCCCCCGCCGCTCCAGCAGGCCGCCAAGTTGCCCACGCACGACGGAGACTTGCCGGCGAACTTCCTCTCGGCGTTCTTCCAATTCGGGCGCATCGTCGCCGTCGAGTTGTTGGCGGATCGCTTCCTCCGAACACCGCGAGGCCAGCGCGGAGTCGATTTCGCGGGTAAACGTCTCGCGCTGGCCGCGGAGCACGTCGCCGCGCGCCTGCTCCAACGCCCGACGGCGATACTCTTGCTCGTCCTTGACTCCGGCCTCGATAAACAATTCACGTCGGCGGTGGTTCAGCCGGCCGATGGATTCTTCATATCTGGCCGCGGCGGCGCGGTTGCGGCGCGCCTGGCGGCGGATGGCCTCGCGCCGGGCGACGGCCGTTTGCTGCTTGGCGGCCGCCTCCGAAAGCGAGCGAAGTTGCTCGATCGGATCGAAGAGGGAAGGGGGGAGGCTGGAGGCTGGAGGCTGGAGGCCGTGGATTCGGGGATCGGGGGTCGGGGATGGGGGATCGGAAAAGCCGGTCGCTTGCGGTTCCACACTGACCACTGACCCGGCGTCGGCCGTGAGCTGCGCGATCCGCGAGACCAGCGATTCCATTTCGCGCCGCCGTCGGATAAGCTCTTCGCGCCC
>CBDAFL010000161.1:0-109845 GCA_965195225.1 uncultured Thermoguttaceae bacterium
ACTCCACAATCGCCGGCATTTTCGGACCCTCCGTGGTCATCCCAACACGCCCAGCCGTCCTGCGCCGGGCCGAAACACTGACATTAAACCCGAAACACCCTATCTTTCCAACGTCATTTGAGAGTTTGCAAAAGCTCAGTATAAACTGGCGTTTGCAAACTGCGGATTCAATGCCCCCTCTCCCTTCGGGAGAGGGGGCCAATTTGCACGACTTCTGTTAATAAAACATACAAGCCGTCTCCAACGATCCGTCGAAATGGACGACTCTCAAAACCTACTTGCGCCGCCTCCATGCGAACAGGAGCAACCCTAATCCGGCAGTAACAAGCAGCACCAGCGTACCCGGCTCGGGGATGCACCACGTGTCGATCACCAACTGATCGACATTGATGTTGCCGCTGATGCGGAAAATTTCGTCCACCGGGTTCGGGTAAATGCGCCATTCATAGATGGTCCCATACCAACCGTCGGACAACGATTCCTCCAACACAATTTGCGGCTCGTACTGCGGGTCCGGCAACGGGTCGAACTCGTCGAGGATCGGAACATCGCCCTGATCCTGCGGCTGCCACGTCAGTTGCACCCACATCCACTTGAACTCATTGGGTGGCTCATGGTTGTCCACAATCACCCGGATTTCGCCCGACAGCGGCCAAATGCCTTGACGCCCCGACGCATCCTCGGGAATCCACTCCATGTCGGGCCCCGGGATAACGGTTAATTGGGTGCTGGGCAACCAGGGCTTCCCGCCGAGAGGGGATCCATCGGGCGCGATCGGGTTCGGTTGCCAATCTGAGAACTCCCAATACTGCGACGTGGTAGAATACTCCCCTCGCCACTCCGGCGGCAGGATGTCGTCGGCCCACACGTTTGCGGTCGGGAACAACAACATTCCCAGGACCGCCAGGACAACAAAACTTTTTTTCGCGGAAAACATTACGCCGACTCCTTTATGAAAAACCATTCGTGGACACGCCGCGCGTGGCACAATCCGCGCGCGGCAACAAACCGAAAAACACCGGGAAAATTCTGCCAAGAAACGGCCCAGACATCACCCCCTTTCCGCGACGATACCGACTCGATGAGAACACTCGCCGCGACTAACGATGAACCTCGCCCTAGACAAGCCGCAAAGGTCGCCTAATCCATCCATGTGGCTACCCGCCAGACTAGCAATTCGCACCAGAATAGTCAACGATTAGAAGCAGTTTTTTCTGGAAAATATATTCTCCCCCCAGCGTGAGTTAGCGCCGAGTGGGGGGGGGCAGGCGAGGGCGGCTTGCCGCCGGCCTTTTCCACGGTTAAAACCAGACAAAAGCCAAACGCCCCGCGGCTGCGGGTGGGGGGGGGATGGCGACAGTGATTATTCTCAATTGTTGGAAACGCAAGAAACACGCGCCATGCAAACACATTTTTCATTGCCGTTGGTCGAGGAGATTGAACGGACGCCGGGGGCCGAAGAGTTGTTTCGGCGGATGGCCGGCCTGCCGCATTGCCTGTTCCTCGACAGCGCGATGGTCCATCCGACGTTGGGTAGATATTCGTTCCTGGCCGCCGATCCGTTTGATTTCGTGCAAGTGCCGGCCGACGGCAGCGACGCCTTGGCACGGCTCGACGTGCGATTGAAACGATTCGCCGCCGATCGGGTCGAGGGACTGCCGCCGTTTCAGGGCGGGGCCGCCGGGCTTTTCGGCTACGACCTGGGCCGAAGCCTGGAACGGGTTCCAACGTCGGCAACCGACGAGTTCGGCGTGCCGGCGCTGGCCGTCGGACTCTACGACGTGGTGGTGGCGCTGGATCACGTTGACGGCCGGGCGTGGATCATCTCGCAAGGGTTTCCGGAAATTGAACCCGCGCGGCGCGAGCGGCGCGCGGCCGAGCGGCTCGCCCAGATCGTCGAGATCATAAAGCCGCAACCGTCGGTCGCGACCCGCGCCGCAACCAACAGTCGCGGCATTGCGTCGGAACTCTCGTCGCAATATACAATCGCCGGCACATCAGGCGTGACGAGCAATTTTTCAAGGGAAGGATACCTACGGGCCGTCGAGCGGGTGATCGACTACATTTACGCGGGCGACGTTTTTCAGGTGAACCTTTCGCAGCGGCTGCTGGCCCCCGCCCGCGACGAACCGGCCGCGCTCTACCGGCGTCTGCGGCGCTGCAACCCGGCCCCGTTCGCCGGCTACTTCGACCTGAGCGAGTTTCAGGTGGTCAGCGCATCGCCCGAGCGATTTCTCCGCGTCTTGGACCGAGAGGTCGAAGCACGCCCGATCAAGGGAACCAGGCCGCGGGGCGGAGTGCCGGAAATCGACCGCGCGGCGGAGTCGGAGTTGATGGCCAGCGAAAAGGACCGCGCCGAAAACGTGATGATCGTCGATCTGCTCCGAAACGATCTCTCGCGGACGTGCCAGGCCGACAGTGTGCGGGTCGGCCGGCTCTGTGAAATCGAGGCGTACAGGCACGTGCTGCATCTGGTTTCGTCGGTGGTCGGGCGGTTGCGAGACGAGTGTTCGCCGCTCGATCTTGTGCGGGGCGCGTTTCCGGGTGGATCGATCACCGGCGCGCCGAAAGTCAGGGCAATGGAGATCATCGCCGAGCTGGAGCCGACCGCCCGCGGCGCGTATTGCGGCTCGTTGGGATACCTGGGCTTTGACGGCTCGATGGACCTGAGCATATTGATCCGCACGATCACGGCCGGTCGCGGCTGGTGGCAGTTTCCAGTCGGCGGCGGCATTGTGGCCCAATCCACCCCCGAGGGCGAATACGAGGAAACCTGGCACAAGGCGGAAGGAATGTTGCGGGCGATATAGTTGTCAGCCGTCAGTTTCCGTAACTCAAAAAAACTGAACACTGATAACTGATAACTGAAAACTTTCATGCTCTTACTGATCGACAACTACGACAGCTTTGTCCACAACCTCGCCCGATACTTCGAGCGATTGGGACACTCCACCCGCGTGATCCGCAACACTGCGATCGATGCGCGGGGCGTTGCCGCGCTGCGTCCTTCGGCGGTTGTTGTCTCGCCGGGGCCTTGTATGCCCGACCGCGCGGGTTGCTCGTTGGATGTCGTCCGCTCGCTTCACGCGGAGTTGCCGATCCTCGGCGTTTGTCTGGGCCATCAAACGATTGTCGAGGCGTTTGGCGGTCGGCTGGCGCAGGCCAAAGTGCCGATGCACGGCCGAACCTCCTCAATCCGCCACAACTGCCGGGGCGTGTTCGCGGACATGCCGAACCCGTTGGTCGCGTGCCGCTATCATTCGTTGGTGGCCGACGAGGCCGCGCTGCCCGAGTGTCTGGATATTACGGCCAGATCGGAAGACGGCACGGTTATGGCTATTCAACACGAGAGGCTGCCGATCGTCGGCTTGCAATTTCACCCCGAGTCGATTCTGACCGACGGCGGTTACGCACTGCTGGCGAATTTTTTGCGATTGGCGGGCCTTCCCGCTCCGAGCGAACTACCCGCCAGCGAGCGATGCGAATAGCCGCATATTCTCGTCCCCATGCAGAGCGTGGGAACAAGGTGTTAAACTGATGCGACGGCGTGATAGTGTTTTAAGAGATTTTCCGCCGCCGTTCGCGCGTCGAAGTATGTTTCCGCTCGGCGTCTGGCGGCGGCGGAGATGCGGCGCCGCAACGGCTCGTCGTCGAGCAATTCGACCATTTCCGCGGCAAGCGCGGCGGAATCGTCGGGCTTTACGAGCCGTGCGGACTCGCATTGCGGCGGAAAGATTTCCGGCGTGCCTCCAACCTCGGTGGCGACGACCGTCGTGCCGGCGGCGGCCGCTTCCAACAATACCCGGCCAAGAGGCTCTTGCCGAGCCGCATGGACCAGCAGCGTCAATTCGTTCAGCAGCGGGGCTACGTCGTTGCGGCGGCCGAGGAAGTGGACCCGCCCGAGCAGCGATCCGCCGGATGCATTGTGCAAATCGCTCTCGAATTGCCGCGATTCGTCCTTTTCTGAGTTGCGCTGGCCGACGATGAGGTAATGGACGTTTGGGGCCTGGCCTGCGACCATCGCGGCGGCGCGTAGTAGAACGTCTTGCCCCTTGCGAAGACCAATCTGTCCGATCGTGCCGATCAGTCGCGCTTCGGCCGGAAGTCCGAGTTCACGATGCAAGTATCCGGTCGGCGGCCGGGGGCGAAACTCGTCGAGATCGACGCCGTTGTAGAGGACGCATGTTTTTTCCGCCGACAGGCCGCCGGAGACGTGGAACTCGCGCGTGGCCCGCGATACGGCCAACAGCCGGGCGTGGCAATTCAAATCGGCCACGGCCCGGGTGCTGAGTTTGACGATGTCTCGCAGATGCGCGATGCTCGGCAGCCGCAGCCGCGCGGCCACCGGACCCGACAACCGCCCCATCGACAGACTGTTGGCGTGCAGCAGCACCGGTCGCCGATGCGAAAAGATTTGTTCCAAACTCCCGCGGAGCAGGTCTGTCGGTATACGAACACCACCGCTCTTACGACATTGAAAAGACAACAACTCCACGCCACGGCCGGCCAGTTCGTCGGCCAGCGGTCCTTCCGGCGGCGCCATCACGACGGGCGTGAAGCCGGCCGTTTGCACACCGTCGAGCACCGCCAACATCGACCGCTCGCCCCCGTTGAGCGTCGGGTATTCGCAGAGCAGGATAATTTCCGGCATGATTACGGAACGCTACTTGTCGAGCAATTCATAGGCGGCCAGCGTCTCCCGCAGCTTCATTTCTTCGGCGGGGGTAAGTTGCGTCATGGGTAGGCGCAGCTCGCCGGTGTCGCGGCCGAGCATCCGCATCGCCGCCTTGATCGGAATGGGGTTGGTCGCCAGCGAGAGCATATCGCGGCAGAGGGGAAACAGCTTGTGGTGCAGACGCCGCGCCCCGGCCATGTCGCCAGAGTTGAACGCCTCGATCAGCGCGATCGCGTCCTTCGGCACGATGTTGCCCACGACCGAGACGACTCCGCGAGCGCCGACCGCCATCAGCGGCAGCGTCAGGCTGTCGTCGCCGCTGAGTACGGTCAGATCGGTGGAACCTATGATTTGCGAGGCCTGGTCCAGCGAGCCGGTGGCCTCCTTAACCATCGTGATGTTCGGCAGCTCCGCCATCCGCACGATCGTCTCCGGCTCGATGTTCTTGCCGGTCCGGCCGGGGATGTTGTAAACACAGATGGGGATTTCGACGGCTTGGGCAATGGCCTTGAAGTGCTGAAAAAAACCTTCCTGCGTCGGCTTGTTGTAGTAAGGGGCTACAACCAGCGCGGCGTCGGCCCCGACCTTTGCTGCCCAGCGGGTCAGACGCAACGCCTCGTCGGTGCTGTTCGAGCCGGTGCCGGCCATCACCTTGATTCGTCCGGCGGCGGCCTCGACCGCGGCCGATATCACGCGTTGGTGCTCGTCGTGGGAGAGCGTGGGACATTCGCCGGTGGTGCCCGCCGGACAGATGCACGTCGTGCCCGAGGCGATCTGAAACTCCACCTGGCGCTGCAACGCCTCGAAGTCCACTTGACCCGCGCGAAACGGCGTAATTATGGCGACCGAAAGACCGGCGAATTCTTCGCTTCTGGTTCGCATGGCTTGATTGGTTTTCAGTTGTCAGTATTCAGTTCTTGATTGTGGAAACATGGGAATGCGGTTTGGAACTGAAAACTGACAACTCACGTCACCAGTTGCTTCATCTCCCGCACCGCCTCCTGGAGGCCGACCATGATCGCGCGGGCGATGATGCTGTGTCCGATGTTCAGCTCGTGCATGTCTTCAATGGCCGCGACCGGCCGGACGTTGCGATAAGTCAGCCCGTGGCCGGCGTGTAGCGTCAGCCCGGCCTGACGGACCAGTGCGCCGACCTTTATCAGATTTTCGAGTTCTTTATCCTGTTCGGCGCCCGGCGAGGCCAGGGCGTATTGGCCTGTGTGCAATTCGACGGCGTCTACCGCCAGGCGGGCGGCTTGCTCGATCTGACGCGGATCGGGGTCCAGAAACAGGCTGACCGAGACGCCGGCCTCGCGGAGCCGATCGACCGCCAAAGCAACCCGATCGTATTGCCCGGCGATGTCCAGCCCACCCTCGGTGGTGATTTCTTCCCGACGCTCGGGCACCAACGTTGCCTGAGCGGGTTTCGCCTCTCGGGCGATTTCGATGATCTCCGGCTCGCAGGCCATCTCCAGATTCAGCTTGACGGCGACCGTCTCGCGGAGGATTCGCAGGTCGCGGTCGCAGATGTGGCGGCGGTCCTCGCGGAGGTGTATGGTGATGCCGTCGGCACCGCCCAATTCGGCCAGAGCGGCCGCCCAAACCGGATCCGGCTCGTAGGTTCTCCGCGCCTGTCGCACGGTGGCCACATGATCGATATTTATGCCGAGTTGTACCATGAGGCCGATTATAGCGGCTCCACTGTTGGAGACAAGGCATCCGTCTTCGGAACCATCCCCCCTATAATGCAAGGTGAATTGGCCGCGAACATGTTGGGGCGGCTGCCTACGGGATTCGACAGACGGCAAGCCCGTGCGTGCCGAAAATCGGAAGCGTACCGAAAAGCGATCGGATTACCGCCGCATGGCGGGAACCGACCGGCGGGCCGTCCAACCGGTGGCTGGCAACGTGTCCGAAGAAGTTGGCGACGAGCGCCCGGCTATTTGGGAAGATTCGGTCGCCACGACGCCAGGCTCCACCACTCGGTCGGTGACCGAGAGTATCTGCTCCGAGCCGGGCACGTCGCCCAACCGCATCTCGCCTTCCGTGTATTCCCGGTACTGTTCGGCCCGGGCCGGCGTCGGCATCGGCGCCAGCGTTGGCATCGGCGCCGACGTGTTCTCAAGAATCGATCCTGCCCGCGATTGCATCGAACACGACTGGCAGTCGGGGGCATAATCGTAGACCGGCCCACGATAGTCAAAGGGATGTTGGCACATCCGACAACCGGCCAGAGTGAACGAAACCGCAACTAATCCCAGACCCAGTGCCATGCGAAGCATGAAAGACCCCCCTCCGCCGAAAGACGGTACGAACCAATTCCCCTCCAATAAGACGATCTACAGCGGTATTCTTCGGCTGAAAAGTTTGCCCAACCAGAATAATTCTTAGAATCGGTCGGCAGAAGGCGGGGACTGCGCAAGCAAGTGAAACGCGGCGGCAAGGGGAACAATCGAGCCTCGATATTGCTTGCATATCCACACAGCCCATCTCCCTTGTTCCGCCAAGGGTCGCGGCTTTACGTAGTTTCTGTTGCGGAAAGCTATTGGACCGGGTGCCATGGGTAAGCGAAGCTCACCCGTGGGCCGGAAAACGCGGAAACCCTATACGGATAAGCTCCGCTTACCCATGACACCCAATTCCAGGCTTCATGAATAATCCGGGGTAATACGGCGTATTCCACACCCTGCGGCGAAGGATATGGGGTAATTGGGAAGAATTTTGCGTAAGTATAATGGGAACAGCGGCTTTGGGAAGCAATACCCATATTGACAGACACGGGGAGATAGCTATAATCGAGGGCAATTGGCAAGTTCGGCAATGTTGGAAGGGCCGGACGATCTTACCGTTTGCATAGAGCGTAGGGATGTGAAGAGTTTGCGGCAGTCGCGAACTCAGGGTGAACTCTCAAGCCAGTTTTGACAAGGATGGTGACGTAATTATGAAAACAGTGTTCACTACCGGCGAAGCGGCCAAAATATGCAAGGTTTCCCAGCAGACCATCATTCGCTGCTTTGATTCAGGGCAACTGAAGGGTTTCCGCGTACCGGGGAGTCGATTCCGACGCATCCCCCGCGAACAACTCTTTACGTTCATGCGCGACAACGGCATCCCCACCGACGCCCTGGAAAGCGGCAAGCGGCGGGTGCTGATCGTCGATGACGACGAGGAGTTGGGCGAGCTGATTACCGACGCCCTGGATCGCGACGGACGGTTCGAGACTCGCTGCGTCAACAACGGCTTCGACGCAGGCATGATGGTCAAGGACTACCGCCCCGACCTGATCGTGCTCGACGTAATGCTCCCGGACATCAACGGCAAGGAAGTCTGCCAACGGGTCCGCAACGACAAGAGCATGGACGACGTCCGCATCATCTGCATCTCCGGCATGGTCGAGGAGGACAAGGTCAGCGAGTTGAAAGCGGCCGGCGCCAACGACTTCATGCACAAGCCGTTCGAGGTCGAACGGCTCGTGGAGCGGATGTGCCAACATCTGGACATCGAGGTAATCTCCAACGCATAGGCGCTTGAAGTCGTCGGAAGCATCCGCCGGACCGCTTGCGGTTTCGCAAGACGAGCGTCGTTGTATGCCTGCAAATCGCACTGCTCATGGAAGGCTCGCCGTCCATCGCCGAACAGCTTGCCCAACTGAAAGTGCTGGAGTCCGACTTTCAACAGGCTCTCGACGCCGAAAAGCTCGAGGCGATGGCCGAATTCGCCGCCGGCGCCGGCCACGAAATCAACAATCCCCTGACGGTCATCTCGGGCCGGGCGCAGCTTCTGCTGCGCGAAGAGACCGATCCCGAACGGCGGCACGCATTGGCGCTAATCAGCGCCCAGGCGATGCGGGTCCACGAGATGATCGCCGACATGATGCTTTTTGCCCGGCCGCCCCGCCCCGAACTGCAACAGGTCGACGTCGTTGAGCTAGTCGACGAAATGATCGTCGAACTGAGCCGTCGTTGCGAGCGGCAGGAGACGACGATCCGACGCATCGACGAAGAAACGGGGCCGGTCCTTGTCGAGGCGGACCCCGTGCAGATCGGTGTGGCCTTGCGGGCGATCTGCCGGAACTCGTTGGAGGCCCTTCAGAGCGGAGGCTGCATTGAAATCCGCATCGCGCGCGAAAGACGGCAAGATTCCACGGGCGAAGTCCTGATTTTCATCCACGACGACGGACCGGGGATCAAGCCGGAAGAGCGCCGCCACCTGTTCGACCCGTTCTACTCCGCCCGTCAAGCCGGCCGGGGACTGGGGCTGGGCCTGTCGAAGGCTTGGCGGATCATCACCAACCACGGCGGCCGGATCGAGGTCGATAGCCAACCCGGCCACGGGGCGACTTTCACAGTCAAGCTGCCCTCGATCAATAAGTAGGGTGCGTTTCACGCACCAACCACAACCGACAACGGTGCGTTTCACGCACCCTACGAAGACCCCTTAAAACACTTCCGTGTCTGCTTCCTTCGTGAGCGGCCGGGGGAGCGCGGGGACGGTCAACTCGGCACGGAAACGATACCGGCCGGCTCGCAACGTGCGCACCCGCACGCGATACGTCATCGACCCGCCCGGTTGCAACTCGTCGATCGGGTCGAACTGGACCGTCTGGCCGTCGATCTTGAACTTGTCCGGCGGCGCGGTACCCAGCGGGTTCGGCATCATCCCCTCGGGCACGGTTGCCGTTACGCTGATCCGCCGATAAGTGACCGATCCGATATTGGTCACCCGAATCTCGTAGGTCAACTCGTTGCCTTCCGCTACCGGGTTGCGCAAGCCGACGGCGGTGAAAATCAAACCGTCGGCGGCCGGCGGGGTGATATCGGGTGTCGTCGGCGCCGGCGATTCTTCGGCCGGGACAATCTCCAGGTAAGTTTCATCCTCCACCCGACCGCCGTCTGACAGAACGACGCTCACGCGGTTGTAGGCCCTGGCCGAGACGGCCTGACACTCGCACAGGATTGTCAGAGGGACCGACTGACCGGCCGGCAGATTGTCGATGGTCCAGGTTAATGTGTTCTGCTCGACGCGGGAGCCTCGGGTAGCCTCCTTTGGCAAAAGGGCGGAGGCCCAACTGTTGATGACTTTCAGGCCGCTTAGCGGCACGTCGCCCGTGTTCGTCAGGTCGATGGTGAATCGGGCAACCTCGCCCACGACGTGCTTTTCGGGGCCGGAGATTTCGACCTTCAGCGTGGACTGTTGCTCGCCGCCGGGTGGCGGAAAAACGCCCGGCTGGCCGGCTTCCGGCGCGACGGCGGCGACCGTAACGCAGGCCCTCGCGCTGGCCGGCGAAACGGTTGGCCCAGTGACCTCGACGGTGTGGCAGAGCCGGCCAGGGCTGGTCGCTTGCAAGGTTACGCCGATCCGTTTCGACTGGCCTGCGGCTAGATCGCCCAATTCCCGCTTGAGAACGCTTTGTCCTCCGGCCTCCTTGTGTTTCAGGCCCGGATCGAGCCGATCTATAATCACAAGATTAGCGGCCGGGGTCTGGCCGCGATTGGTCACGGTTATCTCGAAATAGACTTCGCCGCCGACGGTGGCTTGTTCTGGACCGGTCATCCGCACATCAAGCGTTGAAAGGCCGATGGTCGTGGTGGCGCAGCCGGTGGCCTTTAATCCTCCGGCGGCGGTGGCTTGGCAACAGTTGGTCACGCTTCCCGGCCTCTGCGGCCGAAGGCGGACCTCGATCGCGCTGTGCTGTCTGGCCCCGATTTCGCCCAACCGCCAAGTGAGCTTATTGCCCACGGACTCGGCCGGCGGAACGCTGTCGATGAGCGTCAACCCCTCGGGCACGTCGTATTCGACCGTCGCCTCCTTGGCCGGCAGGTCGCCGGGGTTGCTCAGTTCGATCCGGTAGATCAACATTTCGCCGACGTTGGCCGAGGCCGGTCCGGTCAGACGGACGACCAGATCCGGAGCGGACCAGGTTTGGGTGGTCGAACCTCGGTCGACGACCAATCTTCGCCCGCCGGCGCCGGGAATATCACCCGGACGGATTACCTTTATGCAAATCTGGTTGGTTCCGTGCGCCGGTTGGGTCTGGAAGATTTCGACGTTTGCTTGTCCGGCGGAATTGACCGGCACTTCGACGGCCTGCGTCCCGTCGGGCGCGAATCCGGCCGCCGGCCCGCCGGCAATCTCGTAGCGGACCCGCCAATTCTCGCAAGGCGATTGGTCGGACTGCCGCGTGACGGTGGTGATAAGCACGTGCCGCGAGCCGGCCGGGTTGATCGACGGCGGCGGATACTGCCACTGAGCGTCCACCCAGTGGACCCTCGCCGAGCGGATGCGGGTATCCCAGCCGTATACGTCCGGGGCCATGACCGTGACGTTGCTGGTCCCCTCGACGGGCGAGGTCAAGGTAATCCAGCTCTGACCGCGAAGGACCATCACGTCGTCATCCGGCGTGGGGGTGCCTCGGTTCAGCCGGATGTTGCTTCGGCCGGTGCTGCCGATGGCGAATGTGTTGTTGATTTTTCGGGGCCAGTTGAAGTCGCCCACCAGGAGATCGACGAAACCGCCTTTTTCGACGGCCACGAATTGTCCGACGCTGCCCGCGGCAATTGTCCATTCGAGCCGCCGGTTGGTCCGCAAGTATCCGTCGGCCGCGCCCACGCCGGCCGTCAAGATTGCCTCGCTGCCGACTCGGGCGACCGTTTCGTGGGGCGTGAGCAGTACGACCACGTCGTCCCAGGGGAGTTTACCCATCGGATCGTCGTAATACCGCTGATTCGACGGATCGGAGGCGAGCGGCGCCGGCGGGGATGCAAAGACGTGTTCGCCCGTCGGATCAATGCCGGAGGAGGGAGCGCTGACGCAACCGGCCGCCAAGACGCAGAGCGCCGCGGTGATGGCCGCCAGCCATTCTATCTTCCATGAACGCCACATGGCCCATTCCTCGGGACCAGCAAAGCAAAGACACATTACTCCACCATGAAATCGTACCACGTTTACCGGCCGGATAACGGTTTTTTGCATTGTGGGACGTTGCGAAAAGGAAACGCGCCGATACGTTCGGCACAATCGGCGCAATCCGAACCAAAAGTAGCCCTTGGTATGGGCGCAAAGGGTGGCACGTCTTTGAGCGTGTTTTGAAATTGATTATGGGGCTATGGAGGGTGCCACTGCTGGCTTGTCCAGCAGTGTTTTCACGGGACATTTGCACCTGCACTGCTGGGCAAGCCAGCAGTGGCACCCATTTTCAAAACACGCCCTTCCCACCGATAATCCGGCGATAAACTATACTTGTTATGTCACCTGTGAGCATGCAACTAAGGAGGGCAGATCATGGCCGAATACGTCGTTTGGAAGCCGTACTACAGCGTTGACGACGCTTCGCTCGACATGGAGCACAAGATCATCATCGGACTGATTAACGAGTTGTGCGCGGCCGTGATCTCTAAAAAGGAAGAGGGCGACCTGAAGGCGATCTCCGACCGGCTGGTCCGCTACACAAACAAGCATTTCCAGCACGAAGAGCAGGTGATGAAGGAATGCGACTATCCCCGCTTTTATGACCATCGACTCGAACACGAACGCCTGCGACAGCGGACGCTCGATTTCCACAACAACCTGAATCTCGTCACCGGCCGCGACATGCTCCGGTTCCTCAACGATTGGTGGTGCGAGCACATCCGGGAGAGCGACAGGGCATACGCTCCTTATTTGCAGATGTCGATGAGGTAGCAGATGCGGGGAGAGAAGGGAGAAGAGGGAAGAATCTCCTTCTTCTCATTCGCTTTCATCGCCGTACATCCGCGGCTGCTTTGCCCTCTTCGCGGCTGATCCGGTCTGCCCAGTAGAGCGGCTCGGGCAAACGGCGGCCGGTCAACAGGCGGCGGACCAGTTTTTCGGAAAAGTCCAGGTCCACGCGATGGCCGGGCGAGATGAAGATCGGCCGCCGACTTCCCGCCGTCGGACGCAGAGCAACGCCGAGCAATTGGTCCTGGTGGACCACCGGTCGCGACTCGCCCGGCGACATGCCCTTGATGTCCACCTGGCCGAAAAGCAGCTTTTTCGTGACCCCAACCGTCGGCAGCGAGGCGACCACTCCCAGGTGCGATGCCACCCCGGCGTGGCGTTGATGGAGCACGCCGCTGCCGTCGACCAGCAGCACGTCGGCCAGACGGCCGGCCGCCCGGACCGCGTCGAGCAATTCCAGCAGGATCGGAATCTCGCGGAAGCTCAGGTACGTGCTGATGTATGGAAACGCGACGCGGCGGCGGACGGTTGTTGACCAGACGAGCCGTCCGGTGGCGGTTTCGACCAGTGCGTAGGCGGCCACGCCCGTCTCGGGCGTAGGGTATGACACATCGACGCCGCCGGCAAGTTTTGGGATTCGCCGCCGCGGCCGCAGGACGATTTTCGATTGGATGTCCTCTTGAATCTCCCGCAGTCGCGTCAGCGGTCGATCCGTGGTGAAATCTCGGAATCCGAACCGCTCCAGATCGACCATTCCTTGCCGAACCGCAATTCCCTCGTCACCCAACAGTCGGGCTTTTGCTTCGATTGTGCCGGCGATGTACGGCCCGAGCGCGCCGCCGGCACGAAGTATGCGGTGACAAGTGCAATCGTCGTTGTGCTGGTGGTGCAGCGCGAAATGCCCGACCCACGTGGCGGCGATTCGGTTCCCCAGCGCACGGGCCAGATCGCCGCAGGTGGTAACCCACCCAGCCGGCACCTGCGCCAAAAGTTGACGCAGGCAACTCGTCAAATCGGGGATCGCAGGAAATCGTTCGGTCACGAGAACGAAGAACTATTGATATGTAGTATCTTAACCTAAGAGTTCTTGGGGTGCGCGAAGCAGGCGATCTTCCGCTCGCAAAGGATTTTGGCCCGCTCGTGCAGCTTCTTCACGCACGCGGCAAGATACTCCAACTCCTCGGGAGTGATCTTGTAGTTCTTCTTGTAACGGGCATCGACGTACGCCCGTTTCAAGAGTTTGAAGCGGTATTTCTGCTCGGGCGAACTGCGCGGAAAGGCGCTGTAAAAATCCGGATGGAATTCCAACGCCCAGCGGCCCAGTTTCTCGATGTTGTGCGTGTAGGGCTTGTAACCCGTGAAAGCCAGGAGAATGGCGTGGTAGGCGTGCTCGGTTGCTTGATGAAGAACGAACGCGGCTATCTTGATATCTCCATCTTGTAACGCATGGTTGTATAGCTTGAAGAACCCTTGGGCTTTTTCAAACCATTCATCAAAATCTTCTCGGGCGGCTCGGTGACGTTCTTCCAGCGTGAACGGCTTCGGCTTGGCGAGGCCGAACTCGCCCGAGTTGTAAAGCATTACCCCTTCCTTGAGAATGTCGAGGAAGAAGTAATAGCGTTCGCCAATCTTCGAGTTGATCTCGTTGATCGAGTGACAGATGATGTTGACCGGCGTGCGCCGGTAAATGAACTTCTCCTCGACGTTCTCCCACAACACGACGTCCTCGGCGGTTTCCAGAAAGCGGGTGACGACGAGGATGTCGTAATCGCTGCGATACTCGACAGGTTTGCCTCGCTCGAAGCGGCGGTCCACCACCCAGCCGCCTCGGGCGTAGCTGCCGAATAAAATCACCATCTCCACCGGCGCCATCTCGATAATGGCGTCCGTAATGATCTTCAGTTCGCGGCGTTTAACCTCCGGCAAATGGTCGAGCGAGGTCTTCATGATCGACATTATACCGTAGGGAGTCGGGAATCAATACGGGGATCGCAGGAAATCGTTCGGTCACGAGAACGGAGAACTATTGATATGTAGTATCTTAACTTAAGAGTCCTTGAGGTGCGCGAAACAAGCGATCTTCACTTCGTTACGGCCGATAAATATGCTCGATCGTCAGGGGGCTTTCCTTCAGCCCGGGTTGGATCAGCACTTGCGGTTCGACCTGTAACGATTCGGCCAGGCGTTCGGCCTCCCGCGGGCCTTCCATGTTCTTCTTCCAGATCAAATCGAATTGGAACTCCATCACGCCGTGGCTGTTGCCCACGAAATTGGTGTACCAACGGTTGTTGAAGACCATGGCCAGCACGCGGTGGACGTCTTTGGGCGCGTCGGTGCGACGGGCAAGAACCTGAGGCGCGCCAAACGTTACCAACGGCGCATCCCGGCTGACCCACAGCCAGTTTCCATCCGGGGTTTCGTACTGGACCCACCCGTCGATGGCGAAGTAGTCGCGGCACGTTCCCGGAAGTTGATCTTCAAAGGGAACCAGCGGAACACCGCCGTTGCTGGTTTTCGGAAGAGTCCCCTCGCACGGCAGCGGACACACAACAAAGAAGACCTCCGGAGCACCCGAAGAGGTCCGATCGATTCGCAACGTCAGCCGGGCACGAGGTTCTCGGTTCCACAGTTCCAGCCGCCGCGTTGCCCAGGCCAACCGGGGATGTTGCAGCCGCTGGAGGTAAACCGTCGTGTGGAGGTTCTTCTCGACGGTTGCCTTTCCAGCGGGTGTGGCGGGTATCTCCGCGAGCTTTTCGGTTCGCAGCTTCTGTCGTCGAGCGTCATCGGACGTGCTGAAGATGTCCTTGCCTATCCAGCGCGGCGCGAAACCGCGTATTCCGACCGAAACAAAGTCGCCAAAGCCGGCGGTAAACAGCGGACGTTCCATCGTCGGCCAGGCGACCAACGTGGGCCAGCCGTTCTCGTCGAGTGCGACGGTTGGACCGGTAATATGTTGGGGGGCCTTCGGCGGGGCGGCCGCTTCGGTGCTCAATTGCAGTTTGCGGACCGTGCCGCCTTCGAGATTATCCACCCAGAATCTGACCGTCTGTCCCGCGCAGTTGTCCGGAAACGTGGCGGCCGTGTTTTCCGGCGTCAGTTCACCTTCGTTTTGCGGTCTGCTGAACGGTCGGAGCCCGTTGCGCGGCTCCAGAGGAACCCGCTGGCCGGAACGCGGATCCACGACGGACCGGTAGTTGCCTCGCAGGCAGGAGGCGGGCATCGTGATCCATCCGCTCAGCGGCAGCCCGGACGTGTTGGCCACGTACAGTCCTTCGCCTTCGCCGACGAGTCGCCCTCGCACCCTTTGCGACAGAAGCAGTTTGGCCATGGCCATGGGCCGGTAGGCGAATCGAGCCTTCTCGTTGTACTGCCCCAGCACTTCCAGGCTGTCGGGTAGCGCGACGCTGTTGCCGGAACCCCAGGTGTGTTCGTCGAACAGGCACAGGTCTTCGTAGATTTGATCGACGGCCTTGCGGCCGTTCTCGTCCAGTTCACCCCAGAGGGGCGACTCGGCGGCGGCGACCAACCGCTTGGCCAACCGGCTGGCAGCCACCTCGCGAGGCCCCGAGGCGACGCCGTTCGCCCACCAGTCGGTCCACTCGCCCTGGTATTCGGGGATCTTGTCGCCGATCTCTTTTTCCATCCGCTTCAAGGCCGTCGACACGGTCGTCAGGCGCAGCGTGGGCTTCAGTTCCAACCGGTTCCAGGCGGCCACGAACTCGGCCAAGGGCGGAAACGGCGGATCGTTGTCCATCCGCCATTCGTTGGTCATGGAAAGCAGCAGCGTGGGGTAGGAGTAGCCGCCCGCAACGAGTCTACGGAGCTGCCTGACGAAGAGACGGTGCGCCTTTCGCACGGACGCTTCGTCGCTCTTGAAGAAATCCCCGGGTCTGGCGGGCCGGTATCGGGTATCGGTGGCTTCCGGCACGGGACCTCGGCGCCAGGAGTGTTGCTCTAAAAAATAATATCCATGGGGATACGAGAAATTCAACCACACGAAGAGCCTTCGTCCGTCGGGCATCTTCCACCAGAAGGCCGACGGACGCCGCAGCGGGGCACCGCCGCTGTCCGGGTTGATCGAACTGAACAGGTAGTGGATCCCCCGGTCCAACAACGCCATCGCCCCGGCCCTGGGAAAACCGTTGACGTCGTTCTGCAGGGCGGCCCGCGGCTGGACCTCTTGCCAGAGGTCTTCGGGAAGCCAGTGCAGCATTTTTTGCCACTGACGCCGGTTCAGCGTCGGCGTCTGATTCAGCGGAAATGCAGAGATTTCCAACTGTCCCGAGCGGACGGCCTTTAGGAAGTCCTCCCGACGTGCCGCCGTGGCCGTCTGCCACCAATCGTTTACGGCGATCGTGGTCTCCGCGGTCCAGCAGAACTTGCCCGCGTCGGGTTTTTCCCGCGTTGCCAACACGGCGTCGATGGCGATGTCCAGGTAGCGTTTTTGCAGTTCCCGGCAGACGGCCGGATGATCGGTGAATCCATAATCGGTGTGCGAGAAATGGACCAGGTCAACGTGCTGAATGCCGGCTTTGGGCGCCTCCGGCGTGCCGGCGTCCGGCGTCTGGGCCTCGCACGTCCGCGGCATCACTCCGAAGAACATCAACGCCACGAAAGGCAACCATCGCACGGTCGTCGGCGCCACGAGAGGAATTGTACGTCGCATGGTGTAATCTCCTATCCGGCGGCCGCGTTCTCGGTCGCCTGTTGTGGGAAATGGTGGTATGCCTTATCGAATCACTTCAGCCAGCCGCATGTCAGATTTGAGAATCTCATTTACAATCGTGCTTACGTCCGACCGCTTGGACTCGGCGATTGTTTGCACGAAGGTTTGCACATCCTGTTCGAGGTAAACAGGTAATATGATCTTCGCGTCCTTTCGATAGAACTTACCTCTAACCGCCTTGGAAAAATCGTATTCTTTTTTCATGGTTCGTTCAATCACGAACGGTCATCGTTTGTGCCTCTCACGCACCTTAGGACCGGCGAATAAATAACTGTCGCTTTCGACTGGGAGTGGCACGTCCCTGAGCGCAGCGAAGGGCGTGGGTTTGGTCGTTCACCACGCCCTTCGCTGCGCTCAGGGACGTGCCACCCTCATTTAGATTTTACCAAGTTATTTCTTCCCGGGCCATTACGAATGCACGATTTTGCCGATCGTTTCCAACTCTTCCGGCGAAAGGGACAGGTCGCCGGCGGCCGCGTTCTCGGTCGCCTGTTGCGGGTTGCGGGCACCGCACAGGGCGACGGTCGCTCCCGGCCGCGAAATCGTCCAGGCGATGGCCAGTTGGGCCAAGGTGGCTTGATGTTTCTCGGCAATCGGCCCGATCTGCTCCAACATGGCGGCGACCTGTTCGAGATTCGCCTTGCCAAAGCGTCGGTTGCCGCGGCGCAGATCGCCCGCGCCAAACTGGCGGTCGGGACCGATCTTGCCGGTCAGCAGCCCGTTGGCCAGCGGCGAATAGGCCAACATGCCGATCCCCTGCCGGCGGCAATATGCCAGGCTGCCGTTCTCCTCAATCTCGCGGTCCAAGAGAGAGAACTTCTCCTGATCCGAGTCGATCTGCCCGTAGGCGGCCAAATGGACCAGCGAGGAGTTGCAGATGCCGATGGCGCGAATCTTACCCTCCTCTTTCATCTTCGTAAGTTCGGCCAGCGTATCGGCGACCGGCGTGGTCGATTCCTGCCAGTGGGTCTGATAGAGATCGACGCGATCGGTCCCCAATCGTTGCAGGCTGCGCTCCAACTCCGCCCGGATGCTGTCGGGGCGCAGGCACTTGTAGACTTTCTTCTCCGACGGTCGGAATGTAATGCCGTCGTCGTTCGCGTGGAAGTAGAAATCCCCCTCCTCGCGGTCCCAGACCAAGCCGCACTTGGTCGCCAGCACGACCTTGTCGCGGCGGTCGCCGATCGCGCGGCCGACGATCTCCTCCGACCGGCCATAGCCGTAGATTGGTGCGGTGTCGATCAGGTTCACTCCGTGGTCCAGCGCGGCGTGTACGGCGGCGACGGCTTCGTTTTCGTCCACGCCGCCCCACATCCAGCCGCCTATGGCCCAAGCGCCGAACCCGACCGCCGAGACCTCGATTTCCGAGGGGCCTAGTTTTCGATGGATCATTTTCGTTCTCTCCGAGGCGGAAAGTAGGGTGGGACCGCGCTTTGCTTGTCCCACCCTACAACTTGTTTCATTGCACTAATCCTTATCCATACATCGGGCCGAAGTTCGCGCAGGCGCGGAAGTCGGCCCCCTCGATGTCGGACGTGCCGAAGGCGTTCCACGCGCTGGGCCGAAATACGTCTTCCTCCGGTACATTGTGCATGCAGACCGGAATCCGCAGAATCGAGCAGAGCGAGATCAGGTCGGCGCCGACGTGTCCGTAGCTGAACGCGCCGTGGTTTGCGCCCCAGGCGTTCATCACCGAGTAGCCGTCGCTGAACACGCCTCGGCCGTTAAGCCGCGGGGCGAACCAGGTGGTCGGCCAGGTCAGATTCGTACGGCGGTCGAGCACGTCGTGGACCTTCTCGGGCAACTCGAACGTCCAGCCCTCGGCCAATTGGAGCACGGGGCCGAGTCCTCGGACTAGATTCACCCGCGACATCGTGATCGGCATCCCGCCGAGCGTGACAAAGTTCGAGGAGAAGCCGCCGCCGCGGAAGTATTCCGTAATGGCCGCGTACCAGGTGGTGGCGTCGAGACATTGTTGGGCCTCTTCCTCGGTGATCCGCCAGAACGGCTTGATGGCCGGCCGGCCGTCGATCTGCTGGCGACCCGAGCCGTCCAGGGCAGCCGAGCCGGAGTTGATCAGGTGGATCAGTCCGCCGGCGGCTTGATCGGTCGCCTCGTAGCCGGTGACCCGCTTCAACGCCTCGGGGCTCCAGTAGGTCCGCACGTCGGCAAACACCTGCGCGGTGCAAGTCAGCAAGTGGCCGAAGAGCATCGCCACACCGTTGAGGCTGTCGTTCTCGGTGGCCATGATGTACGGTGCCCGGATGCCGTTCCAGTCGAACGACGAATTGAGTATGGCCTCCATGAAATCGCCGTTTGGCAGGTGGTCTGTCCACTGCCGCTGGCCTTGGAATCCGGCGGCGATTGCGTTGTGACCCAAGCTCTCCTCGCCGAATCCGAGTTCGGCCAGCCGCGGATTGCCGACCATCAGGTCTCGGGCGATGATCGCCATTTTCACCGACCATTGCCAGGCCCGATCTTTCTCGTCGGCCGTGAACCGGTTTTCGGGCGAGTTTTGGTCTTCGCCTTCCTTGCAGTGGGTTTTGGTCCAAGCCAACGCGCGCTGGAACTCATCGGGATCGATGATGTCGCGTTCCACTCGCCGGACCAGCTCGACCATATCGACTGTCTCGACCCTCATGCCGAGAGATTGCTCGAAGAAGTCGTGGTCAACCAACGAGCCGGCGATGCCCATCGAGACGTTGCCCAGCGAGAGATAAGACTTGCCTCGCATGGTGGCCGCCGCCAAACCGGCGCGAACGAATCGAAGAATTTTTTGGCGAACGTCAGCCGGTATTTCTTTGTCGTCGGCGTCTTGTACGTCGCGGCCGTAGATTCCGAAGGCGGGCAATCCCTTCTGGCAATGCCCTGCCAACACCGCCGCCAAATAAACCGCGCCGGGCCGCTCCGTGCCATTGAAGCCCCAGACGGCTTTCGGCAGCAGCGGGTCCATGTCCATCGTCTCGGAGCCGTAACACCAGCAAGGCGTAACGGTGAGCGAGACGCCGACCCCCTCGCGGGCGAACTTCTCTGCCGCTCGGGCAGCCTCGGCCACTCCACCGATGCAGGTGTCGGCGATAACACATTCGACCGGCGCCCCGCAGGCGTGACGCGTGCTGTCGGCGATCAGTTTTGCGACCGCTCGGGCCATGCCCATCGTTTGGTCTTCGAGCGATTCTCGCACCCCTTTGCGACGACCGTCGATGGTCGGCCGGATGCCGACTTTCGGCAACGATCCGACCAACCGATTTGCCAACGAAACACCGTTATTATTTGTCTGGGGTGTCATGCGAGGTTTCTCCTTGCCATTCTGGATATCAGATGAACCCACAGTTTGGCGTCCGGCCTCGCAATCCGCAAGGGTGGGGGGCAGTTCTCTTGTCTTGCTGCTGCCGGCACTGGCAAAGCCAGTGGCACGAGGTCCGGTCGCCTCGTTGGGGTATATGCCGACGAAATTGCTCGGGCCACAGAATCGATACAAGGTGAGCGATTGGGAGGGCTATATGGCGTATTTTTCGCAGGTGGCTGTGGGTGACGACGATCTTGATGGCTATTACACAACTACAGAGGGGGTTGGTTTTTGACATATCCAATTCATGGGCAATATAGGAAGGGTGGGTAGACCTGCCGTTAAGTGTCCTAATTTATCCATTAGTTAAGCCGCATTTCCAAACACGTTCTCAAATCGAAGGAGAGTCCAGATGCAACTATTGCTATCGCAAGGAAGTTTCTTCAGCCAGGAAGGCTGGCAGAAGCTCGTCAATTCGATGACCGAGCTTGTCGGCGGCTACATCCCGAACGCGGTGGCCGCCGTGGCAATCCTGATCGTAGGTTGGTTGGTTGCGCTCATGGCGGCCGCCATTACCCGCGGCACCCTAAATCGGACGGGGCTTAGCGGCCGGTTGGGACGGTGGTTCGCCACCGAGCCTGGCCAAGAGGTTCCGAAAGTTGAACGCCCCATCTCCAAGGGCGTCTTCTGGCTCGTCATGCTGTTCGTTCTGGTGGCATTTTTCCAGACCTTGGGGCTGACGCTGGTTACGGAGCCGCTCAGAAATTTCCTCAACCAATTGTTCGTGTATGCGCCTCGATTGTTGGCAGCCGGGGTATTGCTCGTCGCGGCATGGGGCGTGGCAACCGCGATGCGCTTCGTTATAAAAAGAGGGCTTACGGCCACGAAACTGGATCGGCGGTTGAGCCGTCAGGCGGGCGTCGAGGACGAAGACGCCGTTCCGATGACGAAGACCATCTCGGACGCGGCCTACTGGCTGGTGTTCCTGTTGTTCCTGCCGGCGGTCCTGGACGCCTTGGCCGTGCCGGGGTTGCTCGCGCCGGTGCAAGAGATGTTGACTAAGATTCTGAGCTTCTTGCCGAACCTGTTTGCCGCTGGAGTCATCCTTGCGGTAGGCTGGTTCGTGGCTCGGATCGTGCAGCGAATCGTCGCCAACCTGCTTGTCGCCGTGGGCACTGACCGCCTCGGCGAGCGGACCGGACTGGCGGCGGTTTTGGAAAAGAACCGTCTCTCCGACGTAGTGGCGCTGATCGTCTACGTGCTGATTCTGATTCCGGTCCTGATCGCCACGCTAAATGCCCTTGCGATCGATGCCGTCACCCAGCCCGCAAGCCAGATGCTCAACACAATCCTGGGCGTGTTGCCTGGTATTTTCGCTGCCGTGCTCGTGGTCGGCATCGCCTATGTCGTGGGCCGCGTAGTGGCGGGCCTGACGACGAAAGTCCTTGCGGCCGTCGGTTTCAACAAGTTGCCCGCCACGCTGGGATTGGGTAGCGAACCGGCGCCGGGCCAACGGACGCCGGCGGATATGGCGGGGACGCTCTTGCTGATCGCCATCGTTCTGGTCGCCGTAATGCAAGCGATGCCCATGCTGGGATTCGACTTGGCGGCGGAACTGACGGCGCAATTCATCGTCTTTGCCGGCCACGTGTTCCTGGGCCTGATGATCTTCGCGTTGGGTTTGTACCTCGGGAAGCTGGCCGCCGAAACGATCAGGGCGACCGGTATGGTCCAGGCAAAGCTGTTCGCGCCGGCAGCGAGAATTGCGATTCTCGTCCTAGCAGGCGCCATGGGCCTGCGCCACATGGGATTGGCCGACGAGATCGTCAATCTGACATTCGGACTGACTCTCGGGGCCATCGCCGTTGCCGGGGCCATCGCATTTGGCATCGGCGGACGCGATGCCGCCAAGATCGCCATCGAGGAGTTCGTGGAATCGAGGAAGTCCGGCAAGAAGTAATCTGGAAGTTTTGGACAATAGCCGGGGGCTGCTAGCCCCCGGCTATTTTTTTCTCTTTTCCTTATCCCCAACTCACACTCAAACAAACAGCTTGCTGACCGACTCGTTGCGGTGAATCCGCTTGATTGCCTCGCCCAAGAGTGGGGCAACGCTGAGAACCGTCAGTTTGGGTATCTGTTTCTCGGAGGGTAATGGAGTGGTGTCGGTCAGAACCAGGCCGTCGATCGGGGCCTTTTGGATGTGTTCGACCGCATTGCCCACCAAAAGGCCGTGGGTGGCGGCTAGGAACACCTGCCGAGCGCCGTGTTGATGCAGAACCTCGGCCGCGCCGCAGATCGAGCCGGCGGTGCTGATCATGTCGTCGAAGATCAGCGCCACGCATCCCTTGATCTTCTCGCCGATGATGTTGGCTTGCGTGGTTTTTTCGGCCGAGCTGCGTCGTTTGTCGATGATAGCCAGTCGCCCGCCCAAACGGGTCATGTGCGCCAGTGCCCGCTTGATACCCCCCCCGTCGGGACTTACCACCACGAGATCCTCGTTGACGATATTCATGGCCTTGAAGTGCTCGTCGATGACCGGGGCCGCGTAAAGATGGTCCACCGGGATGTCGAAGAAGCCCTGGATTTGTGCCGCGTGAAGGTCCATCGTCAAAACGCGGTCGGCCCCCGCGTGGGTAATAAGATTGGCCACCAATTTGGCGGTGATCGGCACTCGCCCTTCGTCCTTGCGGTCTTGTCGGGCATAGCCGAAGTATGGGATGACGGCGTTTATCCGCTCCGCGCTTGCCCTACGGAAACTCTCGATCATGATCAAGAGCTCCATGAGGTTTTCGTTTACGGGGGGGCAGGTGGGCTGGATGATGAACACGTTTCGGCCGCGTACGTCCTCGTCGATCTTGCAGGAGATTTCGCCGTCGGGAAAGTTAACCACTGTCGCCTCGCCCAGCGGCAACCCCAGGTACTCGGAAATTCGCTTGGCCAGGGCGGGGTGTGCTCGTCCGGTGAAGAGTTTCATGGAGTTCATGAGGTAAGGGTTTTGGGCTAGGGATTAGAGTGTAGCGGCCGGGATTGCCCGGCTCGATATTCAACGCAAGACGACGATCCATTCACACTTGCCCACAATCTTGCCACGAACGGCCGCGGTGTTCCAGTGGGGGCACCCCCCTTTTTCGACCGCCACGGGCTGGGTTGTCGTTGACACGCCGCCTCGTGACACTAAAATATGGCGTTTTCCCGGAACGGGCTTTCCACCGTACCGGTAGCTGCTAAACGCGTTGCATACGAAGCTCAAGGAGCGTCACGTTGGAAGAGGCTATCCAAAAAGCCGATGTCCTGATCGAAGCCCTCCAGTGGATCCGCCAATTTCGCGGAAAGATCACTGTAATTAAATTGGGGGGGAGCATAATGGAGGACCATAAGGCGATGGTCCACCTGCTGCTCGACGTCGTCTTCATGGAGACGGTCGGCATGAGGCCGGTGGTCGTTCACGGCGGCGGACCGGCGATCAACCGCGCCATGGACGCGGTCGGGTTGCAGCCGCGCTTTGTCCAGGGCCGACGCCACACCGACACCGACACGCTGACCGTTGTCGAGCGGGTGCTGGCCGGAGAAGTCAACCAGAAAATCGCCCAGCAGATTGACGAGTTGGGCGGTCAGGCCCGACCCTTGAACTTCGGCACGAAAAACGTACTGTTCGGCCGCCGCGCGTCGGTGCATGACGAACGTGGAACGCCTCTCGATTTGGGTTACGTAGGCGTCGTGACCCGCGTGGACCGGGACTCGATCGTCGAGCTTTGCAACGCCGGCGTGGTGCCGGTCATCCCGTCGATGTGCGTCACCGAGGACGGCCAGAAGCTGAACGTCAACGCCGACACCGCCGCCACCGCGGTGGCCCAGGCCCTGGAGGCCGAAAAACTGGTCTATCTGAGCGACATCAACGGCGTCCGCCGCAATCAGAACGATCCCGATTCGTTGATCCACTCGCTGACGGCCGATGAGGCTCTGGAGTTGATTTCCGACGGTTCGATCAACTCCGGCATGATCCCCAAGGTCCAAGCCTGCCTGGAAACGTTGGGCCGGGGCGTGCATAAGGTGCATATCATCGATGGCCGGCTGAGACATTCGCTGCTGTTGGAAGTGTACACGAACAAGGGCGTGGGAACGCAGATAGTGCGGAATTCGGGATTCGAGAACCGGGATTCGGGGATCGGGGATCGGGATTCGGAAGTTTAGCCGCCGCCGGCACGGCGGCGCAAACAAGGGGTGGTCGGTTCACCGACCACTTAACCGACCACTATTATCGCGTGCGACCCGTTGCATCCAAGGGAGAAAACCAAAATGTCAAACCACCACAATACGATGGGTTCGAAAGAGACCGAAAAACTCTTCCAACGCTACGTAATCCCCAACTACGGCCGTTATCCCATCTCCCTGGTCCGCGGCGAAGGGCCTTATGTGTGGGACGCCGAGGGAGACCGCTACCTCGATCTGTTTTGCGGCTGGGGATGCAACCTGCTGGGCCACTGTCCGCCCGCCGTGGTCGAGGCCGTCCGCGAGCAACTCGGCCGGTTGATCCACGTCCCCAACACCTGGTATACCGATTTGCAGGGCCTTTGGGCCAAAGCGCTCTCGGAGCGGAGTTTCGGCGGGCAAGCGTTCTTCTGCAACTCCGGCGCCGAGGCCAACGAGGCGGCGATCAAACTCGCGCGGCTGCACAATGCCCCCCGACGCCGCTATAAAATCATCACCTTCGAGGGCGGTTTCCACGGCCGTACGCTCGGCGCGACCACGGCCACCGCACAGCCGAAGTACCACGAAGACCTCGGCCCGTTGATGGCCGGCTTCGTCTACGCGCCGTTCGGAGACCTCGACGCAGTGACGAAACTGATCGACGACGAGACCGCGGCGTTGATGATCGAGCCGATCCAGGGCGAGGGAGGCGTCCGCCTTCCGCCCGACGGTTTCCTGGCCGGACTGCGAGAATTGGCCGACCAGCACGAACTCCTGTTGATCTTCGACGAGGTCCAGACCGGCTGCGGACGCACCGGCGACTGGTTCGCCTATCAGGGTTTCGGCGTCGTGCCCGACGTGATGACCCTCTCGAAGGCGCTCTGCGGCGGGCTGGCCGGCGGCGCGATGCTGACCACCGCCGAAATCGCCAAGAGCCTCCGGCCGGGTATGCATGCCTGCACCTTCGGCGGCAATCCGATCGCCGCCCGTGCCGGTCTGGCCTTCATCGAGGCCGTCGAGCGGGACGGCCTGCTCGAAAACGTCAAGCGATTGGACGAGGTTTTCCGCTCGCGGTTTGAGCAGCTCCGCGACGAGTGCGGTCTGGTGCGCGATGTCCGCGTCCGCGGCGCGATGGTCGGCGTCGAGCTGTCGATCGAAGGCGCGGAGACGGTTCGGGCGTGCCTGGGGCGGAAACTATTGGTCAACTGTACGCACGGGACGGTGATCCGCCTGCTGCCGCCCTTGAATCTGACCGAGCAGCAAGCCCACGAAGGTTGCGACATCATCGCCGAAGTGCTGAAAAAAAGTGAGGGACGAGGGGCGAGGGACGAGGGGTGATCGGTTCACCGACCACTTGAATATACCGCTAATATCGGGAGCGACGCCATGCGACACCTCATAACGCTGGCCGACTTGACGACGGCCGAAATCGAGCAAATATTCTCGATCTCAAAGCAGCTTAAACGCGAGTGCCGCGACGGCAAGCGCGAGCCGCTGCTGTCGGGTCGGGTCATGGCGATGCTGTTCGAGAAACCGTCCCTGCGCACCCGCGCCAGTTTCGAGGCGGCCATGACCCACCTGGGCGGAAACTCGATCTTCCTCGGCGGCGAAGCCGGTTTCGGCCGCCGCGAGAGCGTTGCCGATTTCGCCCGAAGCCTGAGCGGATATGCCGACGTGGTGGTCGTCCGCGCCGGCAGCCATCAAACGGCAGTCGATCTGGCCGAGCATTGCACTTGCCCGGTAATCAACGGTTTGACCGACTTTGGCCACCCCTGCCAGGCCCTGACCGATCTGTTCACCATCGGCGAATCGACCGGCAATCTGGCCGGTCAAACGCTGGCCTGGATAGGCGACGCAAACAACGTTGCCCGGAGCATCGCCGTCGGTTGCGGCAAGCTGGGTGTGCGGATGGTCATGGCCACGCCCGAGAAATATCGGTTCGACGAGCAATCGCTGGCCTGGATTCGGCGGCAAGCGCCCGACTTGGAACTGGTCGTCACCGACGATCCGGCCCGTGCGGTCCGCGATGCCTCGGCGATCTATACCGACGTTTGGGCGAGCATGGGCCAAGAGGTCGAGAACGAGTCGCGGCGTCGAGAGTTTGCTCCCTTCCAGGTGAACGCCGCGTTGATCGAACGTGCCCTGCCGAATGCGATCTTCATGCACTGTCTTCCCGCCCATCGCGGCGAGGAAGTGACCGACGAGGTGATCGACGGCCCGCGAAGCGTGGTGTTCGAGCAGTCCGCCAACCGCATGCACGTACAGAAGGGGGTTCTTGCGTGGATGTTGGGGGCGAAACTGGAATAGCCCGTTGGGGAAATCGGTTTTCGGGAGCTTGGGTGCCACTGCTGGCTTGTCCAGCAGTGAGTTTTCCGGGCGTTTCTCCCATGCACTGCTGGGCAAGCCAGCAGTGGCACCCTTTTTCAACGAGCTGCTAAACATCCAACCGCAGCCCACGGAAATCCGTGTCCGGCGGCGGATTTCCGTGGCCGCGGCCGAACTATAATGCAATTTCCAACACGTCGCCGCTTGGCGCAAGTCGGCGTCGGCAGTAGAATTAGCCTTTCCATCCTGGATTTTGCATTCCCCTGGCGCGTCGGTTGCTCACCGTTGTTGTAGCCGATCGTGGAGCGAAAAACCCGCGAAGTTCGGCGACTGGAATCGCTTCCTGCAATTGTCGGCTGTTGATACCCACCCGAAAATGCCGAAGTAACCAATTTGCCGAATAACTACCGAGGCCGTAAAACATGGCAGCACATATCGCCGAGAAAAAAGGGACTTTCCTCGAAGAAGTAATCGAAGCCACGCCGGGCGGCGAACGGTTGGTCCACTGTCTCCAGTGTGGAAGCTGCGGCGGATCGTGCCCCAGCGGCGCGGAAATGCAGTACACCCCGCGGGCGCTGATCGCCATGATAGGCGCCAACGACCGGGACGCCGTGTTGGCGGCCAACACGATGTGGGCCTGCGTCTCCTGCTACTTCTGCACCTCTCGCTGCCCACAAGACATCCCCATCACCGACATCATCTACACGCTTAAACGGTTGTCGATCGCCGAGAAGCGCTACCAGGACACCGATGCCCCGGCGCTGGCCAAGACGTTCACCGATTTCGTCGACCGCTACGGGCGGAGTTTCGAGTTCGGACTGGCCACCGGCTATCATTTATTGAAGCGGCCGATCAGCATGATGAAGATGGGGCCGATGGGATTGCAGATGTTCACCCGCGGGCGGATGGCGCTGCGGCCGACGAAAATCCGCCAGATCGAACAGCTTCAGGCGATTATCAATAAAGCAAAAGAGTTGAGCGGGAGCGGAAAGACAAAATAGATGAATGTGCAAGGTTCAAGGTCAAAGGTTCAAGGTTCAAATGGAAAATCCTTGAACCTTGAACCTTTGACCATCGCTACATAGCCTCCTTCCCTGTGTGGAGTAAAAAGTGAAATACGCTTATTACCCCGGCTGCTCGCTGGAACGCAACGCCGCCGCTTATGACCACTCCGTCCGCGAGGTGTCCGATCTGCTTGGTATCAGGCTGCAGGAGATCGACGATTGGAACTGTTGCGGCGCCACCGAGTATTTCAGCCAGAACGAATTGGCCGCCTGTGCGGTGATCGCCCGAAATCTGGCCTTGGTCGAACCGCAGACCGATCAGGTCGTGGCCCCTTGCGCCGCCTGCTATCTAAACCTCGCCAAGACCGACAAGCTGATGGTCGACCATCCCGAGTTCGGCAAGGAGGTCAACCAGTGTCTGGCCGCCGGCGGACTGAAATACGAGCCGGGGCGGGTGGCGGTCCGGCACATGCTCGACGTGATCGTCGACGACATCGGCGAGACGGCCGTTCGCGACAAGGTGGTCCGCCCGCTGGCCGGTTTACGGGTAGCGCCGTATTACGGGTGCCAGGTGGTCCGGCCGATCGACAACAACGACAACCCCGAATATCCGATGAAGATGGACCACCTGCTGAGTTGGCTTGGGGCCGAGGTGGTCGATTACCCGGTGAAGGCCCATTGTTGCGGCGGGCACATGACTCAGATCAGCGAACCGCAGGCGTTCGAGTTGATCCGCCGGCTGCTGCAAAACGCCCAGGACTACAACGCCGACATGATCATCTGCATGTGCCCGATGTGCCAGTTGAACCTCGACGGCTACCAGGGCCGGGTGAACGGGTTCTTTGGCACCGAGTTCACGCTGCCGATCATGTACTTCACACAAATGCTGGGCATCGCTTTCGGCATCGACCCGCAAAAGCTCGGCTTCGGCAAGGAGCTTGTAACCGCCATGCCGGTGTTGGAGACGAAGCTCGGCGGGCAGCCTGTTTAGGGATTAGAGATTAGAGACAAGGGCTGGCCGGTTCACCGGCCAGTTACGCCGCTTGCGGTTTTGCAATCAACTGGAGAAATCATCATGGCCGATAAGATCGGCATTTACGTGTGCCACTGCGGCAGCAACATAGCCGGAACGATCGACGTGGAAGAGGTCGCTCGTTGGGCCGGCGAGAATATCAAGGGCGTTGTGGTCTCAAGAGACTACAAGTTCATGTGTTCCTCGCTCGGCCAGCAGATGATCGAGGACGACATCCGCAACGAAGGGCTGACCGGCGTGGTGGTCGGCGCCTGCTCGCCCCATCTGCACGAGAAAACCTTCCGCAACGCCTGCAAACGGGCCGGGTTGAATCCCTTCCTCTGCCAGATGACCAACCTGCGGGAGCACGTCTCCTGGGTCAACAGCGACAAAGCGGCAGGAACAAAGAAGGCCAAGGCGTTGATCTACGCCTCCGCGGAGCGCGTAAAATGTCAGAAGCCGCTCGAACCGATGGAAGTCGAGGTGAACCCCGCCACGCTGGTCGTCGGCGGCGGCATCGCCGGTTTGCAGGCCACGCTCGAACTGGCCGACGCCGGGTATCCCGTCTATCTGGTCGAACGCGAGCCGTCGATCGGCGGCCACATGGCGCAGTTCGACAAGACCTTCCCCACGCTTGACTGTTCGGCCTGTATCCTGACGCCGAAGATGTCCGAGGTAGGGCAACACGAGAACGTCACCTTGCTCACCTACTCCGAGTTGGAGGAGGTCAGTGGATCGGTCGGCAACTTCAAGGTCAAGATTCGCAAGAAGGCCCGCTACGTCGATTACGACAAATGCACCGGCTGCGGTATCTGCACCGAAAAGTGTCCCCGCAAAGTGATCGACGACGTGTTCGAGGCCGGCATGGGCTACCGCAAGGCAATCTACTCGCCGTTCCCCCAGGCCGTGCCCCGAACCCCGGTGATCGACACGGAAAACTGCACCTGGTTCACACGCGGCAAGTGCCAGGTCTGCTCGAAAGTCTGTCCGACCGACGCCGTGGACTACGACCAGAAGGACGAGACCGTAGAGCTGAACGTGGGCAACATCATCATGGCCACCGGCTGGAAGCTGTTCGACTGCAAACGGATTCCGCAGTACGGCTTCGGGCGGCTGGCCAACGTCTACACGAGCATGGAATTCGAGCGGCTCTGCAACGCCGCCGGGCCGACGAGCGGAAAGATCGTGATGCGGGACGGCAAGACCGAACCGAAATCGGTGGCCATCGTCCACTGCGTCGGCAGCCGCGACGTGACCTCCAACCCCTACTGCTCGGCCGTTTGCTGCATGGCGGCGCTGAAGTTCGGCCACTTGGTTTTGGAAAAGACCAACGCCGAGGTCTACTCGTTCTACATCGACATGCGCACGCCGATGAAGGAGTACGAGGAGTTCTATCAGCGGCTGCTGGGGGAAGGGATGCACTTCGTCCGCGGCAAAGTGGCCGAAGTGACCGACGCCGCCCGCAGGCCCGAGGAACATGGCAAATTGATCGTCCAGGCGGAAGACACGCTGCTGGGTAAACAGCGTCGGATTCCGGTCGACATGGTCATCCTGATGGGCGGGCTGGAACCGCAGGCCGACGCCAAGGAACTGGGACTCAAGTGCGGCATCTCGTGCAGCATGGCCGGCTGGTACACCGAGCGACACCCGAAGCTCGACCCGGTGGCCACGATGACCGACGGGGTGTTCGTGGCCGGCGTTTGCCAGGGACCGAAGGACATCCCGGCCGCGGTGGCCCAGGGGGCCGCGGCCGCCGCGCGAGTCGCGGGCATGATCGCCAAGGGCACCGTCACCATCGAGCCGATCGTGGCCTCGATCGACGAGGAAGCATGCTCCGGTTGCCGGATCTGCAACGACCTGTGTCCCTTCAACGCCATCGAATACGACGAGGAGAAGAAGGTCAGCCGCGTGATAACCGCGCTCTGCAAGGGCTGCGGCACGTGCGTGGCCGCCTGTCCTGCCGGAGTGATCACCGGCGCACACTTCAACAACGAGCAGATTTTCGCCGAAATTGACGGCATCCTCTGGGATGCAATACCGGAACTACAGACCACAAACTCGGAATCCTAGAACGGATCACACTTATTTGCAGCGAGTTATCGCTTGAAAAACTCGAAAATCAAGGTGGTTGCGTACGACGTCCGCTGAGACGCGAAGTCGCCGGAAGGTGAAAATAATGACACCGCGGGAAAGAATAATTGCGACCGTAAATCACCGGGAACCGGACCGTGTGCCCATTGATCTGAGCGCCATGAAAGCGTCTGGAATCTCCGCCGTTGCTTACGACAAGGTAAAGCGCAAGCTCGGCATCGCCACCCCCACAAGGATCCTCGATCCCCGCTTCATGCTCGCTGCCATGGAAGATGAGGTTCTCCGACGTCTTCACGTCGACGTTGTGCCATTGGACTTATCCGTCATCCTGGACGATGTCCGACCTGTGGATGAGTGGATCCCTCGTCGCCTGTTCGACGGCACGGAAGTGCTGTTCCCGCCGAGAACAAACATTGCGGAAGACGCCGAGGGCAACTGGATCCTCCTTCACGCCGACGGTTCGCCGTCATCCTTTCGGATGCCGAAGAACGGTTATTACTTCGACGACACGTCATTTAACAAGGGCGATCGGATCGAACCGCGGAAGTTCCGGCCGATTTCCGATATCCCCGACGAGCACTTGAACCTTTTGCACCAGTACGGCCACTCCCTCTATCGCAATACGGACTATGCTATTCTCGGCTGGGGATTCGGCGTGTGCTTTCTCGGCTTGAGCTTGATCACGGACCGCGCCAGCAATGTGACGCAAGGCCTGCCGGACGAATGGATGATCATGTTGATGACGGAAAAAGAGACGTGTCACGAGATCATGGACCGGTCGGTGGAGGCGACGATCAAGTGCCTGGAACTAGTGAATCAGGCGGTGGGTGAATGCTGTTTCGCCTGGGGCATCGCGGCCGACGACAGCGGGACACAGCGAGGAGAATTCATCCGGCCGGAATTGTGGGCCGAAATGATCAAACCGCACTACAAAAAACTGTGCGACTGGATTCACGCCAATACGTCGTGGAAGGTCTTTCTGCACTGCTGCGGATCGGTGCGGAACCTTCTGCCCCATTTCATCGAGGCTGGAATCGACATTCTAAACCCCGTGCAGACGTCGGCCGCCAACATGGATCCGACCGAACTAAAAGCGGAGTTCGGAGAACGTCTGGTCTTCTGGGGAGGTGGGTGTGATACGCAAAGGGTTCTCGGCAACGCCGGCCCGGACGAAATCCGGCGACACGTCAAGGAACGAGTCGATATCTTCGCCCCGGGCGGCGGATACGTGTTCAACCAGGTCCACAACATCCAGGCAAACGTACCACCGGAGAATATCATTGCCATGTTTGACACCGCATACGAGTTCGGAGAGTATAACCACGTGTAGAGCGGTCGACCAGGGAAACACACGCTAACCACTAACCACTAGCTCCCATGTCCAACGAAACATTTGATCCCAAGATCGTGGGCTTCTTCTGCAACTGGTGTTCGTACCGGGCGGCCGACCTGGCCGGCTCGGCGCGGATCAAGTATCCGTCGAACGTGCGGATTATCCGTGTGATGTGCAGCGGCCGGGTCGATCCCACCTTCGTCACAAAGGCACTGGCCGACGGCGCCGACGGCGTGATGATCGCCGGCTGCCACCCCGGCGAATGTCACTACATCAATCAGAACTACAAGGCCATGCGGCGCTACGAAATGCTCAAGCACACCCTCGCGGCGATGGGCGTCGAGTCGGAGCGGGTGCGGTTGGTTTGGGCCTCGGCCGCCGAGGGGCAGCAGTTGGCCGAAGCGATCGACGAGCTGGTGGCCGACGTAAAACGACTCGGCCCGCTCCACTGGCCGCAAAATTGGAACGAGAACGGCGAACGGCAAAAGGCACTCGATGATATTGTCAAAGAGCACGAAGAGGCGATGGAGGTCTCCGCATGAGCGATAAACCCAAGGGAAAACTGGCGTTTTACTGGGCGGCCTCCTGTGGCGGCTGCGATATCTCCCTCCTGGCCATCGACGAGAAGATTCTCGACGTCGCCGCGGCGTTCGACATCGTCCTCTGGCCATGCGCCACCGACGGCAAGGTCCGCGACGTCGAAAAGATGGACGACGGGGCTATCGACGTCTGCCTGTTCAACGGCGGCATCCGCACCAGCGAGCAGGAATACATGGCCCAACTGCTGCGGCGCAAATCGAAGGTGCTGGTCGCCTTCGGCTCTTGTGCGTCCGAGGGCTGCATTCCGGGGCTGGCGAACATGAACGACCGCCGGGAAGTGTTCGACGCCGTCTACAAGGAAGGCTCGGCCACCATGCCCGAGAATCCCCAGGACGTTCGTCCCCAGTCGGCGACGAAGATGCCCGAGGGAACCCTCCACCTGCCGATCTTCTACGACACGTTGAGGACGCTGGGCCAAACGGTCGAGGTCGATTACTATCTGCCCGGCTGTCCGCCCGAGGCCGAAAACATCTGGAAGGCCATCGTGGCGATCCTCGAAGGCAAGCTGCCGCCGAAGGGTTCGACGATCGGGTTGAACACAACCGTCTGCGAGGAATGTCCCCGAACTCGCGGCGAGAAGAAGATCAAGAAGTTTTACCGCACGTGGGAGATCATCCCCGACGAGGAGACCTGTTTGCTGGAGCAGGGGTTGCTCTGTTGCGGCATCGCCACTCGCGCCGGCTGCGGAGCGCTCTGTCCGGCGGTCAACTCGCCGTGCATCGGCTGTCACGGGGCCAACGACGGCGTGGCCGATTTCGGCGCCCGGCTGATGAGCGCTTTGGCCTCGGTGATCGACTCCGACGATCCGGATGAAATCCGTCGGATAATCGAGGAGGGGATTCCCGATCCGGTGGGCAACTTCTACCGGTTCAGCCTGGCAGCCAGCCAGTTGCGGCGGAAGAAAAAAGTGCAAAATGCAAACTGAATACTGACAACTGAAAACTGAGAGCTTATAGCGATGAAACGCATTTCGATCGACCCGATCACCCGGCTCGAAGGCCACGGCAAGATAGACATCTTCCTCGACGAACAAGGGGACGTGGCCAACGCCTACTTGCAGATACCCGAGCTTCGCGGCTTCGAGCAATTTTGCGTCGGCCGTCAGGCCGAGGACATGCCTAACCTGACCGCTCGCATCTGCGGCGTCTGTCCCGAGGCCCATCATATTGCGGCCAGCAAGGCGCTGGACGCGGTGTTCCACGTCGATCCGCCGCCAACGGCCAAGAAGCTCCGCGAGATGTTCTACAACATTTTCTTCGCCACCGACCACACGACCCACTTCTACGCCTTGGCCGGCCCGGACTTCGTCGTCGGCCCCACGGCCCCGCCCGCCGAGCGGAACATACTCGGGGTGATCGCCAAGGTAGGTATGGACGTGGCCAAGCACGTTTTGAAAATGCGTCACGACGGACACGCCCTGATCCAATTGATGGGCGGACGCCGCGTACACCCAAACTGGGGCCTGCCCGGCGGAGTCAGCCGTGGAATCAACGAAGAGCAACGCAAGGAGATCGAGGACCGAGGGCGGGAGGCCATCGAGTTCGCCAAGTTCTCGCTAAAGCTCTTCGAGGACGTCGTCCTGAAAAACAGCGAGTACCTGAAAATCGTCACCGGCGACGTCTATGTCCACAAGACATACAACATGGGCACGGTTGACGCCGAGAACAAGATCAACTTCTACGACGGCGCGATTCGCATTACCAGCCCCAACGGCAAGGAGCACGCCAAGTACGATTGCTCGCAGTACCACGAGTACATCGCCGAGCGGGTCGAGCCGTGGTCTTTCCTGAAGTTCCCCTACCTGAAGCAGGTCGGCTGGAAGGGCTTTGTCGACGGCGAAGAGTCGGGCGTCTACAAGGCCACTCCGCTGTCGCGCTGCAACGCCGCCGACGGCATGGCCACCCCGCTGGCCGACGCCGAGTATAAAAAGATGTACGAAACCCTCGGCGGCAAGCCGATCAACCATACATTGGTCACTCACTGGGCGCGGCTGGTCGAGCTGCTCTACTCCACCGAGCGCTGGGTCGAGTTGGCCACCGACCCCGAGATCACCGGCAAGGAATATCGGGTGTTGCCGACCGAGACTCCGACCGAGGGCGTCGGCAGCGTCGAGGCCCCGCGCGGCACACTCACCCACCACTACACGACCGACGAGCGCGGCATCCTCACGAAGGTCAATCTGATCGTGGGCACGACGAACAACAACGCCCCGATCTGCATGTCGGTGAAGAAGGCGGCCCAGGGGTTGATTAAGAAGGGCAAGGTCAGCGAGGGGTTGCTGAACATGGTCGAGATGGCATTCCGCGCCTACGACCCGTGCTTCGGCTGCGCCACGCACAGTCTGCCCGGCCAAATGCCCTTGCAGGTGAACCTCCGCGACCCGCAAGGCGAGGTGATCGAGCGGCTGTCGCAGTACGTGTAGGTAGGTCGGCCTTGCAGGAAGCTGAAGGAACATGAACAAGAAACATTCATCCAAAAACAAGCATAAGCACAATCGCGGCGCCCCCCACGGTTCCGCTCGAAAGGGATTGCATCGCAACTGGCGATTCTGGGTTGCGGTGGGGCTGATGCTGGCCGCCATGATCATCTATGTTGTTTCCGACGATGAATCACTCCAGCCTGGCGGTGGCCCCCCCGGCGACCCGATACCTGCCTCCGCCGGCCCGTGACGGTCTGGACAAAGGGTGAGGACCGGCGAATCAATAACTGTCGCTTTCGACTGGGGGTGGCACGTCCCTGAGCGTAGCGAAGGGCGTGGTTTGAAATTGATTATGGGGCTATGGAGGGTGCCACTCGAATTCGACAATTATTTTTTCCCAAGCCCTAAGCAAACGGTTTCCGCCCACCCGGGATGGCCCTCGACTCACGGGCCATGAAGTGAGTCCGTAACTTTCGCGATCACGACCGTAACGTCGTCGCGGAGAGGTTGGTTGCGGCAAAAGCCTGAAATCTCTTGATGAAGGGCCTCGATGATCTCTCGCGGAGGCTTGTCGCGCTCGGATCGGATCGCCTGAAGCGCCCGAGCCACCCCGAAACGGACCCGGCCGGGTGATTCCGCCTCGACCACTCCGTCGGTGAAAAAAGTGAGCAAGTCGCCGGGTTGCAGTGCAATCGAGGCCGCCGCCGGCACGACCGTCTCGGCACGAACGCCCAACGGCAGACTGGTGCTGTCGAGGACCGTCACGTCGAGACCCGAATGAAGCAGGTAGCCGCGTTGGCCCGCGCTGGCGTAGACCATCGACCTGTCGCGGGGATCGAGCCGGACCATCGCCAAGGTGACGAAGTGTTGTTCGCTGGCGTCGGTGGCCAGCAGACGGTTGGCGTGGGTGAGGATTTTGCCCACGTCGTCGTGTATTTCGACCAAGGTCCGCAGGCAGGCCCTCGTCTCCGACATCAACAGCGCCGGTCCCATCCCATGGCTGCTGACGTCGCCCAGGACGACCCCCAGGCAACCGTCGAGCATGGGAATGTAGTCGAAGTAGTCGCCGGCGGTCGATTTGGCCGAAAAGAGCGCCCCGGCGATCTCGAACCCCGACAGTTCGGGCGGTTTGTCGGGATAGAGCCGCTGTTGGATTTCCTGTGCCGCCCGGAATTCCTCCGAGGTGTCTCGCACCGCCTCCTCGGCGCGGCACCGCCGGCCGCGCTCGATGGCGTAGCGGATCGAACGGATCAGTATGTGGTCGTTCACCTGTCCTTTGACGAGGTAATCCTGTGCGCCGGCCTGCACGGCCTTTACCGCGATCCGTTCATCGTTGCAGCCGGAGAGCACGACAATCGGCGTCTCGTCCGCCTGCGCGTGCATGGCGAAAAAAGTTTCCAGCCCCTGGCTGTCGGGCAGCGTGAGGTCCAATAGTATGATGTCGTAACTTTCTTCGGCCAAGCGTTCGACCGCCGCCGAGAGCAATTCGACGTGGACCATGTCGAACGGCTCGTCCCAACGGTCGCCGAGGAGATTGCGCATCATCCAGACGTCATCGGGATCGTCCTCGACCAACAATAATCTAATGCGTCGTTCAGCCATCTCGCGCCTTGGGGGGCAATAATATCACGTCGAACCAATATCCGCTCAAAACGTCGAGGAGTTCGACCAGTTCGCGGAACCCCGACGGCTTGGTCGCATAGGAGTTCGCGCCGAGCGAGTAGCAGAACTCCACGTCGGACTCCGCGGTCGAGGTGGTCAGTACAACCACGGGAATTCGCCGACAGCGGGGATCGGCCTTCAGTTCGCCGAGCGTTTCCAGGCCGTCCTTGCGGGGCATTTTCAGGTCCAAGAGAATAATGTCCGGCCAAGGAACGTCGCGCCCCTGGCAGTATTCGCCCGTGTGGCGGAGATAGTCGAACATCTCCTCGCCGTCGCGGACAAACCGAACGTCGCACGACCGGCCCGCCTCGCGCAAGGCATCGCGCACCAGCAGACAATCCTCGGCGTCGTCGTCGACCATCAGGACCGTTCGGCGTTTTGCGTTGGGCGGCATCGGTTCTTACATTGTACCAAGGTAGGACGGATTCCCTAACAGCCCGTCGAGAAAGGGCGCCACTGCTGGCTTGCCCAGCAGTGTTTTCCCGAGTGTTTCTCCCCGCACTCTCGAAAACCGACTTATCCAACGGGCTGCTAATTCGTCCTTCACATTCAATCAACTTTTTTTCCGTGTACCATAACGTGGGCGGAGGGGAGCATGACCTCAAACGCGCTTCCCTGGCCGGGAACGCTGCGGACGGCGATTTCGCCCCCGTGGCGTTCGACGATCTTGCGGCACAGCGCCAACCCGATCCCCACCCCCTCGAACACGTCGCGGGGGTGCAAACGCTGGAAAACGTCGAACATCCGCTTCTGGTGTTTTTGCTCGACGCCGATGCCGTTGTCCTCGACCACGACCCGGCACCGTTCCTCATCGGGCGCGAGTCCGGCCAGCCGTTCCATGCGTCCGTGGGCAAAGCGGCCGTACACTTTCACCACCGGCGGCTCGTCGACGCGGTGGAACTTCAGCCCGTTGGCGATCAGGTTTTGCAGCAATTGCCGCATTTGCACCGGATCGGCCTGGATCGACGGCAAGCGACCCAACTCGACCCGGCCGCCGACGTACTCGATCTGCACTTCCAGATCGGAGACGACCTCTCGGGCCACCTGTTCCAGATCGACTATGACGAAATCTTGTCCTTGGGTGGTCACCCGCGAGAGCGAGAGCAGACCGTCGATCAGGGCCTGCATCCGTCCGGCGGCTTTCTGTATCCGCTGAAAGACGTCGTTGCCCTCCTCGTCCAACTTGTCTCCGTACTTCATTTGCAGGCGGTCGCTGAACGTGCGGATTTTCCGCAGCGGCTCTTGCAGATCGTGGGAAGCGACGGAGGCGAACTGCTCCAACTCGCGGTTCGACCGCTCCAACTCGGCCGCGTATCGGGCTTGCTCCCGCTCGGCATTCTTCCGCCGGCTGATGTCGCGGATAAAAAAAGTCAGCACGGGGGCGCCTTGTTCCTGGCCGATGGTCATGGCCATTTCGGCGTCGAATGTCTCGCCGTCGGCGCGGACCGCCGAGACCTCGACCCGCCGGCCAAGCAGCGACCCTTCGCCCACGTTCAGATAGCGGTCGATGCGGTCCTGTTGACCGGGGTTGTCGCCGGGCGGAAAGAGGACGTCGGAGGGTTTCGTGCCCAGAACCTTATCCCGTGGGTAGCCGAAACATTGCTCCGCCGCCTTGTTGAACTCGGTAACGACCCCCTCGTGGTCGATTGTGATGATCGGATCGAGGGAGGATTCGAGTATCGCCCGCTTTCGGGCCTGGACCTCGGCCAACGCCTTCCGCGAGTCCGGCTCCTCTTCTATACGCCGGTGAACGATCGCCAGACAAACGGGCCGTCCGGTCTCGCTAGACTTGAAGCGGAATATCCGGGCGTGAACTTCGATCGTTTTGCCGGAGCCGACGTTGCGAAGCCGGCCGCGACCCTCCCAGTGTCCGATCTTGTTGACCTTCGGCACGGCGACGTTGCGCAACTCCGTCCACGAGCGGTCGTCGTACAAATCGTGGAGCGCGATCCCGGAGGCGGGCCGCTCTTCGCTCAACCCGACCATCCGCCGGCCGGCCGGGTTCAGATAGAAAGGCTCGCCGTGCGAGGTCGTCAGACAAACGAAATCGGCGGAGGCCTCGGCCAATACGCGCCCCAACGCGCCGGCATCGAGTTGGTCCGGGCAATCGCTCATCGCAATGACGCCTCCGAGACGAGGGATGAAGCCCGCAAAATTGCGCTGAATCGAGAATCAGAACAACAAACCGCCGCAATTCCCCCCCCCCCGCGACCGCAATCGCGGGGCGTTTGCCTTTTGTCCCATTGGAGTTCTGGTGGCCAATCAAGTGGGCAATTCCCAGACCCCCTCTCCAATTATTATACGTTATACACAACTGTCAACGTCCTTTTCTGAGGCCACGCTGATGGGGAACCTCGTCGTCTCGACCACCGTCGGGCAAACTGGTCGCCACCGGGACCGCTTGCCCCGAGCAATTGCCACCGTGCCTGTACGCACGGCTGGCGCGGCGATTCGCATGACGTCCAAGCGATAATCCACCAAGTAGGTGGACAATCCCGGCCGCAGTGGATACCTCCCGAGAGCGGTTCGGCTTGCCCGAACTCGCATGATCGAGTATTATGCACACATCCAAATTACAAGGAGAACAGAGATGGTCCGAGCCGCCGCGCGACACATTCTGGTGGAAACCGAGGAAGCGTGCGAGAAGATCAAAACGAAGATTCAAGACGGCGCCGACTTCGCCGAAATGGCCCGCGAACATTCGCAGTGTCCTTCGGGCGAACAAGGGGGCGAGCTGGGTGAGTTCGGACCGGGCGAAATGGTGTCGGAGTTCGACTCGGTGGTCTTCGAGGCCGAGGTGGGCGTAGCACACGGACCAATCCGCACGCAATTCGGCTACCATCTGGTGGAAATCATTCGCCGAACGCAAGATACCGAATAATCGGAATCTGGCGGGTGTCTTGCACGCTCGTTCCCATGCTCTGTGTGGGAGCAAGGTGTTCGGCATTTTCTCGTCGGAGGTGCAACCAATGTTCGGCTCGACTGCGGAACTGACGGTGGGCGACGCGGCCCCCGACTTCTCCTTGCCCGGCAGCGACGGCAAGACCTACAAACTCTCCGACTACCGTGACCGTCAGGCGGTGGTGTTGGCTTGGTTTCCCAAGGCGTTCACGCCCGGCTGCACCACCGAGTGCAAGGCGTTGGCCTCCGGCGGGCGAAAGCTCAAGCGGTTCGACGCCGCCTACTTCACCATCAGCGTCGACCGGCCGGAGAAGAACCAGGAATTCGCCGCCTCGGTCGGGGCCGATTATCCAATCCTCAGCGATCCGGGCGGCGAGGTTGCCCGCTCTTACGGCGTCACCGGTCCGGTACAAAAATGGGCCAGCCGGTGGACTTTCTACATCGGCGCCGACGGCACGATTCTCTGCATCGACAAGCACGTAAAACCCTCGACCCACGCCGCCGACGTGGCCGCAAAGCTCGCGGAACTCGGTGTACCGGAGCGGAAGTAGTGGATTCGTAATGCGATCGAACATCCACTCGAGCATGGGCCGCCGTGCCGGCGGTCGCTAAACGGATGGATCACGACCAGCGGCATTGCGCAGCCGCTGCACGAACTTCGCCAAATCGGGCGGCAGCGGAGTCTCGAAACTCATCGCTTGGCCGGTCGCCGGATGCTCGAATCCAAGCTCTACCGCGCAGAGCGCCAATCGCGCCGCGCCGCTGGTGTCCGGCTCGCCGGGCTTGGATAAAGGCCGCCAATACACCTTGTCGCCGCAAAGCGGATGGCCGGCCTCGCTGAGATGGATGCGAATCTGGTGCGTCCGCCCGGTCTCCAGCCGGCACTCAACCAACGTGTAGTCGCCGAGCCGCTCGACGGGCCGGACGTGAGTGATCGCCGTCTTGCCCTCGCCTGGCAAGGTGGTGCTTCCCCGCCGGCCGTCGCCCCGGTCGCGGACCAGCCGGCTTTCGATAGTTTGCTCTTCGACGAATCCGCGCACGACCGCCACGTAACGCCGCCGAATAGTATGTTTGCGGAACTGATGTTGCAAGTGTTCCCGCGCTTCGTCCGTTAGGGCGAAGACCATCAGGCCGCTGGTCTCTCGGTCCAGGCGATGCACCGCGCGGACCGGGCGCTCATTGCGACGGTCTTCCGCCCGGGCGATCAGCCGTGGCAGCAGTTCTTCGAGCGTCGGCTGAAACTGGCGCCGTCGCTGCGGCAATCGGCGCTCGTCCGGGTGGTGCGTGGAGGTCATGCACGGCGGCTTCTCCACCACCACGACGTGCTTGTCGAGATGTCTGATGCGGACGTCTTGTTCCTCGGCAGTCGGAGCGATGGAGTGCGGCAGCAGCTTAACCACGTCCTTCAGACGCATCCGATAACCGGCGTCCGCACAGAGGTTGCCGTTGACCATCACCCGCCGCGACTTTAAGAGCCGACGTATCTCGGCCCGCGAACTGCCCGGCATCCACTCGCTCATGGCGGCCGAGATGGTCTGGTCCACCTGGCGCGGCAGCACACGAAACAATTGTCCCTTCGCAGCGGTCATGCATTCCATCGTAGCGGAAGCCCGGGCCAAAACAAAGAAGGGATTCAAGAATAACTGTAACCGTTCGCCACCACGGTGTGTATACATTTTCGTGTATACATTCTGACGGCAATCCAGATGGTAGGCCGGGTCGTGACCCGGCGAAATGTTCGCCGGGTTGCAACCCGGCCTACTAAACTCCACACCCCGGCGGTGGACAAGACCGTCCTTTCCGACTATAATGCTGACCTATATATAATGGGGTGCTGAATGCCTTCCCTTGACGCAACTATAAGGAATCTTCCCATGCGACGACTAGCTCTGCTTGGCTGTGCAATCTCATTGCTATTCATCTACACAGCAACCCTCCAATCGGCGCCCGTGGCGGAGAAGGAAAAACCGGCCGTTGCCAAGGCCGAGAAGCCGCAATCGGACGTAAAGAAGAAAGACAAGGCCGAAGACAAGACAAAGGCGGCTAAAGGGAAGAAAGCGACGGCCAAGAAGACAAAGACGGCTAAAGGGGAGAAGGCGGCGGTTAAGAAACCCGTTGTCGTCAAGCTAACGCTGGGGGGCGACTTTCCCGAGGGGCCGGCCGCGCCGGGGCTGTTCGGTGAATTGAAGCCCACGTTGGCGGCCACCATCCAGCGCATCGACTCGGCCGCCAAAGACAAGGACGTGTCGGCGGTCTGGTTGAAAATCGAAGGTCTATCCATAGGCCGTGGAAAGATACACGAATTGCGAGGCGCGGTGGCTCGGTTGCGGAAGACGAAAAAACCGGTCTACGCGGAACTGACCACCGCCGACACAAACGCATATCTGCTGGCCGCCTCCTGCGACCGGATCGTCATGCCGTCGTCGGGTATGTTGATCGTGCCCGGCGTGCGGATGGAGGTCACTTTCTACAAGGGCTTGTTGGACAAGCTGGGGCTGCGGTTCGACGCCCTGAAGATGGGTAAGTACAAGGGCGCCGTGGAACCGCTTACCCGCAAGGAAATGAGCAAACCGTTGCGAGAGAGCTTCGAGTCGCTGGCCAACGACAACTACGAAGAAATTATCGCCACGATCGCCGCCGACCGCCAACTAAAGGATTATCAGGTCAAGGCGCTCTTGGACCGAGGTCTGTTCACGCCCGACGACGCCAAGAAAGCCGGCTTGATCGACGACGTGCTCTACCCCGACCAACTTCAGGAGAGTCTGAAAAAAAGGCTGAAGGCGAAGGAAATCAAGGTCGTCACCAATTACAAGAAGAAAAAGATCGACACCAATTTCTCGGGTTTCTCCGGGATGATGAAACTTGCCGAACTGATGCTCGGCGGGAAGGAATTGAAAAAGACGGGTAAGAAACCGGCAATCGCCGTGGTCTACGCCGTCGGGGCGATCGTGGAAGGGAAAAGCCAGACCGGTCTATTCGGCTCTTCGTCGCTCGGTTCGACAACTTTGATCGCCGCGTTGCGCAAAGCCGCCGACAACCCGAGGGTGAAGGCCATCGTGCTGCGGATCGATAGCCCCGGAGGATCGGCCACCGCCAGCGATCTGATCTGGCGCGAGACGGTCCGCATCCGGCAACCGATCATCGCCAGCATGGGCGACGTGGCCGGCAGCGGCGGTTATTACATAGCCATGGGGGCCAAGAAAATTTTCGCCGCCCCATGTACCTTGACCGGTTCGATCGGCGTGATCGGCGGCAAGCTCGTCACTCGCGGGCTGTACGACAAACTTGGCCTGAACACGGAGGTCATCAGCCGCGGCGCCAACAGCGGCGCGCTCTCGTCAAACCAACCGTTCACGCCCGAGGAGCGCAAAGTCTGGCTCGTTTCGTTGGAGGAAACTTATCGCCAATTCGTGGGCAAGGCCGCCGAAGGCCGAAATATGACCTTCAGCAAGCTGGAAGAGCTTGCCCAGGGGCGAGTTTACACCGGTCGGACCGCGAAGAAGCTCGGACTGATCGACCGGTTGGGTACTTTGGAGGACGCTATTGCCGCCGCTAAGAAAGCCGCCGGCTTGAAACCAGGCGCCGAGGTCGATTTGCTCGTCCTGCCCGAGTCAAAATCGTTCTTCGAGCGACTCTTCGACGATCCCTCGGCCTCGACCGACCTGGAATCGCTGTTGCCGGATATTGTTGGAACGCTTCGTCAGACCCAGTTGCTTCGTCAATTGCTCTCCGAGCGGATTCTGCTGTGGATGCCCTACGAGGTGCGGGTGAAATGAGAAGGTGTTTTGATATTGAGATATCCGTAATTTAGCCCCGGGTGAATACACCCGGGGCATGGTCTGGTGCGAAAAACCACCCTTCCCCGCCGTGTATTCACGGCGGGCTAAATGTCCGATAAAGCTCCAGGAACTCAGCAGGCGAAACCACCTCGATTCCGCAGCGCGATCGAGCCGGAAAGTGTCGCGGATTTCCGGTGACCAGATATTCCGCGGCAACGGCAATCGCCACTTCCAGAAAGGCCTCGTCGTCGCAGTCGGGCAACGGGTGCGGCAACGGGGCGGACGCCGCGGACACGCCGGCCGTTCGGATCTGTTCGATCAGCGCGCGAACGTGGTCGGGCCGGAAGGAGAAAACCGGACGGAACAGAACGTCTCGGTATTCGGCGATAATGCGGGCGTCGAAACACAACGACAATTTCCCGTCGGCAATCAACAGCACAATCCGTCCCGGCGTTCCGTAAGGATTCAGCAGGCCCGAGACCAGGACGTTGGTGTCCAATACGATCTTCATTTGCCGCGTCCCTTGCGGACGGCGGCGATCTCATCTTGGATGACGGCTTGCCCCAGACGATGTTTACCGGCGGACATGGATTGGCTTTGCATGGCTTCCACCGCCGCGATTGCCCGGGCACGCCGTAGCGCCGACAGAGATTCCTCCACACCCGCGGGCGAAACGGCCGATAAAATCGCCACTGGTTTGCCGTTGGACGTGACAACCATGTCCGGCTCTTCGGTCAATTGCCGCCACACGTCGGCCGACCGGCTGCGCAGCTCCCGCACATTAATAAATCTCATCATGCATGCTCCCTATTGTGTACACAATTGTATCACGTATCGTGTACACAGTCAAGCCCCCCGTGCAAAACGACATTATCGGGCGACACGGACCTTGGCGACCGGGACCGGTGTTCTTATACTTCATGGTTCGTCGGCATCGTCACCTAGTTTAGCCGCCGCGTCCACGCGGTGAGATTCCCATGACACGCATAGCAATCCTCGGCGCCACCGGTTACACGGCGTTGGAACTGATCAAGATTCTGCTCCGCCATCCGGAGGCGGAGATCGTGGCCGTCACCAGTCGGCAGGAAGGCCAGCCGCACGTGGCCATGATCCATCCGTCGCTGACCGGCCGGCTGGACCTGCGGCTGGAGGACCTAAGCCCCGCCGAGGTTGCCGCCCGGGCCGAATGCGTCTTCAGTTGCCTGCCGCACGGCGCCAGCGCGGCGGTGGTCTCCACACTGTTGGACGCCGGCGCGCGGGTCGTCGATTTCAGCGCCGACTACCGGCTGAACAGTCCGGAGGTCTATGCCGAGTGGTACGGCCAGAAACATGCCGATCCCGAGCGTTTGGGCAAGGTCGCCTACGGACTGCCCGAGCTGTTCCGCAAAGAAATCCCCGAGGCCTCGTTGGTGGCCAATCCGGGCTGTTACCCCACCTCGGCCATTTTGGCGCTGGCCCCGTTGTTGAAGGCGGGCACGATCGACCCGCGTACGATCATCGTCGATTCAAAGAGCGGACTCTCAGGCGCCGGCCGCACGCTGAAGCTCACCACCCACTACCCCGAGTGCAACGAGAGCGTCTCGGCGTATAACGTCGGCCGCCATCGCCACACGCCCGAGATCGAGCAAGTGTTGGGTACTGCGGCGGGTACGGAGGTCGAAGTGGTCTTCGCCCCGCATCTCGTGCCGATGGACCGCGGCATACTCACCACCACCTACTCTCAACCGATATCCTCGATAAGCGAGGAGAAGGCGTTGCAGACGTTGCGCGATTTCTACGCCGATGAGCCGTTTGTCCGCGTCGTTGACCATCTGCCGGGCACGAAGGATTCGCTGGGAACAAACTTCTGCGACATTACCGCCCGGGTCGTGCGCGGCCGACTGTTGACCTTCAGTTGTCTGGACAATCTGCTCAAAGGGGCCTCGGGCGCCGCCGTGCAGAACTTCAATCTGATGTTCGGTTATCCCGAGACCACGGCGTTGTGAATCGAGAGGATGTAGGACAGGTTGGCAACCTGTCCTACGACCGCAGGAAAGTAGGGTGGGTCAAGCGAAGCGCTGCCCCGCCACGTTTTTTCCTGTTGGTGGGGCAGCGCTTCGCTTGACCCACCCTACAAGTATTCTCGTTCTTTCTTTGATAATCCGGCACGCGACTTGCACATACAGATGATCGGATTCGGCCAAAGGCCTTGGCCGGGTTCGCCGCGCGGCTGAAACGCACAAAAAGGCGTTCTGCGGCGTTCTACCGCGTGTTATTGCCACTTGCGGACGCGAGTTGACGGCCGAAGCCAAGGAATGGCTCGACACGGACGAGGCCCGACACTGCAAAAGCGTTCCGAAGCGGCCCAAACTTACTGTGCAAGACTTGCAGAGCGCCAAACCAAAGATGGAGGTACTCTCTCATGCGAACCTTACTCACAACGTTGACTGCCGTGGTGATCCTCTGCGGCATGGCCCTGACTGTCAGGGCCGAGGATGACGACAGAGCGAAATCGCCCGGCGATGAAAAGATGATTGACGCCAAGGCCCAATGGATAGCGTGCGCCAAGTTGCGCATTAAAATGCATCGGACATTGGCCGACCTGATCGAGGCCCGAATCGCTCCCGAGCCGAACAAGGCCAAGATCAAGGTGCTCGAAAAAGAGCTGCAACAAGTGCGGAAAGAGCTGCACAAGCAGCGGCCGTCCCGGCGCGGCGGACCTGGCTGTCCATGGGGCGAGCCGGGAATGGGCCCCAATCGAGGATACGGTCGTCCCGGACCGGGTATGGGGCCTGGACCGAGGGATGATCGTGGCCAAGGTCGAAACATGGGCCCCGGCCGAGGACACGGTCGCCCCGGGCCGGGCATGGGGCCTGGACCGAGGGATGATCGTGGCCAAGGTCGAAACATGGGCTCCGGCCAAGGATACGGTCGCCCTGGACAGGGCATGAGACCTGGACAGAGGGGTGATCGTGGCCGTGGCCGAAACGTTGGCCCCGGCTGGGAAGACGGGACTCGTTGAGGTTTCGTCCCGGGGCCAAGCGGTCCCAATGAGGACGAAGATTAACCGCGGGGGAGATTGCGCCCACCGGGACGGGAGTACAATTCCCGTCCCGGTGGCGAAATTCGGGGTGGCAGTACAACCGTCGCCCCAATAATGGGGGTGCGGCGTTTTCCTCTCGGCCGTACAATAGCGACTCGGAAACGCCGACACCGTTCGGAATATCATCCTGAGTCTCATCGAGTTAGACGACCCGAGGCTTTTTCATAGTGACTAATTCGAGCGACGAGAACGCGGGTACGAGGGATCGCCGTCGAATAGCATTTGCACGGCAGATGCCCGACCGAGTGCATTCAGTGGCGGGCAAGATTCTCCGGCGGCTGGATTCAGTTCGTGGTCGGTTTGCCGGCCTGGGGACAAAGGCGTCTAATCGCTCCGAGGCGATCGCGCCCGCGTCTTGCGATTCCGACGAAGGGAATCAAGTTTCCGCACAGCAGGATAAATTCGCAAATATCCCGTATTCCCCGCTAAGTTGGCGGATCGGCAAAGAATCGACGGCCGACTCTCGATTCATTAGTTTGATCATTCTGGCGGCGAATCATCGGGCCGGCTCGACGCTGTTGCAACGAATTTGCAACTCGCGCGAAAAGACGCTGATATGGGGCGAGCATAACTCGCTGTTGAGGCACTTCGTCGACATCCACGACGACGCCGTCAGATTCGAGAAGGTTGGCGGCGAAGAGCGCGATGCTTTCTTCAAGCAAAACGAAAACCCAAACCTGTGGACCGCCAGCATGTGTCCGGAGTCGGAGTACGCGCAGCGGGCGGTCGTCGCATCGGCCAGGGCTTTTTTGCGCGCTTTTTATAGCCAATATCGGGAGAATCGCGACATTATCGGATTCAAGGAAGTTCAGTACGAGCGCAGCGAATTGGAACTGCTCCGCAAGTGCTATCCCGAGGCGAACGTTTTGCTGCTTGTCCGAAATCCGCTGAACACTTGGAAGAGCACGCCTCCAGGTTGGTATCCGTCGCTGGACGATTGGATCGAAAAATGGAACGGCCGCGTCAACTGTTTTCTGGACTTTGCCGCCGGCGATCCCAACTGCCATTTGCTTCGCTACGAAGACTTGATTCGCCGAGACGGTAAAACGATGGAAATCGTCGGCGATACGGCCAAAATCTCCCGCAAGCAGATCAAAATGGTGTTGGCCAAAAAGATCGGCGGAAAAAAGAGCAAACTCGAAAAAGCGGATAAGAAAACGATCGTCGATCGGTGTCGCGCGGAGATGGAAGCGTTGAGGTATGTTTGATTGTTTGGGCGCCGCGGGAGGGGGACAGGTCCATGTTTTCGGCCAACGGTTCGTCGGCAAAATGCGTTTTTCCGCCGAAAAATGGACCAGTCCCCGACCGGCTCAAATGATTGCCGCCGCCCCAAAGGTTGACGCGGCCGATGGCCGTGCGAAAATGAATCCATGCAAGACAAGGCCTCGATATACTGGCACCGCTGGACGACCGTCGCGGCGCTGCTGCTCGCCTGGGGCGTGTTGGCCGCGTGGCAGTGGCAGGAGTACAAGACTGAGTGCAAAACGACCCGGGACTCGCTCCGCCGTCAGGCCGAGTCGGTCGCCAACGCCCTGGTGGGCGGCGTTCGGTCGCACCGCCAATTCGGCCGTTTCTTCGACGAGCAGCTCCAAGCCGCGCTCGATGAGCTGGCCAAGTCGCAGGACGTGTTGGCGGTCGCCATAATCTCGACCGATATCTCGACCGACAATCGTCTTTCGTTGACCGCCGGAAAAGCCGATCTGTTGGACCTCGCATCGCCGATCGAGCCGGGGCCGTATTGGGACAAGGCCGGATTTCGCTACGCGGCGGCATTTCGGGTGTTGCCAAACATGCCGGGGCCACGGAGGGGACCAGGGCCTGGGAGGGGACCAGGGCCGGGGATGAGGCCGAATCCGGGGGCGAGATCGCAACTTGGCCGGGATCCAAACGGACCGCCCCACGACGAAGCCAGACCGGATCGAGGTATGGGACCGGGGCGAAGGGCCGGCTGGCGACGCGAAGGGCCGGGCTGGCCGCCGCAAGACGTGGGGAAGCCGCCCCTGAGCGGTCGCTTCCTTGCAGTGCTGCTGTTGGATCGCAGCCGAACCGACCGGCTTATCCAGCACTACGCCTGGTTGCGGATATTGGTCGTGGTTGCCGGGGGAGTCGTGATTTTCAGCGTGGTGCTGGCGTGGCGGGCGACGATGCGGTTGGCCGAGGCGCACGGCCGAGCACAATTGCTGGAGATCGAAACACGGCATCTACGCGACCTAAGCCAGGCCGCGACGGGATTGGCACACGAAACCCGCAATCCACTGGGACTGATCCGCGGCTGGACCCAGCGGTGGATGCAAGCGATGCCGGCGGACGGTCCACAAAAACGGCAGGCCCAAGCCGTAATCGAGGAGTGCGACCGGGTCACGGCGCGGATCAACCAGTTCCTCGCCTTCGCGCGGCCCTGCAAGCCACGGCTCGCGACGGTTCGGCCCGCCGAAGTTGTCGCGGAACTGGCCGCGCTGGTCGAACCCGATCTCGACGCAAAACGTCTGAAACTCGTCGTCGCTACCTCGACGCCGGAGCGGACGATCCGGGCCGACCGCGAAATGCTCCGCCAAGCACTCTTCAACCTGATCCAAAACGCCGTGGAGTTCTCGCCCGAAGGGAAAGCGATCAATGTCTCCCTCGGCGTCGGGCAGAATGGACGGGCGCAGATCGAGGTGGCCGACCGTGGGCCGGGCGTGGCGGCCGAGGCGGTCGATCTGCTGTTTACGCCATATCATACGACCCGTGCCGACGGCACCGGACTGGGGCTGGCCATCGTCCGCCGCATTGCCACCGCCCACGGTTGGCAGTCGGGCTATTCACCCCGGTCCGGCGGCGGCGCGGTATTCTGGATTGGGGAAAAAAGGGGGCAGAACTGATTTTACGTGCCGACAGTCGCACTTTTCGCGTACATTAGTACCGACAACTTTCCAAGAGGCCGACCGATGTCCCGCGAGGAAATCTTCAAGGCAAGCGTTCACTTCTTTCTCGAGCCGATACGTCACCTGCTGGACGACGAATCGGTAAGCGAGATAATGGTCAACCGCTTTGACGACGTGTACGTCGAACGCAATGGGCGGCTGGAGCACACCGACCTGCGGTTCGCCAACGACGATGCGTTGCTTTCCGCGATCCACAACATTGCCCAGTGGGTGGGGCGCGAGATCGGCGAGGAACACCCGGTGCTCGACGCCCGACTGCCCGACGGTTCCCGCGTCCACGCGGTGATCCCGCCCAGCGCGCGGACCGGCACCTACCTGACGATCCGCAAGTTTACCCGTCAGGCATTGACGTTGGACGATCTGATCCGCTTCGGCAGCCTGTCGGAAGCGGCTAAGGAGTTTCTGGAAATCTGCGTCCGACTGCGAAAGAGTATTCTGATCTCCGGCGGCACCGGCACGGGCAAGACCGTGTTGCTGGGGGCCATTTCGAGGGCCATTCCAGAGCAGGAGCGGATCGTGGTGATCGAGGACACGTCCGAGTTGCGGTTGATCCAACGGCACGCCCTGTATCTTGAGGCCCAACATGCCGACCGCGCCGGACGCGGAGCGCTCAGCACCCGGGAACTGTTCGTCAACTCGTTGCGGATGCGCCCGGATCGGATCATCGTGGGCGAGGTCCGCGGCGGCGAGGCGCTGGACCTGATCCAGTCGATGATTAGCGGCCACGCCGGCTCGCTCTCGACTATCCACGCCGATACGCCCCTGGACGCATTGATCCGGCTGGAAACACTCTCGTTGATGTCCGACGTGCAGATTCCGGTCTACGTGGCCCGGGCACAGGTGGCCTCGGCGATAGATTTAATTGTGCAGATTGCCCGGTTTACCGAAGATGGGTCGCGGAAAATTACCCGCGTTACGGAGGCCGTCGGGCTGGACGATAACAACCAATATCAGACCCGCGATTTGTTCGTCTCAAAAATGAAGGGGAAGGCGAGCGATGGCCGGCTGATTGCCGAGTTGGTCTCGACCGGCCAGCGGCCGGACTTCAGCCGCGAGCCATACGAGCAAGGGATCGAAGAAATGATCCACCTTACGGAGGGGGTCTGGGAAGACAAGCGGTAGGCCGGGTCGAGACCCGGCGGGATGTTTGCTTGTTATAATCCGCGGCGTGTGCGACAATTAAGGGAGATGGCGAACCAACGAAAAATACAACCGCGGGCCGGATTGGCGTCGTTGGACTACGTGTTGATCCTGGGCGTGGTTCTGCCGATGGCGGCGTTCGTTTTGTGGGTTGGCCCAAGGACCATGCGTTTGGCCTACGAGATGGTGTGCGTGTTGGTTTCGTGGCCGTTTATGTAATGCGAAGTAGGACAGGTTGCCAACCTGTCTCACACCTGGAGGAACAGGAATATGAAGAAGCCGTCGCTTAGAGGCCTGCTGCGAAAGGTCCACGAGGACCAAGAAGGCGCCGTCAGCATTGAAACGATCTTGATTATCGGCGCCATCGCGCTGCCGATCTTGATCTTCTTGCTCTACCATGCCTGGCCGAAGATTCGAGATTACTTCAACACCGGGCTTGATACATTGCAAACGGATCCGACCACGGCCGGCGGTCAATAGCACAAGAAGACCGCGCAGGTCAAAAAACGCCCATGCTGGCCACGATTCTGTTGATCGCTCTGGTGCTGACGGCCACGGCGACCGATCTGGCTCGGCACAAGATTTACAACTGGACGACCTATACCGGTATGCTCGCGGCGTTGGGCCTCAGTGCGGTGGGGTCTTTGCTCATCGCCGGCGGATGGGTCGGCGAGGAGTGGCTGCGGCGGGTCATCGGTTGGATTCCCCTCTCGGAAAGCCTGTTGGGACTGGTCGCCTGCGGACTGCTGATGTTGGTCTGTTTCGTGTTGTTTCGCGTTGGCGGCGGCGACGTAAAATTGATTGCCATGCTCGGGGCCTTCCTGGGACCGGAGCAAGGGATCGAGGCGATGTTGTGGACGTTTGTGCTCGGCGGTTGCGCGGGCCTGATCGTGCTGATCTGGCGCGTCGGACCGTTGCGGTTGTGCGTTCGGACCCTCCGCCAGTTGTTCTGGTCGCTGCGGCTGGGACACTGGGAGCCGCTGACCGACGACGAGCGTGCCCAGCTTCAGCCGCCGTTGTATCTGGCCCCCTGTGCCCTGGCGGCGGTGGCGGTCGTGCGGTTCGGATTTTTTGATGTTTTCGTGTGAAATACCGCTTGCGGCTTCGCAAGAAAACCGCTTGCGGTTTCGCAAGGCGCGACCACCGGTCGCGGCTTTATGGGAGACGCCGTCATGGGTCGCTCGGTTCTACTGGCGTGCGTGCCGTGGATGGCGATCCTTGCGGCGTCGTTCGTCGTGCTATTCGTTCTTGCCTGGGCAAACCGCGCGCGGCCGAGGCCGCGCCGCCTGCGCCGACTGCATGCCGACCAGCGCGGCAGCGTTCAGAGCCTGAGCTTCGTGCTCACGTTGCCGTTGTTCATCATGGTCCTGTTGCTGATCGTGCAGGTCAGTCAGTTGATGATTGGGCAGATGGTGGTCGAATACGCGGCCTTCGCGGCGGCTCGCGCTGCCGCCGTCTGGATACCCGCCGATACTCCCTACCCGGAAGGCGCAAACCGCATCGGCGCGTTTTTTCCCGACCTGAACGCCGAGGTCCAAGTCATTCCGGTCCTGGACCCCGACGATCCAAACTATGGCCCCGCCGAGGGCGGAATGGTCTATCGCATTGAGCCTGGCGGGGCGAAGTCTGAAAAGATCGCCTCCGCGGCCGTGTTGGCCTGTATGCCGATCTCGCCCTCGCGCAACGTGGGAGCGACCCTCTCGGGCACCGGACCGTTGGCGGCGGACATTATTACCAGGGCCTACGCCGCGATGGCCCCGAACTCCGACTCCGGCCCGGCCGCGGCCAGACGCATCCAGAACAAGCTGGCCTACGCGATGGCCAACACTTCGGTAGAAATGAAGTTCTACCATAAGAACAGCGAGCCGCCGTTGGGAGTCGCGTACTTGATCCCGCCCGATCCGAACGAGTTTCACTTCAACGAACTCGGCTGGCAGGACCAAATAACGGTAACGGTCAGGCACAATCTGGCGTTGTTGCCGGGGCCGGGCCGGTTGCTGGCCCGCTCGACTGGCGCCGGCGACCAGGTCGGCGACAGCGTCGAAAATCGGGGAAACGTCTACACCTATCTCCTCTCGGCCTCGGTCACCATAGGCAACGAGGGAGAGAAACCGGCGATCCCGTATGTTTATCAAACGTATTAAATACAATTATCCGCCGTTGCAAAATCTCCACCGCGACCAGGACGGTGTCATCAGCATCCTCTCGGTGTTCGCCGTGCTGTTGCTCGTGATGTTGTTGGGCATGGTGATGAACGTCGGCCGACAGGTGGACGGCAAAATCCGTATGCAAAACGCGGCCGACGCAGCGGCCTACTCGGGCGGCGTCGTCATGGCCCGCGGCCTGAACACGCTGACATTCACCAACCACCTGCTCTGCGACGTATTCGCCACCACGGCCTTCCTGCGCGAGGCCCGCGACCGAAACGCGGAATCCTACGTCCCCTCGATCCTGGCGGCGTGGGAGCAGGAGGCGCCGGTATTTTCCGGCTCGGGCTTCGAGAAGTTCGAGGATCTTGGCGCCGCGATCGATCAGAAAGTCCCCTTGGAGCAGGAGCTTGTCCGCTCGTACAGCGAGTGGGCCGCCGCGGTCAGCGACGCCGTACTACCGTTGATGGAGGAGATACTCGCCGGTGAACTGATCCCGCAATACCAGCGGGCGGTCGCGGCGGCGTTTCCCGACATCGCTCAGGCCGCCGCCCTGGAAGTGGCGGTCCGCAACGGGCAACCCGACTTCGGCCGCGGCAAATTGCTGGGCGCTTTGTGGCGAAGTTCCGGCCAATTGGTCGGCGGCGACTACGAGTTGGCCGACCCTTCGTTGCCGGTCGTCGATCCCGAGCTTGGCACAATGCCCAACCAGTCGCACTACCTTTCCACGGCCCGCCGGCAGCGCGAATCGCTCGCTACGCGATACCTGGGCGACTGGAACAACCAGACGATGGCGTTTTTCGATCGCGGCGGGAAGATGAGCCAATTCGGCGCGCTCTGGCGGAGCTTCACCTGTGGATACTTGCACCAGTTGCTGGAGGAAGAATACCCGAACCGAAACCTGCCGTTCGTAATCCGCACCGAGGCCAACGAAGCAATCGACGGCAACGCCCACCTCGAACAATACTTCACCTTCCTGGGCGTGGCTTATTGGAAGAAAATTCCCGGGTTCGCTCCCAGGGTGTTTTTCAATCCGATCGACGGCGACGCGACGGCGTTCGCTCAGGTGCGGGTGTTCGTACCTCGGCGGCGGCTGGTTTGGCTCTATATCAACGCCAGCGGCGGATCAACCACGCCGATCGGCGGCGTGCCGGGCGAGTTTCCCGCCTTGCCCAACGAGGCCACGCCCGAACCCGGTCAAGGCGGCGGATCGACCGGTCAATGGGTCGTCGGCCGGGAAAGAGTGTCCGACAGTTGGACCTTGTTGAACCAACGCTGGACGTGCCAGTTGGTTCCGGCCACGATGCCCGCGCTGGCGGCGATATTACAGACCGTGCCCCCAATGCCCGAGTTTGCCGAGGAAGAAACCGTATTGCCGAGCTTAGGCAACGTAAGTTCGGAAGAGATTGGAAGGATTAGTACGCATTAACTTAGTGGCCACTAGCCACTGACCACTAACCACTAGCCACTATGTCTACCCGCCGCGGTCTCTCCACGCTGGAATTGGTCCTCACGCTGCCGATTCTATTGATGGTCATGGCGCTGATGGTCAACTACGGCGTGGTGGCGTGCTGGAAGGTGCGCGGTTTGAGCGTAGCGCGGAACGCGCTGTGGAGCACTCGCTGGCCGCGTTCGGGCACGACGAACCCGCGTCCCGATTACTGGCCGCAATCGGCCGGCGTGGGGGCCGGAGGGGCCGGCAACGTCGCCGAACTCGACGATCCCCGCGTCTACCAACCGGTGGCCCGAGGGCCGTTGGTCGGCGCCGAGGTGAACGCCAACCTGCTCGATCCCACCCGCGGGCTGCGACGAGGCTCGGCCACGCTGACCCGCGGCTTCGCCATGCTCTCCAAGATGGGTTCCTTCCAACTAGAAGCAAATACCTTTATCCTCGACGACCGCTGGCAGCATCGGCAAATGGGGCTTTCGTCAAGCTGGCATCGTCGCATCCCGGTGATTTACAGCCTACAAAACGCGCCGCCCAATCTATCGATGGCTTACGTGAATGCAGTCGTGGCAATCTACTACGCCCCGTTCCAAGAGGCGCTGCGGCCGTTGGACAACGACGAAGAGTACATCTACTACGGCCAATTGTTCGGCTGGGGCGTACCCGACTTCCATCCCCGCTTGAACCGCTTTTGCAGCCTGGACAGGTCGCTGGCCGACGAGCGGGCCGAAGACTTGATCGACCGCATCCAGGGGCGCGACGATCCGCGTGTTTCCGGTCTGGCCGAGCGGATGGCCCGGGCGTTCATCGGCCTGTACGAACGGGTAATTCGAGAATACGAAACTTTGCTCGGCGCCGATCCGCCCCCGTCCGCCGCTCAAAGGGCGGCCATGCAGGCGGATATCGGCCAACTCCAGCAGAAGATCGACACGCTCAATCAGTTCTTGCAAACGTTCCAGAATTGAGATGCCATGTCCGATGTCCCTCGAACACCCGAACCGTCAGGCTACGCGGCGCTGGCGAAACGCATATCCGTCTGGACCACCAAGGGGCTGCTCAGCGCGATGGTGTTGGTGGCCGGCGTGGGCTTCGGGCGGCAGGTGTTGATCTGGTGGGGCAACAACGACGTTCCCACCACCCGGCTCTTAACCGCCGAGTCGTTGGGCGACCCCGGCCAACCACACTCGATCCGCTTCGGCGACGCCGCATGGTCGCTCCGCCGCCGGTCGATCTTCGGCGATCGGGACGAGGCCGTCGCGCAACTCCGGGCGGAGTGCCGCGAGCTGCTTGGCGCCATAAAGCCGCGGCCGTTGGTCGCGCCGCCGGGTCGGGGTGGCAGTTCAACTGCCACCCCAGCTTTCGGCGCGACCGACGGTCGCGGCTTTATGTCTCTCTTGTCCGCCTCAACCCCCGTCGATCGGGAACCCGGCAAGTGGCGGCTGTACGAGTTCCGCGAGACGTTCCCGATGGCAGTCGGTGTCGCGCGGCCTTCAACGTCGCCTTCGGAGCCGGAAAACGGGCAGGCAGACCTTGCCCAACTCGGATATCGAGCGATAATGTGGGCGATAGCGGTGCCGGCGGGTGCGAACCAGTGGACCCTGTGCGTCTTCCGGCCGGCCGATTCACCGATGGGAGAAGAGTCCGGTTTGGTCGAAGTGCCCATCCCGCCCGGCTGCCGACGGACGCTCTCGATACAGGCCGGCGGCGGGGGGATCGTTGCGTTTGGTGGCCCCGACCGGCTCGACAGGTGGAAGCGGTTCCACGACGATTGGTTCGCCGACCAGGGCTGGCGGCAGTCGGTCCATTGGCGTTCGGCCGGAAAAGCATGGTATGCAAAGTATGTCGCGCCCGATTATATCGGCGGCGCGGTTGAAGTCCGCTTCGGCCCGGACGGACGGGGGGGATTGAGTGGGTTATTGATGATTACGCCGCGGCAGTCGAGGTAGAATACTTTGGCGGCTGGATGGCACACCCAGAACGAAGTGATGGGCGTGGTGCCAGAGGACACACGCCCTTCGCTCCGCTCAGGGGCGTGCCACCCGATCGCGGCTTTACACGAAAGGCGAGGACTGATGAAAGGCATTCAAGGTCTTATACTGGCGATCGGACTGGGCGTTGCCGGCGCGCTGTTCAATTGGGCGTATCTCGCCGGCAAATCGAGCCAGGAAACAATGGTCTCCTTCGTGGGAATCAAGGGGAACACGACCGTAAACCACGGCGAAATACTCCGCGACGAAGACCTCGTGCCCGTGCGGATTCCGCTCCGTTTGGTCGGCAACCTCAATAACTTCGCCGTGCGGTACGACGGCAAGGGATCGGTCGTCGGCCAAAGGGTCTCCCGAAATATGACCGGCGAATGTCTGCTGCTGCGTGAAGACCTCAAGACTCCGCCGCAAAAACTCGATCTGGAAGAGGGCGAGGACGTCTGGTGGATACCGGTCGATACCCGCGCGTTCGTTCCGTCGTTGGTCAAGCCGGGCGACATGGTTTCGTTTCTGATCGGTCGCCCGTCGCGGCCAACCCGCGCGGTCCCCGGCCGCCCAAGAAGTCCCGCGGAGGCCGGCGACGATTCCTCCACCGGACCAATCAAGCCTATCGGGCCGTTCAAGATACTTGCACTAGGCAACCGCCTGGGCAGCTCCGACGTGATGCGCGCGGCCAGGACGCCGCAGTTGCAGGAAAACGTGCTGGCGATCCGGGTGAGCGACCACGTTGCCGGTGAGCGCCGGATGGCCGAAGAACTGTGGCGTCTTTTGCAGGCCACCAACTTTCGCAACGTGGGCGTCACTTTGCACAATAGGAAAAATTGAAAAATGCAAAATGAACATTGGACATTGGACATTTGAGAATTGCAATTACGGTGCAGCCATGAAGGTCTGGTACAACAAGGTGAACGAGAGCCGCCGGTCGGTGCTGGAGGTCGATTCGACGGAAGTCACCATCGGCCGCGATCCGTCCAACGCCGTCTGTCTGCAAAGCCCGTTGGTCTCGCGGCGTCATGCCGTGGTGCGCATGGTGGACGGCAAGTTGCACCTGGAAAACGTCGGCCTGAACAGTTGCGTGGTGGACGACGAGGAAGTCCTCGGCGGGCAGACGGCCGTATTCACTCCGGGCGCGAAAATCCGCGTCTGGCCCTACACGCTCACCTTCGAGGCCGAAAAAGCGACGACCATAACCCTCGGCGATCTGGAAGCGCACCTGCGCTCGATCATGGCCGAGCTGGAGCTGCGCATCCACCGCAAGCTGCTCGAAAGGCTCGACCTCTACGAGTTCGAGACCAATCTGGCCGGCGACAACGAAAGCATCCTCCTGCTGGAAAACAACATCGAGGACGTCTGCCGCGACCTGAAGGTGTTCGCGCCGGAGAACGAGGCCCTACTGGAAGAGATTACCGGCCTGGTGCTCCGCGATCACCTGATAAACCAGTTGATTATGGAGACCGGCACGGAGGAGTATTTCGACCTGGCCGCGCTGAGCAGCACCGAGTTCGACGTGCCGGCCACGCTGGTCCCCGAACGCGAGGTCGAGCTACATTCCCTGCTTCAGTTCGTCCGCGAGCGGCTCAAGTTGGAGGAGTGCCGCGATGTGACCGAGCAGGTGCAGCGGGTGGAGACGCGGTTCAACGAGGAGTTCCATCTGGTCCGCCCGCACCTGCACCACGAATTGCGGAAGTATCTGATCCTCCGCACGTTGAAGAAGGACTTGAAGGACACGATTTTCGGTTTTGGGCCGCTGCAAGACCTGCTCCGGGCACCGACCGTTACGGAGATCATGGTCGTCTCCAGCGATCAGATATACGTCGAGCGTGGCGGGATAATCGAGAAATCGGGGCGTCGGTTCATTTCCGACAAAGTGACCGAGGCGATCATCGAGCGGATCGTGTCCCAGGTCGGGCGTCGGATCGACAAGAGCCAGCCGCTGGTCGATGCCCGGCTGCCGGACGGCTCGCGCGTGAACGCCATCATCCCGCCGCTGGCCTGCAAGGGCCCGACGCTGACCGTCCGCAAGTTCCCCGCCCAGCGGTTGACAATGGACGATCTGGTCGAGATGGGGAGCATCAGCACTCCGGCGGCCATGTTTTTGCGCGCCTGCGTAATCGATCGCCGAAACATCCTCGTCAGCGGCGGAACCGGCACCGGCAAGACGACGACGCTGAACATTCTCGGCGGCTTCATCCCCTTCAAGGAACGGATCGTTACGATCGAGGACACGACCGAACTGCGGTTGCATCAGGAGCACGTCGTCACTTTGGAGACGAAGCCGCCGAACGTCGAGGGGACCGGCCAGTACACGGTCCGCGATCTGGTGAAAAACGCGCTCCGCATGCGTCCCGACCGGATCATCGTGGGCGAATGCCGCGGCCCCGAAGCGCTGGACATGGTCCAGGCGATGAACACCGGCCACGACGGCTCGATGACCACCGTCCACGCCAACAGTTCCCGCGAGGTAATCGAGCGGCTCGAGGTGCTGGTGCTGATGGCGGCCAACCTGCCCGTGGCCTCGATCCACCGTCAACTCACCTCGGCGCTGGACCTGATCGTGCATATCAGCCGCCTGCCGAGCGGGGCCAGGGTCGTCACCCAAATCACCGAAGTCCTCAGCTACGACGCCGACGAGCACCAAATAATTTTGCACGACATTTTCAATTTCCGCGACGGCGCGTTGCTACGCCCCACCGGCTATCTGCCGTCGTTTGTCGATTCGCTGGTGGAAAAGGAACTGTTGGACCTGGAGTTTTTGTACGGAAGAGAAGGCCGGTGAGTTGAGCCTATGACCTCCAACATTGAAGCGCTACTGGCTAGCTTGTTCGTCGGCATGGCCGTTGCGGCGGCCGGCTGGGCGGCGAGCGACTACCTCGCCGCGGCGCTGGACGGCGCCGAGCGCGACGTTGCCGACAAGCTCCGCCGGCTGCGGACGCCTACTCGCAACGTGCGAAAATACCTTGTCGTCTGGCTGATCGTCATGGCGTGCGTATTCTTCGGCTGCTGGCTGGGGTTGGACAGCAAGATATTCGCCGTCTTGGCGATCGTGTTTCTCGCGGCCGCGCCTTGGTATCTGCTGCGGCGGATGGCGGAGCGACATCGGCAGCGGATCGAAGACCAGTTGGCCGACGCGATGGTGACGATGGCCAACGCGGTCCGGGCGGGACTGTCGCTGGCCCAATCGCTGGAAATCCTCGCCGCCCAATGTCCCAAGCCGATCAACGCCGAGTTCCATCAGATCGTGGCCGAATACAACCTCGGCCGGCCGCTGGAACGCACCCTGACCGAGGCCAAGGAGCGGTTGCGGAGCGAAAACTTCGCTCTGTTCGCCGCGGCGCTGTTGGCCAGCCACGAGAGCGGCGGTCGGCTGAACGAAACCATCGAACGCATAGCCCAATCCGTGCTGGAATTGCAACGGCTTGAGCGGAAGGTGCTGGCCGAGACCGCCCAGGCCCGAAAGTCGGCCGTCTACATGGCGATGGCCCCGGCGTTTATCCTCGCGGCTTATTACTTCGTCGATCCGATAAACACGACGCTGTTGTTCACCACAATGGTCGGGCAAATGTTGCTGGCCACCGCAGCGGTGTTGAACGTATTGGCGTATTTGTGGGCAAGAGCGCTGTTGAATCCCGATATCTAAGCAGTATACCATGACGACCATTTCCATCATCGCCGCGCTTCCGCCCGGCTTCGCGCTGCAGACGGCCAGCAGCGCCGTCGTCGGATTGGCCGTCGCGATACTCGTCTGGTGGATCGCCTCCGTCTTGCGGAGCGAAGACCTGCAACAGGGAATCGAGTGGCGGTACGACGTCAGCCGGATCAACGAACTGCGTCGGGCCGACTGGTTCTTCCGCCTGCTGCAACCGGCCGTTCAACTGCTGGCGCGAGGCAACCGCAAGGTGTTCCGCGAAAGTCTGCCCGCGATCGGACGCGAGATTCAAGCGGCCGGTTTGTCCCGGTTTTGGCTGCCCGAGGAATATCTGGGCAAGATCGAATTGATTGCGTTGTTTTGCGCGCCGATTTTCGTGTATTTCTTCTTCGGCTGGTTCGGCGGCGTCGGGATTGCATTGGCCGCGATGTTCGTCGCTATCACGGCATGGTTGTTGCGGCGGCGTCTGGCGGCTAGGGCAAGATCGCGGCTCCATCAAATCAAACGCCGCATGCCGTTCCTGTTGGACCTGCTGACGCTCCTGATGGAGGCCGGCTCGACGTTCCTCGGCGCAATGAGGCAGGCGGTCGACGAGTTTCAGGGACATCCGATCGCCGAGGAATTCGGCCGCGTCCTGACCGACATGAACCTCGGCAAGACCCGAACCGAATCGCTGTTGGCCATGCGCGACCGGCTGGCCGACGACGAAATCACCAGTATCGTCGGCTCGATCGTCCAGGGCGAAACGCTCGGCACCCCGTTGGCCAACATCTTCCGCACCCAGGCCGACGTGTTGCGGATCAAGCGGACGCAACGGGCGGAACTTCTGGCCGGCGAGGCGGGCGTGAACATGTTGCTCCCCGGCGTTTTGATCATGATCGCCACGGTGCTGATTATTATCGGGCCGTTTATGCTGAATTACTTGTACCTTGGGTTATCATTATAGTAGAGGTCGGAGATCAGGGATCAGAGGTCAGACAAGATATGAATCTCGATCCATTATCCGCGCCCTGGTCCCTTGCCTCCGATCCCTGATCCCAGACCTCCGACATGTCCATCAAACTCGACTGTCCCCGTTGCAAGACGCTCCTGCAAGTGCCCAACAAGTTGGCCGGCGGGTACGTGAATTGTCCGCACTGCAAGGGGCGGGTGTGGGTCTCCAAGGACGCGGCGGCCGAGAAGACGCCGACCGCGCCGCTGGCCGATCCGCCGTTGAAAAAAGAACCGGTGCCGATCGAGCCACCACCGCCCGCGCCGGCGAAGTCCGATCCGCCGCAGCCCCCCGCTCCGCGCAAGAAGGTTGCCCGATTCATCTCGGCCGAGACCGCCGACTCGACGTTGCGGCCGGCCGCCGACGGGAAACTGCCCGAGTTGCAGCTCGACGAGGGCGCGGTCCGGCAGAAGCCGCAAGAAAAATCATCGTCGATGAATCCCCTGGTGCTGCTCGGCGTTTTGAGCGTCAGCGTGGTCCTTTCGATCGTGCTGGCGATGATCGACCTGGGGTCGCCGGCGGCCCCGCGAAGCGAGCGGAAAGAGCAGATGCGGTATCTAATCGAAAGGGATTTCTTCGGTTCCGGAAACATCGACAACAGGGCGCTGAAGTCGTATCAGATATTGTTGCGCGAGGCACAACGGGCGTATACCCGTGGCGATTACAAAACCGAGCGCAAAAACTACCGCCGCGTGCTGGAGATGCTTCGCGCCGAGCGCGGAGCGGACCGGAAGGGATTGACGGGCAGCCGCCGGCGCGATAAGAAATTGGAGGAGGCGATATCGGTGCTGTTGAGCGGGGGATAGTGGGTAGTGGGTCGTGAATTCTTGTAGGGTGCGTGAAACGCACCACAACCGGTAGCGCATGGTGCGTTTTACGCACCCTACGGAGGAAAACGCAATGGACGGCGCCTCGCGTTATGAAATCGTCGATACTATCGCCCGGGGCGATTTTGCGGTGGTGTATCGTGCCCGCGACCGCGAGTTGGGCCGAGAAGTAGCCATCAAGCAAATTCACCAGCAGTTCCTTGCCGACGGCCGCCAATTGACCCGCTACTGGCAGGAAGCTCAATTGTTGGCCTCGCTGCAACATCCGAACATTTTGACGATCTACGACATCGTCCGGTCCAAGGGGTGGCTGATCCTGGAGCTGATGCACGGCAGCCTGCAACCGGCCACGCGGAGCGAGGGGGTCGATCTCGACTTCCTGCGGATCGCGTTGGCCGATTGCCTCGGCGCGCTGGAGTTTCTTCACGCCAACGGCGTCATTCACGGCGACATCAAGCCGAGCAACATGCTGGTCGACGCCCAAGGCCGGGTGAAGCTGGGCGATTTCGGACTGGCCCGACGCGCCAGCAACGAGGAGGGGAGTCTGCTCAAGGGGACGACCAAGTACATGGCCCCCGAGTTGGTCTCCGACCAGTTCGGCGCGGCCGGCCCGGCCAGCGACCTCTATTCACTGGGGTTCTCGGCCTACGAGTTGATGTGCGGGTCGAAATTCGAGACTTTGTTTCCGGGTCTGAGCAGTTTCGGGCGCGATCGGCAGATCGCCTGGATGATGTGGCACGCCGCCGCGGACCGCAATCTGCCGCCGATCGGCCGTGTGCTCGAAGGCGTGCCGCCGGACCTTACCCGAACGATCGAACATCTGGTGGTCAAGGACCAATCGAAGCGGTGCAAGTCGGCCAAAGAGGCCCTTTGGGAACTGCGGGTCGATCCGTTGCAGGTCTCCGTGGGGCCGAACAAAGTTGACGCGGCGGCCGAGGCCGCTCGGGAGGCGGCCGGAAAAAAGAAACGTCGCATGCGTTTCGCCGCAGTGGCGGCATTGGCGTTTTCGGTGGTGCTGAGCGTGCTCATGCTTCTGCCCGAGAAGCCGAAGCCGGCCTTGCCCGGTCCACCCGCTCCGACGCGCGGAGTGGTGACCAACGTCTACACGGACGAGTGGCGGCTGGCAATCACCCAGGCGGACGACGGCGTGGCCAAGGAGATTTCGCTCAACCGCTACGACCGCATCTTCATCAACGACAAGTCGCGTCTATTGCGCGATCTGAGGCCGCAAGACCGGATCGTGATTTCGCACGTGCTCGACGAGTCGGGACGCAGGATCACCGAAATCCACGCCTTCCGCCCCGAGATCGGCCGCGGCCGGATCAAAACCATGGATGCCGACCGGCGGCGGATCACGTTGGCCTTCGACGAAGGCGACGGCCGAACGGGCGAGTTGGAAGTCGCCGTGCCGGACGATCTGATAATCACGTTCAATGGGCTGAATCAGATCGACGGCCGGCCCGTCGCGCTGGCCGATCTGCTACCCGACGATCGGGTCGCGGTCCATCACATCGGCCGCGAAACGGGGCGCGAGGCGACCGAGTTGTCGGTCGAGCGGGTGGTCACGATCGACGGCGTGATCCGCGATATCGACGCGGACAACGGACAAATGACCATCTCGGTCGGTCCCGACGACGATCCGCGATTGCTAACGCTTCCGTTCGCGCCGAAATGTGAGATCACGATCAACGACCGCCGCTTCATCAACGCAAAACTGCTCGAGCCGGCCGATCTTCGCCCCGGCGACGTGGTCGGCGTTGCCCACGACACCCATGCCGTCCGTGTCGGCGCATATCGCGTTTTGGGACAGGAGGGTGTGATTAGGGCGGTGCATTACGACGCCAAAACGATCGACGTGGTCGGCGAAGGTGGCAAACCGACGACATATTTCATCGACCCTAAGTGCAAAATCACCCTCGGCGGCGACGCGATAAAACTGAGCGACTTGCGCAAAGGCGACGTGGTCGAGGTGGCCCACGATTCGCCCGAGGCGAGTCGGCCCGAGGCGATTTCGGTCTCCGCCCGACGCCTCTCCGACCGATCGCGTTGGGCGCTGCTGATCGCCAACGAGAACTTCGAGGACCGCTCGCTGAGCCAGCCTGAACACGCTGCCGCCGACGCGAAGCTGCTCCGCGGCGCGCTGGTCGGCCGCTACAAAGTGCCCTTGGACCAGACGCTGACGCTGACCGACGAGAGTCTGGTCCGCCTCGAACAGAGCGTCCCCGATTTCCTCGGCCGGTTGGGCGCGGGCGACAAGCTATTGATCTACGTCGCCGGCCGGGCATACAAAGCCGAGGACGGCAAGGTGTATTTGGCCCCGCGGAGTTTCGATCTCCGCCGCATGAACGTCACCGGGCTTCCACTCCAGTGGCTGGTCGATCGGTTGGAGGGCTGCAAGGCCAAGGAAAAGCTGTTGCTGCTGGATTGCGGCCGCGCGGGCGACGGGGCCGACCTCGAAAGGGAACCATCCTCGGCCGAGATGCTCGGCTCGCTCGACGCCCCGCCGGGCCGGGCGGCACTGCGGACCGTCACCGCCATCGCCAACAGCAAGGCGGGTGGGCGAGGCGCCGTTTGGCCCGAGAGGGGACACGGTCTGTTCGCCGCACTGGCGGCCGAGGGCTACTCGGGCGCGGCCGACAAAAACCGCGACCTCCGCCTCGAACCGACCGAGTTGTTCGGCTACCTTCAGGAGGCGATTCTCTCGCCGGCCGAGAAACTCGCCGTTGCCCAGTCGCCGGAATTGTTCCTGCCCGACAACCGACCGCCACGGCTGAGCGAGCAGGCGAAGACCGCCATCCGCCGTCTGGCCGCCTACCTCGGACAAAATCGGATCGATATCGAGGCGGCCACGAGCGATTACCGCTCGGCGGCGCGTGCGTCGGGCAAGGAAATCGAGCCGCGGCTGCTGTTCGGACTGTTGTTGATGAGGCACAAGCAGCGCGACGCGGCGACGAAACACTTCGAGGAAGTCCATCTCCAGCAGCCCGACTTGCTTCTGCCGCTGGAGGCCATCGCCTGGATGCGTTTCGAGCGGCGGGCATACCAGTCGGGCGTAAACGAGCTAAGGGAATTGGTCTCGAAGGTTCCTCCGCCGAAAAAGCCGGGCCAGTCGTATTCCGAGTCCGCGCGGCAAGTCTTCTATTGGGTCGGCCAACTCCGGGAGTACGCAGCCCGTGCGGCCAAGGAGATCCGCCGCCCTTCGGCCGCCGCGATTGCCGAACTTGATGCGGCGGTCGCCCGCGCGGGGACCGAGGCGCAACGTTTCTACGATCAAGGCCGGGCCAAGTCGCGCGGCATTTACGCCGATTTCGACAAACGGATCGCCGCCGCGACCAGTGGCGCCGAAGCCGCCAAACAGAAAATCGAGCGCCGCCGCATCATTCACTACGTAGACTTTCCCTACGATCGGACATTGCGGCAGATTCTCGCCGGTTTGGATCGGTAATGGCGACGAGGGCTTCGATTCTGTCACGGCCCTTCGTGGAAACGCGCCGTACAAAACGCTCCGCGTCGCACAAATCGACGCGGAGCGTCGAAAAACGCGCGGGTTCCCACGCGGAGCATGGGAACCAGAGAGCTTACGACCGGCCGCCGAGCGTGGCCATTACCCGATCGGTAATCGATTGGATCAGTGCTTCCTGGTCGGCCGATACGCCGGCGGCGGTTGAACCGTTGCCGCCGGCCGGCGAGGCGATATTCGCTCCGCAGAAGCTCGGCGACTGGAACGCCTTGGGGGCCACGCCCGCCTCCTGCCAGCTCTCGCGGAAGGTGTCGTTGGCGCAGATATCGCAGTTTTTCGCTTCCGACCGAGGGTCGGCATAGCCCCATTTCTGCTTCAGGTCGAGCAGAGCACGGGCCTCCGGCTCGCTGAAGTAATTGACCGATCCGAGTCCCCGGGCCAGCATCAACATGCGGCAATAGGCGTCGAGGATTTCCGTCCACCAGTAAGCCTTCTCCACGCTCTCGCCAAAGCTCACCGTGCCGTGGTTGGCCAGAATTATCACGTTCGACTTGTGGACGAACGGCAGGATCGTGTCGGCGAATTCCTGGCTGCCGGGGGTATCGTACTTGGCGATCGGAACGTCGCCGAGAAAAATCTCCACCTCCGGCAAGACACACATCGGCACCGGCTCGCGCGCGATGCCGAAGGCGGTGGCGTGCGGCGGATGACAATGCACCACCGACTTGATCTCCGGCCGCTCCTTCATTATCGCCAGGTGCAGCTTGATCTCGCTGGTCATCTTCCGCCGGCCGCTCGTCTGGTTCCCTTTCATATCGACGACGCACAGGTCGTCGGGCTTCATGAAGCCCTTGGAGATCATCGTCGGCGTGCTGACGACCTGGTTTTCCCCGACGCGGTAGCTGATGTTGCCGTCGTTGGCGGCGGCGAAGCCCTTTTTATACAGCCGCTCGCCGATCTCGCAGATTTCCTGCTTGATTTTGTGAATATTCACCATGTGTGTTCCTCTAGCCGAGTGTCGGTGTTTCGTAATCCAATGTGTCGAGTATAGCCGCGTTGTAGGCGTCGATCGGTTTGACTTCGGGGTGGAATGGCATGGCGGCTTCGCGTCCCTCGCTGATTGCGATGCGGCTACCCACCCCCGCCCCCAACTCGTCGAACACGGCGATTTCCTCCAGCCGTTGGTCCCAGCGGCCGGCAAGGTTGTCCCAGCTCAACGGAGCGACCAGCTTGATCCGTGCGCCGGTCAGGCTCGGATGGGCGCGATTGAGCGTGACCGTTCCCACCACGTCGGCAATTCGCATCGCATCGCTCCTATGTTAATCTTCCGCTAAAAACCGCCGGGCAAGGACGCATCCCGCCGCGAGCGAACTCCGCGACAATCTGTTTCAATTGGAAAAAACTCCCTGCCCGCGGATCGACAACCAGCAGGTTTGCCCCGACGGCGGCGGTGGCTCGGGCCACTTCCGGCGCGCAGGAACCACCGATTGCCCGGACCCCCGGCAGCCGGTTCGCCAAACACAAACCCGCCGCCGTGTGTGGAGTCAACAACACGCCGAGTGTATCCGACCGCGATGTTTCCTTCACCAGTTCATCCACCGCGGCAATCAGGCAATCCGAATCCGAACGTTCCACGCAAAATCCCTCGCGGTCGAGCGCGGCCGCCAACGGCGCGTGGTCGAAATCGGTCCCCGAAGTTATCATTGCCAGGCGAACAGCCTCCTTGCGGCCGTCCGATGGATCGACATATTCCAGGGCGATCCCACGACGGAGCAATTCGTCGCGCACCGCCGGCGTGACGACCGCCCGGCGCGAGACCACGACCCGACGCACCGAGTCCAACCGGCCGAGCAGTTCATTGATCGAAACCACGCGGGAAGTCAGTACCAACTCGTCGTCCGCCGCACTGGGCACTGAAGTGTCCAGCCCTTGTTTTTCCCTTCCCTCTTCTCTCTTCTCTCTTCCCTCTTCTCTTTCCTGCGTATCCCCGGCCGGCGCAGCACCGAGTTCGGCCAACACCTCGCGCACTACCAAGTCTATGTCGATTGACTGCTTGCTCACGGATCACGAATTCCTAACACTGACCAGCGGACGGGCGAGTTCTTCCAGCCCAACAGCTCGCGGACGCCGATCCCGTCGCTGGTAATTATTACGGTTTGTCCTTTTCCGGCCCCGAGCGAATCGACCACCAGGATCGGATCCCCTTCGATTGTTTTTCCGTCGGCCTGCAGCGCCATAACCAACAGCAGCTTCCAGCCTTCCATCGAAGGATGTTTTACCGTGGCGGTGGCGTTACCCATTACGCGGCCGAGATACATCTGACAATTCCTTTACTCTTCCGGGACGTTTTACTGGGCACTAAAGTGCCCAGCCCTCCACGAAACCCAGCCCTACAATCTTCTCTTTTCGTCTATTTCCCCAGTATCCGCAAATCGTCGATCATCGAGCAACGGCGTTCGCGGGTGAACGTCATCGGGTTTGTCACGCCCTCGCCGGTCGGACCCGCGATAGAGAACGAGCAATATCCTTCTCCGCCTAGTCCGAGTCCGGCGGTGCTTGGTCCGTTTTTGACGAACAGCGTCGTGTCCAGTGCCTTGCCCGTCTTGGTCATGTTGCGGACGTTGTTCGAGTGGATGATTGCCGTGTGCCGGAAGCCGTGTTCGCTGCGGAGTGCCTTTTCGATCGCCTCGTCTATGTCGCGGCAGCGGACGAACGGCACGAAGGGCATCATCTGCTCGACCGGCACGAAGGAGTTCGACTCGTCGGTCTCGCCAAAGAGCAATTCCACCTCGGGCGCGACGTTCCTTCCGGCGGCGCTGGCCAACACCGCCGCATCGCGGCCGATAAACTCTTTTCGCGCCGCGTCGTGCTTGTCGTCGCCTTGGCCGACGGTGATGATGGCCTCTTTGGTCAGGCTTTGGATTTCGGCGTTGTTCAACCGCACGGCGCCCGCCCGCTCCATTGCGTCCATAAGTTGATCGAAGATCGCGTCTACGGCAAAGACCTGTTTTTCGGCGATACACAGCAGGTTGTTGTCATAAGCCCCGCCAATGATGATCGACCGCGCGGCGCGGTCCAGGTCGGCGGTCTGGTCGACCACGACGGGCGGATTGCCGGGACCGGCGACGACGGCTCGTTTCGACTGTTGCATGGCCGCCTTTGCCACGCCCGGCCCGCCGGTCACGCTAATCAGATCGATGTTCGGGTGCTGGAACAGTGCGTTTGCCGATTCGATGGTCGGATCGGTGATCAGACAAATCAGGTTGTCCAGCCCGAGGTCGCGGTAAATCGCCTCGTTGAATCGCCGGACGCCCTCGGCCGCAATGCGTCGCCCGCCGGGGTGCGGATTGAATACGGCCGTGTTGCCGGCGGCGATCATGTTGATGGCGTTGCCGGTTATCGTGGGCAACGAATGGGTCACCGGCGTGACGGCGGCGATCACGCCGAACGGCGCGTGTTCGATCACCGCCAAGCCGTGGTCGCCGCTGAAGACCTCGCTCCGCATAAACTCCACGCCCGGAGCCAGTCGGCCAACCGTTTCGATCTTCTCGATCTTGTGCGGCAGTCGCCCGATCTTGGTCTCTTCCATTTCCATCGTACCCAGCTCTACCGCCTGATCGATGGCAATTCGCCGGATGTGGGAGATGATTCGGCGGCGGTCTTCGATCGAACGGTGCGAAAGCTGCTCGAACGCATCGTTGGCGGCCGATACCGCCCGATCGACGTTGGTGAACAGGCCGAATTGCCCCTGAACGTTGCCCAGCGCCGCGGCGCCGTTGCCGTTGCCGCTCAATCGCGTGAGGACCTGCTCGACCACGCTTCGGACCAGAGTTTCGTCAACTTGCATGAGAGTTTTCAGTTGTCAGTTGTCAGTTTTCAGTTGTCAAACGCGGGAACATTGATGAAACGTTCATTGCGAAGCCGCAAGCGGCTTGCAACTTATTTCCCTCTTCCCTCTTCCCTCTCCTCCCTCTTCTCTCTTCTCTCCTCTCTTCCCCCGTCCCTCGCCCCTCCTTGTCATACACGCACGCATGATCGACGTGAACGGTGTCGATGATGCCGACGATGACCGTGTCGATCGGCAGCGACTTTGTCGTGGGCGTAAGCCGGGCGCTGGAGCCTTGGGTGATCAACACGATTTCGCCTTCGCCGGCCCCCACAGTATCCACCGCGACCATCGAACGGCCGGTGGTCGTCAGACTGCCGCGGGTTTTTGGATCGAGCCGATAGAACTCGACCATCAGCAGCTTGTGGCCGACAAGCGAACCAACCTTCTCGGTGGAAACGAGCGATCCGGTAACTTTTGCAATCAACATGGCGTTAGCCCTCCGAGAGCAATTTTGCGGCCTGCCGGGCGACGATAAGTTCTTCGTTCGTGGGAACGACCCAGATTTGCACCCGGCTATCGGCGGCATTGATTTTCGCTTCGCCCACGACCGACTCGTTTGCTTTCACGTCGAGCACGATTCCCAATTCCTGCAGGTCGCGACAGACGGCGGTGCGAAACGCGGGCCGGTTCTCGCCGATTCCGCCGGTAAAGACGATCGCGTCCGCGCCGCCCAACTCGACCAGATACGCGCCGAGGTAGTGTCGCACGGCAGCGACGAAAACGTCCCATGCGAGCTTCGCCCGAACGTCGCCTCCACCGGCCGACTCCTCGATGTCGCGGAGGTCTCCGCTTGTGCCGCTAAGGCCCAACAGCCCGCTTCGGCTGCTCAGTTCGGCAAGCACTTCGTCGAGCGATTTGCCGGTGCGTTTGATCACCGCCGGCAGCACAAACGGATCGAAGTCGCCGGCGCGGTTGTTTTGCGGCAGGCCGCTTTGCGGGCTGAACCCCATGCTGGTGGCTACGCTCCGTCCGTCGCGGATCGCACACATGGAACTCGATCCGCCCAGGTGGCAGGAAATGATCCGCCGGCCCGGCCCGATCAATTCGGCCGTCCGCTCGGCGATGTACCGATGGCTGGCGCCGTGGAAACCCCAGCGTTGCACCAGACATTTCTCTGCCCAGTCGTGGGGAACGGCGTAGTATCGGTTGCGGTCGGGAATGGTGCGGTGGAAGTCTGTCTCGAATGCCGCCACCAGCGGTATCTCGGGCATTTTTTCGCTCAACAGCCGCATGGCGGCGATGTATGGCGGATTGTGGGCCGGCGCCACGTCGGCAAACTCCTCCATCGCCGCCAGCAGGTCGGGTGTTACCCGTTGCACGCCGCTCAGCCGGCCACCGTGGACCGCCTTGAAGGCAATGGCCGAGATTTCCGACGAATCCGCAAGGCAACCGGTTTGCGGGTCGGTCAACTGGGCCAGACACTGGCTGACCGCCTCGGCGTGGTCCGCTACCCGCACGGTCCGCTCCTGCCGCCGGTCGCTGATCTCCACCATGCACCGGCTCTCCGGCGAACCGATCCGTTCGATTCCACCGCGCGCAAGCTGCGCCTGGCCGGCCATGTCGAACAGCCGGTATTTGAAACTCGTCGATCCGAGGTTGGCAACGAGGATTTTCATGTCAATTTCGAGGCTCGGGAGGGTGGCACGCCCTGAGGAACGAAGGGCGTGATGGACGGCCGAACCACGCCCTTCGTTCCTCAGGGCGTGCCACCCTACGCTAATCCGCTTCCTCCTAGCTCATGTACGCCTCGACCACACCGTCGGCGGGCCGGGGAATGATGTGGCTGGCCAACAGTTCTCCGACCTGCGAGGCGGCGTTGGCGCCGGCCTCGACCGCCGCACGCACGCTCCCCACGTCGCCGCGGACAATGGTGGTCACCAGTCCGCCGCCGATCTGTACCCGCTTGACGATCCGCACGTTGGCGGCCTTGGCCATCGCGTCGGTCGCTTCGACCAACGAAACGAGGCCCTTGGTTTCAAGCAATCCAATGGCGTCTTGCATCGTAGTGGTTTCCCTTTTATTAACGGTTCTTGATTTGGACATGTAGCACACGGGGTGGCACTGGCGTCTCGCCAGTGCCGGTCGGACACGGGCAAGATGCCCGTGCCACCCTGGCGGGTAATTGTTTCTATCCCGCGGCCTTCTTGCCGGACGGGGGGAGAACGGTGCCGAGGTCTTCGTGCGGTCGAGGAATAACCTGTACGCTGACCACTTCTCCGATTCGCCCGCCGGCGGAGGCGCCGGCATCGGTCGCGGCCTTCACCGCGGCCACGTCGCCGGTCACGAACACGCTGGCCAGTCCGCCGCCGACCTTGTCCCAGCCCAAAAACTGGACGTTGGCCGCCTTTAGCATCGCGTCGGTGGCCTCGACCAGAACCACGAAGCCGCGGGTCTCGATCATCCCCAACGCTTCCATTATTTTCGCCATGATACGTCTCTCCAGTAACGAGTAACTCCAGGGGTAAAACTACGTTTTCAATAACTCCACGCCAGTGGCGTGGTCGATGTCGCAAGCATTGCCCTCGTCGGTGTCGAGGTGTACTTCGAGCTTGATTTTCTTGCCTATCCGCACCAATAGATCGTGGAACGTTGTAGGGCAGCGCGACACGACGCGGAGACTCATGCGATCCCCGTCGGCCATGCCGTAAAACTCAGCATCGGTGGGCGACATGTGTACGTGCCGCTCGGCGCGAATCACCCCGCGGCTGAGTTCCACCACGCCCTTTGGCCCGACCAGTACACAACCGGGCGTGCCTTCGATGCTGCCGCTGGCGCGGACCGGCAGGTCGATACCCAGCGAAATCCCGTCGGTCAGCGCCAACTCGACCTGGATTTCCGGCCGCGTTGGGCCTAGAATCCGCACGGTGGACAACATCCGACGCCGGGGACCGACCACCATTACCGTCTCTTCGGCCGCGAAATAACCGTCCTGATACAAGTCTTTCGCCACAGTCAGCTTGTGGCCGGCGCCGAACAGCGATTCCACGGCCTCATCGGTCAGATGGACGTGACGCGCGGATACGCTAACCACCAGATTCGGTTTGCCCGGCGGACCGCCGACCTGTGCCAAAACGATCTCACGGACAATCCGTTCGACGGTGCTTCGATCAATGGTGGACGGTGCGATGCTCATGTTTTCCAGGTATATTGCTAAACGGTCGTATTTGTGTTTGTTTCCGCCACGATCAAGTCCACTCCCGCCGCCCGAATCTTCTCTCGCCACTCGGTCGTAATGCCGTCATCGACGATCAATTGATGCACGGCGTTCAACGGACAGAGGTGCGTGAGGCTTTGATGGCCGAACTTTGTGCTGTCGGCCACGACGATTACCTCGGCGGCCGCCCGCATCATTGCCAACTCTGTTTCGACCAGCATCAAATCATTGTTGAAGAACCCGTCGTCGCAGACCCCCGCCACGCTGAAGATCGTCTTCCGTACCCTCACCATCGACAACATCCGATCGGCATAAGGGCCGCGAGCGACCCCCGACCGTGGGCAGATGTTTCCGCCAATCAATACTAGGTCGCTGCCGGCGTCGGAGGCGAACAGATTGGCCACCGGCAGCGAAGTGGTTACGACATGCAAGGGACGGCCGACGAGCAAACGCGCCAGCTCGTAGGTGGTGCTTCCACCGTCCAAAAGTATGGTGTCGCCGTCTTCGATCAATCGCTGGGTGGCGGCGGCGATCGACTTCTTTTTGTCCCATTCCGCCGGTTGTTGGGCATCGAAATGGGGTAATTTCGGCGAAACGCCCGTGTAAAGCACGCCGCCGTGTATGCGTCGTGCCGCCCCTTGTTTCTCCAACTGGTCCAGGTCGCGGCGGACCGTCGATTCAGAGACCATAAGCTGGTCGGCCAACTCCGGCAATGACGCGAATCGCCGAACGCGGACCAACTCCAACAAGTGATTTCGGCGTTCTTCGACGAGCATAAGGGACCGATCAAAGAGAGAAATGACATTCTTCTCTCAAATTATGCCATAGATCACGAAAGAATACAAGCAGATGATGGAGTATTATGATAAATTCCGAAAGAAACCCGTCGCGAGAGGGATTCGGGGCTGGGGGATCGGGGATTCGGGATTCGTCAATTTCCCGTCCCCAAGCCCCGAATCCCCGATCCCCCAGTCCCGAACCCCCGATCCCCCCCCTAATCCCTCACTCTCATCCGCAGGCTGCCCGGGTGGACGCAGGCGAGTTGTCCGATCGACTTCATGGCGTCGGCCACGTCGCCTTCGGGCGAGGTGTGGGTCATAATGACCAATGGGGCCGCGTTGAAGGAGGAGTCTTCCTCGGTTTCGTGCTGGATGACCGAGGAGATGGAGATGTTGTGCCGGCCGAGTATGCCGGTGATTTCCGCCATCACGTTGGGCCGATCATCGACATTCAGTCGCAGATAGAAGCGGCTAGACACTTTGGCCGGATCGCGCAACGGCACGGGCGATTCCGCGTCGGCCGGCCAGAAGTTCAACGTCCGGAATGAAATGGCGCTGCGGCCGACGATCGTGTCGATCAGGTCGGCGACCACGGCCGAGGCGGTGGGCATCTGGCCCGTGCCCAGACCGTGCAAAAACACCCGGCCAACCGCGTCGCCGACAACGCGAACCGCGTTGTAAGCCCCGCGGACCTCGGCCAACGGCGTCCCATGCCGGACCAGCGTGGGCGAGACGTGCAGTTCGAGTCCCTCGGACACCAACTCGGCCACCGCCAACAGCTTGATGGAGTAACCGAGTTCCCGCGCGTAGCGGATGTCGTCAATGTCCACCACGTCGATGCCGACGCGTGGGATTTCGTGCCAATCGACTCGGGCGCCGAAGGCGAGGTGGGCAAGAATGGCGAGCTTCTGCGCGGTGTCGCCGCCACCCACGTCCAGCGTCGGATTGGCCTCGGCGTAGCCGCATTGCTGGGCCTCGGCCAAGGCCACGGCATACTCACTGTCGTTCTCCTCCATCTGCGCGAGGATAAAGTTGCTCGTGCCGTTGAGTATGGCGTGAATGGACTCGATCTGATTGGCCGTCAGACATTCGGTGATCTCGGCGACGACGGGAATCCCTCCGGCCACGGCGGCCTCGAAGGCGATCGAACGCCCCGCCTTTCTCGCCCGCTTGAAAATCTCCGCCCCGTGCTCGACCAAGAGAGTCTTGTTCGCCGTGATCACGTCCTTGCCGCTATCGAGCAACTTGAGCATAACCGATCGCGCCGATTCCGCGTCGCCGACCAATTCCATGACGGCGACGATTTCGGGGTCGTCGAGAACGCTGTCCAAGTCCGCCGTCAACAGTCCCGGCGGCAAGGCGTAGCTTCGCGGCCGCTTCAGGTCGGGGTCCACCACCCGGACCAATTCCACTCGTTTGCCCGCATACCGGGCGATTCGATCGCCGTTGTTCAACAACAAACGGGCGACGCCGGAACCGATCGTGCCATATCCGACAATGGCTACCTTTGCAACTTCCATATTTGCACCGAAATGTTGTGAGAAGCCCCCGAGCAGCACGATCCGCTATCGTATGATGCACGGCCGAGGACCGTCAAGTGGGTATTGCACTACGCCGCAAAATTGCGATACTAAACGGCTCAAGCGGTATTTAAACATTGTTCACTTATTGAGCATCGGAACGACAATGCTTCACAAACCCCCCGCGACCGCAGTCGCGGGGCGTTTTTAAGTGTTGCATTGGATTTCTGATACTCGCTAAATACAGTCAATTATAGCTCAAGATGCGTTCATCAGATTGAGCCATTTCCACCCCGTTCCGCAAAGGACCATGCCTTGAACCCCACAACCCTCGATTTCTTCCGCACACTACTTGAAACCCCCAGCCCGTCGGGATACGAAAGCGCCGTACAACAGCTTGTCCGCGATTACGTCAAGGATTTTGCCGACGAAGTCCGCACCGACCTGCACGGCAACGTCATCGTGGTGAAGAACCCCGACGCCCCGTTTCGGGTCATGCTGGCCGGCCACTGCGACCAGATCGGCCTGATCGTCCAGCACGTCGACGACGAGGGGTTTTTGTACGTCCGGCCCATCGGTGGCTGGGATCCGATCATTCTCGTCGGACAGCGGATGACCGTTTGGACCGAGGGGGGGCCGGTCTTCGGCGTGATCGCCCGAAAACCGATCCACCTGTTGAACGAGGAAGAAAAGAAGCAAGTGCCGAAGATGAAGGATCTTTGGCTCGACATCGGCGCGGCCAACAAGGAAGAGGCCCTGATGATGGTCCGCATCGGCGACGCGATGACCGTCGAGCTTGGCTTCCACGAGATGCCCAACGGTTTCGCCGTCTCGCCGGCCATGGACGACAAGGCCGGCTGCTGGGTGGTAATCGAGGCGTTGCGCCGGGTATCGGAAGCGGGCAAACTCAACTGTGGTTTGTACGCCGTCTCGACGGTCCAAGAGGAACTCGGGCTGCGCGGCGCGAGGACCAGCGCGTTCGGCGTCGATCCGCACGTCGGCGTGGCCGTCGACGTCACCTTCGCCACCGATTGCCCAACGATCGAGAAAAAGGAGGAGGGAGACGTTCAACTGGGCAAGGGACCGGTGATCCATCGCGGCCCGAACATGAACCACAAGGTCGTCGGGCGGCTGATAAAAGCCGCCGACGACAACCAGATCGCCTACCAATTGGTAGCCTCGCCCAAGGCGACCGGCACCGACGCCAACGCCATTCAGATCAACCGCGCGGGCGTGGCCACCGGTCTGGTCAGCATCCCCAACCGCTACATGCATAGCCCGGTGGAGATGATCTCGTTGGAAGACCTCGACCGCGCCGCCGACCTGCTGGCCCGATTCGTCGAAGGGATCGGCGCCGACGCCGAGTTTACGCCGTAGTACGATGGTGCGTTTCACGCACCCTACAGATAAAGATATGTGGGACAGGTTGGCAACCTGTCCTACAGATAATCGCCGAACAGTTCACGGCTGGGGCGGGGGATGACGATCTCGGATACCAATAGGCCGCGGCGGCGGGCCTCTTCGGCGGCCACTTGGATACCCGCCCGAACGTCCGATACCGTGCCGGTCATCAAACACAGGCCCTTTCCGCCCAGGGCCATCGCCACGTGAATGCGGAACAGCGTGACGCGGGCGGCTTTGGCGGCGGCATCGGCCGCGGCGATCACGCTCACCCCGCTAAAGGTCTCGACCACGCCCAACGCCCCCGTTTCGTCCTCTTCCAACGCGACCGACTGACCCAACGCCGGAAACACCGACGGATGGACGTTGGGGATCACCAGATGGTCGATGATGGCCTCTCCGGCTTCGGTCAGGCCCGCCTGAACGGCCACCTCCACGTCGCTCACCCCACCGCCGACGACGATCAGGTACTTGCCCGAGCAGATCGTCCGCGCGATCAGCAGTTCGACCGAAGCGGCCTTGAGCATCTCGTCTTCGATCTGGTATCCGATGCCGATGCTGGAAAGCTCAATGGCGCCGATTGCTTTGGGAGACATTTTAGTGGCTAGTGGTTAGTGGTCAGTGGTCAGAAGAAACGCCCTGCGACTGCGGTCGTAGACGTTTTTCATCCTTCATCCTTCATCCCTCATCCTTCATCCTTTCCCGTCGATCCACACCACGCCGTCCTCGACGGCCGTCACTGCGCCGTCGATCGATGCGTGGACCGGAGCGCCGAGAGCGGGTTTGCCGTCGGCCATCGGCGGCCGGCCGACCGGCTGGCCCTTCTTAACGGCCTGGCCGACGCTGACGGCCGGTTCGCACGGAGCGCCGACGTGCTGTTTGAGCTTAATGCCAACCCGGTTGGTCGGCAACGGGTTGTCGTTCAATGGCCCGACGTTGCGGAACCGCCGCAAGCCGAGTTTGGTCATCAACCGCGGCATGGGCGCCTTGCGGTTTTCCAGATGCATCTCCGGCCGCTGGGGATTGAACGGGGGATTCTCCCACCGTTTCTTCTCGGCCGCCAATTTTCGTTTATTCTGCGCGCAGACGCTTTTCGGGTCGAGGTCCTCGGGACATGAATAAAGGCTGCACAGGTTGCACTCGCTGCAGAACTGCGTGCCGACGACGTTCGCCTCGCCGACCAGATTGAACTCGAGGCTCCGCATTGTCCGATGCGGCTCGATCGGATGACCCAGCAGCCATCGCGGACAAAGCTCCGTGCAGAAGCTGCATTGGTCGCAGGCGCTGCGGCCGATCCGGGCGATCTGTTTCCAATCCTGCCGGCGACGGCGGACCACGACGTGGTCTCCCGGCAGCACGATCACCCCGCCGGTGGTCTTGTCGACCAGCGCGTCGTGGTTCTCTTCGAGGTAGCCCATCATCACGCCGCCGACAATGTAGTTGGGGTCCGGGACGGTCGCTCCGCCGGCGGCCGCGACGCACTGCGCCAGCGTTGCTCCCACGGGAACGCGGAGCGTGACCGGCTCGGCCACGTCGCCGGCGACGGTGAGGTATTTTTCCGTTACCGGGCGGTCCGCGGCCCGGGCGACGTTCATTGCGGTCTCGACGTTCAACACCACCGCGCCGACGTTCAGCGGGATTCCGCCGGGCGGGATCACCCGCCGCAACACGTCGTAGACGAGAATGAACTCGTCGCCTGCCGGATAAGCGTCGCGGAGCGGGGCCACCTCTATGCCGCGAGGCAGCCTCGACCGCAGCAGGTCGATCACGTCCTGGTACTTCTCCTTGATGCCGACGACCCCCCGATCGGCCCCCACGAGCTTCATTCCCGTGGCCATTCCTTCGAGCACGTCGTCGGCGAAGGTTCGCAGCACTTCCTTGTCTTTATGCAGCAGCGGCTCGCACTCCGCCGCGTTCAACAGCAGGGTATCGGCTTTTCCGGCGAGTTTGACGTGGGTCGGGAACCCCGCCCCGCCGGCCCCCACGACCCCCGCCTCCAGAATTTCGTTTACGGTAATCTCAGGCATGATTTCTCTAGGTTTGCTAACCGATTATACCACCCAAATACCCTGTTTGGAAATGACCGCGAAGTATTCTTGACACTCAATAAACGCGGCAAGCTCTACTTTTCGTCCATCAGCTTCTTCACGGTCGGCTCGATCGCCTCGGCCCAGATTCGGTAGCCCTTTGCGTTCGGATGGAGAAAGTCGGGCATGATGTCTTTGCCCAGCGTGCCGTCGGGCTGGAGAAATTTTTGCCCGATGTCCATGTAGAATACCATATCGTCGTCGCCCAATTTCTTCGAGATGATTTCGTTGGCCTTCGACGTGGATTGGCGGAAGGCAGCGTTTTTATCCGCGCCGCGGGGAAAGATAGCCAGCACCAGCACCTTGGTCTTGGGCAGTTTCTCGCGCAACTTCTCGACGATCATTTCGATGCCCTTGGCGATTTTGCCCGGCGGGTTGGCGGCGTTGTTCGTTCCGATCATCAGCACGGCCAGTTTGGGCGAGATGCCGTCGATGTTGCCGTTATCCAGCCGCCAAAGGACGTGCTCCACTCTGTCGCCGCTGAAACCGAGGTTCACGGCGTTGCGAGGGCCGTAATACTTTTTCCAGGTCTGCTTGCCGCCGTTCTCCCAACTGTGAGTGATCGAGTCGCCGACGAAGATCATGTCAACATTGCCCTGTTTGACCAACTCGTTCTTCTCGGCCTGTCGTTCCTGCCACCAGGCGTCGGCGCGAGGCACGGGCGTGATGGACCAGAGCGGCGTCTCTTTTGCACCAACGGCTGCCGCCAGAAAAGCGGTCAATAAAACCAACGCCACCGGAAAACGAGAAAGACGAATGGATTTCATGGGAGGTTCCTGGGTAATGAAAGGATTTTGAGGAAAGGAAATTTGACGGCAGGATCACATTGTAAGGTGCCGTTAAGGAATCGGCCAACTATTTCCGAACCGATCGCCGGGCCGGACCTTGTGGCCGTGGAGGAACTCGGCGACGGTCATCGGGCGCTTGCCGGCAGGCTGGATCGCGGCGGGAGCGACGGCGCCGGTGCCGGCGGCAATCACCAGACGGTCGCCGGCCGCTTCGATTACCGTGCCGGGGGTCGCCGAACAATTTTCGACCACCGACAACGGGCCGAAAATTACTCGCAACGGTGGTCCGTCCGGGCGATGCCAGTACGTGTAGGTCTTCGGCCACGGCTCCATCGCGCGGACGTGGTTGCGAATCGCCGCGGCCGGGCGGGTCCAGTCGAGCGCTCCGTCGGTTTTTTTCAGTCGCGGGGCCTTGGTCACCAGCGCCGGGTCTTGGGGCAACGGCCGCGCGTCGCCCGAAATGATCCGTTCGATCGACTCGCAAACCAGCCGCGCCCCGATCTCGGCCAGCCGGACCTCAAGCTCCGCAGCCGTTTCGTCCGGGCCGATGTCCACCCGCGACTGGGCAATGCAAGGCCCTGCGTCGATCCTGGGGGTCATGTGGATTACGGTCACACCGGTTTCGGTGTCGCCGTTGTAGATAGCCCAATTGATCGGGGCCGCGCCGCGATATTTCGGCAGCAGCGAGGCGTGCAAGTTCACGCCGCCGTGACGAGCGGCGGACAACGTGGCCGGGGCGAGGATTTGACCGTAGTCGCAGACCATCAGCAGATCGGCCCCGAAATCGGCGAGCCGCGGTTGGAACTCCGGGGCGTTTACGTCCTCGGGGTCGAAAATCGGCACACCACGCTGCTCGGCCAACGCGCGGATCGAGCTGACCGGCGCGACCGGCCGTCCGCGATGGACGCGAAGCGGAGAGGTGACCAACGCCGCCACCGCGTGGCGGGCATCAAGCAACTCGCGGAACGTCGGCACGGCGAACGGACCTGTACCCAGCATCACTAATCGCATTATTGCGTCCTACATTGTTTCTGTTGCGGAAGGTCCATTTCCGTCACCCTGAGCGAAGCGAAGGGTCTCGAAGTGCGGAGATTCTTCGCTTCGCTCAGAATGACAAGGGGGCTAGAATGACAAGGGAGCGACGACGCTTTCCGCAACACGATCAATGTAGACATCAAAAAGTCCTCAACGATTCCAACTCCTCCAGCCGGGCGGCGATCTGCGGATCGGCGGGAATCGCTCCCCGCTCGCGGCTGCCTTGGAACTCCAATTCCTGGTCGGTCAACGACTGTTTGACCGAAAGCATGGCGGAGGGCGAAAGCCGGTCGATAAACAATATGCCGTCGAGGTGGTCGTATTCGTGCTGGACGGCGCGGGCAAAAAATCCGTCCAACTGATAATTGACCTCCTCGCCGGCGAGGTTGTAGGCGGAAATGACAATTTTATCCGATCGCTTGACCGGGGCGTAGATTTCTGGAAAGCTCAGGCAGCCCTCCTCGGCCTCGACGGTCCCGCTGCGCCGGCTGATTACCGGATTGATGAACACGACCCCCTCGCCCTTTTGCGGATCGGCTTCGAGGTTGATGATGAACAGGCGATAGGGGAGATCGACCTGATTCGCGGCCAGCCCGACGCCGTTTTGCCGATACATCAGATCGAACATCTCGTCGACGATTTCCTTCACCTCGCCATCGACCCGCCGCAGAGGTTTCGACTTGTGCCGCAGAGTAGGGTGCGGGTATTTGACGACTTGCAACACGGATTAGGCTCCTAATTGGTTTCTGTTGCGGAAAGTCCCACCACAATTTTCCCCGTTGTTGGTGGGACTACATTCGCTTTCCGCAACAGCAACTAATTATACGCGCCGATTCGGCATAAGCGAAGGGGGGAATGCATGGGAAAATCGGCGGGGGCCGCGGCAGCAGTGCTACACGACGGGCACCGAGTAATTGTAGATCAGGGTGAGTTGATAGGAAATCAAGATCGCGTACAGCACCACCAGGGCGGGTATCAGGTATCCGACGCGGAAGCGCGTGCCGAAAAGGTAGTGATTCTTGAAGATTATCAACAGCGGCAGACCGACGACGGTCAACACGTACTTGCCCAGCAGAAAGGGGAATGTTCCGTAGTTGAGCAAAAGGCCCATCAGGGGGTTGATTTCGCTGCCGCCGGCCTCGATCAACCGGATGGTCAGAATGGCGTCGACGATCGAGGCGAGCACCAACATCAATACTACGGTCAACGTCATCGCGGTGAAGCGGTCGACGAAGTACGGCAGCCGATGCTCTTCGGCGCGGCGGTTGCGCATGCGTTTTCCGGCCAGAGGAAAGGCGTCCCAGGGACTGGTCGGTTGCTGACGCCGGTCTGGCAGGTTTCGTTTTTCGTCGCTTGGCTGCGCGGGTGGGTTCGGATCGTGATTCATCTGGTGCTCGCTCAAGTGCTGCTCGTTCATGTGTTGTTCGGGGTTGTTGGTGATTAAGAATCGGGAGCAAAGGTATCCGGCATCGGCGTCGGGTCGTTGCCCGGCGCGGTGGCGGCCGCGTGGACCGCCCAACTGTTTTCGCCCTCCCCTGAGAAAGTTACGGTAAAGGAACGTGGACCGTCGGACGTGTCGAGCGTCAGGCCGCAAACGTAGGGATCGCTGGGCGGCGGACCGGTCTCCAGAAGCCGCATGGCGCGGGCCAGCGCCGGGATGGTCCCCTCGTCGCGGCGGGTTTGTATCTCGCGGATCGACTGACCGCGCAGCGCCGAGGCCGTTCCACGCCACGCCACGCCCAGCAGCGAGAGAAACAGAAGACTGAAGAACATCGTCAGCATCAGCGCGTATCCGCGCCGGGCCAGACGAGTCAGTTTTCGGGAGTTCTTACCAGGAGCGTACATGAGCGGGTAATCCCACGGTGTTGAAAGGTCATTGTAATACTTATCATCTCGCTGCTTATCTCGGCAATAGTCAATCCGTCGAGATTCTTTGCGACGGTGAACGTGGTGTCGGTGTTTTGGTTCCAGCGGATCAGGGAGTTGGACTCCGCCTGATAGACGACAACCGTGTCGGGCGATCCCCAATCCGGCTCGCCGTCCGGTTCCGCCCCGCCGTCGAAACAGAGCCACAACTGACCTTCGGCCGGTTTAAGCCATCCAACCCAATGGTCTTTGATCTTGCCTCCTAAACGACCGTCGGGGCCGGCCAGACTACCGCCCAGGTCTTGCGAGAATGCCGAGACGGCCGTGTCCATTTCCTGAAACAACCCGCCGCGGACGATTGCATCCACGGTGGGCCGGCCCATGCCGATCCATGCCGTGGAAAGCAGCATTGCCATCACGGTCATCAGCCCGCTGACGACCGTTACTTCCAGCAGGGTTATACCTTTTTTTTTATTTCTTCGGTTGATGCGATTCATTGCGGCACCAGCACATTGACCGAGACGTGGGCGGTTACTTCCTCGCTGCCGAGCGAACGGTCCAACGAAAGAATCTGCACGTCGTTTTCCAAAAGGACCAGCCGGACGCCGTCGGCGACGACCTCTCCGGCCGCTTGGCCGTGGAGTTGCACTTGCGCGGAACCGGCCCGAAAGTACTCCGTAACCAAGATCTGCCATGTGCTGCTCTTGTACTTCTCGCCGACGGGAGCGGTCTGTTGATCGACGGTCGACTCGCCGAGCAAATCGTCTCCGTCGTAGATTGTATAGAGCGCGTCGGTGACTTGCGTGGGCGATTCAGTCCACGTCGCCTGGACTTGATACCATCCCGCCGGAACGTCGAAAAAGGTCCACGTGGCCGTTTGGCCCTCGGCCGGCGTGGCCCGGTGGAGGTCTGTTTTAAAGGCCGACGGATCGACCTCTTCCGTCCAGCCCGTGTCCGCGTAATCAACGTCACCGTCGTCGGCAACCAACAGCGGTGGCGTGGGCATTGATCCGGGGTCCGTCGCCGCAAGCGCGGCGGCGGCGCCGAGCTTACGCGCCCAACGGTCTTGCGAGGCCGCCAAGTACCACTCGCTTTGGGCGCTGTAGCGTTTTTCGAGAGACCTCAACACCCGCGAGTGCATGACCGTCAAGGGAAACAGCCCGACCAGCGCGATCCCGAACACCACCATCGCCACCTCGAACTCCAGGAGCGTGAATCCGCGGCGCGGCGTACAAGCACGCCGTCTGAACGATATGTTTCGAGTTGATCCAAAGAACATAATAATCATTGAAAACCGGGTGTAATATCTGGTTCGCCGGCGGCCGTGACGGCGCCGGAGAGCAACCCGGTCTCGTCAATCGTGAACTGGCCGCTTCGGAAGGTGCTGCCCGTGCGTTCGGCGGTGGCCTGAAATCCGTCGGCGACGGTGGTCGCCGAGTAGACGTATCCGGTGGTGGAAAGCACGATCTCCGGGTCGATCATACCCAGGTCTTGCAGTCCGGTCAGATTGGCGGTGTATGCGTGGTTCTCCAGCCAGTAGAGGCGTTCGGCGGACCAGATGGCCCGCAGGTTGGCGGCCGCGACATCGGCTCGCGACTGCTCCATGGCCCGCTGAAACGACGGGACGCAGAACGCGGTAAGCACGGCGACGACGATCAGCACGACCATCACCTCGACCAGCGTGAAGGCGCGAGGGGCAAAGGGCGAGGGGCGAGGGACGAGGGACGTTCCTGGTTCCCACGCTCTGCGTGGGAACGAGAGGTTCCGTGAAGAAAACGTTTTTTTTCGTTGTGTAACGCTCATGTTGTTAGTTTATCTTTCCGGCCATCTCGAACATGGGTAGGTAAATCGACATCATCAGCCCGGCCACCGTGATGCCCATACCCATGATAATCACCGGTTCGAGCAGTTTCGTGACCTTGGCGGTCATGCTTTCCATTTTTTCCTTGTAGTACGGCGCAATCTGTTCCATCACGGAAGGCAACTGGCCGGACTCCTCGCCGATGCGGACCATGTTGCTGATCATGGTGGTGAACAGTCCGGTCTCTTCGAGCGAGGTTCCCAGGGGCCGACCGGAGGCGACCCGGCTTTGCACGCTTCTGATGGCTTCTCGATAGATTGGGTTGGTGTGAAAAACGCCTTCCATCGCAGTCAGGGTTTCCAACATGGGTATGCCGCTCTTGAGCAACAGCGCCGTGTTCGAGGCAAAGCGATACATGGCCGCCTGGACGATCAGCTCGCCGAACAGCGGCATGGCCAACCCCATTCCGATCACCCTTCGTCGTCCCGTTTCGGTTTTCATGTATTGCCGGAAGGCCAGCACGACGCCGACCGCGCCCAGTAACATGTAGACCCCGTATTTCACGATGAAGTCGGAGGCGTCGACGACGAATTGCGTCATGCCTGGCAGTTCCGCGCCCATGTCCTTGAACATCCCGGCAAAGGTCGGCACCACCAGCCAGAGCATGGCGGTCACGGCCACCACGGCCACCACGATCATTATCGCCGGATACATCAACGAACCGACGACCTTGCGGTTGGTGGCGCGGGTTTCCTGGATTTGTTTGTTCAGTTCCAGCAGCACGAGGCTCATTTGCCCGGTGATTTCTCCGGTGCGGATGACCTCGATCCAGTAATGCTGAAAGACGTTTGGAAATTCGGCGGCGGCGGCGTGGACCGAGCTTCCAGCCGACACGCGCCCGACGACATCCTCCAATACCTGGCGAAACTTGAGGCTCTGGTTTTGCTCGGCGCAGATTTCCAGGGCCTGCAACAAAGGCGTACCGGAAGAGACCAGCGTCGAGAGCTGGTGGAAGAAGGTCATCTTGTCGTCCAAGGTGATCCTATTGTGCGGCTTGCTCGACACACGGGCATGAGCGATAAACCAGTCTTCAAACGCCATGGCGGTTATTCTCCCATATAGTATTTCCTCGTTACGATGCTCCGCGTCGTAACGAATACGTCGGACGCTTTGAGGCCGTGAACTTTTGTAGGGTGCGTGAAACGCACCACAACCGGCAGTGCATGGTGCGTTTCACGCACCCTACGGATTGTGGTTTTAACGACGCCAAATCGAAAAATTCACAGCCTCGGAGCGTCCCGTCCGAGCGTTCCCACGCGGAGCGTGGGAACGAGGGTTTAGTTATTCTCCCAGGCCGGCGGCCTAAAGCATGTCGAGTTTTTTCATCAGCCCCGGTTGCGCCGATTCCCGGATGGTTTCCAGGAATTCTATGCCGATGCGGTTGCCGTCCTCGTCCGCCCTCGAGTAGGCGACCCGCCCCAACACACATTCATCGGTCTCTTCGATCGATCCGTTCCTGACGTGGAAATCGACGCGGACGTCTTTTCCTCGTTCCAAAAACACCGCCGTGGTTACTCCCACTCCTCCGGCGCTGATGTCGAATGAGTATGCCGGCACGATAGGTCCGTCCGGCAGCACGGTCAGTTGTAACGGACAGAAAAAAGCCGCGCGCTCTAAACGACGTTGCCCCGTCATCATCCACCCCTCGAATATATGGGATTGTTGTTTATTGGCCCATTGAGGCGCCTTTAATGTAGTCATAACAGTTATACCTTTTTTTCCTTTGGCCCGTTCCCACGCGGAGTGTGGGAACAAGATAAAACGTTATTCTTCGTCGCCCGTTGCGATGGTTAAAACGTCCTCCAGGCTGGCAATTCCATCCCGCACCTTGTCCAACCCGCTGTCCAACAGCAGTTTCATTCCTTCTTCGCGTGCCGTGGCGCGGAGTTCGGGCAGCGGCGCCTTGGTTTGGATCAGGTTCGACATGCGGCTGGTGATCCGCACTACCTCGAACACACCGACGCGGCCGCGATATCCAGCCCCGCGGCAGTGGTCGCAACCGGTGGGCCGATAGAGCGTTTGCCCCGTCTCCAAGCCGTGTCGCTTCGCCGTTTCCGAATCGCAATCGTACGCTTCTCTGCACTCTTTGCAGAGGCGGCGGATCAAGCGCTGGGCCTCCAGCACTCGCAGCGTCGAGGCCAGCAGAAACGGTTCGATTCCCATGTCCACCAATCGGTTGACCGCCGAAAGAGAATCGTTGGTGTGGATCGTGGAGAGGACGAAGTGACCGGTCAACGCCGCGCGGAGACAAATCTGGGCGGTCTCCTGGTCGCGGACCTCGCCAACCATGATTACGTCCGGGTCTTGCCGCAGGAAGGCCCTCAGCGCGCCGGCGAAGGTCAATCCCACCACCGTCTTCACCTGCACCTGATTCATCCCCGTAAACTTGTACTCGACCGGGTCTTCGACGGTGCAGATGTTGGTGTCCGGTTTGTTCAGCAGGTTCAGGCAGGCGTAGAGCGTGGTGCTTTTCCCGCTGCCGGTCGGCCCTGTCACGAGCATCAAACCGTGCGGCATCTGGATCGACTCGATGAGGTCCTTCGATTGCCGCTCGTCGAACCCCAGGCCGGTCAGTTCGATGGGGATGGCTCCTTTGTCCAATATCCGCATCACCATTTTTTCGCCGTAAACGGTGGGCACGGTGCTGACTCGGAGATCGACCCGCTTGCCCATGCCTCTCAGCGCGATGGCGCCGTCCTGGGGCACCCGCTTCTCGGCGATGTCCATTTTGGCCAGGATTTTGAAGCGGGAAATGATCGGCACGAACAACGACCGCGACGGCGGGGGTAACTCGCGGAGCGTGCCGTCCACCCGCAGACGAATCGCGCACGAGTCCTCGAACGGCTCGATGTGGATATCGCTGGCCCCGACCCTCAACGCCTGTTCCAATATCTGGTTCACCATGCGGATCACACGTCCGTCGGGACCGGGAGGCGGCGCCAGGTCAAGCTCCAGCAACGAGTCGTCCAGTTGCTCTTCATGGCCGGCCCCTTCCGCCTCCGCCGGATACTCCTCCACGTGGCCGATGAAGCTCGCCGAACCAGAAAGAAACATCGCGTCCAACAATTTCTCCACGAGCGTCAACGGAGCGATCAGCGACCGAATGGTCATGCCGGTGAGCAGTTGAAGCTCGTCGGCCATCAGCAGATCCTCGAACGTGGCGAAGGCAACGTCCAACTCGCCGTCGTGGACCGCCACCGGCACGAGTAGATGGTCGCGGCAGAGTTTCTCCGGCAACAGGGAGGCAAGTTGCGGGTCGATCTTCTCGTCCGACTCCTCGTACAACGGCATCATTAGATACTCGGAGTACGCCTCGGCGATCTGCTTGTCGGTTGCCAAACCTTCTTTTACGAGGATACTCTCCAGAGGATCGTTGTTCTTTGACCTGGCGTCGCCGAGGTTCTTTAGCTTCTCGGGCGAGAGAACCTCCCTGGACAGCAGAAGCTGGACCAGAAGCGGATGCTGGCTTTTCAGTTCGGCGGTGCTGTTCATGGAATTACCCTCGCGTTTTCTTGATCGATCCGCCTCTGGCGGGGGTTGCGCGTTTGGACGCGGATTGCGCCTTCTTGCCGCTCGATTTCTTTCCGGCCGAGGCGGATTTGGAGGCAACGTTCGGATACGTCAGCTCCATGCTGTTCTCTCCGCACTTCAACACTACCTTGTAAGGCAGCACGTTGATGACTTCGTAAGGCGTCGCCGACAAACCCGGCAGCGACAGCGTCTCCTTGGGTGCGTACAATCGGCCGTTAATTAGCGCCAGACGCCGGTCGCCCACGATGCAGGTGGCCTCGAGGGTCAGGCGTCCAGAATTGTCGGTCCGTTTGGCAGTCGGCTTGCCGCCGGCGCGGGCGCCGGTCGTAACTCGCCGATCGGTCTTGATCGTCGGGGTCTTGGCTGCGGACGGCTTTGTCCGTCCCACGCCAGCCGAGGATTTGACCGTCGACCGGAGCACGTTTTTCAAGGAGGAAGCCAGCGTTGCGGTGTTTTCCGAAAAGGGATCGCGAATCGGGGCCGGCGGCAATTTGGGAGAGAGCAGCGCGGCGGTCAACTCCGGCGTCTTTTTCGGCACCGTGGTCTTGGGCGTGGAAAAGAACGCCATCATGCTCGGCCAGAGGCAATAGCCCACCACGGCCAGCGCCAGCGCCCGGGGAATCACTTTGTCGAGAGGAATATCCATGTCAACTCGTCAGTCCCAATACGGTCATCCGCAGAACGGTGACGTGTTTTCCGCTGCGCGACGGCGCGATTGAAATCTCATCCACCCGCAACAGCCTTTTGTTCGACTCCAGCCAACGGATAAACTTGTCCATTTCCAAATACGATCCTTCCAACTCTACCTTCAGAATGATCGCCCGATAGGGGCCAACGCGTTTTGGTTCGCGACAGTCAAACCTGATGAGCTTCAGCGGGAAAAGCCGAATTCCGTCGAGCATGTACTGCACCCATTCCTTGCTGTCGGTGTTGCGGGGAATCCGGTCCTCGAATTTGTCGTACTGCTTCTGCAATTGCTCCATGTCGGTAGCCAGTTGGATTAGTTTCTTGTCGCGCTCCAGCTTTTTCGTCGTCTCGACGATCTCCTCGTGCAGCGGACTGTAGACGGCGAAATAGCCGACCGCCAACACCACCGCTATCACGCATATCCGCAGGCGCACGGGATCGTGCAACTGCTCGAGCACGTTGGATACGATGTTGCTGGTCCGGCGATCGTCGGATTCGGTCGCGCTCATTTCGTCCCCTTTCCGCATAATATGAGGGTGTCCGAAAATTGGCCCGCAAAAACAGCTATTTAGCCCCGGGTGAATACACCCGGGGCACGATCTGGCACACCCAACCACCGCTACCCGCCGTGTATTCACGGCGGGCTAAATGTTACTAATGATTTAATGATTTATTGTTTACAGCACTGTTTAGAGAATGATTCGCAGGTCATTTGGCCTTTGGTAAACAGACGATGGTGAACGCAGCCACGGTCGACTTCCTGTCCCGCGATAGCGACCGCTTGATGTCCGTCAGATTCACCGAGCCGAAATCGCGTTGCAGCAGCGGATCGTGGCGAAGCTCTTCGAGAAACTCGTCAATTTCACGGGGAGCGGAACCGTCGGCCATCTGAGGCACAATCGCGCGGAACAGCAGGGATTTCTTGGCCGCCCTTCTGGTTTTTCGGCCGGATTCCAGTATCCACTCTCCGTTGAACGTGCTGAGCACGGCTTCGGTGGGAAGTCGGACCGAAATGTCTCGAGTGTACTCGGTCCAAAGAATCCGGGTATCGAGATACTTGTAGACCGCCTCGACCTTCTTCGCCAGGTTTTCGGTTTTCTTTTTCAGATTTTTCGACTCCGATGCGTTAAGACATTTGTGGCTGCTGCTCTGGGCGCGCACCCCCGCGTACGATTCTTCCAATTTCATCGAATGGGCGAAGAGCGTCACTCCCAACCAGGCGACCAGCAGCGAGGTGTAAGCCAGGTCCCACCAGGGAAATATTTCCAATATCGAAGCACGCGCCTTCAACGAGCGCGCCAGATCAAACGCCTTGGTGTTCTGGTTCAGGCAGCCCATCGCCAATCCGTAGGCCGTCGCGGCGCCGTCCAGCGCCGGGCCGTCTTGCCAGACCACGCGGATGCTTAGCTCCGAGGGCAACTGCTCCTGTTGAAGACGCTCGTGCAGGTCCGCGCGGCCATGAATGACCGCATATTCCAGAGACGATTCGACGCCGTAATTTTTCCCCTGCGTTTGCAGGGTCCGGGCCGCGGAGAGGATGGCAGCGCCTTCGGCGCCGGCGGGCAGGGTAAACGTTTTCCAGGCCAAAGGTTGACTGTCTGCAACCATCGCGGCCAACCCCTGGGTAGCTCCCAGGAACACACACAACGTCGTCTTCGAGCGGCGTGGATACTTTCGCTGTGCGGTCGCCATCCGCACCAACGCGCAAGGCGATGGCTCGGCCCGGACGGGCCGCACGCCCAACTTGTCCAAGGCCGCCACGACGCCGGCCATGTATTTCTTCCGGCAGGCGGCAACGCTTGCCACGGGCGACTTGCGCACGGTGCTCACGAGCATATCGGCGGTCAAGTCGTCGATGCTGATGGTTGGTGAGCAAAGCGATTTGTGCAGCATCTCCTCGGCCGTCGGCTTGCTGCCGGCGGCAATCGGCCGCGTGCCGAAGAAGAGCCGGGAACCGGGTAATCCCACGACCACGGGGACGCGGCGTTTGGAGCCCAGCAAAGGTTCCAGCAGCTTTTTCAGCACGTCCGCCAAGTTGTCCGGCGAATACGGCTCGCTTGCCGAGGCGACCTCGACCGGACCCAGCGGCGTGAAGGCCACCTTGCTGACCGAAATCTCATGCTCGCCCAGACAAACTCCAATCGCCTTGTGCAGGGCATATTTGGCCAGCAGTGATTTCATGGCGGCGTAACACCTTCTCTCTCACGCGAATAATGTCGATTGTAGCGGGGTGGCACTGGCGTTTCGTCAGTGTTGGCCGGAACACGGGCAAGATGCCCGTGCCACCCGTCCGCTAAGCGGTCCCCCCGACATTTTACGTCTGACGGGGCTACGATGTACTCTGTAATAAACCTAAAAAAGTGGGCGGCCAAGACGGCCGCCCACCGTAGACGCTTAACAGGCATGGTAGCCGCTGCTACGTGCCCATCGGGTTGATATCCGGGATGGTGGCAATGTTGAGATCACCCGAGGTGGAGTCCCAGCCTTCATTCGTGAAGGTGACCGTGTACGGACCGTAGCTGCTCGTCGCTTCGACTCGAGTCAGGGTCAGCGTCCAGGTAGGATTGCCGTCCGCGGCCTGCTCGGCCGTGACTTCGCCGAGGGTGAAATACTTCGGATCCGACTGGGTAATGTCCAGGTCGGTTGCGAGGTCGGTGGTATAAATGCCTTCTTTGGCGAGGTATCGCTCTTGCGCGGCGCGGACCGCGGAGAGATACTGGAACGCCTCGGCGGCCTTCGACCGCTCGACCGATTTCAGGAACCGCGGCACGCCAAAGGCGGCCAACACGCCGATGATCACGATGACCACGGCCAACTCGACCAGTGTGAACCCCTTGCGGGTTCCAGCTTCAGGCTTCCGAAACATGTTACTTGTCTCCCTTGTTTTGTGCCGTGGGCGGCACGTGGATGTGAGAAAAACACGCATCTTACATAAAGGGCCGTTTGGTGTGCCGCCCACCAGCCGCATGGCCGTAAGGCTCTTACCACCGAAACCCTTTAGTAAACGGTTAGGTCGCTTTCGGCGGATTGTCAAATCGGATTTCTCCGCTGCCGGGGGGTGAAATAGGAGTAGACCGTCGAGATTAGCGGGGCAGGGACTAAAAAAAACCCCATATTTGGCGGGTCACAAGACGGATTTCCTAATTCGTCCTATTGACGGGCTCCCCGATTCCTGGTCCATGCGGAAGGTGAGATTTCCGGCTATCTTACACCTTCCAAAGGGGGACCAGAAGCATGAAACGGAAGCGATTTACGGAGGAGCAGATTGCCTTTGCCCTGCGGCAGGTGGAATCGGGAAGGGCGGTGACCGAGATCACCCGTAAGCCTGGGGTCTCGGAGCAGACGTTTTATCGTTGGAAGCGGAAGTTTGCCGGGCTGGGCGAACCAGCCGCCCCTTTGGGGCAAAAATCATAATGTCACTCCGCAGCGCCGTTCGGCTCGACGGGGGCCGCCAGACCGGTGACGACGAGTATCTTTTGGCGGAGTTCCTCGACCAGTTCGGGGTTCTCCTTGAGATATTCGCGGACCTTCTCGCGGCCTTGGCCGAGTTGCACGTCGCCGTAGCGGAACCATGCCCCGACGCGGATGACCAGATTGTTCGACAACGCCATGTCCAGGATGTCGGTCTCGTAGCTGATGCCGTTGGTATGCATCATATCGAACTCGGCGACGCGGAAGGGCGGGGCCACCTTGTTCTTGACCACCTTCGCCCGGACCCGCTGGCCGGTCACCTGATCGCCGTCCTTGATCTGGCTGATCCGCCGCACGTCGATTCGGCAGGAGGAGTAGAACTTCAGTGCCCGGCCGCCGGGCGTGGTCTCCGGGCTGCCGAACATCACGCCGATCTTCTCGCGGATCTGGTTGATGAAGATCACCGAGGTCTTCGACTTGGAGATAGCGCCGGTCAGTTTTCGCATCGACTGGCTCATCAGCCGGGCCTGTAGTCCGACGTGCGAGTCGCCGATCTCGCCGTCGAGTTCCTTCTTGGGGACCAAGGCCGCCACTGAGTCAATGACGATCACGTCCACGGCGTTGCTCTTGATGAGCATTTCGGTGATTTGCATTGCCTCCTCGCCGCAGCCCGGCTGGCTTACCAGGAGCGTCTCCAGTTCGACGCCGAGTTTTTTCGCCCAAGTTGGGTCCAGGGCGTGTTCGGCGTCGATGAAGGCGGCTATGCCTCCGAGGCGTTGGGCGCTGGCGATCACGTGCAGTGCGAGGGTCGTCTTGCCGCTCGATTCAGGGCCGAAGATTTCGGCCACTCTTCCGCTGGGAATGCCCTGTCCGCCCAGGGCTATGTCCAACGACAGGCTGCCGGTCGGGATGCCGCGGATCGGGATGGTGGTGCCGACGCCCAGCGGCATGATTGCCCCTTCGCCGAACGCCTTTTCGATCTGGGCAACGGTGTTTTTCAGCATCGGGTTGGAGTCGAGGATGGTCGGCGTGCTGCTTTTGCCGGCGGCGGCTTTGGCGGATGGAGCGGTTTTTTTCGCCATGGAGTTTCTCGCTTTGGTTTATTGGGGCTAATGTGCAATGTGAACTTGTGTATATGTGTATCGCAATTCCGCTCGGAATGCAATATTCGTTTAGCCGTGTGATCCGTTTTGCACAGCCGAGGCGTTTCGCGGGGGCCGCTTGTTACCTCGCCACGATGGTTGATCTTACCGGCCGGGGCGGTTTTTGACGAGGGGGTAACCGTTCACAGGGGACTGTCCCAATTTTCGCGGCGTGAAGGACGTTGCCTTGGGAAATCGCTTGACCGCCGCGAAAATGGGACTGTCCCCCTGGCACCGTGGGAAGGGGACAGGTTGCCAACCTGTCCTACCTACCATTGCCCCGCGTGGACGCGGGGGCTAAACTTACCCCCTGATCTCTGACTTCTGACCTCTGACCTCTGCTCCCATTGTCCCCATTGCTCGGAAATCGTAACGCCCTGGGTGGCGTCGCCTTTTGCCTCCTCTCGGCGCTGGGCTATACCGCCTCGAATATCTGCATGCGGCAGTTGACTGCCATGCACTGCGATACGTTTTGGGCGGTTTTCAATCGGGAACTGGTCACGACGGTAGTCGTCGGGGTGTGGTTGCTGCGTCGGGCGGTTCGCCTAAAGGGAACGGGGCCGATTTGTGCAACGACCAACGCCGCGCGTCGGTGCCCGCCTTCGGGCCACTCCGCGGCAAATCGGACCCGTCCCCTTTCGACTTTGCCGGCGGGCCGCGAGCTGGGGCTGCTCCTGCTCGTGGGCCTGCTGATCCAGGTGGCCGGCAACGTCTGCGTCCAGTGGTCGCTCGGCGTCGTGGGACTGGCCGTCACAATACCCGCCATGTTCGGCGCGATGATTGCCAGCGGGGCGGTGATCGGCCGGGTCTGGCTCGGCGAGCGGGTATCGAGCCGGTCGATTACGGCCGTCGCAGTGCTCCTCGGGTCGCTGGCGCTGCTGGGCATCGGCGCCAAGGCTGCGGGCTGCTCGATCGCCGAAGCCGAGTCCATGACGCCTAATCCGCTGTTAATGGTCCTGGCGGTGGCCGCGGCCGGACTGGCTGGAACAGTGTACGCCCTGCTCTGCGCGGTGATCCGCCGGAGCGTGACTGGAAACACGTCGCCGGCCGCCGTGGCCTTTCTGGTCACGCTGATGGGCTTCGTCGGCCTGGGGCCGATTTGCGTTTACCGGCTCGGCGTTCCGGCGCTGCTGGAGACGCCCGTAGATCAGTTTATCTTGATGATCGCCGGCGGCGTTTTCAATCTCGGCGCGTTTTTAGCGCTTATTCACGGTTTGCAGCGGACCACGGTGGTCCATGCCAACGCGGTGAACGCCTCGCAGGTGGCGATGGCGGCCGTGGCCGGGATAGCGTTGTTCGCCGAGCCGCCCACCGTTTGGCTGTTGTTGGGGGTCTGCCTGACAATTTTCGGTATCGCGTGGATCGACCGGCCGGCGGAGGCGGTCGAAGAAATCCTCCCACCGTGAGGCCGCCGTCCGTCGGCTTTACACACGGGGTGGTTTCTGGTGAAATAGCCGGTGGCCGGGTGGCATGGGCATCTTGCCCGTGTTCCGGCCGACACTGGCAAGACGCCAGTGCCACCTGTCGGCCAAAAGAACCTCACGCCGCCGTTTCGGCGGCTGCTAAACGATATTGGGGGCATCCGTGACCACGAAGGTTGTCGAGCAGTACGAAGCACTGGCAAATCGGGCGGAAGAGATACTCAGGCAGCGGGCAACCGCAGACAAAATACGCATCCAGGTCGGTTCGGCCACCTGCGAACATGCCGCCGGCAGCCGGGAAGTTTTGGACGAGTTCCGCAGGCACCTCTCCGCCGCCGGACGCGACGACATCATACTCCATCAGACCGGCTGCACCGGCCGGTGCAGCCGCGAGCCGATCGTCGGGGTGATGGTCCCCGGCCAAATGCCGGTTAAGTACGAGCGGGTGGATCGGCAGTTGGTCCACGAGATATTTACCCAACACGTGCTGCACGGCCAACCGGTCCTGGAGCATGTGTTGGACGGTCCCATCGAGCGACTCGCCCGGCATGATATCCTTATCTGCGGCAGCGTGCGTTGTGGGTGGAAGGGACCGCGGCCGTTCGACGAAATGCTGGCTGAAAAACTTCGTGCCGCGGGCCTGGCGGACGAGGACGTCCACGTTGTTCGCGCCCATTGCTTCGGCGCCTGCAACGCGAAAGAGGCCGGCCATTTCTCACACCTGATGATCCAGCCGGACCGGGTGCTGTATCGCGTCAAGAACGAGGCCGAACTGGACGAAATCATCCGCGAACACCTCGTCGGCGGCCGGCTGGTCGAGCGGTTGATCGTGCCGGGCAAGACGGTCGGACGAAAATTCCTCGAACTCTACGGCGACGTCGCCTTCTTCAACCGGCAGAGCCGCGTGGCACTGCGCCACAACGGTGTGATCGACCCCGAGAGCATCGAGGAATATTTCCATTACAACGGGTTCAAAGCACTGGCCAAGGTGCTGGGGAAGAACGACCCGCGATGGGTGATAGACGAGATTACCCGCTCGAAACTTCGCGGCCGAGGCGGCGGTGGATATCCGACCGGTTTGAAGTGGAAGATGGGCAACGAGGCCAAAGACAATATAAAATACCTCATCTGCAACGCCGACGAGGGCGATCCCGGCGCGTTCATGGACCGCAGCATGTTGGAGAGCGACCCGCTGAACGTGGTCGAGGGGATGATTATCGGCGGATTCGCCATCGGCGCCAGCCAGGGCTTCTTCTACGTCAGGGCCGAGTATCCGATGGCCATCGAGCGGATCGAACGGGCGATAGAACTGTGCCGGCAATGGGGGCTGCTGGGCAAAAATATCCTCGGATCGGGGTTCGATTTCGACCTGGAAATCCGCCTCGGCGCCGGGGCCTTCGTCTGCGGCGAGGAAACGGCCCTGATCCATTCGATCGAAGGCGAGCGCGGCCAGCCGAGGGTCCGCCCGCCGTATCCGACCGAAAAAGGGCTTTGGGGCAAGCCGACCGTGATAAACAACGTCGAGACCTTCGCCAACGTCACCGCGGCCGTCAATTACGGGGCCGAATGGTTTGCACGGATCGGCAGCGAGAAAAGCGGCGGCACCAAGGTCTTCGCCTTGGCCGGAAAAGTCCAGCACACCGGCTTGGTCGAGGTGCCGATGGGCACAACGCTGCGAATGGTCGTCGAGGAGATCGGCGGCGGAGTGGCCGGCGGCAAGCAGCTCAAGGCGATCCAGACCGGCGGACCGGCCGGTGGCTGCATTCCCGTCAAGTTGATCGACCTGGACGTCGATTTCGACAGCCTGATGAAGGCCGGCTCGATCATGGGCAGCGGCGGCATGATTATCCTCGACGAAGACGACTGCATGGTCGATATCGCCAAGTATTTCATGACCTTCTCGCAGGACGAATCGTGCGGAAAATGCACCCCCTGCCGCGAAGGGACCACGAGGATGCTGGAAATCCTCGAACGGATCACCTCGGGCAAGGGCACATCGGAAGACCTCGAAAAGCTGAAGCGGCTCGGGCTGCTGATGCGGCGCGCGTCGCTCTGCGGCCTGGGCCGCGCGGCCGCCAACCCGATCCTAAGCACGCTCGAGCATTACCGCGACGAGTACGAGGCCCACGTTGTCGAGCGGCGTTGTCCGGCCCATAAATGCAAGGCGTTGATTCACTACGAGATCGACTCCGAAAAGTGCGTCGGCTGCACGGTTTGCGCACGGAACTGTCCGGTCGCGTGCATTTCCGGCGAGCGTAAGGAGCCGCACCTGATCGACCAGTCGCATTGCATCAAGTGCGGCCGGTGTTTTGAGGTCTGCAAGTTCGAGGCGGTGAAACGAATGTAGTGGAGGGATTAGGGATTAGAAATGAGACAATAGCCGGCGGCTAACAGCCGCCGGAGAACTGGCGCATACGAAACATGGCGAGAAGGGACTTGGCAAGAATGGCGACACGAGCGTTGCAGGGCCGTTCACGGCCCTTGCCCGCCGAAGGCGGTATTAGGCCCGACGTTTACGTCGGGTTAGAGTGAACGACGGAGTATGATGAATGGTCAGGCCCGTTCACGGGCCTCCTGTTTTGCCGACGAGCAGGACGCCCGTGAACGGGCGTGACAACACGGATGGATGAACATGTTGCGGTTGGAAGTCACGTAAAACCGAACCCGACGTAAACGTCGGGCCTAATACCGCCTACGGCGGAAACGCCCGTAAACGGGCGTAAGAAATAGTAGATGCACTATGCATTTAAAGATACGACGGCGATTGTGGTAATCGCCATGTGACAAGGGTACTCAAAAACGGAATGTCAAAAGATGTCATCTGAAATCACTACAGTGATTACGTTGGCTGGAGGCATTATTGTTGCTGGTGCCACCTATATGTTTACTAAATGGCGAGAGCGTGAGGCAGAGTGGCGCAGGGAAAAACGCGAGCATTACAAGGCTTTTATCAATAGCTTAAGCGATGTCGTCAAAGAAGTTTCTTCGCATGAATGTCAGGTAAGGTTTGCTCGCGCATGTAATAATCTGAACTTAATTGCACCGCTGGGAGTCATCGAGGCATTAAAGGCATTCCAGGATGAAATCAAGGTAAGCAACCCAAGCAAGGATGACTCTCGACACAATGCACTAATGTCTGAGGTGTTATTTGAAATGCGACGGGACTTGAATATTTCACCAAGAGATAAGCATAAGAGTTTTCGTGTTAGATTGTGGTCGCCAGGAACGCCGCCTGACAGCAAATAGTTGGAAATCCATTATGGCAAAAAACAAGAAAATCTCCCTGACCATCGACGAAACTCCCCTCCAGGTTGACGCGGGGACCACGATCATGCACGCGGCTGAGCAGTTGGGAATCCGCATCCCAAGGCTCTGCTACCATCCCGATCTGAGCCTGGCCGGATCGTGCCGGGTGTGCATCGTCGACGTGAAGGGGATGGGCTACTACATGGCCGCGTGCAGTTCCGAGGTCTGGGAGGGGATGGAGGTCCAGACCAACTCGCCCGAAATCCGCCAGGCGCGGCGCGACATCGTCGAACTGCTGATCGACAATCATCCGATGGACTGCCAGACCTGCGAGCGCGACGGCCGTTGCGAATTGCAAAATCTGGCCTATTCGCTCGGCGTTCGGGCCAGACACTTCGAGGGCCGGCGGAAGCGGTTCCCCATCGAGTTGTCCAGCCATTCCGTGGTCCGCGACAGCGAGAAGTGCGTGCTCTGCGGCCGCTGTGTGCGGGTATGTGCCGAAATCCAGGGCGTCTTCAACCTCAGCCAGCACGGCCGCGGGTTCCACACCGTCGTCGGCCCCGCCCACATGAAGAACATGGACGACTCGGTCTGTATCCAGTGTGGGCAGTGCATCAACGTATGTCCCACGGCCGCCTTTGTCGAGAAGCGCGGCGCGGGGCCGGTCTGGGACGCCTTGGCCGATCCAGAGATGCACGTCGTGGTGCAAACCGCCCCTTCGATCCGCGCGGCCATCGGCGAGGGGTTCGGTATGCCGCCCGGCACTCCGGCCACCGGACAGATGATTACCGCGCTGAGGCGATTGGGATTCGACCGCGTGTTCGACACCGATTTCGGCGCCGACCTGACGATCATCGAGGAGGCCCACGAGTTTCTTTCACGTTTACAAGCGGCAACGGCGGGAAAAGAAAATCCCAAATCCCAAATCCCAAATCAACAAACCTCCCCCTCTCCCAGTCTCCTTGTCTCCCCCTCTACTCCCCCCGGCCCGCTGCCGATGATTACCTCCTGCTCGCCCGGCTGGATCAGTTTTCTCGAAAAGTTCTATCCCGAGCTGATCCCACACGCCTCGACCTGCCGCTCGCCGATGTCAATGCTCTCGGTCTTGGCAAAAACCTATTACGCCGAGCAGACGGGCATCGACCCGAAGAAGATTTTCATGGTCGCCGTGATGCCCTGCGTGGCGAAGAAGTACGAGGCCCGACGGCCGGAACATTTTTCCGCCGATGGGATGCCTTACACCGACGCCGTGCTGACCACGCGGGAATTGATCTGGATGATCAAGTGCTACGGGATCGAGTTCGCGGGTCTGCCGCCCGGCGAGTTCGACAATCCCTTGGGCACCGCCAGCGGGGCGGGCGATATCTTCGGCACGACCGGCGGCGTGATGGAGGCCACCCTACGCGCGGCCAGCGAACTGATCACCGGAAAACCCGCCGACCGGCTCGACTACACCGAGGTCCGCGACGTCGAGGGGCTACGCGAGACCTACGTGGCCATCGGCGAGCACAACATCCACGTCGGCGTGGCCAACGGTCTGACGAACGCCAAAATCCTCCTGGACAAGATCAAGGCCGGCGAGCAGTTCCACGTGATCGAAGTGATGGCCTGTCCCGGCGGCTGCGTCGGCGGCGGCGGGCAACCCTATCCGCCCGAGGGAGTAAAGGTGCTCGATCCCGATCTGCTCCGTCGTCGGGCAAGCGCCCTGTACGCGATCGACGCCGGCAAAAAGCTCCGCAAATCGTACGAGAACCCGGCCATCGAGGAGGTTTACAGTTCCTACCTCGGCGGTCCCGGCACCGAGCGGGCTTATGAACTCTTGCACACCCATTACCACGCCAGAGAGCCGCGAGGCATAAAATGAATAAGACGAACTCTCTTCTCATCGTCATTGCATTGTGCGTCGGCTGCGGAACGGGTGCGTACGATCAGAAGCCGCCGGAATCCGATGACTCGGGCGATTTGCATTGGCCGAAGGTGACGATCTCGAAAGAGACCACCTATTTCACCGAACCGCTACGGCCCGACGGCGGCGTGGACTACGTGGCGGCGTTCAATCGACGTTTATCCGAGGGCGTGACGCCGGAGAACAACGCCATGATACCGCTATTGCGGGCGACGGGGCCGAAAGAAATCGACAAGGAAATCCGCAAACGGTATTTCCAGATGCTCGGCATTCCGGAACTGCCTGAAGAAGGCGATTACCTGATCGATGTTTGGGACTTGCCCGAATACAAAGAGGCGGAAAAGCAAGCCGACGATGACTTCCACTTATTCTCGCGAAATATCTGGGAACAACACTCCGAGGCGACAGAGGCGCCCTGGTCGAAGCAAGACTATCCGATGTGGGCGACCGTGTTGGAACGGAACGAAAAGCCGCTGAACAAGCTCGTCAAGGGCTTGCAGCGGCCGCGGTTCTACTCGCCTCTCGTCTTAATGCGAGACGACTGCAACATGCTTTTGGGTTGTGATCTTCTCGCTGGCAACTCGGAAGCCCGTCAGGTGATGCGGCTGCTGGCCCTCAGACCGATGTTGCGGTTACACAACGGCGATGTTGTGGACGCGTGGCAAGACATCATGGCCATGTATCGGCTGGGGCGACTTTTTTCTCAGAGGACATCACTGAATGGTTGGTTTATAGCCATAACCGCTGAAGGATACGCGAACAAGTCGGCCGTTATGTTGAGTCGGCACAAAGAACTTACCGCAGTGCAGGCGAGAAAGTGCCAGAGGCAACTGCGAAGCCTGCCGACGATGCTTTCCTTAGGAGAAATCTTTGGCGAAGGCGAACGTTGTTCATCCCTTGAAGCCTTGACGATGCTCTCGATTCCCAATTTTCCAGAGGAATACTTCGAGATAGAAGATATTTCCGAGCGGATGTGGGCAATGTTAGATCAGCAATTCAGCAATCGCAAACAGGAGCGGAAACGGCGAAAGGAAGCATGCTTGAAACTGATTGCCCAAAATGAGGTGGGTTGGACTGAGGTGTTCCGGCAATACAATAGCTTTATTGACCAGTTGGCAAATGCTTGCAGTTGTCCCAAAAGCATCGAAGCCTTTGCAATGTTGGAAGCATTGGAATCAGAAATCAGATTGGAAACAAAGCAAATTGCTGATGCTGTGCTTTCAGACAAATCATCCGCCGTCAAAAACATTGAACCAAAGAAAAAAGCCCAACACATTGCGAAGTTGGCGATACTGCAAAGTTCATTTCTTTCATGGAAACAGTGTATTCGCATAGAGCAACGCCGCCAAGCCCGCGAAAATATGGTTATGCTCGCTTTCGCTTTAGCGGGCTATCGGGCCGATCATAATGGAGAATATCCCAAAACCTTGGCCCAACTCGTTCCGACATATATCGACGCGATTCCCAAAGAACCGTTCACCGACGGTGATTTTCGCTACCGGGCGGAAGATGGCGGCTATCTGCTCTACAGCGTCGGCCAAAACGGCAAGGACGACGGCGGATTCGGGCGAGGAAATTATCCCGATTCCGCCACCGAGGAACAAAGAAACGAGTGGGACGATGTTTCGATCCGTACGCCGCGCGAAAAATCAAATTGATACCGCATTGGAGAAGATAATCAGATGAGCACTTGCACGGACAATTGGGAACAAGTAGAGGCGGCCGCCAAAATGGTGCTCGGCGAGGAAATCGTCGATTTCATCGAGCAGGCCAGCGCGAAGCCGCACCCGGAAAGCCAACTCATCGCCGTGCTGCACGAAGTCCAGTCGCGGTACGGCTATCTGGCCGAGACGCATCTGGACGCGGTGGCCCAACTGATGCAGGTGCCCGCGGCGAAGGTGGTCGGCGTGGCCAGCTTCTACCATTTCTTCCGCTTGAAGCCGCGCGGCAAGTTCATGATAAACGTCTGCCTCGGCACGGCTTGTTACGTGAAGGGGGCCGAGCGCGTGGCGCAGAAGGTCATCGAGGAGTTGGGCATTACCTGGGGCGAGACCAGCAAGGACGACATCTTCACCCTGGAAGGCTCTCGCTGTCTCGGCACCTGCGGCCTGGCGCCGGTGGTAATGATCGACGATGAAATCCACGGCGAGGTGACGCCCGACCAGGTGCCGGCGCTGCTGGAGAAGTATCTGAAGAAGGCGCGGGAGTAGGGGCGGGGGGGCTTGGGACTGGGGGTTTGACAAAACGCCCCGCGACTGCAAAGCGCGGGGGTATTACGGTACATTGCCGCTTGCGGCTTCGCAACCACCGCCGACGTTTTCCGCCATGCGTGACAATCTCGACAAATACCGCCGCGACTTGACCGCTCTGACAAAACTGGGCGAGGAAATGCTCGTCGATCTTTCGCTCCGCGACGCTGCCGCCGACGCTGAACGGCACAAAATCGCCGATCGGGTGAAAGGCAGCTTCGAGCGGAATTACCAACGCTGGTACACCGAGGCCGGGGCGGTAGTCGGCCAACTGATCCACGCCCGGGCGGCCGAGTTCGAGCGGCTCTATATGGGCGAGGCCAAACGCCGCTCGATCGACGCCGAAACCTACAACATCCAGGACTGGCTCTCTGGCCGCCGCGCCCCGGCCGACGGCTCGGGCAAGCCGGCGTTCAACGATCTGCTGGCCGTCTCGATGCGGCTGAAAATGCAGTTGGAGATTCTCCGCTCGGCCGAGGCCCGGCTGGAAAGCAGCCTGTTCGACGTCCGCCAATTGGTGCGGGCCGACCTGTTCGACTCGCAGTTGGACGCCTGTCGCGAGCTGGCCGCCCGCGGTTTCTTGCGTGCGGCGGGCACCGTTGCCGGAGTGGTGCTGGAAAAGCATTTGCGGCAGGTGGCCGAGGGCCACGGCGTGGCCGTTCGCAACTCGGAACCGACGCTAAACGATTTCAACGACCATCTGAAGAAGGCCGGGCTGCTCGACGTGCCCGCCTGGCGTCAGATACAACGGCTGGCCGACATCCGCAACCTCTGCGGCCATCAGAAGCACCGCGAACCCCGCGGCAAAGAAGTCAAGGAAATGATCGAGGGAGTGGACGGAATCATCCGAACGTTGTTTTAGAGCAAGGAGCAAAAACAAATGACAGTCTCTCGCAACTTGATATATCCAATCCTCATTGCTTTTCTTGTAGTGTTGATTTATTCTTCGACTTCGCTTTCCAATGAGCCAATACTGGAGAGTAGCGCCGTGAAATCTGATTCGGGCGGCAAGCGTCCGAAGATCACGATCTCCAAGGAGACCACGTATCTGACCGGCCCGTTGCGGGCGGACGGGACGGTGGACTATCTGGCGGCGCTCAACCGGCGGTGTTCCGAAGGCGTAACGCCGGAGAACAACGCCGCTGTCCCCTTTTGGCGAGCCGTGGGACCGAAAAGCTTAGACAAGAAGATCCGCAAACGGTTTTTCGAGTTGTTGGGCATAGAGGAGTTGCCGGAGGAGGGGGAGTATTTGGTTTCGTTTAACGTGGATATTCTCCTCGACAACGGCGATAAAAAGCCCAACGTCGATGGGCTAGAGGACAACTCGGCGGCGAAGGAAGCCGTGAAACAGTATCATCGGATGAGAACCGCACCCTGGAAAAGCGAGGACTGTCCGCAATATTCGGCACTGTTGAAACGAAACGGCAAGCTGCTGGACGCCATTGTGGATGGAACTCGGCGTCCCAGGTTCTACTTGCCTACGGTTCCGGAAGAAGACAACATACTTACAAACATTTGCATATCGTCGTCAATCGTTCCTCCAGTGCGCGAAGTAACCTGGCAGTTAATGGCCAGGGCAATGTTGCATCTGGGCGAAGGAAACGCGGTCGAGGCTTGGCGGAACATTCTTGCCTGCCATCGTTTTGCACGGCATGTTAGTCGGAGGCCGCTGGTTCTCGACCGCATGATCGCAATGTCGCTGGTTCAAGATTTGCGGCCGATAGCGGCATTGGTACGGTCGCCTGATAACAGTTCCGCGCAAATCGGGGAGTTTCAGTCGCAATTTAGCGACTTGCCCCTCATGTCCCAAACCACGGAGGTCTGGCACTTTGGCGAGCGGATATTTTCCTTGAGCTTTCTAATGGACATCGCGATCCATAAGGATAAATCGTTGATGTTCAAGCTCTCACACTCACTCTCCCAGTTCTGCGACGAAGAGGGAAAGAGGCAGCTAAGAGCGTTCAATGAATTGGCGATTGACGAACGCGTCGACTGGAACGAAGTTTTTCGATTAGAGAATATCCGGTTGGACCAAGTGTGCGAAGCCGTTGCCCAGCCGAGCTATCGCAAACGCATTGAATCGTGCGAGCTATTGGAACGGGAGTGGGCGGATGCCGCAAAAAGAGCCACCGACGAAGAACTCTCCCGTAGATCGCGGGCCTCCGACAAAACTTCTCCCGCCGTCAAGGCACAACGGCTCTTGTACATCTTGCATGGGTCAGACCTGCTCGGACACTCTTACACAGGTTCCGTTAGGGCTGAGGAATTTTTTGAGATGCGGATGGATTTGATCGTGCTTGCGTTTGCTTTGGAGAGGTATCGAATCGATCGCGGTGAATATCCAAAGTCTTTAAACGACCTCAAACAAGGGTACATTGATACTATTCCGAAAGATCGGTTCGCGGATAATGAATTGCGCTATAGGCCGGAAGGCGATCAATACTTGCTCTACAGCGTCGGTTTTAACGGCAAGGATGACGGCGGGCGGAATTTCACCGAGGAACACGACGATTGGTCCGATTACGAATCCGCCACGGAAGAAGAGAAATCGCGGGACGACATCGCCATCCGAATGCCGCCGAAGAAAAGCCAGAAGAAGGAGGAGGAATGAAAGCAGCGGAAGATGTTTGATAAACAGCGTACCGCATCATCCCCCGCCGACCGCAGTCGGCGGGCGTTTTACACTACCCACTATCCACTATCCACTACATGGACATCCCGACCGCCCGCCGTTACCTAGACGATCCAGCCGCCGCGGCCGATTGGCTTGCGCGGCTGGGAGTCGTCGATGCGCAGCGTGGACACGGCAACCTGCTCGGCATGGCCCAGGCCGGCGTGACGCTTGATCTGCTGGCCGACGTTTTCGATCAGATCGAGAGAGCTTTGCCCGGCTGTGCCGACACCGACATGGCGTTGAACAACCTGGAGCGCTTCGTCCGCGCGGCGCGGAATCCGATCGGGCTGGGCGCGCTGTTTCAACGCGATCCGCGGATATTGCCCACGCTGCTGCAAATCTTCGCGACCAGCCAGTACCTGAGCGACCTGTTGGCGACCGACCCGGAAAGCCTCGATCTGTTGCGGCTGAGCGAGGGCCAAGAATCATCCCGCCAATCGATGATCGACGAATTGACCGCGGAAATCTTCGCGCTCGAGCATGAAACGGTCGTGATGCGGGCACTGAGGCGGTTCAAACGCCGCGAAACCTTGCGAATCGCATACGGCGACATCATCCGCGAGCAGAGCCTTCGGGCGGTGACCATGCAGATTTCCTTCCTGGCCGACGCGGTTTTGGAGGCGGCGTTGCAAGCGGCGCGGCGTAAGTATCATACCCAGCGCGGCGTACCCCGGCGTCCCGACGGCCGGCCCGCCCGGTTTGTCGTCCTGGCACTGGGTAAGCTCGGCGGTCTGGAACTTAACTACTCGAGCGACATCGACCTGATCTTCCTCTGCGACGGCGAAGGGACGACTGACGGACCGCGGCCGATCCCGAACATCGAGTTCTTCGGTCTTGTCGCCCGCGAGTTGGTGCGGATGCTGACCGAAAAGACCGAGTTGGGGAGCGTATATCGGGTAGACATGCGTCTGCGACCGGAGGGGAGCCGGGGGCCGATGGTCATGGACGCCGGCAACGCCTTGGCATATTACGACACCCGCGGACGAACGTGGGAGCGTCAGGCGTACATCAAGGCCCGGCCGGTGGCAGGCGAGTTGGACCTGGGACGCGAGTTTCTCGACGCACTGACCCCGTGGGTATTTCGCCGCTACCTTAGCCATGCCGACATCAGCGGCGTGAAAGCGCTGAAGCGGCGGATCGAACAGATTTCGCACGGCGCGGCCACGCGAGACGTGAAAACCGGACACGGCGGAATCCGAGACATAGAGTTCGTCATCCAATTCCTGCAACTCCTCAACGGCGGCGACCTGCCCGAGCTGCGCACCGGAAACACGCTCGAGGCCATCGCCCGGCTCGAACAAGTCGGCTGTCTGGCGAACTCGGAACGGTCGATCCTCGAAGAAAACTACACCTTTCTCCGTAGGATCGAACACCGGCTGCAAATCATGCTCGATCTGCAAACGCATCTGTTGCCCGAGGGGCACGACGATCTGCGCAAGCTGGCGTTGCGGATGGGCTACGCCGACGATGCCGAACGCTCGGCGCTGGATGCCTTTCTCGACGATTACCGTCGCAAGACCGAGTTGAACCGCGGGATACTCGACCACCTGTTGCACGACGCATTCAGCGACGACCGGCAGACGCAGGCCGAGGTGGACCTGGTGCTCGATCCCGATCCGCCGGAAGATCGGATCGAAGAGGTGTTGGGCAAGTACCACTTCCGCGACTCGCAACGGGCGTACCGCAACCTGATGTCGCTGGCCGAGGAACGGAGCGATTTTCTCTCGACCCGCCGCTGCCGGCACTTCCTGGCGGCCATCGCGCCGCAGTCGCTCTCTGCAATCGCCGCGACGGCCGACCCCGACTCGACGCTGGTCAACCTGGACAAGGTGAGCGATTCGCTGGGCGGCAAGGGCGTGCTCTGGGAACTGTTCAGCTTCAACCCGCCCAGCCTGCGGCTGTACGTCGAACTGTGCGCCTACAGCCCATATCTCTCCAATCTGCTGACGGGCAACCCCGGCATGATCGACGGCCTGATGGACAGCCTGGTGCTCGACAAGCTACCCACCCGCGAAGACATGGAAGCGAAGCTGGCCGAACTCTGCCGCGCCGCCGAAGACATCGACCCGATACTGCACAGCTTCAAGAACGATCAACAACTCTGCGTCGGCGTGCGCGACATCCTGGGCAAGGAAGACGTGCAAACCACCACCGGCGCGCTGTCGGACATCGCCGAAACCTGCCTGGCGCGGATCGTCGCCCGCGAAAGCGAGCGATTGCACTCGCGCTACGGCCAGCCGCTGATCGGCGACGGACCACACGCCGCGGTGCCCTGCGAGTTGGTCGTCCTGGCGCTGGGTAAGTTCGGCGGGCGAGAGATGAACTACCACAGCGACCTCGACCTGATTTTCCTCTACGAAGCGGACGGACATACCCTGGCAACGCCTGGCTCGGACGCCGAAAAGACGACCAACCAGCACTTTTTCAGCGAGCTGGGGCAGCGGATCATCAAATCCACCAGCCACACGAGCGGGTACGGCCGGCTGTATGAGGTGGACGTCCGGCTCCGCCCCACCGGACGCAGCGGCGCGTTGGCCGTTTCGTTCGACGAGTTTTCTCGCTATTTCGCCACCGGCGGCGGGCAACTTTGGGAACGTCAGGCGCTCTGCAAGGCGCGGGTGGTGTACAGCTCGCGGCGCGCCGGCGAGACGGCGATGGACGTTGTGGCCCGGGCCGCGTTCGATCACCCCTGGCAATCCTCCGCCGCGGCGGAAATCCGCCGGATGAGAGGCCGGATCGAAAAGACCGCCTCTGCCAGCGGCAACCTGAAGCGAGGCCCCGGTGGAATTGTGGACGTCGAATTCCTTGTGCAGATGCTGCAATTGAAACACGCTCGCGACAACTCCCGGATCCGCGCCGCAAACACGCTCACGGCGCTCGACGGGCTTCATCGCGAGGGCCTGCTCTCGGACGACGACCGCGGGTTTTTCGACCAGAGTTACCGTCTGCTGCGGACCATCGAAGGGCGGCTCCGGCTGATGAACTCCACCGCCCGTGATCAGCTTCCCAGCGATCCGGTCGAATTGACGAAGCTGGCCGGCCTGCTTCGTTACCCCAGCGGCGAGTCTCTGATGACCGACTACGAGACCGCCACCCACGATATCCGTCGTCGCTTCGACGTACTATTCGATGCTGAACTATAGCCAAGTAGGTCAGGTACCCTCCCCGTACACAACCCTCTTCGTAACGACTCGCGCGCGACCCGATTCTGTAACTGCTAAAAGGGAAAGGCGTTGCGGAAATTCGAGTCCGTTACGGTGGCCTTGAGGTAACCAACAGCTTTCAAACTATTTCCCCGGCAGGTTAGCAGGGGCGCGAGCGCTGGGCAGGCATGGCGGCCGGTAGTCACAAGAACGCTGGGCGCGACGAATCCTCGCATAATCGTCCACCGTAAGCATCCTCGGGCTCCGTACTGCTTGTCACCCCCTCAAGAGGCGGCATCATACAGAGATAGCTACGGCGCTGCCATTTTACTCACCGATTTCCCCGCCGGCGCGCTGCCCTTTTGCATGCCGATGTCCACAACAGGCTGTTGCCCTCGCCCCGCAGGCAACCGGCGGACAATGAGCGATTTCATGCTTCAATCATCGATCTTTTCGCTTGGCATCTTTTTTGTACGGGGCGCTGCCTGAACAACCGAACCGGTCCCAATAGGCCGGAGTCGTGAAGCGGCCAATTCGAGGCGACGATGGATTTCGGCGTCGATCAAAAAACCTGAAATCCAGGCATTGACTCAACGGCGGTTATGGGTGACACCAAGTGATACCCTAGAATCTCCACGCCTCAATGGTCGGTCCTATCGAATGAACTTCTTCGACGTAGCAGCCTGTCTGCGGAGCGGGCTTGGCGCTTCCCTCAATTTCACCGCTATCAACGACGCGATACACCAAAAGGCCGTGCCAAGCGCCGTCGGCCAAACGCACGATAGCCGACGTGGGATGATCCGCACGCCACCACGAGCCGCTCGGCGCGCGACCGAACTCGCCGCGCAAATCACGAACGATACGCAGTTCCCCGAGATCGGTCCGGCTGTCGTTCAGAGGCCAGTAACACAGTATCTCACGCCTCCATATGAAAGGCGGCAGATTGGCGACGACAAACGGAGTGCCGTCGGCCGCCTGATTGATGGAAACGGGAGTTCGGGGGCGGCATCGACGGCGGTAAACGACCTGTTTCCAGCTTTTGCCGCTGTCCGTGGAACGCCAGACGGCCAAGTCGAACGCGATCTTCGAGCCGGGGGCCTTACCGCTGCGCGCGGACATGAGCAGACTCCCATCCACGTCGCGGATGAGACTCGGTTCCGTCCAGGTGACGTCCTGCCCCGTGACCGGCGTGAAGGAGATCGGACGCCAGCCCTTTGCACCGTGCCGCCAGCGCGTGACTCCGGACACCGTAACTCCGGCTGCCGCGCGATCATCGCCTTTCTTCATGGCGGACATGGCATAGAGCAAATCCTGCCCATCGGGAATCGCGTTGGTAATGGAACAACCCTTAAGCACCCAATCCGAGTTCGGCAAAAGGTCTTCGCGCTCCACGTCTTCTTTCCCAAGAATCCGGAATTCTTTTCCGTCGTAGTTGAACTGGAAAAGCTCGAACCAAAACTTTTTGTGGTCCCGGTGATCGAAGCTTCCACGCTCGTCAACTGCATAGACGATGGCCCAATTGATCCCGAACCCGGTTCCGGCGTTGGGGTACGGTGAGCCGTCGGCCCGTTTCGCGCCAAAAGGCACAAAACCTCCGGACCCCGGCCCCTTGGCGGTTGTTGTTTTCCCGAAATCCGGATGGACTCCTTTTTCATATCGCGAAAGGGGGATCGGTTTGGCGTCGCCGATTTTCGACAGGTCATCGAAAAGAACAATGTCCGTTCCGATCTCGAAATCGATGTTGCCGGTTCCTTCCTTTCGGATATTGCAGAAAAGCCCCGCCGTGCGAGGCCCAGCCTGGAAGGGGAACCCCAGACCGTATCGCCAAACCTCCCCGGGCGGCGTGTCCGGCGGGACGATCAGGTCCGCTTTGCCTTTCGTGATGCCCGTTATGCCGCTGACTTCGCCCGTCGATGGATGTTTTGCGGCAGGGTTTGTACGCTGCACGGGAAGTGGTGAAACATTCTTCTCGGATGGAGGAGATTGTTGCGATTCCAACCGTTCTCCGCGTACAGCCGGGGCTTTCGCCGATTCCGCCGGCAGTGTCTTTGCAGGTCCCCGATCGGACGTCGCCAGGACAACACCGAGGCAAATACCAAGGATTGAACAAACGCGGATAGCTGTGTTAATCATGGTTGGACTTGGTAAAAGGGAGTGGTAACCGTTCGCAGGGAACTGTCCCCTGTGAACGGTTACCGGTAGGCTGTCACCGCAGATCCCCCCTAAAATGCCGTTTATCGCCGGCTGGACAGTTCGATATGGAAAACATTATCGCCGGAAGTCACCTCGAACTCCAGACCGGAGGAGGCACTGTCGCCGTAGCGCTCGGGAATCAGGGATGGGCCGAGCAGGGGCAGGCCTAGAGCGCCGGGCTCCTTGCCTTCGAGTGTCTTCCTCGCGGTGACGAAGACGCGATGACGGCCCAATACCGCGCCGTCCGCCGTCTTGTACGTGCCCAATGTGAATTTGCCGTCTTCGATGATTCCCTTGGCGATCCGGCCGCTGAGTGGCTGGAACACGACTTGACCGTATGGAAGCGGCTTGCCGTCCAGCGTGACGGTCCCATGGACGGGCGCCGTTTCATCATGGTGAGCCTCTCCGCTGCAACCAAAGCTCAACAACGCCAGAGCCAGGAGCCAGCACACGTTTTTGGTCGCACCGGACAAACCGCTGCTTGCTTGAAAACGGTGGCACGCAGGGCGGATGG
>CBDAFL010000162.1:0-11364 GCA_965195225.1 uncultured Thermoguttaceae bacterium
CACAATCGCCGGCATTTTCGGACCCTCCGTGGTCATCCCAACACGCCCAGCCGTCCTGCGCCGGGCCGAAACACTGACATTAAACCCGAAACACCCTATCTTTCCAACGTCATTTGAGAGTTTGCAAAAGCTCAGTCCAAACCCAAATCGAGTGCCTCTTGTAGTTTCAAGCCCAAGTCGATCACGCGGATATTGTGATTTGGGCAGGCTTCGGTTGCCTCCTGCAACGTGCGTGCGATGTTGTAGCCGTAGGGGTCGGCGTCGTGTAGGCAAAGCAATGTCATGTCCCGCTGTTCCTGCCCGGCCGACAACAAAGTCTTGGCCGCCCTGGTCGCGTAGCCTTCAGCGCACACGATGGCGAGATCATACTTCTCCGCAATCCCGGCATACTTGAAGGTTGAAAGGAAACCTTTTTTTTCGACGTACAGGATTTTGTCGTACAGGTATTCAGGAAACTCGTAGCGGTCCACTTCGCGCGTGCCAAGCGGTATAATGTTGCCGGTGTGTGGCTCGATTAGAAAACCTCTCGGGTCGCGGTACATCAGGGGTATAAGGCCATGTTCCCTCTCGTATTTACCGGCGACTTCTTGGAACCAGGGCCATTTGAGTTTGCAGCCCAATTCGCCCAGCAGTGGGCGCACGCTGTAGTAAAGATTGCGGATTGGGAACTCAAATCGGCCGTTGCCTGATGTGTCGCGGGCGGCCTGTGCCATTACGCCGAAGACTGCATCTTGGAGAGATTGCTTCTTCTTACTTTTCTTAGCAAGCAATTCCCGGCGGCGCCAGACGCGCGCCGATTCACGCTCTTCATCTCGGCGGATTTTGTACCACTTCGCCGTGACCTTCGTCACCAAACGCGTGATCTCGTGGCCGACATCGTGTGGAATTGCAACCATAGACTTCCCGCGATTTGTGTATTGCATCCGTGGCTGGACGAGGTGTACGAAAAGGACGATCGGCTCGTCGTCGCCGGCCTTGCGTTCCTCCAAGAGGGAGTCCAATCCGTCGCCATACCCTCCCCCAAGACTGGCGAACGGGGTGACGAGCCCCGGCGACCAGTTGGTCCCGACGACGATGCGGCGCGGCTGATATTCATCTGTCAGCGCCGCGAAGGCCACCTCAAGCACATACGGAAGGCCGTTCGCGTCATGCTGCAAACTCCGCCGATACTCAAACGTATCGAGGTCGGCATCATGGTCCGCAAATCGGGCGGCGATATGCTCGCGGCCGATGACGCCCAGCACGGCCGGCTTGATAGGTTTGCTGTATTGCTGCAACGCGGTAAGCAACGGTCCTGTTAGATCGTGCCTCAGACCGTCGCCGTTGACTAATGCAGACAGTTGTGTCCGGGCCAAGCCGGTGTCCGCAAGAACCGCCTTTCGCTTGGCCGAACTTGTCAGGTCGCGGAACTCACAAACCACATCGCGGACAAGTCGGTCGGTCCCACGATCCTGATCGTGGGCGATGTAAGCGGACAGAAGCCGCTCAAAGTTCGCCGGCTGATACCAGTGGGGCGATGTGGGTCTGCTGGGACTCCACTTGCTCCACTTGGAGTTGGTGGCTATCGTCCTAGATCGCTTGCCAAACCAGTTGAGTCTGATACTCAGGTGGGGGTTGAGAAATAAGTAATCCTTCACAATTAGTAAAAAACGTTGGCCGGCGTCGTCCAGAGTTTGCAATGTAATCCGCCGGCCACCAGAACTTAACTTTTGTCCCGTTTTTTACTTTTTCGGTAGGGTGGGTCTCGCAGGCAACCGCCGGTTCTTGACGGATGTTGTTAACTCGGAAGCTAATTTCATGGCGTAGGCCGCGAGCGGTGATGTCCACCCGCCCGGTAGTGCCGTCGAGCACATGAGCCATTCCAAGAATCGTCTGAATTGCGTTGCCTTGGGCGCCACGGGTTGGGGCGATGTATGTCTCGCGGGAGGACGTGCGCTTGGAGTAGTCGCGTAACTTCGCGACGGTCTCGGGCGGTATCCCCGGTCCGTTGTCTTCGACGGCGATTCCCGTGTTGCTCACCGTGACGCTGATCTCGGGCGCCACGCCGGCCTCCTCGCAGGCGTCCAAGGCGTTGTCCACTAGCTCTTTCAGGATGACGAACGGCCACTCCGCGCGGCCGTGGCCGATCTCGGTCGTCAACTCGCGTTCAGAACAAAACCCAAGTAGTCGCGACGTTTGGAACGTGGTGCGGGCTAACTTGACGCCCGCTGTCGCTGTACAATCCATGTGTGCATCTCCTTCAACCCGGCGGGCTGAGTCCGGGGGTTTTTGTTTGGGGTCAAAAAAATTGAATGATGTTCGGGTCAACACGTCGCCGCCTCATCCGTGGCGTCGGTGGTTGCACGGCACGGCTGGCCTCGAAGATGGCGATGTCGGCCTGGTCGATCGCGTATCGCGGTCGGCCATCGCGGCGGGTGGCAAGGTTGACGGCCCGAAGCTCGCCGCTCTTGATCCACTTGAGCACCTTGGCCACGTCGATGCCCCACTGGCGGGCAAGCTCGGGGGGCGTCACCTTCGTTTTGCGAAAGGTCGCAATCATCGCGCAACCTCTGCTTGCTCAGCACGTTCAAGAAGGGCGCGCTCCACGGCAGCGCGTGAAAAGAGAAACCGGGATTCCGCTCTAACAGCAGGGACGCGGCCGGCCTCTACCTCACGCCGCAACCACCCCTGAGTAACACGAAGAGCCTGCGCCATCCCGGGCAGGGTCAGCAGTTCCGCGCCGGTTTCGGGGATGGTGCTGCTATTTGACATGGGCACCTCCCTGCTGGTCGTCGTCAATCCGGCGCAGTTCGCCGGCAATGTGGGCAACGTCGGCCTCGGTAAAGACGCGGGCATTACCGGCCAGCCCGCAAGGGTGGAGGTTTCGGGAACGAATGACGTATTCGACCCGATGCAGGGGGACGCCAAGCCGTCGGGCAATCTCGCCCACGGTTGGCACATAAGGGATGGGTTGGGGCATGGTAGCCTCTCCTGTTGGCTTCTGCCTACTCTACGGTGCGGGATACACCGAATCCTTTAGCAGGCTTCCAACAGAAGAGGCGTAACATTTCGTGTTACGGCGTAACGTTACGGCGCTACATTTTCGGTGGAATGGACGAGTTCCAAGCGACTGGTACGGCAGGACGGTAGACAAAGTCCCCGCTTTCGGAAGAGATTGTTTGCTCGAAGTGATTCGCCAACTCATTCATGGGCGGTTTTGCCTTCCGAAGTATCGTCACTACGGTTTGCAGGTTGCGGTGAATCCTTGGCCGCAATTTCTCAGTATCACTGTTTATATCCCGACTCTGGCCCCCTTTCCCGATGTCGGCATTCAATTGGGATCTCAGTTGGTCAATTTCCTTTTCAGCAACGTCCATCTCCACAGTGCTGTTTTGGCCTTTTGCCCTATCATAGTCGGCTTGGAGTTCACTTAGCTTTTCGCGGATTGCTTTTAGCGCCTGCGGATCAAGGGCTTTTTGCCGACTTCGCTGGTCACGGCTCAGACGTTCATCATCGCCAGCGCCGACAAGTTCAATCATCGCAACAGGGAGGCTTGGCGTCTGAATCAGACGGGCGATAATGTCCAATCCTTTCAGATGGCAGACATATCCCCCTTCACCAAAGCCGGCCAAGTAGTACCCATCGCCATCTCTTGCAAGAATAAATTGCTCGGCTTTCGGCGGTGGCGGTTCTTGGTTTTCAAGCCCAACCCCGCCGTTCCCTTCGCTTTGCTCCGTCTTGGCGTCCGGCGGCGTGGCTTCCACTATCCATCCCACCAACAGATCAGCCGCATCAAGCATTGGCCCGAGAAAACCGCCTCCAACCCAGTCGCCGCGCTGGCTTATGGGTGGTTTACTACGCCGCTTTTGGAGATCGTGGTCAACTTGACGCAGCCAATAGCACCCGTTGTCTTCCAGCCGCTTGGCCGCATCAAGCAATTGAATAGACTGTTGCCGCCACTCCTCCAGAACGGATTGCGTTTTGATGGGCAGCCCCTTGCTATCCAGCATCGTTTCCAGGTTGGCAATCACTTCGGCCAGTTCGGTCGAGACACTACATCCCGCTTTTACCGTGCAACGAAGGGCGTATGGCGTGCTTGCTCCGAGTTTCACCCTGACGGCCTCAGTCGGGTCGTCGGTCTCCAATGTGTCCGGCAACAGCGCCAACGCCTTCTCAGCCGCTTTTTTCCACGGGCTACCATCGCCGCACCCCCGCTCGATATACGTCGCCCGCCGATCCAACTCCGTCAGCCATGCTGGCTTGGTGTGCAACTCATGCACAAACCCGCGTACCGCCTCGCAGATTGCGGCGGCGTTTGAGTAAGAGTGCCTTTGCGTGTATTGCTTGATCCCGCGTCGAAGTTCCTTAGAGAGCTTCCTGTGGGCAAGACGAAGCGGTGTTGGAATCGCCATGATTCGCCTTTCGTTTGTCGGGTCGGCCCGAGCCACTTGGCCGGAAATCAGCCGGCCGTCCCGATTCCGGTAGTATTTTTCGTTACTCCGAATCGCCGTATCACGGTCCACAGCTTTATGCACTGTAACACGCGGCGTTGATCTTGGCACGTCAGGGGTGTAAGTGACGCCCTCCTTCTCACGCTTTTTCTGAACCGCCAAGTCCCTGTTGGCATAGGCGACTGAGTAGGCTGGATCAAGCCCTATTGCGGTGTCAAAGTCGTTAATCGCCAGGTCGAACTTACCTTCTATGATACGGACAACACCCCGATTGTGATATGCCTTGGCACGGTTGGGGGCGATGTTGATCGCCTGAGTCAAATCTGCGACTGCTTGGTCCAGGTTGCCCATCCTGCAATAGTAGCTGCCCCGGTCGATGTAGTTCTCCGCATACTGGGGATCGAGCCTAATCCGCTCTGTACACAGTGCAATCGCGCCCGAGAAGGGCAATCGGCCATTGCACAGGCGCGTGGCGACGAGCGCCCGTGCGTTCCGACGGCCTTGAGCGACTCTCAGACCCTTGCGGCAACAGGTCGATGAAATGAGCGTCAGCGTAGTCGGCAACTCGATGTGCCTCCTCTGCGGCGCCGCCGGGGCCACGGGCCAATGGCAACTGTGCCCGACGTGCAGGCGCCGACTTACCGAGCGAACGGCCACCTTCACCGCCACGGCCCGGCCGCCCCGCCCGAGCCGTCTTTCGGCAACCCGCCGCCGGGCATAGTGTACAGAATCGGGAGCGGGTGTACGTACACCCGGCAACCCCCGTTTTTACACGTTTGTACAGTGTACAAGCGGAAACGGCCGATGTGAAGAATAGCCCGTAAAGCAAGGCGTTTCCCGCGTTTTTGGGGTAGTGTACGGAATCGGCGGGTTTGCTCTCCGGAGCCGAAGGTTACAGGTTCGAGCCCTGTCGGGGATACTGGATTTTGCCGGAAAAGGCTTGATGCGGCTACCGTCATTCTGAGCGTAGCGAAGAATCTCCGTGAAATTGGGAGATATCCTTCGCTACGCTCAGGATGACAGGTGGGTTTTCCGACAAAGCCTAGGAGCGGGGCGGATCGAACACCAACGGGTGTTCCAGGTCGGCGTTGCCGACGCGGATGGAGGTTTTTCCGGCCAAAAGGTCGTCGAACAGCCGGCCGACGAACTCCGCCCGCCAGCCACGGGCCAATTTCGGCGGCGCGCCGTCCCACTTTTTCCGGGTGCGATGTGCCATCCACTGGCGGATGTCGCCGGGTGTGCCGACCAGATTAGGAGCGAGATGGGCCTCGCGGCATAAGCTACCCAACGCAGAGAAGAGGAATTGGCCCAATACGGAAAGCTCCGGCCCGCGCTCGCGCACCGGGCGCGGGGGACACTCGGCCTCGGGTACGTCCAGGCCGCGCTGGACGGCCGCGGCGATTTCTTCCAGCCGACGCTGCAAGTCGCCCCGCTCCAATCCGCGCACCGCCCCGATGCGTTTCAGGTCGGACGATCCACGGCGGGCAAGCTCCACGATCAGATCGTCGCGCAAAACGCGCCGCGCCGGCCGGTCGCGCCGCTCGGCCTCGGATTCGCGCCAATGGTACAACTCGCGGACGATGGCCAATCCTCGGGCGTCCAACCCGGCATTGCCCGAGACACGACGCCAACGCTCCTTGGACAGCGATCTGTCGAGTTCATTCAGCCACGAGTCCATTTCATCCGTCAGCCAATCCAGTCGGCCAAGGTCCACGAGTTTCGCTTGGATTGCGTCGCGGATCGGTTGCAGGCATCGGGCATCGTCAAGCGCGTATTCGATCTGCCGCTTGCTCAACGGACGGCGGCGCCAGTCGGTGCGGGTTTCGTGCTTCGCCGGCCGCCGGTCGAGGAACTTCGAGATCAGTGAGCCGAGTCCGGCCGGATACTCCGCTCCCGCCAATGCGGCGGCGATCTGCACGTCGAACAACCGCGCCGGCCGCCGGCCGACCGCCCGGATGCAGAACTCGATTTCGCCTCGGCCCGCGTGGACGATTGTTTCGTGTCCCGGCGCGACGACGGCCTCCCAGAACGGCGTGACATCACCGACCGTCATCGGGTCGATGACCGCAAGCTCGCCGTCGGCGGCCACCTGGATCAGGCACAGCACCGGCCGGTAGGAGTGTTCCGAGACGAACTCCGTGTCGAAGGCGATCGACTTTGCACGGGAGATTTTCTTGCAATACTCTTGCAATTGATCGTCGGTAGTGATGTCGTGGTATTGCATGATAATCTTTTTGTAGCACGGCCGCTACAGAAACAGAAACGTCGTCAGCACGAAAAGTGGAATGAGAAAAACTACGCTGTACAGCATGTATCCGAAGAAGCTGGGCATCGGCACGCCGGCCTTTTCCGCGATGGCCTTGACCATGAAGTTCGGCCCGTTGCCGATGTAAGTGCAGGCGCCCATGAAGACCGCCCCCAGGCTGATGGCGATCAACAGACGCGTTTCGACGCCGGCCACCGCGGGGATTAGTCCATGTTCCTCGGTTAAAGCCTTTGCCGTTTCAAAGAACACCACGTAAGTCGGCGCGTTGTCCAACACCGCCGAGAGGCTACCCGTGGCCCAGAAAAATTGCCACGGCTCGGTCAATCCCAGACTCGACCCTTTAACGGCGAGTATCTGAATTGCCGGCTGCATGCATATAAAGATACCGAAGAACAGCACGGCGACTTCAATGATCGCGGCAAAGTTGAAGCGGTTGCTCCGCCGCGCGTGTTGGTTTCCAATCATCAGGGAAAGCGCCACCAGCGCCAGTTGCGCCGCTTCGCGCATGAACATCCACGGATGCCAGTCGGTGCCGGGCAGCGGCTTGCTTGGGTCCAGCAAGGCCACCGAAAAGATCACCCCGACCAACAAGGCTGCGTTGGGCCATACGCCGCTGAAACGCAGCCCGTGTACGCGGGTCTCGTCGCGGGTAATGTCGGCCGGCTCTTCGTTCGGGTAATGCCAAAAACAGTCCAACGCCCAATAGATCAGCAGCAACGCGACATTGATGAACAACCACTCTTGCCACAGTCCGAAAGTCCACAGGAACGGGACGCCCATCAGGTAGCCCAAAAACAGCGGCGGGTCGCCGATCGGCAGAAGCAGACCGCCGCAATTGCACACGATGAAGATGAAAAAGATTACCGTGTGCTTAACGTGTTTTCGTTCCCGGTTGGTTTCCAGCAGCGGACGGATCAACAGCATCGCCGCGCCGGTGGTGCCGATAAAGCTGGCCAGCGAGGCGCCGATCGCCAGAAACGCGCAGTTGGTCAGCGGATGGGCGGGCAGGTCGCCCTCGATGCGGATGCCGCCGCTGATCGTATACAAACTGAACAGCAAAACGATGAACGGAATATATTCGCCGAGCATCGCGTTGGCCAGCACTTTGCCGGTAAGAGACAGATTTATCGCGGACGCGGACGGAAATCCCACATGATGGAACGGCCAATGGGCCGAAATCGGATGGCCGTGAAAAAAGAGGTAGTAAACCAACGTCAGCACCGCCAGCACGCCGGCCACGTAAAAGCGGTGCAGGTTGCTCTCCCACCAGTGCATCGTGGCGGGTATCAGCGGCAACACGGCAATCGCCCCCAACAACACCGCGAAAGGCGCCACCATCCAATACGGCGGATGGGCAGTGACGGCGTCGTGCCCCGCCTCTTCGTCGGCCGTATCCTCTTTGACCGCCTCATGTTCCGCGTGGTCGACGATCAACTCGGTCCCGTACTGCGGGACGTGAAACGCCGCCGCCGTCGCGTAGCCGACCAACACCAAAATCAGCACCCAAAGCAAAGGTCGATGGTTTGTTTGGGATTCAGGTATGTCACTCACGATGTCGGCTCCCAACTATGAAACGCTCTAACAGACGTGATTTTGGGCGAAAAATCAAGGGAGGGCGGATCGACGACGGAAAAACATGTGAATTTAGTCAAAATGCACCCGAATGGATAATGCGTCCTGCTCGTCCAGGCTACCCGTGATGGCAACTAAAACGGTCGAAATGCTTGACAATTCACTGAAAAAATGGATACTAAACCGCTCACTTCTACTCATCTCATGTCGCTAAAAGGAAGGAGCGGTATTGTGCCGAGGTCCGTGCTGGAAGCGATCAAAATGGGAATTTGGGACTTCGAGCCATCGGAGGTCGAGTTTTGTAAGTTCGATGCCTCCAACGCCATGCCGGGAACGCGAGATAAATTGTGTACCATGGCGGAGCGGGCGCGAAAAGGGCTACCCTTGTGGCACGCCCACGATCGAGACGACGTGGAATCGGCTCCGCCGTTGGTCATTCTACGCCGAAAACCGCGGTGAAGTCGTATCTGTAAATCGACCGTTTGCCACACCGAAGCCCACGGATTGCAACCCGTGGGCTTCGGCGTGGTGGTCGAGTTCTCCCTCTATGACTTCCTTTCGATGGCTCTATCTACATTGACGCCGCCGCATAGACCTGTAATCTTATAGTCCTTCAGAACGTGTTTTGATATTAAGATATCCGTATTTAGTTCGTGTTGCGATTGGGTGGCACGCCCAGAACGAAGTGATGGGCGTGGTATCCGAGGAAACACGCCCTTCGCTGCGCTCAGGGGCGTGCCACCCCGCCGTGTATTCACGGCGGGCTAAATGATGGAGGTTGCGGCCATGTCAGTTGCAGGGATGATTCTCGGGTGGATGCTGTTGGGCCAGGCTTCGGATGCCGTATTGCCGCCGCTTTCGGAGCCTCCACGGAAAGAGCCTGCCGTCTTGCAATCACTCGCCGCCTCGGATGCAGCCCGTACAATGCCACCGGCCTCGATCGATGCTTCGCGAAATCCAAGACGCCCGCCGGAATTGGTGGACGAGGCGATTCGCTTGCCGGCCGACAGCGCGCTGACCGGCCGACCGCTTACGCTGCTCGAAGCACTCGGTTCGACGATCGAGCGCCGCCGGCAGTTGGAAATCGTGTGGGCGTATTGGCGACTGGTCGAGGCGGCGGCCGAATATCGCTTCTCTCTGGACCACGCCCGGCAGCTTGAACCGGCCAGCATCGGCGGCGAGGACGCCTCGTTGCGATCAGACCGGGCAGAGGCGGCGGCGCGGCTCCAGGAGGCGAACCTTCAGGCGGTCCGTGCCCAGTGTGAGTTGGCCGCGTTGGCGCGAATGTCTACCGACGCGCCGCTCCCGTTGCCGACCGATCCTCCGCACGTCGGCGCGTACCGCACGTACTTCAACAAGTTGTTCGCGGGCCGGACTCCGCCGGAGACGGCTCGGTTGGCCGAAAAAATCCTTCCCTTGCAACGCCGGGCTATCGACGATCAGGCGGCGGCGGTCCTGGCAGCCGAGGACGCGCTGCTGGCCGTCGCGGACGATTGCCGCGGCGGGCGAGTCAACGCCGCCGCCGTGGCCTCGTGCAGCCGCGAGTTGCTCCACCGCCGGCAGACGTTCATCCGCTTGGTGTGCGACTACAATCGAGCCATCGCCGATTACGGATTGACCGTCGTGGGGCCAACGGCGAGCGCGCGGGAGTTGGTGGCGATGTTGATCGGCCCGACCCGGCAAGCGGCCCTGCCGCGCTCCTCGGACAACCGGGGATCGGTGAATCCAACCAGCGCGAACGAACCGATTGCAACGCCCCGCGGCGTACCGACGTTGGCCCCGCCGAGATCGAGGAACGAGCCGACGCTGGCCCCGCCGCGCAAAGGTTGGCGGGCGAACGAGCCGACACTGGCTCCGCCGCGCGAAGGACTTCAGCCGGCCGGCAAGAACGAGCCGACGTTGGCCCCGCCGCGCGATCAACCCCGATATGGAACTCCAAACCCGCCCGAGGCGCGGCTCGTGCCGGTCGATCCCCAAGCCGGGTTGTCCTTGCCGCCGGAACGGATTGCCAACAAGCCATCGCACCCTTTCTCTCCTCTCCATTTGAGAGAGGGCCAGGGTGAGGGCGCGTTGCCCGCCGCGGCGACTCCGCTCTATTCGGCATTGCGGGCCGCGACTTCGGCCGTCAGGGCAAAACAGTTGACCGTGGCCATACATTGGGACCGCTACCTGCCCGAAGACGCCGGCAAGCCGATCGGCCTGGAAGAGTGTCTGCTCCGCGACGGCGGCGGCAACCGGCTGGCGACGATCCGTGCCTATTGGCTCCTTAGGCGTCGGGCCGCTCAGTATCAGATTCTCGCCGAGCAGACCGAGTTCTACGAGGCGCTTATGCCCACGGTTCTGCAACACCGAAACGAACCGACCGGGGCGGCGGACATGCTGCGGTTGAACGCGGCGCAACTGGCCGCACGCGCGGAACTAGGCCGGGCGCGGGTGGCGCTGGTCGAGGCCCAATTCGCCTTGGCGCTGCGGATCGGCGCGGCCGACGAGGCGGCGTGGCCGTTGGCCTCGACCGTGCCACACTCGGGCGAATATCTGTTGAAGCTCGATGCCCAGCCTCAAAGCCTGATCGACACGTGGCCGGTGCGCCGGCTGGCGGCCACGATACCCGGCCAGTGCGAAAACGTGCGACAACATGCCGCCGCGGTAGTCGAGGCTGAGACGGCGCGGGTCGCCGCCGCCGAGAAGTACCGTTCGGGCAGCGCCGCGATCGACCGGGTTTTGGAGACGGTCGCTGCCCAGACGGAGCGGACTGCGGCGTTTTTGGATTCGCTGACCGACTACAATCGCTCGATTGCCGAGTACGCTTTGACGGTCCTTCCGCCGTCCACGCCCGCCGACAAACTCGTTTCGGCACTGGTCATCGAGCCGTAAAGCCGAGACTATTGGGGGGTGGTACTTTGTGCGGTCAAGAAAGTGAAACGCCCCCTTTCGGGGGCGTCGGCCCAGGGATGCTACAGGATTATGCAACTGCTAGCAACGATAGCAGAAAATCACTTACCACAACGGAGTTTGTCATGCCAGTTTAGCAATTTTCATAAAAACCTGGAATGATGATCATCACAACCGTTGACGTAAGTCCCTATTTTTCAACAC
>CBDAFL010000163.1:0-21237 GCA_965195225.1 uncultured Thermoguttaceae bacterium
CGGCAAATGCAAGAAGCTTGCCCTGACGGCCTGCATGCGTAAACTGCTGACGATTCTCAACGCTATGATCCGTGACAAAAATACTTGGCAATCCGCCAATCCTTGACCTTGACTTTTAACACAGTCGCTGTCCCCTTCCCGCAGCGCCAGGGGGACAGTCCCCTGTGAACGGACACCCCGGCGGCAACGGCGATTATTTCGTGGACTTAGTCAGTCGATTGAATCGTCGCGACACCCCCATGAAGGTCAATGTCACCGGGACCATGAAAACGGCAAAGGCAAGGAAATACCAGTTCGGGGTCAGACTAATGCCCAAAAACGTCTCGTTGTACAAGGGGGTAATTTGGGCATTAAAAATGTTGGCAAAGAAAACGGTCAGCAACCAACAGGCGGTCACGAAACTTTTCATCGTGGCCGGCGCCGCGGAGAAGGCCAGTTCCAAGCCTACCACGGAAATACAGATTTCCGCCATGGTAATCAACAGATAGGGGACAGCCTGCCAGAGGAGCGAAATGCGTCCATTGGCGGCTGCCGCTTCGGTTTCGGCGGCGATTTTCGGAACGTCATTGCCCGTTATATCCGCTGTAACTCGTGCGACGGCCACGGCGGCGTCGGCCGAGTCGACTCCAGCCACCGAGGCGTTGATAATCGCGGCTTTTGGGTTCCCGGCCAACGCGGCTTTGACGGATTTGGCGACCGCGGCGGCCGTGGCCGTCGTGCGGTTTGCCGCGAAGGAGCACAGGGTTATATCCTTTTGCTCGTTTCCAGACTCGTCGTTCCGATCGGTCGCTATGGACAAGTTGACCGCTTCGGTGGTAGCCTCCGCGGCGGCGGCGGCTTTCTTTCCCGCGGCAATGGCTTCCTCCGCGGCGATTTTCAACGATTTATCGTCCGTTGCTTTGGCGACATCAAAAGCCATCCGTGCCGCGCGAGTGGCCGCCGCCGCCGCGTTTCGCGCGGAAATGGCCGCCACGGTTTTCAGGCTTGATTTTTGTGCGATACCGCGAGCGGCTTCCAACGCCATTTTCGCGTCATCGAGCATCTTCTCCTTGGCCTCGTCAGACTCGATTTTATCGGCCTCGGATTCAACCGCCTTTAGATTGACAACGGCGGCGAGCAATCCCTCGGCGGCTTTTTCGGCGGCTTGATGACTCTCGGTGAGATCGGTCGTGGCGGCTATTGTCTTCTCGGCGCCACTGAGCGCCGCGGGCGCGCCGGCAACTATCGCATCGGCCCCGCGGAAAGCGGCCCAGGTGACAATCCCCATGGTAATCGTCGTCAAAATGAAACCGATAAGCATTTTGCTGGTCGGTTTCAGATCGAAGCCGTAACGGGAAAGCAGATGCCACATCATCGTTATCGGCGGCAACAGCAACACGATCAGCACGGGATTGATCGCTTGAATTTGATCCGCCGATAGTTTCCACCCCCACAGTTGCAGGTGCAAATAATCGCGGGCGAAAAGCGTCCAGGTGGAGGCCGCCTGATCGAAGACGCTCCAGAAAACCGTGACCACAAGAAACAGACCGAACAATCGCCGGAGCACGCCCATCCGCTCGTGGCGTTCCTCGGGCGTAAGCTGCCCGCGCCGGACGATTTTATCTTTGGCGTAGAAAGGCTTGCCGAGCGCGAACACAATGAACGCCACAATCATCAACACCGCGGGAAAGAGAAACGCAATGGCGTATGCCCGACTGTCGCCGCCGTAGTAGTTGCGGATGGCCGGCACGCAGAACGAGGACAACGCCGACCCGATATTTATCGCCCCGTAAAACATGGCGAAGGCGTCGCTACGCAGCTTGGTCTTGCCGGGCCGGCGTTGATCGTAAGTTAGGCCCATCAGAGTGGAGATGTTCGGCTTGATCACACCGCTGCCCATGGCCAGCAGACCCAGCGAGAGAATCAAACATGTCTCGTTGTGCAGGCTGGATATGCCGAGCAGCACTTGGCCGAAAATATAAGGAATGGAAAAGTATACGATGGTGCGGTATTTTCCCAGATAGTTGTCTGCCACGTAGCCGCCCACCAGGGGCAACAGGTAGCAAGCCGCAATAAAATAAGACATCATTCGATTGGCGCTGCTGTCCTCGAACTTGAGAATTTGGATCATGTACAGCAAGAGGATCGCCCTCATGCCGTAATAGCAGCATCGCTCGGCAAGCTCGCCCCAGAAGAAAAACCAAAAACCAAGCGGGTGATCGAAGACTGTAGGACGTTTGGTGGATTCGGTCGCGGTGGCGTCGGGGTTGGATTGGCTCATGGGATCTCGCTGGTTGCGTTAATGCAAACTTTCAATCGGAAGCTTTGATACATGAAACAAGGAGACCTGAGCGGAGACAAGTACGGTGTTCATTGTCCCTGATAAGGACACGAAGAACCGGCCGCTCAGGAGTCAGAGAGTCCATACGAGCGAGGAAGCGGGGTAACGCCCGTTGTGCAAAGGGACGCAGGAAAGTGGATGTAACATGACGCGCGGCCAGACTATCACCGTAACGCGAGTGTCGGCAACGACTAAGCACGACGGACTGTGCCAGGCACACGTGACTTGGCTCAGACTGGCCAGGGTGTCGATGTTGCATGTTGATGGCCTTCCGATGAAGGTCGGAGTCCTTCGACTTTGCTGTCACCGAGAAGGAATCTTGTCTCCCTCTCGGTCTCGGTTCATCAATCCTCTTGGAGGTAATACCACTAACCGGAGAGCCGGATGCGGGAAATCCGCACGTCCGGTTCGGAGGGAGGGGAGGCCGAACTCAATCGGCCTTCCCTACCCCTATCAAGTTTAAGGTTGGATATTACCGCGGAGGTATCCCGCCAAACGTCGTTACTCTTCGCCTTCGTGCGTCCACTTCTTCAACAGCGGCACGAGGCAGAAACAGACCAGCGCGGCAACCCCGGCGGCAATGGCGATAAAGCCAAATACATCGCCGTAGGTGTGAACGGTATCGATAGGAGGTGGAATATAATTTTCCTTTCCCTCGCCGCCACTTCCGACACCTGTAAACTGGGCAATCAGGGCGGCAAAGAACATCGCTATTCCTTGCGCCAGGAACCAACCTCCCATGACCGTGCTTACCAGCCGGGCAGGCGATAGCTTGCAGATCATGGACAAACCAACCGGCGAGAGACACAACTCGCCCGTCGTGTGGAACAGGTACCCCAGCAGCAGCCAATAGATGGGCACCATTCCGCGGAGGTCAGCCGATTTAGCGCCCATCCACAGCACAGCGAATCCCAAACCCAGTTGAAACAACCCTAAGGCGAACTTCATCGGAGTACTCGGCTCCAATCCGCGCGCTTCCAGAAAGCTCCACAACGCCGTGAATACCAAGCCGAAGAGCAGAATGTAGACCGGGTTGACGGATTGGAACAAGCTGGCTGGGATTTCGTCGGCACGTCGGGCGATATTCATGCCGACGTTGTCTTTGGTGACGTGCCAGGGGATGGTGAGGTCTTCGACCTCCTTTTCCAATCGGTCGATTTTTTCTTGCTTCGATTGATCCTTTTCTTTATCGCCGGGAGCGAAATCACCCGATTCTAATTTCAACTCAAACAGTTCTTTTTGCTTATCCTTTTGCTCCTGACGCAAATCGTCCAACTCGGTAAGAGTGAACATTTTGTCGCCGTTGTTATACCCCAGTTGTTCTTGCGTCGGCTCGATGCGGATGGTTTTTCCCACGTCGGCCTGGGTGATCGTACGCTCGATATTGAAAACTCGATCGACGTTGCGGTCGGTAAAGTTGTTGATCGAACTGCCGGCTTGTTCGAAAAACGCCCAAAACATCATGCAGAAAAATGTCAATGTCAACACCACGTACATGTGATGGCGCGGCACCATCGGCAGCCGAAACGTCTCAAATATCAGGTATCCAAAGGCCAACAGAGCAGATAGACTCAGCACGACTCCCACCGGCTGACTAACTTGCTCGATACATACGCCGGCCACTCGCTGTAAGGCGTTCTCGCTTTCCTTAAATTCCTTAATCGTGGATTCCTGGATGAGGGTCATCGATTTGCCCTCTGTTTGCAGGAGAGTGCCTCCGGAAACGAGAACCATGAAGAGTGGGACGATAGCCAATGTTCCCAGGTACACGGCCCATTCGACGGGCAACACGCCGGCTAAACGCCTGCGCAAACGCTGCGGATCCGGCGCCGCGCCGGCGTCGGCGGGCAACCCTCCGCGTTTAAGGGCCACGGCCGCGATCAACGCCGCCGCCACCAAGGCGAAGGCGACGAAAATGTTGACGCCAGTCGATGCGATTTCAATCGGATGGTAAATAATCAGTCCGGCGGCGGCGGAAAACGCTCCTCCCACAATCACCACCATCGTCAACAATCGCGGCGCTACGAACACCGCCAGACCGGTCAGCATCCCCACGGTCGCCAGGCCGAAACCGTATTTCCAGTCATAAGTTTGGCCTATATACCCGCACAACAACGGCGACATTGCCGCGCCGAGGTTGATGCCCATGTAGAAGATAGTAAAACCGCCGTCCCTTTTTTCGGGTGTTTTTTTGTAGAGCGTGCCGACGATATTGGAAATGTTCGGTTTGAAGAAGCCGTTGCCGACGATCAGCAACGCCAAGCCGACGAAAAACGCCATCTCATTCTCGATCATCAGGCAAGCCTGGCCGGCCGCCATCAGCAGCCCTCCAAAAACCACCGCTCTGCGGGCACCCAGTAATTGGTCGGCCAACATGCCGCCGAAAAACGGCGTCATGTAGATCAAGGCCCCATAGGCGCCGTAAATCGCGTAGGCTTTGCTGTCGCCGTACCCTAAAAAGCCTTTCAGCATGTAGAAAAGCAACAACGCTCTCATGCCGTAGTAGGAAAACCGCTCCCACATCTCGGCAAAAAACAGGGTGTATAACCCAGAGGGATGGCCGAATACGGTGGAATTGTTGCCGGGAAGGGCCGTGTCTGAATGCGATTGGCTCATGGGATCTCGGTGGATGTGAAGTGCAAATCCTCAATTCGCGTTTTCCTGGTTCCCACGCTCTGCGTGGGAACCAGGAGTAATCCTTAATTTTGCGTTTTTATATCCTCGGCGAACGCCTTCGGGCTAAGCTCCGCGCCGGTGGCGTGGCGGGTCAACTCGTTCCAATTCAACGTCAAACCGGGGGCGAATACCCGCCGTTCCAGAAACTCTCCGACCGACTTGTTGCCCACGTAAATCGCACCGGCCGGATTGGTTCCCGGCTGCAATGATTGGATCAGGGCATGGTGGACCTGCGAGGCGAACATCTCACCCAGCATGTAGTTGTGGTAATAGGCCGGCGCGCCGACGATGTGATACTTGGCGGCGAAATCCGGCTCGTCACGCCCCTCGGGACGCTTAACCTCCTGATATTTCTCGACCAGATCCCACCACAGCCGGCCGAGGTCTTGATCGGGGTCGGCGTAAAGGGCCGTCTCGAAGCGGAACATCACCTGCGCCCAACGGGCGAAGACCAACATCCGGTTCCGCCGCAGCTTGGCCGTCGCGGCGCGATATCGCTCGGGGTTCGGAATGTCCGCGCCCATCGCGCGAAGCCAATCGACGTTCAGCGGAAAACGATCGAACATCATCGCCACCCCCTCGGTGCAAAGCGGATGGGCGTCGCTCCGCAACACGTAAGGCAGCGTGGCGGAAAAGGTGTCAGGAGCCGTTTGTGATTTGCAAGCGACGTTCTTGAAGTACACGGCGTGCCCCAACTCGTGCATCGTGGTGGTCAGCCATTCCCGGCCGGGCACTACGTTCTCGAATATCCGCACGTCGCCCGACCGGTCGATGTCGGTCGCAAAGGCGTGCGGGTTCTTACCCGGCTTCTCGTACAGATCGCTGCGGGCAAGAACGTCGTCTACCGGCAGTCCGATGCCCTCGTAAAACTTGCGGCATACCTCGACGGTGTCCAACGATTCATAGACCGACTCGGGCAACGCGCCGGGGGTGGCCGGAGCGTCTTGAAAAAACGGGTTTTGATAATGCCACGGCCGAAGCTCATCGACCGCGATACCGTATCGTTCGGCCAACGCGGCGTCCATCTCCAGCTTCGCCTCGCGGAACGGCCCACGGGTCAGCTCGTCCAACTCGTCGAACAGCTTGATGAGTTGCTCCCGGTCCTGTTCGCCGAGGAACAGCCGCATGGCGTAATAATCGGAGAACCCCAGTTGTCGGGCGGCTTGGTTGCGCAGAGCGACCAATTCCTTCAGATCGGCCAGCACGACCGGTCCGACCTTCTTGTCGGCCTCCCAAGCTGCCCGGAGTTCGTCTGAATCGCGCGACTCGATCAATATCCGTCGCAGGTCGTTGTTGGTCGCTTCCTTGCCGTCGAGCGTTGGGCGGAAGACGTTGAACGCCCGTTGGGCTGCGTTCTCTTTGGCCAAAATCTTCTTGAGCAACTCGGGGGAGATCTGCCTCGAAAGGTATTTGCGATAGAGGACGTCGATCTGCCGGGCCAACAGCGGATCGGAGACCCCGGACCGGCGGATCGCCTTTAGTTCGACGAATTTCCGCGGGTTGGCCAGACAGAGGTCCAATTTCTCCTCGGCCGCTTGCTTTTTGCGAAAATCCTCCTCCTTGCCGGTTAGGCTGGCGGTCCACCAGAGCAGATTGGTCTCGATCTCCAGCGGTCTGACCGTGGTCTCGTATTGCTGGACGAACCGCATCGCCCTGGCGTTGTTCGGCTTGTCGGATTCCGAGGCCGCCGTCGTGCCGACGGCAACCACTGCCAACAGGGAACCACACAAGACCACGGCGGTTTGCAGAAAACGCATGAACAGCACCTCGCCCCCCCTCTAGGAGTGGTCTTGACGGCAAAGCAGCACCTCGCCGTTACGGCGCCGTTATTCCACGGCCGGTAGACGGCATAAGCCTTATTATGCTACGGGCAAGGCGGGTCAACCACAAGTGCCGGCGAAGCTTAAGCCGGATTATTCAGCGTTGGCTGCGGGCCGTTTGATTCACGAAAACTCCAGCAATACCCCGCGAGAGCGTATCCCCGTGGTACGAAGGTACTGTTCGGCCACTGGAAACGCCCCCCCCTTACGAAAAACTACGAAAAAGCTAGACTGAAGAGGGCGGGCTGTATGTACGTCAGAAACAGAGTATCAGAAAGCGACTACTTTCTTTCGTTGGGACAGGTGGTTGTACTGCCGCCCCGACCTAACTGCCCACACCGCGAGAAAACGGAACGAGTTTGCGTTTGTCTCTCCGGTGGCCGGTCGTTAGAATGAAGCATCCACGGCATCCATACCCACAAGGAGTTGATTTGGTGCAGATAAGCATTTCGGTCCGGCACGGGCACGTCAGCGAACCAACCCAAGCCACTATTCGGGAGAAGTTGGAAAAATTGGACCGGTTCTCCGATCGTCTCAGCGCGATCAACGCCACCATCGACCTGGAACATCGGGACCTGCCCGTGGTCGATCTCAAAGCTTCAGCCAAGAAGCATGAATTCGTCGCGGTCGGAGAGGCGGAGAACTTGCTGGTCGCGGTCGACGTGGCGATCGACCGAATGGAACAACAATTGAGGAAACACAAAGAGAAGATCCAAGACCGCCATCGCGGTGCTGGACACCGGGATAGAAAGGAAGGGAACACGCATGAAGTTTGTTGATTTTATCTGTCGCGAAGCAATCCTCGCACAACTTAAAGCCCGGGACAAGGAAGGGGCGATCCGGGAAATGGTCCAGGCGTTGTGCGAGGCGGGCAAAATCCAGGCGGATGAGCTTGAGAGCATTGTCGAGGCGATCCTCAAACGCGAGGAATTGGGGAGCACTGGAATCGGCCGCGGAGTGGCCGTGCCACACACCAAGCACCCCAGCGTAGATCATTTGATCGGCTCGGTGGCGGTCAACCCACTGGGGGTCGATTTCGCCAGCCTGGACGGGGAAGCCGTACACGTGTTTTTCCTGCTGATTTCCCCACCCGACCGACCCGGAGACCACCTTCGGGCGCTGGAAAACATTTCCCGTCAGCTTCGCGACGACACCTTCTGCCGATTCCTCAAACAAGCCAAGTGTACGGAGGACATCCAGATCCTGCTGAACGAAGCCGACAACAATCAGTTCGTATCGTGACGTAGCCATGTCGCAAACCGTTGTCAGGCGAACCGTGGTGGTCACCGATCCAATGGGCGTGCATGCACGGACCGCTTTGGCCATTTCAAAAATAGTTAGACAAGGCAAATCGCAAGTTACGTTGGCCAAGAAAAACCGGCAAGCGAAGGCAACCGAGGTGCTGCAAATCATGACCATGGTGGCCGAGTTGGGCGAACGGGTGGAGATCGAGGCTATCGGGCCGGACGCCGCCGCCGTCGCCGATTCGCTCGAACCCTTGTTCGCCGGCAAGTTCAACGACGAAACACAGGAATCCGCGTAATCGCCGATGCAGAAACTTCAAGGAATTGCCGTCTCGCCGGGCGCGGTCATCGGCGAGGCGCTGGTAATGGACACCGAGGGATTCCGCATCCCACGCCGCTTCGTCGCGCGCGACGCGGTGGTCGATGAAATCGAGCGGTTCAACAGGGCGGTGACCGCGGCGGCGGTCGAAATTGCCCACCATCGAGAGACCGTCTCCGCCGAGTTGGGCGAGAAGTACGGCGCGATCTTCGAAGCCCACCTGCAAATGCTCCAAGACTCCCAACTCCGCGGCGAAGTCGAGGAGTTGATCCGCCAGCGGCACTACTCACCCGAGTACGCCGTCAGCCACGTTCTGCGGCGCTACGCCCAGGTCTTTCAACGCCTGGAAAGCTCCTTCCTCGCGGAGCGGGCCAACGACATCTTCGACATCGAAAAACGCCTGCTCCGGCACCTGCTCGGTCGGCGCCGCGAAGGGATATCGCACCTCACCTCGCCCGTGCTGGTTTTGGCCCACAATCTTACGCCCAGCGAGACATCGAACCTCGACCGGCGTTTCGTCCGCGGCTTCGTCACCGAGGTCGGCGGACCCGGTAGCCATACGGCGATCGTCGCCGAGGCCCTGGAAATACCCGCCGTGGTGGGAACTGGCCCGTTCCTGACGGATGTTTCCGGCGGCGAGATGGTGATCATCGACGGCGACCAGGGGCTGGTGATCCTGTCGCCCGACGAGGAGACGCTGGCCCAATACCGCCGCGAGGCCGAAGAGAAACGCATCCAGGCGACCAGGCTCGAGCCGCTCCGCGATCTGCCCGCCGAAACCCGCGATGGCGTCCGCATCGAGCTGCTGGGCAACATCGAGTTCCCCTACGAGGTCGATCATTGCGCCGATCGCGGGGCCGACGGCGTGGGGTTGTACCGCACCGAGTTCCTCTATCTCGGCACCGAGACGGAACCGACCGAGGAGATTCATTACCAAGCGTATTCCCGCGTGATCCAGGCAATGGGCAACAAGCCGGTGGTGATCCGAACCTTCGACCTGGGCGCCGACAAGATGCCCAACATGCCTAACCCGGAAGACAACCGCAACCCGTGCCTCGGGCTACGCAGCATCCGGCTGGCGCTACGCAATCTGCCGGTGTTCCGCACTCAGTTGAGGGCGATATTGAGGGCATCCGTTCAGGGCGACGTGCATATCATGTTCCCGCTGGTCTCCACGCTGCTGGAGCTGCGCCAAGCGAAAATGGTGCTGGCCGACGTGATGGAAGATCTCCAGGAACATAACCTACCGTTCAACCGCGACATGCCGGTGGGGATGATGGTCGAGACGCCCGCCGCAGCGATGATGGCCGATCGCTTCGTCGATGAGGTCGATTTCCTCAGCATCGGCACCAACGACCTGATCCAATACACGCTGGCCGTCGACCGCACCAACAAGGACGTGGTCGGACTGTACAACCCAGTCGATCCGGCGGTGCTGAAACTGGTCGCCATGGCGATCGAGGCCGCCGACCGAAAACCGGTGCCGATCAGCATGTGCGGGCAAATGAGCGGCAGCCCCTTGTACACAATACTCCTGTTGGGGATGGGTTTGCGGCGGTTCAGCGTCACGCCCAGCGCCATTCCCGAGGTGAAAAATCTTTGCCGCCGCGTGACCATTCCCGAATGCCAGACCGTGGCCGAACGGGTAATGACCATGGAAAACGCCCGCGACGTGAAAAGCTACCTGAAGGAAGAAGTGAAGAAATACGTTGAGGAGGTTGCCGAATAACAGTCCATCCTCTCGTTCCCATGCTCCGCGTGGGAACGGCGGGTGGCGACGGAGAGCGTCGGAAAATGTGGGTTCCCACGCAAAGCGTGGGAACCAGGAATTCCGGGGGCTATTAGTCCCCGACTATTCCGTCGACCGAAAATAACGTGTCGGCACTGCGAACATTGATTAGGAAAAGAATACAACCGGTTTATTTTTGGTTCCCCGCCGGCAACGGCAGTGACGGGGAAATTCGAACTAATGGTTCGATTACGAGTACGCATTCGTTTTGCAAAGCAGGGAGACCTGCGGCTGATCGGACACCGCGATCTGATGCGGTGTTTCGAGCGGGTATTCCGCCGCGCCGGACTGGCGATGAGTTTCAGTCAGGGGTTCCATCCGAAACCTCGGATGGCGTTCCCCGCGGCTTTGGCGGTTGGAATCGAGGGACTAGACGAAGTGATGGAAGTGGAACTGGCCGAATCGGCAACCGCCGAGGATTTATTGCGGCGTTTGTCGCCGCATACCCCGCCGGGGTTGGAACTCCGCGCGGCGGAAGTTCTGCCCGAAGGCAGCCCAAAGGCCCGCATCCAAAGCCTCCGCTACGAAGCCTCGATTCCCTCGCCCCAGCCGGACGAACTCCCCGAGCGCATCGAGCGGTTGCTGTCCGCTTCGTCTTGGCCGATCACCCGCCCCAATCGGCGCGTGTCGATCGACCTGCGCCCGCTGGTCTTGGAACTGGCGTTGGCCAACGACGGGCTGACCATGCGGCTGGACGTCGCCCAACGCGGCGGAAGCGCCGGACCGCGCGACGTGCTGGCGGCCTTGGGACTGGACGATCTCGAACGGCAAGGCGCCCGACTGCGCCGCACCGCGGTGGAGGTCCGCCAATGAGCCTTCCCTCTCGACGCTTGCTTTGCACTTCACGAATGCTTGCTGGTCGGTATTGCCGAACTAGAAAGCGAGAACATGAAACAGGAAATGTTGATCAACGTCGCGCAGCCGGAAGAATGCCGCATTGCGATCGTTGAGGATGGAGTTCTGGAAGAGCTTTACGTTGAACGGGCAGGACAAGACAATTACGTAGGAAACATTTACAAAGGTGTCGTGGTCAACCTGGAGCCGAGCATCCAGGCGGCGTTCGTCGATTTCGGCGTCGGCCGGAACGGATTCCTGCACGTCAGCGACATCGAGCCGGAGTATTTCCGCCAGGGCGGCTTCGATCCGGAAAAGGCCCTCGTACCAAGCAGCCCTCGCCGTCCGCCGCGCCGCAACGACGAATCGGCCGTGGGCGACGAGTTCGAGGAGGGGGCGGAAGACCAGTCCCAACAGCGGCAGCGCAACTTCCGCTACAGCGCCCGGCCACGCTTCAAACCGCCCATCCAGGAAATCCTCCGCCGGGGCGACGAAGTGCTAGTGCAAGTCATCAAGGAGGGGATCGGTGCAAAGGGGCCTACGCTCTCGACCTACATCAGCATCCCCGGCCGCTACCTGGTCTTGATGCCCGCCTTGGGGCGAATCGGCGTCTCGCGAAAGATCGAGGACGAAACGACCCGCCGCCGGCTGCGCGACATCATGCTCGAACTGAATCCGCCGAAGGGCGTGGGGTTCATCGTCCGCACCGCGGGTAGCGACCGCACCCGCCGCGAGTTGTCGCGCGACATGGCATACCTGCTCCGCCTGTGGAAGGTGATCGCCCGAAGGATCAAGCGACTGCCGGCACCGGTCGGTATCTACGAAGAAAGCGACATGATTATCCGCACCATCCGGGACATCTTCACCGCGGATGTCAGCACTATCTACATCGACGAGGAGAAGGCCTACGAGCGGGCAAAAGAGTTCCTGCAACTGGTGATGCCCCGCAACGTACATCGACTGCAATTTTACGAGGGCAAGGAACCGCTCTTCTGCAAGTACAACCTCGACGAGGAAATCTCCAAAATCCACAGCCGCAACGTGCCGCTGAAATCGGGCGGGTCGATCGTCATCGACCAGACCGAGGCCCTGGTGGCCATCGACGTCAATAGCGGCAGTTTCCGCACCGATGGCTCCGCCGAGGAAACCGCCTACCAAATGAACCTCCACGCGGCGAAGGAGATCGCACGCCAACTCCGGCTGCGCGACCTGGGCGGAGTGATCGTAAACGACTTCATCGACATGCGCAAGGAAAGTCACCGCCGCGGCGTCGAGCGGGCGTTGCACGACGCGATGCGTCGAGATCGGGCACGGACCAAAATACTGCGGACAAGCCCCTTCGGACTGGTCGAAATGACCCGGCAACGAATCCGCACAAACCCGAAACGGAGCGCTTACGGGGAGTGTTCGGCCTGCAACGGGGTGGGCGTCGTAAAGACCGCCGAGAGCATGGCGATCGACGTTGTCCGCATGATGATCCAGGCCGGCCAACGCCCGACGATCAAACGGGTCGCCGTCACGGTGGCCGAGGACGTGGCCGATTACCTGAACAACCGCAAGCGGCACGAGCTTGCCCGGCTCGAGGAAGAATGTGAGATGTCGGTCGAGATCACCGGCGTCGAGACGGCCGCGCCCGAACATCTGGTGTTCGACTGCCGCGACGCCGAGGACCGGCAAGTAAAGTTTCCGTAAGGGTCCGGGAAATAATTTAGTTGTAGAAATTTGGGTGGCACGTCCCTGAGCGTAGCGAAGGGCGTGGTTTGGTCGTGTACCACGCCCTTCGCTACGCTCAGGGACGTGCCACTCTTTGCGGCTGACCTGTAGCTGTAAAGGCTTGCGGCCATTGGCCTTACGGCTAACCCAACAGCCATGAACAGTCCGTTGAAAAAGTCACCTAAGCGAGATTGTTGGGGTGGCAGTTGTACTGCCACCCCGGGAAACGCGGCAAAAACAGAGGTGGCAGTACAACTGCCACCCCAACATGTGGCTTTTTCAACGGGTGCCATACGCCCCTTGGACAACTCCGAGCCGATCTGCTAAACTTACGGGTTTCCGATTAGACAAGACAAACACGCAGGGTTCCCTCATGTACGCAATAATCTCCGAAGGCGGACAACAGCTTAAGGTCGCCGAGGGACAGGAATTGGATATCGACTACCGCGACCTGCCGGCCGGCGAAAAGATCGTCTTCGACCGCGTTTTGGCCTGTCGGGACGACGACCAATTGATGGTCGGCCAGCCGGTCCTGGAAGGGGCGTCCGTGACGGCCGAAGTCCTCTCATTGGCGCAAGGCCCAAAACTCGTCGTCCAGAAGGCCCAGCGGCGAAAGGGATACCGCCGCAAGGCTGGACACCGGCAGCTCTATACCCGAGTGAAGATCAGCAAGATCGAGTTGGGGTAATCAGGGCACAAAAAAACAGCTATTTAGCCCCGGGTGAATACACCCGGAGCACGGTTTGGTGCGTCCAACCACCGCTGCCCGCCGTGTATTCACGGCGGGCTAAATGGAACTATTCCCGGACACCCTCGGACAAGCCAGCAGTGGCACCCAAAGCCCAACTTTTCCGACAGGCTGCTAACGTTTCGAGAACTGCGTTCCGCGCCGTGCGCCACGGAGGCCGTATTTCTTGCGTTCTTTCATCCGCCCGTCACGGGTCAACAGACCCGAGTCGCGCAGACCGTCGGCCAACTGCTCGTCGAACTTTTTCAGCGCTCGGGAGATACCCAGCTTGCAAGCGTCGGCCTGACCGGTGATCCCGCCGCCGTCGACGAGAATCCGCACGTCGATCTCGGTCCGCTTGCCGGTCTGTTCCAGCGGGGCCAGCACGGAGTTTCTCTGCCGCGTGTTGGTAAAGTAGCTCTCCAACTCGCGGTCGTTGATGCGTATGGTCCCTTCGCCGGGACGGATGCGCACCCGCGCGACAGAACTCTTGCGTCTTCCCGTGCCGAGGATATCGTTGCTCTTGACGACTGCCATGTATGACTAGTCCTTGATTCCGAGTTTTTTGTTCCAACGGCAGGACCTGATGGGGGCACTCGCCGCCGGTGCGGATTTCCAGTTAGTTCTTAATTCCAAGCTCTTTGAGTTCCGGCAGTTGGGCCTGATGCGGATGCTCCGTGCCGGCGTAGATTTTTAGTTTGGAGAGGGTTTTGTAGGCCAATTTGTTCTTTGGCAACATACGGCGGACGGCCTCGCGGAGGATCATCTCCGGCTTCCGCTCGAACCGCTTGGCCGCGGTCTCGGAGCGTTGACGCGGATAGCCCGTGTACCAGGTGTATTTCTTGTTCTGCCATTTGTTCCCGGTAAACACCACTTTATCGGCGTTGATAACGACGACATAATCGCCGTTGTCGATGTGCGGAGTATACGTGGGGCGATTTTTGCCCATCAGCACCATCGCCAGATCGCTCGCCAAACGCCCAACTACTTTATCGCCGGCATCGACCAGCCACCACTTTGGTTCGATCTCGTCTGGCCGCGCCATGTAGGTCTTGGTCCGTTGCATACTATTTACTCGCACAACTGCCGGGATATGAGAAACCCATAGTTTATCGGCTCTTCGGGAGGCTGACAAGGTGGTTAGGAAAAGAATATAGCGTTGCCTTGCTCGATTTCGAGATGAGCGAGATTGTTGGGGTGTAGGGTGGGTCAAGCGAAGCGCAGCCCCACCAACAGCGGGAAAAATCGTGGTAGGGCCGCGCTTCGCTTGACCCACCCTACTTTTCCGGGGAGAAATGTACCGGTAGTTTTGCGGGAATCAGCACTAAAGCCCCCTCTTTCGGGTTGCTCTACAGGGGAAAAACGGGCCTGTTTACAGTAACGGTAATGCTTGTTATGATTTCTACTTTTACCCCTTCTGAAACTAGATGGGATAGGCGAGCCATGATTGTTGCAGTTCCGCGTGAAAGTCACCCCGGCGAGCGGCGAGTCGCCTTGATTCCGGCTACGGCTGCCCAATTGATCAAAGCCGGGATGGAAGTTCTGGTTGAAACTGGGGCCGGGGAATCGGCGGGCTACATCGATCAGCAATATATCGACAAAGGGGCCAAGATCGTCAACACCCGCCAGGAAGTCTTCGCGGGCGAGGTGATCTTGCAAGTGCGTGCCGCCGGGGCCTGCCCCCAGACAGGCGGCAAAGACCTGGAACTTTATCGTAAGGGCCAGGTGGTGATCGCCATGTGCGACCCGCTGGGTAGCCCAAAAGGGGCCGCCGAATTGGCCTCCCGCGGAGTGTCGCTGTTCGCGCTTGAACTTTTGCCGCGCATCACCCGCGCGCAGAGCATGGACGTACTTTCGTCGATGGCCACGGTGGCGGGTTACAAGGCAGTGCTGCTGGCCGCCGAGACGCTACCCAAGATGTTCCCCATGTTGATGACCGCCGCGGGTACGCTCTCGCCGGCAAAAGTGTTTATCGTCGGGGTGGGTGTGGCCGGTTTGCAGGCCATCGCCACCGCTCGGCGGTTGGGTGCCCTGGTTTCGGCCTACGACGTCCGGCCGGCGGTCAAGGAGCAAGTGCTCAGCCTGGGCGCGAAGTTCGTCGAGATGGAGTTGGAGGCGAGCGGCGCGGAAGACAAGGGCGGATACGCCCAGGCGATGGGCGAGGAGTTTTACCGCAAGCAGCGCGAGTTCATGGCCCGCGTCGTGGCCGAGCAAGACGTGGTCATCACCACGGCGGCGGTGCCGGGCAAAAAATCGCCGATCCTGGTTACCGCCGAGATGGTCGCCGGCATGACGCCCGGCTCGGTGATCGTCGATCTTGCGGCCGAGCGAGGCGGCAATTGCGAATTGACCAAGGCGGACGAGTTGGTCGTCGAGCACGGGGTGACGATCCTCGGACCGACGAATCTGCCGTCAACCGCGCCGTATCACGCCAGCCAGATGTTCGCAAAGAACGCATACACCTTCCTGATGCTGATGGTCAAGGAGGGGAAATTGGAGATGGACCTGGAGGACGAGGTCATCCGCGAGACGTTGGTCGCCCGCGACGGCGAGGTAGTGAACCCCCGCGTCGGCGATTTGTTGAAATCATAAAGCCGCGACCGTTGGTCGCGAAATTTCCAGACGAGAGCAAAATCATGGAAACTTTTATCGTCAACTTCACGATTTTCGTGTTGGCTTGTTTCGTCGGCTACGAGATCATCACCAAAATCCCGCCCCTGTTGCACACTCCGTTGATGTCCGGCTCGAACGCCATCTCGGGCATCACGCTGGTCGGTTCTCTGGTGGCCGCCGGCAGCGGATTCGTCGCTTTGATTTCGACTGACGGCTTCGTTTCGGTGCTGGGTTTTCTGGCGGTGCTGTTCGCCACGATCAACGTCGTGGGCGGGTTTTTGGTTACCGATCGCATGTTGAGCATGTTCAAAAAGAAGGACTGATTCGTGGACTACTTGATCAATATCAATCCCGCCTACCTCAATTTGGCCTACGTTTTGGCGGCCGTGCTGTTCATTATCGGCTTGAAGGGTCTATGTCGCCCACGCACCGCCGTGCGAGGAAACATCCTCAACGCGACGGGCATGTTGATTGCCGTGCTGGCCACTGTGCCGTTGATGCTCAGGGAAGGCGAAGGCACGCCCATTATGAGTTCGGTCGGCCTGGTCGTGGCCGCCGTGCTGATCGGCTCGGTGATCGGAATGTTTTTAGCGCTGAAAATCCGCATGACCTCCATGCCGCAGATGGTGGCGCTGCTGAACGGTTTTGGCGGCGGGGCATCGGTCCTGGTCGCCGGCGCCGAACAACTCCTAAAAAAGGGTGAACTCGCCGAAGGACACTCCATCGAGCTTAACGTGTCCATCGCCATACTCGTCTCGGGACTGATCGGAGCGGTCACCTTCTGGGGCAGTCTGGTCGCCTTCGCCAAGCTGGAAGAATACAAATCGTTCAAGAAACCCTTCTTTTACCCCGGTCTGAAGACGATCAACGCCCTGCTGGGACTGATCGCTATCGTGTTGTTCGTCTATGGAGTCATGCATCCGGAAAGCACCGCCATCTACTGGGCGCTGGTTCTGCTGGCCTCGGTGCTGGGTCTGACGCTGGTCAATCCGATCGGCGGGGCGGACATGCCCGTCGTAATCGCCTTGCTCAACTCCTACTCCGGTTTGGCGGCCGCATCGACCGGTTTCGTGCTCGGCAACTCGGTGTTGATCATTGCCGGAGCGTTGGTCGGGGCCTCGGGCATCATCCTCACGCAGATTATGTGCAAGGCCATGAACCGCTCGATGACCAACGTGCTGTTTGGCACGATGGGCCCCAGCGCAGGCGCGCCATCGGCCGACGACGTCTACGGCGGCAAGGTAAAATCGACCACCGCCGACGAGGTCGCCATGATGATGGACGGTGCGCGGCGGGTGGTGATTGTGCCGGGCTACGGCATGGCCGTCGCCCAAGCCCAGCACGCGGTAAGCGAGTTGGCCGAATACCTCGAATCGAAGGGCGTGGAGGTCGATTTCGCCGTCCATCCGGTGGCCGGACGCATGCCCGGCCACATGAACGTGCTGCTGGCCGAGGCGGACGTCCCCTACGACAAGCTCAGGGAGATGGACGAAGTCAACCCGACCTTCTCTCAGACCGACGTGGCGATCGTGATCGGGGCCAACGACGTGGTGAACCCGGTCGCGCGGACCGATCCGAACAGTCCGATCGCGGGCATGCCGATCCTCGACGTGGACAAGGCCCGAACGGTGGTCATCATCAAGCGGAGCCTCAGCCCCGGTTTCGCCGGCATCCCCAACCCGCTGTTTGCCGCCGACAACACGTTGATGTACTTTGCCGACGGCAAGAAGGCGATCCTCGATCTGTTGACGGCCCTGAAGGAATAGGCGCCGCGCGTCGGCCGATTTCCTGGTTCCCATGCTCCGCGTGGGAACGAGGAAATTCTCGCGTTTTTCTCGATTGTGTAGCGGGCGGGCTTGCCCGCCGTGCATAGCTGTAAGATACACGGCGGGCAAGCCCGCCCGCTACACAACGAGGGAAAACGTATTGGCCGCAATTCACCCAGACGCGGCTCAGAAGCTCAACTGGAAAACGACGCCTTCCTGGATACCCTGGGTGTCGAGGGCGATTTCCTGACCGAGGGTCGTCTCCGTGTTGTACTTGGCGGGGATGTTCGAGCCGGGTTTGGTGATTTCCACGCGGTAAAGGCCGGGGGCGATACCCGGCGGAGTAAGCCCGGGTACGCTGATCATCGCCGTGCCGTTTTTGTTGGTCTTGCCCGTGGCGACTTGAATGTTCTCGCCCAAAAACGTCTCGGGTACGAACTTCACTTCCGCCCCTTGCAACGGCCGGCCGTTATGGGTCACGCGGCAACTGAACGACATCCGGCCGAGTTTCGAGTCCTGCCAAGCCTGGATCCGCGCGGTGATCATGTCGGCCGTGACCGCGCCCGAACCGGTGGAATCGATCTGGGCCAAGGCGGACTTCACGCCCGGACACTTGTCCAACTCTTCGCCGCTGAGCTTGCCGTCCTTGTCCGCGTCGAACATTTCGATGGCCTTGGCTCCCGCCGCCGAGGCACTAATCTTCGGCGGGTGAATGCGAGACGGCCTATTCGGGCAACCCGCGCATACCACGAACAAAGCCACAAACGCCAAAACCCAACCGGTCGTCATTCGATAGGACATGATCGATACGCCTTTCTCCTTGAAGCAGGAAAACCAGAAAAAGAACACTATTTGGCAGGGTATCAGAGCGGTTCGCCACCGTCAAGGGACGCCGCCAACTCCAGAACGTTCGCCGAGCGGACGTGACGACCGATAGTCTCCCGCGCCAGGTTGAACCAGCACGGACAGCGATCGAGGATCGCGCTGTCGGCCGTTGCCGCCACAATACCCTGCTGGGGTGGCAGTTCAACTGCCAACCCAACATTATCAACGTCTTGTTTACCAATGACTTCCGTTGTTTCCCATGCTTCGGGATCGGACAATATGGCGTCGGGGTCCGGCACCAGTTCAACCCGCCACGGCCAATCTCGCGCGACGGCCAACTCCTCGACGATCCCTTTCAGCCGGCCGCTGTTCGATACCGGGCGGTCAAACAGCCAGCGGCACTCGCGGAGATCGCAGGCCGCAAGGGTCCGGCCCAACAGTTCGAGCGCGGGCAAGGTCTCGGTCACCTTGCGATAGCTGCCATGCATGCTGGCCATGTCGCGGTAGGCGCCGTCGCGGGCGACCAGGATCACCCCGCCGGCCAACGCCGCCTCGACGGTGGTCAACGCATTGTAGCCGTCGATCCACAGCGCCGCGCCAGACAACCGTTCGCGGCCGACTTCGCGGGCGCGACGACTCGCCGACTGCGTCTCGGTACAGCAACAACGGCTGACGGCCGTCCGCTGTCGGGCCAACAGACCGTGACGATCGCCCACCAGTTTCAACGCCGAATCGTGGGCGTAGCCGCGGTCCAGCAGCCAACAGAAATCGCCCGTCGCCGCGCGCAACAATGGCACTGTCCCGGCATTGAACAGCCGGGCGTCCTCCGGGTGCGGACCGCGATGGGTTCGTCGGTCGGGCATGTTGATGATCGGAGAAGGGGAGAGGGGAAACAAGGAGACAGGGAGATGTTAGGAAGGTGAAATGATCCAAGAATCAGGGGTGTTGATCATGGCGACAAGCATCCGCAGGATTTCCTCGTATGTTTGGTATATGGATGTGCCGCTGTCACGGTTCAGATAGGAGCATTTTACAGCGAACTCGAGCCAGACTTGCGTTTCGGCGTCGAACTTTTGGCGGTGAACGAGGTCTGCGACTACATCACCGAAAACAAAAATAAGCCAATTACCACGGCTGTGGGCGTAATAGTACCGAGCAAGTAGAAACCAACTCGCACGGTACGCCCCTTAACGAACCGAAAGGTCAGGACGACTACCACGGCGATCCACGGAAGCCAACTGAAGAGGTAGCACAGTCCGATTAGCCAGAATGGCCACTGCCCGAGGCCACCATACAAAATGGTGCCCATCCAGTGGAGAATGACCAGAATGACCATCGAGCATATCGCGAAGACGAGACCTGCGAGAAAGAACAGGCCGCGTTGTTTCCACGGGGACTCTGCAGATGGTTTCGTCATCTTATGCCCAAAGAGCGTTCTGCTCCCTAAACCTCGACCTCTGATCTCTCACCGCTCGTAAGTTCCCATCAACGCGCCATCGGCCAACACGTGCTGGCGGATCTTCTCCAAGATGGCTTTCTTGTCCAATCCCAGCTCGACATCCAGCGGTGCGTCCAGTGCGTAGAGCTTGAAGTAGTAGTGGTGTACTCCGTGGCCGGGCGGGGGCATCGGACCGCCGTAGCCAATGTTCTCCCCCTCGGGCCAGGAGTTCTTACCCTGCAAGGCGCCGGCCGGGGCTTTCAGACGCGACTTCCGCGGCACGCCTTCCGGCAAACCCGTCGCATCGGCCGGAATCTTGTAGATCACCCAATGGACCCAAGGCTCGTCCCTGGGGGCGTCCGGGTCGTCGCAGATCAGCACGAGTTCCTTGGTTCCCTCCGGCAATCCGGACCAACTCAGCGGCGGAGAAACATTGGCCCCTTCGCCCGTGTACTTTTTCGGAATCGCGTGCCCCTGCGTAAACGCCGAACTGGTAATCGTAAGCGTCATTTCCTGTTCTCCTTCCAAGTGGTCCGTCCGCTCGACGGTCGATGTGTCGGCGCCAATTGGCCCCCTGGAGTCTGGGCTACAGCCCGAAAAACCGAGGAACACAGCCGACCAAAGCGTTAGCCCGACATGGGACAAGACGGCGAAAGACAAGTTAATTCGCATGGTTTTACCTCCATAGTTTAATTCTATACCGCTGTTTATGACATTGTGCAATCCCATCATGCTTATCCCTTCACCACGCCCAGCGGTTTCAGCCGGGCGACCTTGCCGGCCAATCCGGCGCGGTGGACCACGTCAACCACCACGCTCACGTCCTTGTAAGCCTCGGGCTGCTCCTCGGCCAGCCCCTTCCAGTTCCGGCACTTGGCGATAATGCCTTTTTCGGCCAACTCGCGGTCGATCCGTCGTCCCTGGGCGTACTTGATGGCGGCCGTGCGGCTCATCACCCGGCCCGCGCCGTGACAGGTGGTGCCGAAGGTCTTTTCCATGCTGCCGGGCAGCCCGACCAGGACCCAGCTCTCCCGGCCCATGTCGCCGGGGATTATCACCGGCTGGCCGATTTGGCGATAGCGTTGGGGTACGTCCGGGTGTCCGGCCGGGAACGCGCGGGTGGCGCCCTTGCGATGAACGCACAGCATCAGCC
>CBDAFL010000164.1:0-26327 GCA_965195225.1 uncultured Thermoguttaceae bacterium
TCAGGGTGACGCCTCGGTTGCCGTCGTCGATTGCGAAGGTATCGGTTGTCTGGAGCGTGCCGCCGTCGAGCGTCAGTTGATCGGCCGTGAAACTCGCCGGATTGTTGCCCAGGCGACCCTCACTGCCGATTACCAGCGTACCGGCATTGATGACCGTCTTGCCGGTGTAGTTGTTGGCGCCGGAGAGAACTAATGTGCCGTCTCCGATCTTTGTTAAACCACCGTTGCCGGCAATCGCATTTGAAACCGTAAGCGCGGTATCGCTGTCCTGGCTAAACGTACCGCCGCCGCTTTTCAGGGTGACGCCTCGGTTGTCGTCGTCGATTGCGAAGGTATCGGTTGTCTGGAGCGTACCGCCGTCGAGCGTCAGTTGATCGGCCGTGAAACTTGCCGGATTGTTGCCCAGGCGACTCTCGCCGTCGATCACCAGCGCGCCGGCGTTGATGACCGTCTTGCCGGCGTAGCTGTTGTTGCCACTAAGGGTCAGGGTACCGTCGCCAAGTTTATTTAGTCCGCCGGGGCCGGAAAGCTGGCCGGCGAGCACGACTGCGTGACCGTTGGTGTTGACGTTCGCATCGCCGTCGATCCCGGTCAGCGTCATGGGGAGCGTGGTATTCAGGGCACCGCTTGCCTTCAGCGTTCCGCCGCCGAAATTGAAAGCGGCAGTTCCCGAACCAATGGTAATTTTCGAGACGATGAGCGTTCCGCCGTTTAGATTGTACGTCCCGCTGGTGCCCGAGTTGGTGCAGAAATAGAGCCCCCTGGAAGAGTCAATGTTGGTGGTTCCACCAGTCTGTGTGAATTCCCCCGTGCCGCCGGCGCCGACAGTTAGCTGCCAAGAGAGATACAACAAGCCATCGCTCAATGTATATGTCCCGTCGCCGCCGAGCCAAGTGCCAAGATACACGGTACCTATGTTGGTGGTTCCGCCTGACTGAATGAAGTCCCCTGTGCCGTACCCGCCCACTTTCACACTCGATGCCTGCAACTGGCCGGTTCCGCTGAGGGTGTACGTTCCCATACTGCCGTCATGATGGCCGATAGTGAATTCCCTATCGATGATGTGATTTCCGCCGGACTGAGTGAATACTCCTGTACCAGAGAGGCCGACATACTCGTACGTGGGGGACAACTGTCCGGAGCCACTTAGAGTATACATTCCGTTGCTACCGCTCTCATCGCCGAGAACAACCGACCTGATTTGGTTGTTTCCGCCTGACTGGCTGAATGTCCCTGTGCCGGAACAGCCGATGTGCAACCGTGGTATGATTATCGTGCCATCGTTTTGGTTATACGTTCCGCTGGCGTCAGAGTTGTAGCCGAGATACAGGCCGGGCTGGTTGGTGGAGTTTGCGGCAATATAGAGTTCTCCGCCGGTTTGCGTAAAGTATCCCGTGCCGGAGTTGCCGACGTACAGGTGGTAGTCTGGGCGCAACTCGCCAGTCCCGCTTAGGGTATACGTTCCGCTGCCGAGGGAAGAGTAACCGACATAGATGTCGTCGGAGTAATTAGTTCCACCAGACTGCGTGATTGATCCAACGTCAGAGGAGCCAACATATTGGCGCTCTGATGTGAGGTAGCCGCTGGTGATTTCGACGGAGCCAGATCCGTCGCCGACCAAGCCGAGTGCAAGTATCTTACAGCGTTCACCTGACAGCGTGATGGTCGCGGTTCCGCCGTTGCTAATGTTGGCATTGAGGCTGGAGGTAGGCTCTCCTTCGTCCCAGTGGGTCGGGTTGGACCAATCGCCGGTGCCGACGACCCATCGACGAGTATAATCGTCCGCTTGGGACGCCGGAACGAATCCGAAAAACAGCACGCAGGGAAGACAAAAAACCAAAATCATCGTGTAACGGTGCGACATTGTGATGCTTCCTTCATTTCGAGGAATTGGTAATTTCAATCCGCAATCGGCGACTGGAGCCGCCTCCTATCAACCAAGCATTTGCGCATTTTCAACTTCAACGGATGGCTGAATGCTGAACGTACGCAAAAATGCCCGTCCAAAACAGGAGAAACAACCTGCACAAGATACGCAAACCTACCGGTAGCATTTTGCCGTGTCAACCCCCCCACGAGATGGCCGATGATTTGGAGGTTTGACGGGTTCCTGGCGGGGCTGGATAACGTTCACCTGCACAGGGGTTTCTGATGTACGAATTGAAAACTTCCTGCGGATCGGTCGCAAGCGAAGCATCCTTGTCGCGAGCGTTTTTTGGATGATTCCAAACGCGACGCCGTTCGGCTGGTCGCCGAAGAAAAATACACCTTCTCAGTTGTTACGACTATCGTTTACCCCCCCCTAGAAGTTCCCTGTGGTATCCCACGGGGGGAAACTCTACGCCCCATATAAACTTAATGAACCGAGAGGCCGGATTTCGCAAGCATTTTAGAAACTATTTCAAAAGTCCCTTTTGTCCTACGACCGTTGCGCGGGACGGTTTTGCCGCAACATGTGGCATGCAACTGCCTCTCTGGGTACAACGTATAGTGGTGCGCAATGGTCGTAGGACACGAGGTAAAACGCACCGGTCACGGCAAGTAGTGGTGCGTTGCACTCGCCCCACGAGGATGGAAAGCGGCCGTCGAGGCGTAGATGTTGAAGACGCAATGCCGGGCCGGCCGAATAGAGCGAATGCGGACGACACCATATAAGCAAGGAGTGCGCGCCATGCGAAGGATAACTTGGATTCTCGCGGCGGTGGTTTTCGCCGGCGTTGCCGGCCTGGCCGCCAGTTTGGATGCCGGTTGCGGTTGTGCCGAATATAACGGCGCAATGGCCGCCGGACATCGGGCACTCAGCGGCCCGGCCTGTTGTTCGCCGCCGGGATACTGTCTGGTTCCTGGCTGTGGCGAGGATTCACAACCTTGCTGCGACAACGCCTGGGCCGGCTATTGCCAGCGTAAGGCGAAGGTCCAGGCGTTTTGGGCAAAAGTCGGCGCGCCGAAGCCCCCCCGTTGTCGGCCGGCCTTCTATCGCTATATCCCGTGGTTAGCCCCCAGTTGTGATGGGCCGTCGCCCACCATGCAGCCCACACCCGATGTCTCTCCCGCCCCACAGGTTAGCAATCGGACGGAAAACGACGAGCAAGCAGGGGGTTTGGGTAAACTACTGCGACTTTTTTAATCCTCGCGATTCCAACGTTTTTCTCGATTTTTCCGATTATTCGGACGATAACTCCTGCTGAAAGTCTTTCCGACTCCAGCAGGAGGGAACTAGGATCGTGAAACGGATATTGCTGTTCGGGCTGTTGGGTGGCTTGCTGACCGTTGGTTCCGGTTGCGGGCTGATGCAAGCGGTTTTCTGCTATCGTCCTTGCGTCACGCAAGGAGACTGCGCCCCTGGATATGGATATTACAACGGGGAGTGCGGGGAAGATTGCGGGGGGATTTGCGACCCAAGTTGCGGTCCAAGATGGGGACCGACACGCGCGCCGGCATTTGCCCCGCGTCGGGCTTTGGTGAGCGACGAGTGCGGCCGGCCCTGTCGCGGCCCGTATTGCCGCAGTTGCGCCCCGGTGCGTGGTGATCCCTGCGGCGAGCGCTGCTACAACCGTTGCTGGCATCGGGGACCGCTCAGTTGTTTATTTTCCTTGTTTACCTACGGTTCCTGGTATGGGCCGACCTGCGGCGAGCGCTATTGGGGCGACTTCTACAGCGACCCGCCCGACTGCTGGGATTCCTGCGACTGCTATGGAAATAACACCGGCGGGAACTGCCGCGATTGCGGCGAATACGGCGGCGCCACCGGATATTCTCGCTATTCTCGCGGCTACGCCGACGATGGTGTGCCCGTGGCCAAGGAAAATATCATTTCCCAAACGGATCGGGCGGTTGCCTCGTCGCCGAAACCGGCTTCCCGGCCCCATAAGGCCGTCAGGCGATAACCGCGCTGTCTCTCGAATACAGTTGCCAAGCTCACGGGTTGCAACCCGTGGGCTTTTTTTCTTTACTTCGGGACTTCGTTCCATCTGAGAACGTATTTTCAATTGCCAGTTCGAGTCCCCTCTTCCAGCGGGTAGATGCCTGGCCACCGCTGGACGGGATCGACAAGGGAACCTACCATGAAGGGTTTGCTTCCGTGTAGGAAGGTGCCCCAATGAACAGCAACAAGCCCGATCGTGACGTGTCCGTTCTCGCCCGAGACATCCTCGGCTATCTGAACTTTTCCTCCGGCACGTCCGACCCTCGGTTTCTCGGCAACCTGAACGAACTGTTCGTGGCGGTCGAGGAGCCGGCGTGGCAGGCCGTCGGCAAAGCGCTGCGGACCGAGCTGCAAGCGGTCCGCGGCACGTCCGACGCCTTCCGACACGTCGAGCAGGCGGAAGCGGTGCTCGGGCTGGTCTTCGACGAGGCGCTGCCGGCCTATCGCCGGTTTCACCGCGACCTGTTGTTCCACCAGACCGAGACCGACCTGTTCCAACCGTTTTTCGTCGGCCGCGTCTGCGAGGCCGTGTTGCAACAAGGGGGGCCGTGGCTGGAATCAGATCGCATCGTGTCGGCCGCGATTCGTCAACTGAACGATTATATCGGCCACCGGCCAGTCGCCGCGCTCCGCACGGAGCGGAAGATACAGCCCTACGAACACGAGTGGGTCCGTCCGATCCCGCTTTGGGTTCGCGGGGCGGGGGTTGCCGTCGGTCCATACGCCGAGCTGGTGGAAACCGCCATGGCCATTCTCGCCGCCGCCACCCCGTCGTTGCTCTTCGACGCCGCCTTCGACCTCGAGCAACTCGACGAACTGGCTTTCGACCCTCGGGCTTACGACTTCGACCATCCGGTCAGCAAGCGGCCGAACTATCTTTTCGGCCAATGGGACATGAACAATCTGGACGGCGCCGGTCTTAGCCGCCGGTTCGTGTTGCAGCAGGTAACCCTTGACGCGTTGCCCGATCGGCTCAACGATCGCGGCCGGCTGTCGCGCAAACAGGTGTTGTTCGAGGAGGCGGCGGTGCTGGCCGGCACCATGCTGATGGGATCGGGCGTCAGCGGCAACCGGCCCGACGCACACGACTCGACCGTTACATTGGCCACCCTGCTGCCGAAGATCGCCGTCTACCGCGACGCCTTTTACGAGCAGATTCTCGACAAGCTGGACGGGCCGCACGCCGAACGTCTGCGGAAAGAAGCCGCACTGTTGCGTCAACCGCTGGGCAGCGCACGGCAGCACTTCAACCATTTCATGACGCGGCGCCGGGCGCAACAGTTGCAGCACGTCCGCTTGGCCCAACTGTTCGCGGCACTCGGCTGCGAGGAAGAAGCAACTCGACACGCCGCGGTGGTTCCGGCGGCTTCGGCCCGGATGACCTGCGAAATGCACTGCCGCATGGCCGCCGCGGGGCTGGCGATCGATCGCAACCGGCTCGACGAGGTCGCTGCACAGTTGCCGCCGATCGAGGATTTGCTGCACAGGGCGATCGAATGTGGGGCAATGGTCGATCCCTGGAACATATTGGGGTTCGGCGGACAGTACAGCCTCTTTCCCGCCGTGGAGAACAGCGTTTACGACCAGCGCGTCGACGAATTGCTCGACGTGATGAGCGACATTTTCATGCTTTACGGGCAAATCCATCGAGCGGCGGCTGCGGCCGGCGAGGTTTCGTTGCAACAAACGCTCTCGACGAATCTTGCCGAGTTGGCCCGTTGGTGGGACCGGTTCGCCTCGGTCGAGGTCGGTTCGGTCGAGGGCATATCCGGCCAGGAAACGCTCGAATCGGTCGAGAGCGTTGCGGCCGCGATCGGGGCCTGGCACAAAGGGGGGAACGCCGCCGGCGACGTCGCCTTCTGGCGGAGGCACATCGAGCATTTTCGCTCGCCGAAAGCTTACGCTTTGGTCGTCGATACGCTGCTGGAGAGCCGCGATTTCGTCGCCGCCATGGGGCTGTTGGTCCAGTGGCTAAGTCAAGCCGACGAAATCCCGCTCGTGGAGGAAGATTACTCCTTCCACGATTTGGCGATGGCGTGGCTGGAAGACCTCTGGGAAACCGGCCCCGCCGGCAAGGCGGCCGATGAACCGTCGTCCAAATCAAAGCGAGGCGACCGGAGGCGGAAAACAACGTCCGCGCCGTCCAATATCCCGCCGCAGCAGCACTGGCCCATGACGCGAAAATACCTCGACTATCTCGAAGCCAACGCCGAGGACTACTGGCACGTGCCGCGATTCGAGATGGCCGCCGAAGTATTGGGAGAAGACGGGCGACGGGACGACGAGCAGGAATACGAGGAGTTCGAGGAGTTCGAGGAAAACGACGAGGACGAATCGGACGACGAAGACGGCCTGTTCGGCGCGGCATACGAGGACGTTACCTACCGCGACAGCGCGGATGACGGCGTGGAAGGCGAGATGTACGAAACCGGGCCGTCGGAGACCGAGTTCGAGCTGGTCGGCGAGGCCGAGCGGATCGTCAGCCGCTTGAATTTCCTGACCACCGTGGCGCAGTTGTGGAAGCTGGGCGCGACGGCGTCCGCCGCCGCCGAAGCCCCCGACCGCGACGAGTCGTTGGCCGGCTGGCTCGATCAGGCGGCTAATAACCACCGGCGGTTGCTCGACCTGCTGGACTGCGTGCATCGCCATCGGATTCCCCAGCCGCGCGGCAGCCAAGAGTCGTTGATGGAATACGACCGCCGAAGGAGCGTCAAGGAAACGCTGTTGGAGGAGATCATCCAGGCCAGCGTGGAGACAGCCGACGCCGCGCGGATGATCCGCGCTTCGATGGGCCGGCCAACGCCGGCCAAAAAGGCGGAAGCGTGGGAACGGCTGTCCGACGAGGCGCTGGCGCTGCTGTTGCGCGGCGATGCGGTCGGCTTGCGCCGAGTTTGGCCCAAGCTGCTCGGCGCGCTTGCCAAACGGCCGCTTCTCTACATGGCCATCAGCCGCGGCGGCAACCCGCGGCGGATCGTCGCTTCGCGCGGTCGGCAACGGGTCATTCGCCGCTTGTTGAATTGCATGCCCCGGCTGGGCCTGTTGAGCGAGACTTGCCAACTGCTGGAGACCGCCCAACTGATGGAGGCCAGGCACCCGGTCGGCCCCGGGGCCATCACCGAGTTCGACACGGTTTTCGATACCGGCTGCCGGGCGATTGTCCGCTGTCTGGCCGTCTCTTCCGCCGAATGGGGCGCCGACGCCGACAACGCCCTGGTCTCGTGCCTGGAAGAGGTCGTCGACGTTTTGATGCAGTGCTGGTTGACCCACAGCCGCCGCGTGCGGCTCTCGGTGCTGGAGACCGTCTCCGACGCGGCTCGTTGGCGCCGTCTGAAGCAATTCGTCGAGCGTTACGGCGGCGACCTGTTCACGCAACGCTTCATGAACATGGGAAACCTCCGCGGAATCCTCCACCAGGGCGCGGCGAACTACCTGAAAAATCTCCGCGAGGAACCGGAATCGGACGAAACGCCCCGTTTGTTGGACGAACTGGACGACACGATCCCGCTGGACGAGGCCGCGCATTGGCTGGGTGTGGCCGTCGAGGCAGTGGTCGAAAACTACGGGAAATACATCGACTACAACAGCATCACCACTCAATCCGACCGCGGAGACATGCTCTACACGTTGCTGGACTTCTTGCGGCTGGAGTCCGATTACAACCGGCTGGCCTGGAACCTGCGGCCGGTGATGCTTGCCCATCAGGTCTTGGTGCGCTGCGGTCGGCATCAGGCGGCCGACATCTGGCGCCGCGCGGTCGCCGACCGCACCGCGCCGCTGGCCGACGAGCACCTAAAGCACTTCGAGCGGCTATCGAAGAAATACGGCATGCGGCTGCCGAGCGTCGCCGAACATCTGGCCGAACGGTTTGTCCTGTCGCTGGAGATCGACCGGCTCTGCGAGCCGATCCGTCCGGTGGTCGACGGACTGCGCGACGGCCGGCGGCCGCAGGCGCTCGATGAACTCAAAAAGCGGATCGACCGGTTCGCCGCCCGGCCCTCGGGTGCAGGCTATGAACTGCCCGGCTGGATCGAGGCCCTCGAAGAAGAGCTGGAGCAAGTCCAGTATGAACCGGCCGGCGAGGACGACGCTTTCGAGCCGCACATCCGCATCCCCCAGGTCCGGCTTTCGCCGGCGGAGTATCAAAGGCAGATAAAAAAGATGTACGACGACGAGGAAAAACGGGCCTTCGGCGACTGGCCGTAGGCATGTCCGCAGCCAAGGGCCCGGGAAGAAATCCTTGAGGGTGTCCGGAAATTCATAAGTTGGAGGGTGGCACGTCCCTGAGCGCAGCGAAGGGCGTGGTCTGGTGGTTCACCACGCCCTTCGCTGCGCTCAGGGACGTGCCACCCGAATTCGACAACTTTTTCCAGGCCCCCAAATATCTCGCCTGGATTCACGACGCCGGTTCAGCACTTGGCCTCGATGATGCGGAACTTAATCCCCTTGATTCCCGCGCCGCCGTTGTGGAAGGTCAATCCGCGATAGCGGTAGTTCAAGAGTTTCTTGTGGGTATGGCCGAAGTATACGTGCCGGACTCCATTTTGGGGGCCTTGTTCGATGCTCTCCAAATACTTCATGATCCGCCGCACCACGATCCGTTTGGAGAATACCAAATGTGGCACCGGTTTGTGCAACCGCGTCAGAACCACGACGTCGTACATCTTGCTAAGGAAGGGGCCGCGACGTCGTCGGTCGAGCCACTGTTGGCGGGCCTCGGCCAGCATCCGCGCGTCCATACGCCTCTCGGCCACGTCGCCGTGGAGAAACACGCTGTTGCCCAAACGGACGTAGTATCGATGCCACGATAAATTGGATATCTGTTTTTCCAACCTCGTAAGCCGGTCGATCAAAACCTGATGATAGTCGTGGTTGCCCAGCACGAGGTGGAAACGGCACTTGTTGCATCGGGAGGTCAAGTCGTCCAGCCATCGGGCCGCCGACTCCACGGCCCTAAGCGTGGAGATGCGCGCCCAGCGGAAGTCGAAGATGTCGCCGCCTAGGACGAACTCCTCCGCGCGAGACGCCGATTGGGCGATCTGCTCCAAATACCGATGCGCGTTCGAGCGATTGGCGAATAGATGCAGGTCGGAAACGAAGAAACATTTTGGCATGCGGTTATTATAGCAGATCGAGAAATTGCCAAGCGGCGGAGTTGCGAAACCGCAAGCGGTTGCTTCCCCCCACTACCCACTATCCACTACCCACTATCCACTACTTAATCCCCGCCCCCTGTTTGACGGCGTCGCGGACGATGATGCCGGGATGGCGGGCGATCTTGTCGGTAAAGACGCGGGCATCGTCGACGATCGGCTGCAACTCGCGGCTGACTCGTTCAATGTTCTTCGCCGCTCGGCAGAGGCTGTTATACAACTGCCGGTCGTTCAACAGCGATCCGAGCGATCCTTCTCCCCGCTCGATGCGGGACATGATCGTACGCATTAGCGTGGTGATCTCGCCGATGTTCTCCATGGCGATGGCAATCTGGTCGGCTGGGGCCTCTTCGCCGGGGCCGGCGGGCTCGCTGAATTTCCGCAACGTCCGCTCGGTCATCTCGATGGTATCGACCATCCGCTCGATGGGCGTTCGACCGTCCGGGCCGGATCGCTGGGAAAATACCCGCAAACTTTCGTCGGCCGAGCGAAAGGTGCTGTTCATGCTGTCCAGCGTATTGGGTAGTTTTTGCATGGCCTCGGCGAGCCGCTGTTGCGTCTCCTGGTCGCCGAGCACGGTTCGGACGGCCCTTAACGACTCCGCAGCGTTTTCCATCACCTCGCTGATGCGTCCTCGCTCCTCGTCGAGGATGTCTTCCACCTTTTTTGCGGCTGCCTTGAGCTGATCGCTGGCCTCCTTCAGCGCCAAGCCGGTCTGGTTCACGGTGTTGAGTGGGCCTTCCAGGGCGCGTTTCAGTCCGGTGGGATCGTCGGATACCATGCCGTTGAGGATTTTGCTTGGATCGATCGGTTCCCTGCTCGCCGCCTCGGCGAGGGAAGGGACGAACGACAACGTCGTGTCGCCCAACAAATCGCGGGTAATGCGGCACTCCTCGTTCCGATAAATCGTCTTGTCGGACTGAATCTCCGCCGTCACCATGACTTTCGAGTCCTTGTCTATCAAACTCACGCCGGTGACGCGGCCGATAAGGACGCCGCTTTTCCGCACTGGCGTGGACTTGGTCACGCCGGCGGCGTAGTCGAAGCGGATCCGAATGGTGTAGTTGCCCATCAGAGTCGGCAACTTGCCGAACATCACCAGCAGGATGCCGGTGATGATCAACGTGGCCAGGAACATCACTCCCACCCGAAATTTCATGACGCGTTCGTCCATCGCTCATCTCCCGTTGAGTTGCCGCATTTCCATCAACCGTTCGCGGGCTTCGCCGCGGACGAATTGCGAGACGCGGTTGTCTGCGGCCTGCTCGATCCGATCGGACGGCCCATCGTAGATTATCTGCGGCTCGTCGGCCCGCAACCGCTGAAGCGGATAAAGCATTACCACTCGGTCGGCCACCTTCTGTGCCGTGCGCATGTCGTGGGTGACCACGATGCTCGTGACCGGATGTTGCCGCCTGGTGCTAAGGATCAATTCGTTGATCACGTCGCTCATAATCGGGTCCAGTCCGGTGGTCGGCTCGTCGTAGAGCATGATTTCCGGTTCCAGGGCCAGTGCCCGGGCCAAACCGACCCGTTTCCTCATGCCGCCGGAAAGCTCCGCCGGCTTTTTACCCAAGATGTTCTCGGGCAACCCCACCTCGGCCAAGCGGGCCAATACGATATAGCGAATCTCATCGCCCCTTTTGTCGGTGTGCTGCCGCAGCGAAAAGCCGATGTTCTGCGCGATCGTCATGCTGTCGAACAGCGCCGCCTGCTGAAAGAGGAAGCCGAAGCGGATACGCTGTCTGGTCAGCTCCTTCTCGCTCAGTTCGGCGAGGTTGCGGCCGTCGAAACGGACCGAGCCGCACGTCGGCCGAAGCAATCCGATGATCGTTTTCAGCAACACCGTCTTGCCGCACCCGCTCTCGCCGATCACCGCCAACGTCTTTCCACGGGAAATCGTCAGATCGATGTCGCGGAGCACGTGTTGACGGCCAAAATCGACCTTGACCCCCTCCATTTGGATCAAGGAGCGACTGGAATCGGAGATGTGGGTTGCGGTAGCGACCATAGTTCATACAACTCCCCTCTCCCTTTGGGAGAGGGGCCGGTGGTGAGGGTTTTTTGACCAGCACAGTACGCCCTCACCCTAACCCTCTCCCAAAGGGAGAGGGGACCGTGTTTCTAAAATAGTTTTGGGGCCTCCGGCCAGAGAGCATAATATACCCCGTCCAGGGCAATCCCCAACAACAAGTCCAGCAGCAATATCGCCACAAACGAATAGACGAAGGCGGTGGTGGCGGCGCGGCCGACTCCCTCCGCGCCCGGATCGCAATTGAACCCGCGATAACAAGCGATAATTGCGATGGCGGCGCCGAAGAACAGGCTCTTGAACACGCCCACGAACAGATCGAAGTTTCCGACGAAATGGCGTGAGTTTTCCAGATAGTGATGCGAGTCGATGCCCAGCAGATAGACGGCGTAGAAGAAGGCCCCGGCCACGCCCATGAAGTCGGCCATGATCGTCAACGCCGGGATCAGCAGCAGGCATCCGAGGAATCGTGGCACGACGAGGTAGTGGATCGGATTCGCGCCCATCGTGACCAGTGCGTCGATCTGTTCGGTAACGCGCATGGTGCCAAGTTCGGCGGCCATGGCGCTACCCACCCGGCCGGCCAGCATCGTGGCGGCCAGCACCGGTCCAAGCTCGCGGACCAACGACATGTTGATGACCGCGCCGAGCTTCGCCTCCAAGTGCATGCTGCGGAATTGCACATAGCTTTGCACGACCAGCACCATTCCGATGAAGGTGCCCGTCAGCGCCACCACCGGCAGACTCAACACGCCGATCTGGTAGAAGTTCGGAATAATGGTCTCCTTGCGAGGCAGACGGCCCAACAGCCATCCAAAGATGCGCAAGGAGAACGTTGCGATGTTGCCCAAGCCGATGAGCCAATCGATTAACACCCCGCCGAAGTCGGCGATCCAATCGACCGCCGCGTCCAGCGGTCCGCCGGACGCGGATGTCGGATGTCGGACGTCGGATGTCGGATTGGTTTCCATCGGTCAATTCCGCTCTGGCGAACCGCCGAGCTTAATCGGAAAGCCCACGCTGGCCTGCATTGCAGTGGCGCACGGTTGTCAATTCTCTTTGTGTGATGAGAAATGCGGAGTACAAGTTTTCTGACTAAGGCTAATTTTCGGGTGTATGTCCATACCGCCCGCGCAGCTTGGGACATCCCTTCTCCTCATAACTTCGTCGCGGCGGCGCTGCGGCTTGAAGGAAGTTTGTCGTTTGGCCGGTTCTTGCCGATCAGGCAAGATGGGGAATGTAGGGAGGGGCGGCCTCTTGCGGACCATCGGAAGTGTATGTGATTGTAGGCGGCGAATCGGGTACGCTGAGTGGGGGTTGCGCCTGCGGCCCGATCATTCTAATTGTACCGAATGTTGCCCGCCGAATTGGGCAAATAAGGCGGTGGACGCAAGAGTGCCCGCAAGGAATGGTTTCGCCGATCTCTAATATGCGGTAATTTTTTTGTCGGCCGGGCACTCTCTTCTCCCAAAAAACAAGCTAGTCTTTACGGTTAGGGTACGAGACGTTTGTATTGCCGGCGGGGCACGGCATCTGCACCTTTGGCCGTTCCATGACGCCAGCCGACTACAAGGTTTTATTGGTCGACGACGACCCCGCGTTGCTACGCCTCCTCTCCCGGTGGTTGGCCGGCGCCGGATACTCGGTCCGCACCGCCACGGACGGCCGGAAGGCGTTGGACGCCATCGAATTGGAGTGCCCCGATTTTCTCATCACCGACTGGATGATGCCGCACGTCGACGGCATGGAATTGTGCAAAAAGGTGCGGAAAATGCCGCTGCCGCACTACGTCTACATCATCTTCCTGACAGTGAAGACCGGGGGAGGCGAAATGATCGCCGGGCTGGAAAACGGGGCCGACGACTTTCTCACCAAGCCGGTCTCGAAAGACGAATTGCTGGCCCGCCTGAAGTCCAGATCAAGGGTCATCGAATTGGAACGGCGATTGAGCCTGATGGCGAGCACCGACTCGCTGACGGGACTGCTCACGCAGCATAGTTTTTACGAATCGCTGAAAAAGGAGTGGCACCGCTCCCGGCGGTCTCGCTTGCCGTTGAGTTGCGTAATGATGGACCTGGATTTTTTCAAGCAGGTCAACGACGTCCACGGACACCCGGCCGGCGACTCGGCGTTGAAGTTAGTGGCGGAATTGCTCATGGACAACTGCCGCGTCAGCGACACGATCTGCCGCTACGGGGGCGAGGAATTCTGCATCGTGCTGCCGGAGACCACCGAGAACGGCGCCGCCGTCTGGGCCGAACGCGCCCGGTCGAAGCTGGCCGCGCTGCGCATCCCCGTGGGAACCAATTATCTGAACGTCACGGGCAGCTTCGGCGTGGCCCAGTGCCGCGACAACAACCAAACCTCGGAAGAACTCGTCGATCTGGCCGACCAGGCACTGCTCTGCGCGAAACGCATGGGCCGCGACCGTGTCGTCTGCTACACCTCGCTGGCCGACGCCGCGGAACCACAACTGTCTTGCTCCGCCCGGCACGGCGCGATCTTCGCCGGCAAGCTTGCCCGCGATGTAATGGTCCCCTTGACGGTTTGCCTGCGGGAAGACGACACCATTGAGGAAGCCGCCGGTTTCTTTCACCAGTCCGGCATCCAGGCCACGCCCGTGTTGGACGCCGACGGCGTACTGGCCGGCGTCATTTCCGAGAAGGACATCATGGCGACGATGGTCTCGTCGGAGTGTCGGCAACGGCCGCTTTCGAGTACGATGTGCTCGAAAGTCATCTGTTACGAGGAAGACACGCCTGTCCGTATGATCCACGAGTTCCTTTGCCGGGTCTCGGTCCGCGGCGTGGTGATAACCAACCAGGGACGCCCCACTGGAATGATCACCCACGGCTCGCTGCTGCGGTGGTTCCACGGCTGGATCGTGCATAATGATTCTGACTCGCCGCCTTCTTTGACTTCATCCTTATGCGAATGTAACACAGCAGACACGGCATCTGCACCAAGCCCCCACAACCGGAACAACGCACCGGTACGCCCACCGGCAGGGTGAAGTTATCGTCCTCCCGTCGTCGGCGCGTGGAGTAGTCAGGGCGCTTCCCTCGAGCGACGGCGTTGACCGTTCCGCGGCTAACGCTCAGTCGCACGGCAATTTTTCTTTGCGAGAGGCGGCCTTCGCGCAACATCCGACGGATTTCGTCAATCACCGTTGTCGCAATCATCGTCCAACTCCCCCCAAAAGTCATCTGGTTCGGGTTCAGGGTCCACGATTTCGTCGTCCAACTCGAAGACGTCCCACGGGTCGTCGGCGGGATTTTCGGGCAATTTCGACACGTCATCCACCGTTCAGGGAGGTCTCGGAAGTGACTCAACGAGGGGCAGGCTAGCATGAAAGGCACATATTTACAACCATTTTTTTGGACATAATATGCCTCTTTCTGGCAGGGTATGCTGGCGGGAATTCCGGGTAATTTTCAATGGATTCGATAGACACCCCGCCCTGTTTCGCATATAATAATGGGCATGACACTGCGGACTTACGACCCGTCCAAGCTCGATAAATTTTCTCTCCGCCTGCTCGATTTGGCGTCTATTGTGCGTCAAATGTCCAACCTGAGCCGGGAACAGGGGATCGAGGAGCTGCCGTTGCACGACAAGAAAGCCCTCGAATGGTGCGCCAAGTTGGAGCAATGGGCGCACAAGACCCGGGCGGACTTAGAGGTGAAAATCCTCCAAGACAAGGCGGAAAGGCGGGGGCGCTCGGCGGCGAAATAACACCCGAAAAAAGACCGCTCACACGGACTCTATCGGTTGCCGAAGCAGGACCGTTTATGACCGCCGCAAAGGCCACGGCCAACCGACTTCAGCCGCCGCGGTCGGCCGGACGATGGAAATACCGTCCCCCATCGCATTGCGAGGCACTTATGCCCATAGAACTCCTACCCACGCTGATCGGATTGGCGTTCCTGGCGGTTTGCACCGCGGCGGTGGGCGTACTTGTGTTCGTGCGCCGAGAGGGGCACTAGCCCACTATTCGGTCTCCGCTCACGCCGCCTCGCCGGCGGCCTGCATCTCGGACCAACTCTGTTTGTACTGCAAGGTGTCGAGCAATTCCGCGATGCTGAGCGTCCGATTGTCAAATTCCAGTGGGATTTCCGTGCCTGGATCGCATACCAGATCGACCGTGCCGTCTTCGCCGATCAGTTGGTCGAAATCACGCAGCAATCCGTCTTGAACGGCCTGTCGTACCAAGTGGCCTCGGGTCGCCGAGACCTCGGGAGACCGGTCGCCGAGACTATCGGCGGCGCGCTTGGCCAACGCCGGCAAGTACTCGCTGGGGATTTCGATCTGCTTTGGGACGTATACCTTGATCTGCATGTTGCCTGACTCCTGGAAAGAAGGCGAACCGACCACCCCACACACCCCACCCAAGCGTGGGTCGGCCGAGGGCGCACTACTACTCACATGTATCACGTATCGGCAGAGTGATGGTAGGGATTGCACCGTTTTTGCCGGATTCGGGCTACACAATCAACATTGCGTCGCCGTAGCTGAAAAAACGGTACTGCTCGCGGACCGCCTCTTCGTAGGCCCGACGAATCAACTCGTCGCCGCCAAACGTGCGGACCAGCACCAACAACGTCGTGCGCGGGAGGTGGAAATTGGTCAACAGGGCATCGATCGCGCGGAACCTGTACGGCGGGCGGATGAACAAGTCGGTGTGGCCGGAAAACGGCATTGGATCGCCGCCGGCCGAGGCGGTCTCCAGCAGCCGGACCGAAGTGGTCCCCACGGCTACCACTCGCCCCCCGCGACGGCGACATCCGGCGATCAGATCGACGGTCTGCTGTCCGACGCATCCCCACTCGGAGTGCATTTGGTGTCCGGCCAGCGTTTCGGAGGTGATAGGCCGAAAGGTTCCGGGTCCGACGTGGAGGGTCAAGGTGCAGATTTCCACGCCCTGCCGGGCCAGCCGGTCGAGCAGAGCCGCGGTGAAGTGTAGCCCCGCCGTCGGCGCCGCCACCGCACCGGGTACTTGGGCGTACACCGTCTGATAGTGTTCCCGATCGCTTTCGATCATCCGCCCCTTGCGTATGTACGGAGGCAACGGTACTCGGCCCACACGGTCCAACAGCGTCAGGGCGTCTTCCTCCGCCATGGGCCGAGCAATCCAAGTTCCGTCGCTCTGCCGCGCCGCCAATTGGAGCTGCACGTCATCGTTCCCAACGGCGCTGAGCAGCGTGACTGAATCGCCCGGCTCCAGCTTGCCGCGGGTTTTGCACATAACTCGCCACAAGCCGTCGGGTCTGGCCTCCAGAAAAAGCCCCTCCCAATGACCACCGGTGTTGCGGCGGTGCCCCACCAGCCGGGCGGGTACGACCCGCGTGTCGTTTATCACCAGGCAGTCACCGTCGTGGAGATACTCGGGTAGATCGCGGATGTACCTGTGTTCCAACAAGTTACGGCCTCGATCGACCACCAGCAGCCGGGCGTCGGTCCGGCATACCACCGGCGACTGGGCAATCAAACCCTTCGGCAAATCGTAGTCGTAATTGTCTAAGTCCAGTTCCGACATTGTGAGCTTTACCCTCCTAAGGGAAACGAGTATAAGCCCCTTGCCCGATTAATTGCAGGGGGACAGCGGTTCAGAATCATGTCGCGGATCAAGATCGCCCTGTGTATCACCGAACTTGACGCCGGCGGGGCCGAACGGTGCCTGACCGAACTGGCCGTTCGAATCGACCGACACCGTTTCGACCCGGTTGTATACTGCCTCTCTCCGCGGCCGGCGAAAGAAGAAGCCTCCTATCTGCCGAAACTGCGGGCGGCCGGCGTCGAGGTCCATTTCCTAGACGGGCGAAGCGTGTGGCAATTTCCAGTCGTCGTTCGTCGGTTGCGTCGGCTCCTGGCTGCCCACAAACCCCAGGTTGCCCAGACATTCCTGTTTCATGCAAACATCGTCGGCCGAATTGCCGCCAAACGCGCCGGCGTAGGGACCGTGGTCGCCGGCATCCGGGTGGCGGAACACGGAGTACGCTGGCACCTTTGGCTCGATCGGATGACGCAAAGCCTTGTGGACCGGTATGTCTGCGTCGGCCGATCGGTTGCCGATTTTTCGGCCGATAGGGCCGGTCTGCCGCCCGAAAAACTTGTGGTCATCCCGAATGGTATCGACCTGGAAAAATACCCGGCCCGACAACCGGCCGATCTGCGAGAGTTTGGCGTCACGGCCGGCCGCCGCGTAGTCGTGTTCGTCGGTCGATTGGAGGCGCAAAAGGGGGTTAAATGGCTGATCGAGACGGCCCCGTCGTGGCTGAACCGCCTGCCCGATTGCGAGCTGTTGTTGGTCGGCGACGGACCGCTGCGGACGGCACTGGAGACCTCTGCCAAGACTGCTGGAATAGCCGACCGGGTCCATTTTGCGGGCTGGCGGCCCGACGTGCCGGCGATTCTTACCTCTGCCGAACTACTGGTTCTCCCCTCAGCGTGGGAAGGGATGCCCAATGTCGTGCTGGAGACAATGGCCAGCCGCAAACCGGTGGTCGCCACGGATGTCGAGGGCGTCGGCGAGTTGCTAGGCCCTGGTGCAGAGGAGCAGACGGTCCGACACGGCGATTCGCAAGTCCTTGTTGAGAAGATAGTTAGGCTGATGAACGACCCGCAACGCGCGACCGAAGTGGGGTTGGAAAACCGTCGGCGCGTCGAGGATGAATTTGAGATTTCTCGCATGGTGAGGGCATACGAAAGGCTTTGGGAATCGTTGGTGAACGCGTAGCCGAAAAAAAGAAAAAATCACTTGCGTCGCGGTGCGTCGCTGGAAGTCGTTTCCGCGTTGGGAGCTATGGAAATTGGGTCCATCGGAGTCGCGAATTCGGGCGAAAAACCCGTATTGTGTCCGTTTTGGCGAATCGGTATCTTTGGGCCTTCCTGGAGCCTGGGGCTAAGCGGCAGCAGCGACAAAAAATTGTGAGTTTAGCGGCCGACGGTATGTCGGCCACGGAGACCGTTGATTCGCCATGCGTGAGAACTGCGGCGCCGGTCCAAGGCCACCTGATCGGCGCCGGAACTTCACCTTCAGCCGGGGTGAAGTTGGTTCTCGCGGACGGGGAGCCAAGGACGACTTTTCGTTGCGATTGTGCGAGAGACTTGACCGTCGAAAACGAGTCGATCGCCGGCACTCGACCTTGCATGGGCGCAAGGATGCGCCCGAGGTGGGGTGCTTTTGTTGAATCTATTGAATGAATACTGGTTGGCGGCGTCCCGTGTCGCAAAAAATGACTGAGCCATCATCGGTTCACGTACCCGTGCTGTTGGACCAGGTGGTCCAGTGGCTGCGTCCCCGGCCGGGCGCGGTGTTAGTCGACGGCACCCTCGGCGGAGGAGGCCACGCGCGAGCGCTGGCCGAAGCCGTGGGAGACGGCGGACTGGTGATCGGCATCGACCGCGACCCGGCTGCCGTAGACATCGCCGCGCAGCGGCTAAGCGGGCTGCCGGTAAAGTTGGTGCAAGCAAACTATTGCGAATTGCCGACGGTGCTCGAACAATTGGAAATCGGGCCGGTCGACGGAGTGGTGCTGGATCTGGGATTGTCGAGCGATCAGTTGGCCGACGCCGGTCGAGGATTCAGCTTTTCGACCGGCGGACCGTTGGACCTGAGGTACGACACCCTTTCCGGCGAGCCGGCGCGGAGATTGATCGGCCGGCTAAGCGAGGAGCACTTGACCCAACTTATTTCAAACTACGGAGAGGAACGATACAGCCGGCGAATAGCGAGGGCAATTGTCCGCCGACGGCGCGAGCGGCCGATCGAGACGGCGGAAGAACTGGCCGAAGTGATCCGCCGCAGCGTACCGAGCAACCCGCGCGGCGAGAGGATTGATCCGGCCACGCGGACCTTTCAGGCCCTGCGGATCGCGGTCAACGACGAACTGAAATCGCTGGAAATCGCCCTGCAGCGGATACCCGATTGTCTGAAAACCGGAGCGAGGATAGCCGTTATCAGTTTTCATTCATTGGAGGACCGGCGAGTAAAGACGGCGTTCAGGGCGGACGAGCGGCTGAAGGTGCTGACGCCCAAGCCCTTGCGCCCCGACGAGGAGGAATGGGTCGCCAACCCACGATCACGCAGCGCAAAGCTGCGGGTCGCGGAACGGATAACGTAACACCTCGTGCCCACGCTCCGCGTGGGAACGAGAGCGGAACGCGAACATGTACGTTTAGCCCTGGCACTTTTGCCGGGCGGTTTTTGGCATGGAGGCCATGACATGGACGATAAAGAAAAAACGGGTGAATCAGTGCGCCTGGGCAAGGAAGCCAAGGTCGGCGTGACCGTAATTCTGGCGCTGTTGCTGGTTTTTGCCGCCGTGGCGGCCGTGCGGCTCACCGGATCAAGCTCGGACGGCGAGCTTGCCGCCGCCGACCAAAATCCAGGCGAGGCCAAACGATCGGACGAGGACCGGGACGAAAAGCTTTTCCCCAAGGCCGCCAAGCCCAAATCCCACGGCGACAATCAGCCCACGGTTGTGCTGGCCAAGGCCGCCTCGAACCGGTCACCCAAGCCGATCGACAAAGATTTCGACAAGTGGAAGCTGGCCTCGGACAAAGGCAAGGGGAACGGTCCGGCGTTGATTTCGCCCCCGCCGTTGCCGCCCAAACCGCTGCCGGGCAACAGGCATGAGCGGAATCCGTCCGATCCCACGTCGGACTGGGGGTTCAACGCCCCGGCGCGTGGCGAAGAACTTGCCGACGCGAGCCGGACCATACCCGACGAGAATCCGCGGCGTCGGCCGGGTCGCGGGGAGACTCCTTCCGACCGCGCCGAGACGAGCGGCTATACTTCGGTCGGCGCCCCGCCGCCGCTGCCCCCTTACAGGGAACAGAACCGTTACGACAATTCCAGACCTTTGCCGGCGCCGTCACCCCCGGACCGCTCGTACGCGGACGCGACGGACCAGCCCACGCAGGCCGCGCCGATCTCGCGGAATGGAGCCTCGGAATATCCCCGTCGCCCGCCGCGATCAATGTACGACAACAATGGCCCGCGCCGCCGCGGCGGTTCCCAATCGTTCGGCGCTCCGCCGCCTTTGCGTGCCGACGGCAAGTACGAGGTACAGCCGTTGGACAGCTTTTGGACGATTTCCGGGAAGCTGTACGGGACGGGCGCGTACTTCAAAGCCTTGTCGGAACACAATCGCGACAAGATGGACGACGAAGGGCGGCTCCAACCCGGCGATCTGGTCTTGACGCCGACCGTCGAGCAACTCGAAAAGTCATACCCCGATCTGTGCCCCAAGCCGAGCCGGCGAGAAACCTTGCGGAAGCGTGCGTCGAACGTTAGCACGCGCCGCCAGTACCGCTCGGGCCGGACCTACACCGTCGCCGAAGGCGACACGCTATTCGACATCGCCCGCTACGAGTTGGGCAAGGCCTCCCGGTGGGTCGAAGTTTACGAACTGAACCGCGACGTGCTGGGTAAGGATTTCAATTACATCACACCCGGCACGAAATTGGTATTGCCCGACAGCGGACGCCCCGACGTGCTGGCCGAGCCGCCAAACAGCGGGTATCGGAGGTAATACGGATATTTCGATATCAAAATACGTTCTAGATGTCGAAGTACAAGCAGAACTCGTAGGGATGCGGGCGCAATTGCATGGCCTGGACCTCGTGGACCATCTTGTACCAAATCCAGGTGTCGATCACGTCGGGGGTGAAGACGTCGCCGCGCAGTAGGAACTCGTGGTCCGCACGCAAAGCCTTCAGCGCCTCGTCCAGCGAGCCGGGCGCCTGCGGCACGTCCTTCAACTCCTCGGGGTCGAGGTCGTAAATGTCCTTGTCCAGCGGCTCGCCCGGATCGATCTTGTTCTGAATGCCGTCGATCGCCGCCATGAGGATGGCGGAAAAAGCGAGATAAGGGTTGCAACTCGGATCGGGACAGCGGAACTCAATGCGTTTGGCCTTGGGGTTCTGGCTATACATGGGTATGCGGACGGCCGCCGAGCGGTTCTGTTGCGAGTAGGCCAGGTTGACCGGCGCCTCGAAGCCCGGCACCAGCCGCTTGTAGCTGTTGGTGGTTGGGTTGCAGATGCCGCACAGTGCCGGAGCGTGCTTGAGTATCCCGCCGATGGCATGGATGCCCTGGTCGCTCAGTCCGGCGTAGCCGCTGCCGGCGAACAACGGTTCGCTCCCCTTCCAGATAGAGATGTGCGTATGCATACCCGAACCGTTGTCGCCGTAAAGCGGCTTGGGCATGAAAGTGACCGTCTTGCCGTGCTTCCGAGCCACGTTCTTAATGATGTACTTGAACATCATCATCTTGTCGGCAATAGTCACCAGGTCGTCGAACCGCAGGTCGATCTCCGACTGACCGGCGGTGGCCACCTCGTGATGTTGAGTCTCGACGTTCATCCCGCACTCGATCATCGTCTGCATCATCTCGTTGCGGATGTCCATCATCTGGTCGGCCGGCGGGACGGGAAAGTATCCTTCCTTGTAGCGCAGCTTGTAGCCCAGGTTCGGCTTCTCCTCGCGGCCGCGGTTCCATTGGCCCTCGATGCTGTCGAGAAAATAGTAACCGCTGTTGGCCGTCTGATCGTAGCGAACGTCGTCGAAAATGAAGAACTCGGCCTCGGGGCCGATGTAGCAGGTGTCGCCGATGCCGGTGCTCTTCAGGTAATTGACCGCCTTGCGGGCGACGTTCCGCGGATCGCGGCTATAATCCTCGCGGGTGATCGGATCCTGGATGTTGCAGATCATCGACAGGGTCGGCAGAGCGGAGAACGGATCGAGTACGGCCGTCTCCGGTTGCGGAACCACGAGCATGTCGCTTTCGTTGATTGCCCGCCAACCGCGGATGCTCGAACCGTCGAACCCCAATCCGTCCTCGAAAATGTCTTCGGTCAGTTTATCGACGGGAATCGTGAAGTGCTGCCACAGTCCCGGAAAATCCATGAACCGCAGATCGACGGCCTTAATGTTCTTCTCGCGGCATAGCGCCAGCACTTCTTTGGGGGTCATTACGCGTTCCTTTCCGTGTACTGTTTACTTGTTTTTCGTCGATGGTCCGCCGGCGAAATTTACCTTTTTGCCGGTTAGATGCAAAGCGGGTGCCATCCAAGACGGAAGCAATGGGTGTCGAGCCTGTAAGTTGTTTCGCTTGTTCACTTTGCGGCCTTCCAAGCATCTTTCGCTGGCGGCTGATGGCTCGACAACTGCACATTTTTTACGCACGCCATGTTTAGTAACTGTGCAATCCGCGATACAAACGAAGGCCTCTTCCGTAAGTCACGATAGGATAACGTCTTGCGACACACCCCCCCCCAGTTTCCGTAGATTTCGAGGTAGATTCGACCGCATGGGGACATTATTCTGGTAGGTAGGAGGGTCCCCCTGTGCCAATTTTCTAAAAAGGCTTTCGCCCCGAGGTTACAGTAGCACTTACGGTAAGAGGGTAAGTACTCCCGCTGGAAACCACTGGCATGATCGATTCTTGCGATGCACGTAGCGAAGAGTTCACCAAACTGCTGACGCAGTGCGAGCGGCAGTTGTTCGCCTACATCCTCGCCATGGTTTGGAGAACCCAAGACGCGGAAGACCTCTATCAGCAGACCGTAACGTTGCTGTGGGAGAAATTTGACGACTTCGAGCGGGGTACAAACTTCAAGTGCTGGGCCTTCAGCTTCGCGCGGCACGTCGTCTTGAACTTCCAGCGATCGCAACAGCGCCGCAAGACATTCCTGACTGCCGAGTTGGCCTCGACGCTTGCCGACCGGCAGGCCGCCAAGCCCGCCGACGAGTTGGATTTCTTCGCCGACGCGCTGGGCGATTGCATGGATCAACTTAGCGACACGGATCGGCGCCTGATCCATCTTTGCTACGGCGACGAGCAGACCATTAAGCAAATCGCGGAGAAACTGGGCCGTCCGCCGCAAAGCACCTACAACTCGTTGTGCCGTATTCGGCGGAGGCTTTTCGATTGCGTTAAACGGGCGGTTTCACGGGGAAGCGACGCATGAGCGAACAGTTCACACCCGAACCCGAAATCTGGGCGCTGTTCGACGCCGCGTGCGGCGGTGCGCTCGAGACGGGTCAGGTAGCGCGATTGGAAGTCGCGTTGCGTGCCGACGAGCGGCTCTGCGACATTTACCTCGACTACTTCCGCTTGCACGCCGAACTGTCGCGCTCGGTGCGGCTGGAACGTACCCGGGAAAAGGTCATCGGGGCGATACGTCAACCCGAGTCGGTCCCCTCGGTCCCGCCAATCGTCCTCGATCTTTCCTCCACCAGCCACTATCCACTACCCGCTGCTCCTTTCGTCGGCAGTTGGGCGTTCTCCTACATTGCCGCCACGGTGATCTTGGGCATGATGCTGCTGGGGTTTGGGGCGTACAAAATCACCCATTACCGACATATCGCCGAAGCGCCGTCGCAGTCGGCGCCGTCGGAAGCCATGCCGGAGATGGTCTTCGTCGGCCGGATCACCGGCATGGTCGATGTGAAATGGTCGGACGATCCCCACTATCTGCCGCCGCCGGGATACGCTTACGTTCCCTTGGGCCGCAAGTACAAACTCGACGCCGGGCTGATGCAGATCACCTACGACTCCGGCGCGAAGGTCATACTCGAAGGCCCCTGCACCTACGAGGTCGAATCCTCCGCCAGCGGCTATCTCGCGCTGGGAAAACTGACGGCGAGGGTGGGGGAAGACAGGGAAACAAGGAGACAAGGAGACAAGGAAAAGAAGGCCGATGCCGCATCCCCCCATCTCCTTGTCTCCCGGTCCCCCGGTCTCCCTGTCTCTCCACTATTCTCCGTCCGCACTCCCGTCGCCGTGGTGACCGACCTCGGCACGGAGTTCGGCGTGGAAGTCGGCGAGGAGGGAATCACCACGTCGCACGTCTTCCGCGGCAAGGTGAAGGTGCAGGTGTTGGATGGCGATGGAAATCTCCCCTCTCCTTCCGGGAGAGGGGCTGGGGGTGAGGGCAGTAGGCGTGAAGTGATTTTGGGCGAGAATGAATCGGCGCGGGTGCAACACGGCAAGGACGGTCGGGACGCCGCGGAGCGGCTGGCGATTGTCCGCGGCCCGGCGGTCGGGAAAGTCGACCATTTCGTCCGTAGTCTCCCGACCAAACCGCCCTCCGCCCTCCGAAGCGTCGCGAAGTCCGCCGGCCCCGGGTTCGGCGTCGGCGCCGTCTTCGAGCAGAATCCGCCGGAACGATATGTCAACGTCGGCGGGTCGGCCGTGTACGAAGAGCCGCCTTGGGCTGCGTTCGAGCACCGGTTCGGTCGCCGGCAGAACTCGCGCAGCTACCTCCGCACGGTGGAGACCGACTTCTGCAACCGCGATTTTGTGTTTGAGGCGACGTTCCATGTGGAACTGGACGATTCGTTCAAGTCCGACGGAACGCACCGGATTTTCTTCGGCATTGGCGATGGTGTGCCCGGCAAATCCTCACGCGTCGACGGGGTGAAAACAAGGTTGGTTAAGATGTTCATCGTCGATTCCGAGCCTGGACGCGCGGCGACGGCGCGATTGTATGACCCCGACATCACGGCGCGCCCGGAAGCCAACGGCGATAAATTGGTGGCGAAAGCGGCGCCGAACGAGGGGCAGTCGCCGGACAACGTGGAGGGCGCGGTCCGGCGCCGCTTTCGGATGTCGAAGACCGGCAAGTGGGTTACCTTCGCGTTGGACGGGGACTTCCAGGGGCAATTTCATCAGATTTTCGCCGGTCCCCCGGTCGACCTGCCGGCCACCGCGCCGCTGTTGAATGAGACTAACAGCCGATTGCTCGTCGGTGTCGGCAACTGCGACACCATGACGGTCCGCTTCGAGGAGCTTTTGGTTACGTATCCCGAGAGCAACGTAGATGCCTTTGAGAGAACGCCTGCCCTTTCGGGGCAAAGGGACGGAAAGGAGGGTACTTCTATGGACTGATTTGACGCCCATCTGGTTCCCACGCTCCGCGCGGGAACGGGATGTAAGCCTCACGCCCCGCGCGAGGAAATCCGTCCTACCAGATGGCTTTTGGAAAAATGAGGCGGAGGCGTCCGGGTTTGATCCATCCAGAGCGTTTCTGGGGCCTAGGGACGTCTCCTAAACAAGGTTTTCCAACTAGAGGAGCGCTACAATGAGTTTCAGGAGAATTATGGCCGTGCTGGTCGTTCTCGGCAGCTTGGTTGCCGCGGCACAAGCGGATACGGTCCTCTATCAGGACACGTTCACCAGCAATGCTGGAACGACTTTAAGCGCACATCCGCTTGATGTTACAAGTTCCCAGTACGGAGCCACGGCGAGTGCCCCTTGGACCGCTTCCAGTTACTGGCAAGTGAATGCGGTAAACGACAACGCCTACGTTAATTCCTCATCGGTGATCGCCAATGCGTGGCTACCGCTCACGCCCCAGGCGGGTTGCGTCTATACGTTGTCGGCAGGGTTGTACTTGATGGGCTACGATTGGGAAGGAGGAGACTATCTGGCGTTGGGGTTCGCTTATGGGGCGACAGGTTTGCCCTCCACTGGCGCAAGCTTTTACGGTGCCGCAAAGAACTGGATGGTCTTCCACAACCTTGACGATGGCGAAGATAACACCTTCAAAGTCGGTACGTGCATGGAAACCGCCAGCGGTTGGGAGGACGGCGATATCACGTACAGTGGTACGCTAGAGACGGGTTACGAGAGTTACCACACCTTTGAGATGACCTTGGATACGACGGGTGCGTCTTGGACGGCGACCTATAGCATGGACGGCGATGACTACGGCTCGAAAACCTACTTAGGCCCCGGAGGCGGAGGCGTCCCGAACATTACCGCCGTTGGGTTGGGTATCGGTGGCAAATACTGTCAGGTAGACAATTTCAGCTTGACCGTGGTTCCAGAACCGAGTTCGCTGGCGCTTTTGGTCGCCGGACTGGTCGGGCTGCTCTGCTATGCATGGAGGAAGCGGAAGTAGATTTAGGATTTATGATTTGGCGATCGTGGTCCGCACGGTTGCCGTGAGAATGGCGATCTCCAGCGTCGTCGCGAAATGCTTTCGCGACGACGCTCGGAGCGCTTTCCGTGATGGTTTGCGCCGATCGAGGCTTCCGACCGCGGAATCCGACCCGTAGGGTCGCTTGACAATAGCCCAGCGATTCACAGGATTATGCAACTGCTAGCAACGATAGCAGAAAATCACTTACCACAACGGAGTTTGTCATGCCAGTTTAGCAATTTTCATAAAAACCTGGAATGATGATCATCACAACCGTTGACGTAAGT
>CBDAFL010000165.1:0-1177 GCA_965195225.1 uncultured Thermoguttaceae bacterium
AGGCATTGCCTTTGCGCAGGAAGAAGACCCCCCGGAAGATGAACCGGACGAGACCTGTACGAATCCAATCGCCGGCCTCTTTGATGCTTATTACAGCGCCGAAACTGGCGAAGGTAGAGCAACGGGCATTGTGGATGAAATCACCGAGACCAGCATCACGGTTGACGGAGTTGTCTACCTGATCAACGAAGACACCGTGATGGTTGACGAGGTGGTCGCCGGAGACGAGGTTACCGTTGATTACATGACGGATGAAAACGAAGACTTGGTTGCCACCAGCATCCAGCTCGGCGCCCCGGAAGAAGAAGAGGAAGAAGTCAGCGTTTGTGACGAAGTAACTGCCTACCACGAAGACGGTATGGGTTGGGGCGTTTTAGTCAAGCTGTATGCTATCGCTGCCGAGATGGAAGAAGCCTGCGACGGCGAGGAAGACTGCGGCTATACAGTGGATGAATTGGTTGAAATGTTCAATGATGGTATGGGCATGGGCCAAATGTTCAAGGAATTCGGCAAGCCCGGCATGTTGGGCGTTGGCCACCTGCGTAAGGCAGTTTGTGGTAACGGCAACGGTAATGCCAATGCGAATGCCAATGGCAAAGGCAAGAACGGCGATGATGGGGACGATGGGGATGACGCCGACGAAGCATCAGCCAAAGGCAACGGTAAAGGCCAAGGTAAAGGCAAGGGCGGCAGCGACAATGGCAACGGCAATGGCAACGGTAAGGGGAAAGGCGCCGATAATGGCAAAGGAAAGGGAAAAGGTGGCGGCGACCCTGCTGATGCCGATGACGACGAAGGTGAACCAGATGAAGGTGAACCAGACGAAGGTGATCCGGACGACGGAGATGATCCAGACGACGGCGAAGACGCAGAAGATGATCCTTGTGGCGGCAATGGCGATGAGGATGAGGACGGCGATGACGGGGGAGACGAGTAAGCCTTTCTAGTCCTCAGCTTTTAGATAGATTATGGGCGGGCCAAATGGCCCGCCCTTTTTATTTCCCTGTGCGAGAACTCAACTTTTTCTATTGAGCACAGCGGAGATGCTTTTGGCATCCGCAGCAGCAATTTTGTGGTGGACGTCTTGCTGGGGGAAGGGCAATTCGATACCAGCTTTGTTTAGCGCCTTATATATAGCAGAATTGACCCGGTCGAACATGCGGCGTGTATCCACGTA
>CBDAFL010000166.1:0-1449 GCA_965195225.1 uncultured Thermoguttaceae bacterium
GGCGTCGCCGAAGCAAATCATTCTCGACTTCGACGCGACCGACGATCCGATCCACGGCGATCAGCTTGGCCGGTTCTTTCAGGGCTATTACAAAGAATACTGCTACATGCCGCTTTACGTTTTTTGCGGCGAGCACCTGCTCTGTGCCCAGCTTCGTCCGGCCGATCAAGACGGCGCGGCCGGCAGCGTTGTGAAACTCGCCGGCCTGGTCGAGCGTATCCGGCGCGAGTGGCCCGACGTACAAATCATTGTCCGCGCCGACTCGGGTTTTTGCCGTGAAAACCTCATGCGATGGTGCGAAGATCACGGCGTCGATTATATCTTGGGATTGGCGAAAAACGACCGGCTTCGTTGGGAAATCGACTTGGAATTGGTGTTGGCCGAGGCGGAATTCCAAGCGACCGGCGAGCCGGCCCGGCGGTTCAAGGATTTTACTTATCAGACGCAGAAAAGCTGGTCGCGCGAGCGTCGTGTGGTCGGCAAGGCGGAACATATCGCCAAGGGATCGAATCCACGTTTTGTCGTAACCTCGTTGTCGCAGGATGAATACGACGGGCGTAAGCTCTACGAGGATTTATACTGTGCTCGCGGCGACATGGAGAACCGAATCAAAGAACAGCAGTTGATGCTCTTTGCCGATCGCACCAGCGCAGAGGACATGCGAGCAAATCAGATTCGATTGTATTTCTCGTCGATCGCTTACGTTTTGCTCAGTGCGATGCGTCGAATCGGTCTTGCCGACACCTCGTTTGAACGGGCACAATGCAGCACGATCCGACTGAAACTGTTGAAGATCGGCGCGTTGGTGCGAATCACCGTCCGAAAGATTTGGATATCGTTTTCCCAGAGTTATCCGTACCGGGACCAGTTCCTCAAGGTTCTTGCGAACATTCGCGGCGCGCCGGCAGTTGTGTTGCGTTGCTGACGCATTGCGTCGGTCGATTTGATGATGCAACGGGCGGCCACTATGGCGCCCGAGGGCAGGCCGTGCGCATCCGGCTGCCACACGACCAGATCGTAACGCCCGCAGCCTTCGCATACCTCGCCAGGCACCCATTCTTGCGCAACATTTTCCACGAGTTGGCCCCCATCGTCACGTCACGCTCGTGCCATGCCAAAACGCCGCCCAAAATCTCGCAATCCTACGGCTGATGAGAAAAGCGGGCTAGCAATGGTTGCTAGCACGGTGGGCTACATGAGCGGCCCAGAAAATCGCAATCCTCGCCCGTGCCGAGTATAGCAAACAGGTATCGCTAGCAAACAGCCGGGATTCCGCCACTAATGTTTACGAAAGCCAATACCAAAAACACCCTTTTTTGCAGTGTTTCAGGCCCCGGCGGGAATTGCTGCGGAATGTGAAGGCGCGCTTTGAGGCCCACGGAAAGGCTCTGCGTTGCCGGAGGTCGTGTGCCTGTCCGACAACAGCCTAACCCAGACGAGCCGGAACCA
>CBDAFL010000167.1:0-7469 GCA_965195225.1 uncultured Thermoguttaceae bacterium
TGCGCTCAGGGACGTGCCACCCAGTCGCTAAACTGATACGACATCGGCTTTTAAAGGGGCAATAAACTGTATTGACGCCACGCAGGCAAAATTCAATCAAAATCATCCGTCGGGCAACTATCATGCACACGAGCAAAGACAATCCGTTCGGTATCTTAATTTATCACCGCGTTGCGCCGCACGTGGAAGGTGTCGTGGCGCCGACGTGGAACGTGACTCCCGACCGTCTCGGCCGTCAACTTTCCGGGCTGATGTCGCGCGGTTATCGCCCTTGGCCGCTGCGTCGGGCGATTGAATGTCGCCAGTCGGGCGAGGCAGTCCCCGCCCGCACGTTCGTCGTCACCTTCGACGACGGCTACGACAATGTTTACCACAACGCCTGGCCGGTGTTGAAGGAGTTGTCGATTCCCGCGACGGTGTTCGTGGCGACGGCTTATTTGGACGGCGACCAGCCTTTCGCCTTCGACGACTGGCCGGCCGCCGGCTCGAATGAGGTTCCGGACGTTGCGTGGAAACCCCTTTCCACCACCCATTGCTCCGAAATGATCGAAAGCGGCCTGATCGAAGTCGGCTCGCACACTCACACGCACGCCGATCTTCGCGGCCGGCTGGGCATGTTCCGCCGCGACCTGATCCGCTCGATGGATGTGCTTCACGACCGGCTCGGTCTGTCGGACGTGTCTTTCGCCTTTCCTTTTGGATACTTCGGTTCCGAAATGATCGTGGCGACGCGCGAGGTCGGCGCTAAATGCGCGCTGACCGCCGAACCGAACGTCGTCGCGCCGCGGGACGATCCATTCGCTTGGGGGCGGTTCAACGTCGCCCGGCTCGACACCGCCACAACCCTGGCGTTGAAACTAAACGGTTGGTATTCGATGCTGCGGGGCGTCTGGCGACGGTTGTGTCCGTCGTCGGATCGCCGCAAAGCAGCCACTTTTCAGTAGATTGACAATCTATTCCACACATCGTAGGGCAGATTATCCTGATTCCCACGCAGAGCGTGGGAACCAGATAAAAGATGCAGAGCGTGGGAACGAGATGTAACTAAGGTAGCGCGATTTCACCATGACACCGATCCGCGACGACGATCCAATCCGTTCCGAACCCTGCGAAGGGTCGTCGCCGTTGGCGGCAGGAGTGACCGCGTCGGTATTTGCCGAGTCGTCGGAACCGGTCGTGCGAAAGGGCATGTTCTCGATTTTTGACCAGGGGGTCGTAAGCGGCGCCAATTTCCTGACCTTGGTGATTATTGCCCGCGCCTGCTCGCCGTCGGAAGTCGGCATTTACGCGCTTGCGTGGACGGTCGTTATGTTTCTGGCCGCCGCGCAGGCGAATCTGATTTCAATTCCCTACACTATGTACCGCCATCGCCGCGAGGGAGGCTCGCTGGCCGAATACGGCGGCAGCGCGATCGCCCATCAGTTGGTCTTCTCGGTGGCCGCGGCCGTCTGCTTTATCGGTCTGGCGGCGTTGCTTTCGCTTGGCGTGGGGTCGAGCGGCTTGCGGCCGGCGGCGTGGGTTCTCTCGGGCGTCATCCCTTTTATCCTTTTGCGCGACTTTGCCCGACGCTTCTCGTTCGCCCATCTCGCCCTGGGGACGGCCATTGCCATGGACGTCGTTGTCTCCATGCTCCAAGTGGCGAGCTTGCTGGTGTTGTGGCGGCTGGGGTTGCTTTCGCCCGCCGTGGTCTACGGCGTGATGGGCGCGGCGTGCGCGGTCGCCGCCGCCGGTTGGTGGCTGTTGCGGAAGCAACCTGTCAGCTTCTCGCGCCGGGGACTCGTCCGCGACTGGCGCCGGAACTGGTCGTTCGGCCGTTGGGCGCTGACTGGACAAATGACCGGGTTGGCGTTCTACGCGCTGCCGTGGCTGCTGGCGATCGTCTGCGGCGAGGCGGAGACGGGCAAATTGGCCGTCTGCACCACGCTGGTCGGTCTCTCGAACCTGTTTGTAATGGGGTTGAACAATTTCCTGATACCCAAGGCGGCCCAGGCGTTCGCCCGAGACGGCGCCCGCGCGCTCGGCGGCGTGTTGCGGAAAGCATCGTTCGTCGCGGCCGGCGTGCTGGGGAGCCTGTGCGTGGGAGTTTTTCTCGTTGGCGATCTGGTGGCAAGAATCATTTTTGGCCCGATGTATGCCGACACGGGAACGTTGCTGACCGTGTTGGCGCTGGCCGCCCTGACCGATTCCTTGGGCCAAACGGCCGGCGCCGGCCTTTGGGCCTTGGACCGCCCGGCCGCCAACTTCGTCGCCGATCTGGTGCAAGTCTCCGTCACGCTCGGCGTGGCGATCTGGCTCGTTTTTTCGCTCGGCGCGTTGGGTGTCGCTATTGCCATCGTGGCGGGGCGCGTCGTCGGTGCAACCGTGCGGTGGATCATCCTTTGGGGACTAATGGAGCATGGCCGCCAGCGATCGGCAGTACACTCTTACTAAGCGATTCGGCAATGAACCGTGACCCGCAAAACACATCCGACACGAACGCCACCGACCTCCGGTTGCTGTGGTTGGCGATCGTTCTGCTCGGGGCCGTGTTCTTCTTTGTCGGCCACGACGTTCAGGTGTCCCGCTTCGAGAGTTTCGCTCCGTGGTCCGATTCCGACGGCTCGATGGAATCGGGCGGAAACGCGGCCAAGGGTCTGGCGCTCTCGTTGATCGGCATATTCGGTTTGTACCTTATTCTCCGCCGCGACGGGCGGCCGCTCCGCTGGACCGGCTGGTTGCCCGCCGCGATTGTCTTCTACGTGGCGTGGTCGGCGGCGAGCATTCTCTGGTCGAGCGATCCGGGCTTGAGCTGCCGGAAACTGGCCGTGTTGATGTTTTGCGTTTTCGGGGCGCTGGGGTTTGCCCGGCAATTCCGCCTTCGCGACATCGTGCTGATTGCCGTGGTGGTTCCGGCGGCGTTTCTGGCCGTGGGCATTGCCGCGGAATTGGCCTTGGGTACGTTCCGGCCCTGGTTGGCCGGTTATCGGTTTTCCGGCACGGTCCACCCGAACACGCAAGGGGCGCACTTGACGGTCCTCTGCCTGGCGTCGTTTTGCCTGGCCTGCTTTTCTCGCCGCGGCGAGACTCGTTTGCAACCGTTGTTCTGGACGTTGTTCGCGATTGGTTTGGTCTTCCTGCTTCTGACAAAATCCCGTACTTCCTGTGCGGCGCTGACCGTCTCGTTGGCGGCTTTGTGTTTGATTAGCGTTTCCGGTCGGACACGCTTGCTGGCGATTTCCGCCGCCGGGTTCTTAGTCTTTTTCGCCGCCCTGTTCGTATCGTTGTTCGGCCTGGAAAATGACGAGACGGTCTCGCAAGCCGTAATGCTCGGTCGGCAGGAAGAATCGGCGAAACTGACCGGCAGAATCCCCATCTGGAAGGAATTGCTCGGTTACGTCGGCGCCAGGCCGTTACAAGGATACGGATACGAGGCGTTTTGGACGGAGAAGCACATCGAAGAGGTGTCCGGTGAGATGCAGTGGCCGCTGCGCGAGGCGCATAACGCTTACCTGGACTCCGCGCTGAGCGTCGGGTTGATTGGAACGGCGGCGCTTATGCTGATCGTGTCGCTCGGATTATATCGTGCGGCAAGCGTGTTTCGCTCGACCGCCGCCGCGGGGGCCGCACTGACCTTTTGCCTGCTTATTTTCGTCGTTCTCAACGCCTGCTTGGAGACGGGGCTTGTCTCGCCCAACTTCGTCACGCTCATCGTCGGCAGCGGCATCGCGCAACTGTTGGTCGGCGAGGCGGCAATAACCTCTCGTTCCCACGCTCCGCGTGGGAACGGACGACTGGCAACGCTCTGCGTCGGCGTTCGCCATGCGCATCAACGGGGCGCGACCACCGGTCGCGGCTTTATGAAAAAATGAACATCCAACTCCTATCCGCCGACAAGTTGACCGCCGACCAGATCGCGGCGTGGACGGAGATTCAGCGGTCCGAGCCGGCGTTGGACAGCCCGTATTTCCACCCCGAGTTTACCCGGGCCGTGGCCGCCGTTCGCGGCGACGTGGAAATCGGCGTACTCGAAGAGCACGGCGAGCCGGTCGGATTTTTTCCCTTTCAACGTAGCCCGGGCAACGTGGCCCTGCCGGTCGGAGGCAAGATGTCCGACTTCCACGGCCTGATCGCGCGAAAGGATTTGCGGTGGGAGCCGCGCGAGCTGCTTCGCGGTTGCCGGTTGGCGGCGTGGCGGTTCGACCATCTGATCGCGTCGCAATCGCCCCCGCAGCCCTATCACTGGCACGTCGCTCCCTCGCCGTACGTCGATCTTTCGCACGGCTGGGAAGGATACCGGGCGGAACAACTCGCCGTCCGGCCCGAGTGGTTCAAGCGCGCGGAGCGCAAATTGCGTCAGGCCGACCGAGAGGCCGGACCGTTGCGGATCGAACTCGAATCCGACGACCCTGCCGTATTTCAATACATGCTCAAGTGGAAAAGGCGGCAGTATAAAAGAACCGGCATGACCGACGCGCTGGCCTTCGATTGGACTGTCGCGCTGTTGGAGCGGGCGCGAGTTGCGAAGGGCGAAGGGTTTTCCGGCGTGACTTCGGCCCTTTACATGGGCGGCGTTTTGACGGCGGTCCTCCTCTCGATCCGTTCGCACGGCGTCTTGCACGCCTGGTTCTCCGCGTACCATCCCGACTTCGCCCAGCTTTCGCCGGGCATCGTCTTTTGGATGAAATTGATCCAGGCATCTCCGCAACTCGGCGTCCGGCGGATCGACCTGGGCAAGGGACCGGAGGAATACAAGACCAGATTGATGTCCGCGGCCATCGACGTGGCCGAGGGGGCGGTCGATCTCCGGCCAGTGACCGGCTTCCTGCGGCGCAATTGCCGCCACGCTTACGACTGGACGCGGCAATCCCCCTTGCGCCGACCGTTGCTGAAACCCGGCCGAATCATCCGCCGTCTGATCGAATCGAGGAGCTTTGGACGATGACAGTGACGATTCCTCAGACAATCGACGCGATACTGCTGCTGGCCGCCGCCGCGGCGCTGCTGCCGATCGGGGCGTTGTGCCTCGAATGTCTGGCTGCGCTGTGGCCGAGTCGCAGGAGGCAAGCAGGGTGGGACAAGCGAAGCACAGCCCCACCAACAATGGAAAATTCTAACGCAACGTCCGAAGACGCCTCCGACAGACCTCGCACGGCCGTGCTGATTCCGGCTCACGACGAACAACTCGTCATCGAGCATACTTTGCAGGCAATCATTTCCACGCTCTCCGCCGCCGATCGCGTCCTGGTAGTGGCCGACAACTGCACCGATCGGACGGCCGAACTGGCTCGACGGGCAGGCACCGAGGTGGTCGAACGAAACGATCCACGCCGGCGCGGAAAGGGGTACGCACTGCAACGAGGTTTCCGCTATCTGGCCGACGATTCGCCGGACGTGGTCGTGGTGATCGACGCCGACTGCGTGCCGGAGGTTGGAGCAATAGCCGTCGTTGCCGATCTAGCTTGGCGCGAGCGGCGGCCCGTGCAGGCGAGGAACCTTACCGACCGTCGTTTGGCCAACGGCCCGATCGAAGCCGTGTCGATTTTTGGAAACCGCGTGACCAATCTGGTCCGACCATTGGGGCTGATCCGATTGGGCGCGCCCTGCCGGATGACCGGCACCGGTATGGCAATTCCTTGGCCGTTGGTCAATGAGGCGGAACCGGCCGGCGGCAATCTGGTGGAAGACATGCAGTTGGGAATCGACCTGGCGCTGCGGGGCCATCTGCCGCTGTTTTGTCCCGAGGCGGGTGTGAGCAGCGCGATGCCTGAGTCGGATCGCGCCTTCGACTCGCAACGCACGCGCTGGGAGCACGGCCACCTCCACACGGCGCTCAGGCAAGTTCCCCGGCTGCTTTGGGCCGCGTTGCGGCGGCGATCGTGGCCGTTGATGGCGATGGCCGTCGATCTGAGCATCCCGCCGCTGACGCTGCTGGTCGCTGTCTGGTCGGCTCTTGCACTATTGAGTTGTCTGGCATGGCTGCTCGGCGCGTCGGGGCTACCGGCCGTCTTGCTGGCCGGCGGAGGCGTGGCGTTGGCCGTTTCGCTCGGGGCGGCTTGGACGGTCTTTTGCCGGCGACAGGTTCCGCTACGGGCGTTGGCGGCCGTACCGCTCTACATGCTCCGCAAGCTGCCGATCTACGCCCGGTTCCTCTTCCACCGCCAAAACTCATGGGTCCGCACCGAACGAGACTCGCCGCCGCCGATCACTCCCGCGCGTAACCGTTCACGGGGCACCCGTCATTCTGAGCGTAGCGAAGAATCTCGTGTGAGATCGCGGCGCAGGCGAGATTCTTCGCTACGCTCAGAATGACGATGTTTCCCCAACCCGTGAACGGTTATCTCCCGCGCCCCATAACTTGGGCTATACTTTGGGTGATGAAAACAGAAGCCACAATCATGGAGAGGGAAGGGACCGAACCGGCCGTAAGACCGGAACTGCCCCGATTCTCCGTTCTGGACGTACGCATTGACAACCTCTCGCGCCGGCGGGCCATCGACCTGCTGGAAGACGCCGTCCGACGCCGCGACGAGCGAGCGATCGGCGTCTTCTTCGTCAACGCTCACACGCTGAATCTCGCCGCCGCCGATCCGGCTTTCCGGGACACGCTCAACTCGGGCGATTTCGTCTTTGCCGACGGCACCGGCGTCCGCTGGGCCGCAAGACTGCAAGGCGTCCGGGTGGCGGAGAACATGGTGGGAACAGACTTCGTCCCGGAGATGTTCCAAGCCACCGCCGACCGCGGCTACTCTTACTTCATGCTGGGCGCCGACGAGGCGACGATACCGGTGGCCGCCGACTACGCACGCCGCTCGTTTCCCGGTTGGGAACTCTCGGGCTACCACCACGGCTACCTGACCGACGACCGGATCACGTCGGCGACGATAGAACAAATCAACGCGATCCGTCCCGACATGCTATTGGTCGGCATGGGCAACCCGATACAAGAGGAGTGGATGCGCCGCAACTTGCCTCGGCTCGACGTGCCGGTTTGCATGGGCATCGGCGGCCTGTTCGACTATTGGGCGGGCAACGTCAGCCGAGCGCCGCAATGGATGCGGCGGCTGGGCCACGAATGGGTCTGGCGGCTCTTTCAGCAACCCCGCCTGAAGGCCCAACGATACCTGATCGGCAACCCCCTGTTCCTTGCCCGCGTGCTCCGCGAAAAGGCAACGAACCGCAATCGAATAAGCTGATTCAATCGAGGGACTTGCGTCGCGGGAAGGGGACAGGTCCATGTTTTCGGCCAACGGTTCGTCGGCAAAATGCGTTTTTTCGCCGAAAAATGGACCAGTCCCCGGCCGATCAGTTGCCGCTTTACTGCCACGCCGTTATTGATTAAACTTACTGTAACCGTTCACAGGGGACTGTCCCCCTGGTGCCGCGGGAAGGGGACAGCGACTGTGTTAAAAGTCAAGGTCAAGGATTGGCGGATTGCCAAGTATTTTTGTCACGGATCATAGCGTTGAGAATCGTCAGCAGTTTACGCATGC
>CBDAFL010000168.1:0-91504 GCA_965195225.1 uncultured Thermoguttaceae bacterium
GATTATTGGGTGGCACGTCCCTGAGCGCAGCGAAGGGCGTGGTTTGGTCGTTCACCACGCCCTTCGCTGCGCTCAGGGACGTGCCACCCCCAGTGGTATACACCCGGGGCTGAATACGGATATTTCCATTTCCAAACACTCTCTAAACCAGCCGGTACTTGGCGAGTTTGTCGCGGAAGGTGGAGAGTTTCATCCCCAGCGCGGCGGCTGCGGCCGACTTGTTCCCCTCGGCTTCTTCCAACGCGCCTTGCAACAGTTCCCGTTCGGTCTTTTCGATGGTCTCCTGGAACGGGCCGGAGAGGACGCGCCGCTTTTTCGCCGCCGCGTGGAGCTCCTTCAACAGCAGGTTTCCGGCGATCGCGCCGGCGCCGACCAGATAGGCGCGTTGCAGCAGATGGGCCAACTCGCGGACGTTGCCGGGCCAGTCGTGCCGCTTGAGTATCTCGACGGCCGACGGCTCGAGCCGCGCGGGGCCGTCCTTGGCAAACCGTTTCAGGAGGTGGTCGGTCAGCAAGGGGATGTCGTCGCGCCGTTCGCGCAGGGGCGGCACGTTTACCCGCAGAACGTCCAGCCGATAATAGAGATCCTGGCGGAATTCGCCGGCGGCGATCTTTTGTAAAAGGTCTCTTTTCGTCGAGGCGACGATCCGCACGTTGGCCTTCATCTCCGAGGCGGCGCCGACCCGCTCGAAGGTCTTTTCCTCGATCGCGCGGAGCAGTTTGGTTTGGTGTTCGAGCGGAATGTCGTCGACGTCGTCCAGGTAGAGCGTACCCCCTTCGGCCACCTCGAATCGCCCCAAGCGGCGCTGCTCCGCGCCGGTGAAGGATCCTTTTTCGTGGCCGTACAGTTCGCTCTCGATCAACTGGCTGGGAAATAGCGCACAGCCGACCTTGACGAAGGGAGAGGTGCGACGGATGGAAGTGCGATGAATGGTCGAGGCGATCAGATCCTTTCCCACGCCGGTCTCGCCGCAGAGCAAGACGTTGGCGTCGGAGCGGGCACAGATTTCGATCAAGCGGCGGACCGAGCGAATGGCGACCGACTGGCCAACCACCGCCTGATCGATTTTTCCGATGGTCGTTTCGACCGGTTCGACGGCCACGGGCGCCTTGCCTCGCCGGGCGGATTCGATCCGGGCCAACAGCGGAAAGATGTCTTCGTTGTGGAACGGTTTGGTCAGGAAGTCGAAGGCCCCGAGTTTTCCCGCCTCGACAGCCAAGGGGATGCTGCCGTAGGCCGTCATGATGATTACCTCGGCGCCCGCGAGACGGTCCTGTTTGATGTGTTTCAGAAGCTCGATGCCGTCGACCTTGGGCATCTTTAGATCGGTCACCACGACGTCGAAACGATCGGCGGCGAGTTTTTCCAGGGCCTCGGCGCCGTCGCCCGCCGTGACCACGTCGTGCCCCTGGGCAGCCAGGTCGTTGGCCAGCGTGACCCGTTTGATCTTTTCGTCGTCGGCGACCAGGATTTTCATGTTTAGTTGGTTAAGTTACGCCACTCGTTTGTGTACTTTTTCAAACGCTGCTTTTCCGAATGTCGCTGGTTTCCACGGGATTGAGCATGACGGTAAACACGGTCCCTTGCTTCGGCGCGCTTCGGACTTCGATCCGGCCACCCATTTCGCTGATCAACATGCGGCACAGCCCCAGTCCCAAGCCGGTGCCGCCGCCCTCGGACCGGGTGGTGAAAAACGGCTCGAAGATTTTCTCCAGATGGATGCGCGGTATGCCCTCGCCCGTGTCGGCAACCTCGACCGCCACCGAATCCATCTGATCGTCGTCGCTGCCGCCGAGCGCCCGAGTGCGGAGCGTCAAGTTTCCCCCGTCGGGCATGGCGGCGAAGGCGTTCGCGCAGAGGTTGAACAACACCTCCTGAAGCGTGTAGGGATCGCCCTTGACCGGAGGCACGTGCCCCAATTCGGCGCAGACGCGCACGTTTTGGTCGCGGGCGTTTTCCAACAGCGGCAAGGTCGCCTTCACCACCGAGTTGACGTCCGTGTTCGTCAGAGTGATACCCCTCGGCAGCGCGAACGACTGTACGCGCTTCGCCGTCCGTTCGATCCGCTCCAGCGCCGCGGTCATCATCTGCACGTATTCGGCCGACTGTGGATCGTCCCTGACGGCATCGCCGATCTTGCGCAGACAGTTTTGCGCGCCGTCGAGCGGATTGGCTATCTGATGGGCGATGCCGGCCACCAACTGGCCGATTCCCAGCAGTTTTTCCTTCTGGCGAAGTTCGGCGTGGGCACGGTCGACGTAGCGGCGGATGGCCGTGGTAAAGTAGACGGCGATCCACAACGTGCTACTCAGCGCCACGAACACGGTCAGCGCGTACAATTCGTCGATCGGCCGCGCTCCGGCCGGATCACCCTGGAACCGTAGCGGGAAGCTTGGGATCAACTCCAGATATTCCAACAGCATCACGCCGCCGACCAACGACGTGGCCACGGTCGCCACCACGTAGGGCAGATTGCCGCGAAGGTACATCCCCGCGATTATCATGTGGAAGACGAAATAGGAAAGGAACGGGTTCCGCGGCAGGTCGGCGAAATACAAGAGCATGGTCAGCGCGACCAGATCGAATATGATTTGCAGGAAGATGATCCTTTCCACGCCCTGCCCGCTGACGGCCCAATCGCGCTCGCTGAGCTTGAACAAGAGGTTGTAAACCAGCACGACTCCGCCGACCAAGTACAAAGGCAACGGCTGCGGCAGCACACCCAGCGCCCAGGCGATGGTCGTCACTGTGAAGACCGCCGCGCAGGCCCCAAAGCGGAGCGTTACGAGCCAGCGTGCGCCTTCTGGCGGAAGTCTCATGCTTGCTCCCCCATAAAGCCCGGGTGGCACTGGCGTCTCGCCAGTGCCCGAACCAAGCACTGGCGAGACGCCAGTGCCACCCCCGCCATGTTTTCCGCATCATTTAGCCCGCCGTGAATACACGGCGGGGAAAGGTGGTTGCACACAACACGTCTTGCTCTGATGCCCCTCAGTACGAAGCCATGTCCCACAAGACGTGGTCGGCCAGGGCGGCGATTGTCCGCTCGTCCAGCGAGGCGAAACCGCCCAGCGAGTCCGGCTGCACCGCCAGGATCGTCACACGGCCGGTCGCGTCGCCGGGGTCAACGTCGAACTCCGGCTTGGTGTCGCGGGCCAGACTTCCGGGCAACAGCCCGCTGTCTCGCGCCAGCAGCACCATTACCCGATCGCAGGCCCCGGCCGTCTTGAGGATGTTGGCCGGCGTGAGGTATGCCTCGCCCGGCGTGACGACGACGGGCAACATCCGCGCCAACAAATTCTTTGCCAACAGGGCCCCCAAGCCTTCGTTACCCCACATCAGCCCCGGTCCGGCCAGCAACTGCACCTTGTGCTGGTTGCGGTTGGTGATCGAGATTCCGCTGATCGGCTCTGGCGCGGTTTTTTTGCGGTGCGTCTCGGGCGGCTCGACCTCTCGAGTCTGGAACACCGCGGCAAGGATATCGGCGATCTCGTTGTCCGCGAACGGCTCGACGGCGTAGTAGAAGATTTTGTGTTTTCGATAGGCGGTTTCGCCCACCCCTCCGGCGGCGCCCATCACCACAACCCGTGTCCGCGAGGCCCGCCGGTTGACCTGCTCGACCAGTGCCGGTCCATCGTCGCCCAACGAGATAGCGTCCATGAAGACCGCCCGTCCTTCTTCGGCCAGCGCGGCCAACAGGCCCTCGCGCTCGGCAACCCGTTCCACCTGGCATCCGATTGCCACGAGCTTTTCCGTCTGCTCGGCGGCCGAGGAATCGTCGGCGTTGACCAGCAGAACGCGGCGCTGCTTGCAGTTCGTCGCCTCCTCGTGCCGCGTGGTGCAAACGTGGGCTATCCAACCTTCCCCGCACGGATCGGTGGCCAGCAGACCGGGGCGCTGAACCAAATTCTGGTTCACCGCCACGACGACCCCGGAAACCGGCGAGGGTACGATCAACATCGGCTTATCGGAGACGGTTACGCCGGCCAGCGGCAGCCCCTGGTATAGCACTTCTCCGATGCGCGGCAGCCGGACGGCGGTGACTTGCGACCCACGCAGCCCCGGCAACACGGCCCCCACGCACGCCGATCCATCGATCTCCATTCGTACCCAAGACTCGTCCCAGAACAAGGGCGCCGTGCCCGGCTCGGCAAACTCGACCTCGGCTTCCTCGCCGTCGCCGGAGAGCATCTCGCTCGTACTCAGCACTCGTTGCACCGCCCAGGTGATCTCCTCGGAGGTGAACGGCTTGGTCACGTAGTCGCAGGCGCCCAACCGCATGGCCGCCGAAGCATTCGGGATGCTTGGATAGCCGGTGATAATCAACACCGGCACGTCGGGCCTCTTCTCGCGCAGCTTTTCCAGGAACTCAATCCCGTCGATGTTGGGCATCTTGATGTCCAACAGGATGATCGAGTAGTCCTTTTCCGTTGCCCAGACCAGTCCCTGCCGGGCGTCGGTGTTGACTTCGATCTCGAACCCCTGTCGCATAAATATCCGGCGACAGGCTTGGCAAACGACTTCCTCGTCGTCGACCACCAGCATTTTGCGATCGTCGGCCATGGCTTACTCCCCTATCTTTGTAATTCGGGTGGCACACCCACAAAGCTCCGTGCAACAAGGTTCCCCTACGGCAATTGCCGTGCCACTTGATCGGATAACTCCCGCAACCGAGTCACCTCACCGCCGAACATGTTCTTGGGCGAACCGAACATCTTGCATGGAAATTACTTAGGCTCCACACGGCGCAGCGCCATGCCTAGCCTGCATCCGGCCGCGTGGATCAATTTACGAGCCAACTGTGTATGATGGACTATACACTGTATTGACTTCAGTACATAGTTTCTGTCGCGGAAAGCCTTTGGAACGGGCGTCTTTCGCCCAAACCGGAACTTCGCCTCGGAAAAACTTTATCCCACGCCTGGAGAGTGGTCGGCGTTGGCGAGGAATTCGAGAACGGCCGAAGAATCTTCCCAAACCGGCCGCATGAACTGCTTCTTCATCGTCGTGCGGACGACGTTTTTCTGATTTCTGTTCAAACAGCCCGGTCCGGTAATCTTCTCGGCGATAGCATCGTCCCCCTGGTCCAAGGCGGTCAGGGCCCAGCGTGAGCCGAGTTCATAGCAGGCGATGCCCGAGAGACGCTTCCCCTCGGGCGTCATGGTGAACTTCAACTCGACGAGTTGGAACTTGCCGGTTGTGGGGAGTTTGTCGCGGTTTCGTTTGACGGTTACTTCGCCGATGCCGGTGTGGAGCATCCACCCGCAGCCATCGTTCTCCCAGACGGCCACCAAGTGAGTTTTGTCGCAGACCAGGTAGCGGCTATCGCGGTTGAGCCGTTCGGGCGCGGGATAAGTCGGCAGCCATTGTTCGTTGGCCGGCTGGAGGTGCTGTTCCGGCTGGGCGTCGTCAAGTGGAACGCCTTTGGGGGCATCGACGGCAACCCGGATCGGTTGGCCGCAGTTGGGACACTTTCCCATCCGACCAGCCAATTCGGCCTTGGCGCGGAGCTTTCTATTGCAACTCGGACAAGTAAGCTCGATCATAGTCGGATCCCCGTGGAAAGGAACATGGGCCGCCGTTGCGGCGGTCGCTAAACGGATACGACATTGCCTCCCCCCCAAACACGGTAAAGTTTATCCGGTTCTTTGTCAACCATACGCCTCCGGTGCTGGTTCTCGATAACTTAAGCAGGGGGATAATTGCAGGCGGGGGAAGAAAGCCTTACAATGAAAAGTTCGCCGCTGGCGGATGATGTTCGATGGAAGCAGGAGTTTGTATAGCCGTGCATCTGGATTCTTTGCCTGGTACGTTCTTTGGCCCTTCCAATCTAGTGGAACTGTTGTTGCATCGTGCGCGGTGCCAACCGACGGACATCGCCTTCACCTATCTGGTCGACGGCGAGGACGAGGAGCTCCACCTAACTTACCGGGAGCTTGACCATCAAGCCCGGGCGATCGGCGCATGGCTCGAATCGCACGACTTGGCGGGGCAACGGGCGTTGTTGCTCTATCCGGCCGGTTTGGAGTTCATCGCGGCGTTCTTTGGATGCCTGTACGCCGGCGTGATTGCCGTTCCCGTGTATCCCCCTCGGCGAAATCGCTCGCTCGGCCGTATCCAGGCGATTGCCGACGATGCCGATGCCCGCGTGGCGCTGACGACCGATCTGGTGTTGAATCGGGTCATGCCCTTGATCGACCAGACGCCGCACCTGAAGCAACTCACCTGGTTGCCCACGTGTCAGGTGCCGTCCAAGATGGCCGGGGATTGGAAGATGCCCGACGTACACGGCGATACGTTGGCCTTTTTACAATACACTTCCGGCTCGACGGGCACGCCCAAGGGCGTGGTGCTCAGTCACGCAAACCTCGTCCACAACTCGGCGCTGATCTCGCATTCTTTCGAGCACACCCGCTCGGGCGCGGGCGTGTTCTGGTTGCCGAGCTACCACGACATGGGATTGATCGGCGGCATTCTTCAGCCGCTCTACATCGGCCGGCCGAACGTGTTGATCTCTCCGATGAGCTTCTTGCAAAAGCCGTATCGTTGGCTGTCGGCAATCACACAATATCGCGGCAGCACCAGCGGCGGGCCAAACTTCGCCTATGATCTGTGCGTCCGCAAGATCACGCCCGAGCAGCGGAAAACTCTCGACCTGAGCAGTTGGCGGGTGGCGTTTAACGGGGCGGAGCCGGTGCGGGCCGAAACGCTCGATGCGTTCGCCGAGACCTTCGCACCCTGCGGTTTTCGGCGGGAGGCGTTTTATCCCTGTTACGGACTGGCCGAGGCCACGCTGATCGTCTCCGGTGGATACGTTCACGCGCAATCCGAAATAAGCACGTTTGACGCCGAGGCGATGGCCCGACACCAAGTGGTCTCCACCGAGCTTGACGCCCCGGGCGGAAGGAAGTTGGTCGGTTGCGGAAAAACCCTGCCCGACCAACGGATCGAAATAGTCGATCCCGAGACGCGAACGCCGTGTCCCGCCGGGCGGATCGGCGAGATTTGGGTCCAAGGTCCGAGCGTCGCCCAGGGATATTGGGGGCAAGAAGAAGCCACTGAGCAGGTGTTCCGTGCCCGGCTGGCAGACACCGACGAAGGGGATTTCCTCCGCACCGGCGACCTGGGATTCATGGAAGACGGGGAACTTTACGTCACCGGACGACTGAAAGACCTGCTGATCGTACACGGCGTGAACTACTATCCGCAAGACATCGAGCGGACCGTGCAGCAGAGCCATCCCCGACTGCGGCTCGATTGCGGGGCTGCCTTCGTGGTGGAGAAAGACAATCGGGAACAACTGGTGGTGACCCAAGAGATCGGGCACCACAAGCAATCGAACTTCCAGGAAGTGTTTGACACCATCCGCCGAGCCGTGGCCGGCGAACACGAATTGATCCCCAGCGAAATCGTGTTGCTGAAAGCGGGAAGCATCCACAAAACATCGAGCGGCAAGATTCAGAGACACGCCTGCCGCGACGGATATCTGGCCGGAACATTGAAGGTGGTGGGGCAATGGAAGGACGAGGGGCAAGGGCTGGGCACTTCAGTGCCCAGTGAAACGAAGGGTGCCACTGGCTTAGCCAGTGAAAAGCGAAAACCCACCTGCCCAAAACCATCGCCGGAAAAACCGCAACACAAAACCCCGGCAAAACAGCCCGCGACCGTCCAAAAAATCCCCGCCGGCCACCGCCTCACCGATCTGGTGGTCGAGGAAATTCGCCGCGTGGCAAAAGGGCGGGACAACGGAATGACGCTCGACTCGCCGATCGTCGAGACCGGCATGGATTCGTTGGAGCGGATGGAGATTCTGGCCTCGCTGGAGGATAAGTTCGGCGGTCGGTTCCCCGAGGAAGTGCTTCCCGAGATGGAGACCGCCCGGCAACTCGTCGCGGCGGTCGAAAAGTATTTGGGCATCGAGCCGCGTCCGGCGAGCGCCCGGCCGGCCGCCGCCGAGATTCCGGCGGCCGCCTATCGCTTCGACCAATTCCCGGAATACGTTTCGTTGCGAGAGAACATCGACACACTCGAAGCCGCGGGCCTCAGCAACCCATTCTTCATGGTACACGACGGGCCGGCCAGGGACACGACGATCATCGACGGCAAGGAATACATCCATTTTTCGAGCTACAACTACCTTGGAATGTCGGGCGATCCGACGATCAGCGCGGCCTCCAAGGACGCGATCGACCGCTACGGCACCAGCACGTCGGCCAGCCGGGTGGTGTCGGGGCAAAAAGAGGTCCACATCGAGTTGGAGCGGGAAATAACCCGCTTCCTGGGAACGGAGGACACCGTCGCCTTCGTCGGCGGACACTCGACGAACGAGTCGGTCATCGGCCACTTGCTAGGCCCCGGCGATCTGATCCTTCACGACGCCTTGGCCCACAACAGCATCGTGCAGGGTAGCATCCTTTCTGGCGCGCGGCGGCGCCCGTTTCCACACAACGACTGGCAGGCGGCCGACAAGCTGCTCGAACAGTATCGGCACGAGTATCGCCGTGTGCTGCTGGCGATCGAAGGCGTGTACAGCATGGACGGCGATATAGCCGACCTGCCCAAATTCATCGAGGTCAAGAAGCGGCACAAGGCCCTGCTGATGATCGACGAGGCACATTCGGTGGGGATATTGGGCGCCACGGGCCGAGGCGCCGGCGAACACTTCGGCGTCGTCCGCGCCGACGTCGATATCTGGATGGGAACATTCAGCAAGGGCCTGGGTAGTGGCGGCGGATACATTTCCGGGTGCAAGGCGCTGGCCGATTATCTGCGTTACACGACGCCGGGCTTTGTGTTTGCGGCGGCCCTTCCCCCGGCCTCCGCCGCCGCCGCGCTGGCCGCGCTGCGCCTGCTCCAGGCCGAACCACAACGGGTGGAGCGGCTGAGGGAAAACTCCCGACTGTTTCTCGACTTGGCCAAAGGGCACGGCCTGAACACCGGCGCCAGCAAGGATTCGCCGGTTGTGCCGGTGATCCTGGGCAACTCGATCCATTGCCTGCAAATGTCCAAGGCGATGTTCGACCGAGGAGTGAACGTTCAACCGATTGTCCACCCTGCCGTCGAGGAGAACGCGGCACGGCTGCGGTTCTTTATTTCCGCCACGCACACCGAGGAGCAGATTCGTTACACCGTCCAAGCGATGGTGGAGGAACTGGCCCGGATCGGCGCCGATCGCCCGGCCCCCGTCGCAACCGCCGACGGGCAATCGTAGGCCGGGTCCGCGACCCGGCGGGAAAAGTTTCCCTTTCTTTTTCCTCCGGCCTAATGCCTCCAGCCTTTTCGCCCCCCTTTTCCCCCTTTTCTATGTAGGATGGGTCAACCAATAGCTCGCAGGGGAAGGTGATTAGGCATCGCGAGCCAGACGGCAGATCGGCCAGGGTTTCCGCCGCTGGAGAAATTGCCGCGTGTAGGCCGAAAAACTCTCGATGTATCGGCGTTGTCCTTCGGCGTAGAGCGTATCCAGCGCCAGGCTGCTCTTGCCGCTGCCGCTCAGCCCGCAGAACACGATCAGCTTCTGTCGCGGGATATCCAGATCGATGGATTTCAGGTTGTGGACCCGAACTCCTCGCAGCGCGATATGGCCCGAACGACTCCCTTCTCCCTTTGGGAGAGGGGCAGGGGGTTAGGGCGGCGAAACCGAGCAATTGCGAGACACATTTTACTCCCTGCACGGCCCGGCATACTATTTCGACAACAACGCAAACTGGCATAATACCATACCGTTGTGTCTCCGCCCACAAACGGACGATCGCGCCGGGTGGCCCCAATAGCTCGTACGTTGGTTACAGGGTATCTTGACCAAGGCGTTCTATCAAAACCCCGCTTGAAGTTGGCCAGCGGGCCCGTGGACCCGCTGGCCGGTAGGTCCGCTGATTATGAGAAATAGTTTTGTTAGAGCGCGTAAAAGTAAAGATTTTGCCCTATAATGCCTCCGGTCAGTGAAACAAGCCGTTCCCATTTGCTGAAAAACCGCCATGACAAAAAAACTGATTGTTTACGCGCTAGTGTGTTTTTCGATCAGCTTTCAAGCAGCGGCCGAGCCTAAGGAATCGCGTCTCTGGAGAACCAACGATGGCAAACTGACCGTCACCGCCGAGGCGGTTGACGCGAAGTACGACCGAAAGTCGAAAAAGACGCTGATCTACCTGAAGAAACCCGACGGAAAAACCTTTATTGTTCCGTACGATTCGCTCACCGCTCGATGTCGGGAGTTCGCTTGGTATGATGTGCAACTTCGACGGGCGAAGGAAAAAGAACGGCCTTTCGCATTTTCACCGCCGGGCGCTGTCAAGTTCACCGCGAAGCGGTTGTCCGCCGTTGCCGTCGAAAGTGTTCCCGATACGTTGAATAGACGCGGCAACGACATGCTCTTGGGGATCGCTCCTCGCATTCACGCGCTCGGTCGTCCGCCGGAAGGTTGGTGTGGCGAGGTAGCCATTCAAGAGGCGCTGTTGCATTACGGAATCTATTATCCACAGGAGAAAATCAACGAGGCCGGCAAGCCCGTTCACCCCGATCTGTATTCCAACGAGATACCTGTTGCACTTAAGAACTTGCACGTGGAGTATCAATTCTGGGACAATAACGAAACCGACATGAGCGATTTTCTCGACTGGCTCCGCAAACAGACCGCCGATGGTTTTCCGGTTCTCACGGCGGTCAAGATATATCCAACCAAGCACGAAGACTGGTCGTTGGACCATTTCGTGCTGGCGGTGGGTTCCAAGGACAATTCGCTGGTTTTCAACACAACGTGGGGATTTCGATACACCCTCGCAGAACGTCAACTTCGTTCAACGGATGAAGGCTTTTCGTTCGCGAATAAATACAATTCCTACTATGGCATCAGCATCAAAGGACCACGCCACCACGAAAACGGCGATCGAACGGTTCGGCTTTTCGTCCAGCAGGAGACCGCCGATCTGTTGTCAGTAATAGTCAAGTGCGAAAATCTTGAACCGGGCAAAGAATACGCCCTTTACAAATCGGCTTCGCCGAACGAACCAAATTCAAAACCGCTAATTTCCTTTACGGCTCAAGATCGGGTGCATGCCTTCCAGGACACGATCAGCCGAGGATCGCCCTCGCTCTATCGCTGTCGAGAAATTTCGGAGTAAACGATAATCTTGCCGTTGACCAGCGCTATACATGCAGTATGCGGATTATGAACAAGGACTATCGCGGCCGTCGGGCGACGATCATGGGCTTGGGCCATTTCGGCGGCGGGGTCGCCGCCGCGAGATGGCTCGCTCGGCAGGGAGCAATCGTCACCGTAACGGACCTGGCCAACGAAAATACCCTGGCCGATTCGCTGGCGATGCTGGCCGACGTGCCGATCGCCGCGGCGCATCTCGGCGGCCACCGCGAGGAAGATTTCCAAAATGCCGATCTGGTCGTCGTGAATCCGGCGGTGCGGCCCGATAGCCCTTGGCTCGATACCGCCCGACGTGCGGGCGCATGGCTTTGCACGGAAATCGAACTGTTCGTGGAAAACTGTCCGGCACGGATCGTCGGAGTAACCGGCAGCAACGGCAAATCGACCACCGCCGCGATGATTGCGTCGATATTGCGAGCTTCGGGACACCGGACGTTTCTGGGCGGCAACATCGGCGGCAGTCTGCTGGACCAATTGCCGCAAATCGGCCGCGACGATTGGGTCGTGTTGGAGCTGAGCAGTTTTCAACTGCGGCATTTCTCCCCGACCGCAAAATCGCCGCACATTGCCGTGGTGACCGGCTGTACGCCGAACCATCTCGATTGGCATCGGAGCTTTGCCGACTATGCGGCGGCCAAGCAGCGGATTCTGGCCGGTCAAACGCCCGACGATTTCGCCGTGTTGAACGCACGGGACGCCGAAGTCGCTTCGTGGCGGCCGTTGGTCCGAGGCCACTTGGTTTCGCTGCCGGAATTGAACGACTTGCCGCCGCTGCGCGTGCCGGGCGAGCATAATCGGATCAACGCGGCCTGTGCCGCAGCCGCCGCGATGGCTGCCGGGTGTGAGGATGGGGGAGTAGGGCAGGGCTTGCGGCGATTTGTCGGTCTGCCACAGCGGTTGGAGTGTGTTGCGGACATTACGGGCCGGCGGTTCTACAACGATTCGGCCTCGACCACGCCGGAATCGACCGTCGCCGCATTGCGATCGTTGGACGTACCCGTTTGGCTGCTTGCCGGCGGAGCGGCCAAGGGGTGCGATTTCGGGCCGTTGGCTGCGGAAATCGTTCGCCGCGCGCGTGGAGCGGCCTTTTTTGGCGACGTTCGCGAAAAATTGATCGAGCGCGTCGCCTTGATCGACCGCCAATTCCCGTGTATTGCCGTGGAAACCCTCGACGAGGCGTTGCAGTGGTGTTGGATGCGTTGCCGGTCGGGCGAGGCCATCGCGCTATCGCCCGGCTGTGCCGGCACCGATCAATTTTACAACTACCGCCGTCGCGGCGAACGTTTTGTCGAGTTGGTCGGCAGGTTGCACAACCCGTAGGACAGGTTGCCAACCTGTCCCACCTATTGACAAGATACCGAACAATGTTATAGAAGAGACGTGGCGTTTGCGGCTTTCGGGCCGCGGATGGTCACGACCTCGGGGTCAACGACAGTGAGGCTTCCTTGGCGGAGGCCGATACGGCGCTGGGAGTCGTTGCCTCGGGGTTTTTTTTGCGCTGCCGCTTGTGATAGAATATCGGGCTGGGGATCGGGAACTCGGCTGGCGCGAGATTATTCATGAAGGGTGCCATGGGTAAGCGCCAGCTTACCCGTGTTTCAATGTCGCACCACGGGTAAGCTTTGCTTACCCATGGCGCCCAATTATAGGATCATAGCCATGAAAATAATTCACTGCGAACAGATCGAGGCCGCGCCGGTCGATACACAAGGGGCGTCGAACTGCCGGATGCGCTGTCTGATCGGCCCGGACGACGCCGCGCCGAGCTTTTCAATGCGTCAGTTCGAGATTGCGCCCGGCGGCCATACGCCAAAGCACTCGCACGCCCACGAGCATGAAGTGTTCATCCTCGAAGGCGCGGGCACGGTGCTGGAAGGCGACCGCGAGCATCCGTTGCGGCCGGGCGCGGCCGTCTACGTGCCGCCGAACCAGTTGCATCAGTTCCGCAACACCGGCGGCGGACCGTTGAAGTTTCTCTGTCTGGTCCCGCATCCGCTCCGCGGGATGAGCGATATCTGCGTGGCGGCGTGCGGATGCGATGGGTAGTAATCGAGTGGATAGTGGGTAGAAAGATTGTATCCCGCTTGCGGTTTCGCAACATTTTTTCCGGAATCTCTCCATGTCCGACGCCGTTTCCGAAATCGCCCGGCTTCGCGAGGAAATCGGTTATCACGACCGGAAATACGACGAAGTAGCACCGGAAATCTCGGACCATGAGTACGATCACCTAATGGATCGACTCAAACAATTGGAGGCCGCTCATCCTGAACTCATCACGCTCGATAGCCCCACGCAACGTCCCCGTGGCGAAAAGCTCAAAGGCTTTTCGTCATATCGGCATCGCGTTCCAATGCTCTCTATCGAAAACATTTACAGCCTCGACGAGTTGAAGGCCTACGGAGCCAAGATTGAATCACTTCTGCCGGATGAGGCTGTCGAATGGGTGGTCGAATGGAAAATTGATGGTGCTGCCGTTTCCTTGGTCTATGAAAACGGTCTCTTAACCCACGCTGTTACACGTGGCCAAGAGAGCGTTGGTGACGACATCCTCTCGAATGTCCGCACTATCCGGGATGTGCCAATGCGGCTAATCGGCAAGACGCCGCCGCTGTTGGAGATTCGTGGTGAAATTTACATGACCAACAGCGAATTGGTCCGGTTTAATGAGATACAAAAGGCAAAAATCGAGCGCGGAGACAGGAAGGCAAAATTATTGGATAATTCCCGCAATGCAGTTGCCGGCAGCATCCGTCAACTTGATCCGCGAGTATGCGCCGAGCGACGTTTAAGGTTCTTCTGCCACAGTGTCGGCGATACCACTGGCTTGCGGGTGAAAACTCATATCGAGTTCTTGCATGAAATGGCCGCATTCGGCCTGCCACCCACGCCGAATGCCGATTGTTTCCCCTCGTTTGCCACTGCCGTCGAACATTGCGAAAAACTGATCGGGCGGCTCTATGAGTTGGATTTCGAGATCGACGGACTGGTGTTCAAGGTGAACAGTTTCGATCAGCGCGAGCGGCTCGGCAGCACGTCGAAAAGTCCCCGCTGGGTTATCGCCTACAAGTTTGAAAAATATGAAGAATCGACCCGATTGAAAGCCATTCGCGTACAGGTGGGAAAATCTGGAGCAATCACACCAGTGGCCGATCTGGAACCGATTGAACTGGCCGGTGTGACCGTCCGCCGAGCCAGCCTTCACAACTCAGAGGAGATTGAACGCAAGGACATTCGCGAAGGGGATATGGTGAGGGTTGAAAGGGCGGGCAAAGTAATTCCGCATATTGTCCGTGTAGAAAAGGATATGCGGCCTGTCGGGACGGAATTAAAAAAGTTCAATTTCCCGACCGAGTGTCCGGTTTGTGGAACCAATCTTGTTAAAGACGAAGAGGGGGTTTGCATCCGCTGTCCGAACCCTAATTGTCCCAAACAAATCAAAGAGCGAATTAGTTATTACGCCAGCCGCAAAGCGATGAATATCGAGGAGTTGGGCGATGAAGTCATCGATGCCTTGGTGAAAAACGGGTTAGCGCATACCTACGGCGATCTTTACCGCCTACAACCTGAAGATCTGATCGATAAACTTCGGTATAAAGCTTTTGGCGGAAAGAAAACTTCTGGGATCATCCAGTCAATTGTGGAAAGCAAGAATCGCGGGCTTGCACAATTGCTTTACGCCTTGGCGATTCCTCAAGTCGGTGGTCTCCAAGCCGTTCGACTGGCGGAATATTTCCATACTATGGAAGACTTGCTGGCTGCCGATGTTGATGCTCTAGCCAAGGTCTGTGATATAGGGCCGGTTTTCGCACAGCTTGTGCATGAGTGCTTGCACGACGATCTATTGTCAAAAAGCATTGCGGAATTTCAGCAATCCGGCATCGTCATGCAACATGTAATCTCGCCGAACATCGAGATATTGCTGGGAAAGAAAGCCCCAAAAGCCGCCAACGTAGGATATGATTATCCTGGTATCCTAAAACGCCTCCAGCACTTTGTTGGCAAGGATGCGATGGATATTAAAGGACTGGGGGGCGTAACTCTGGATATTCTTATCAAAGAAAAATTGGTGCATAATTATTCGGACCTTTACTATCTGAAACCAAGTCAACTGAACGGTTTGCGAATGCCGATGAGGGTCAAAGAATCGCATAATCTTCTTTCGGCCATTGAAAAAAGTAAAGAAGCAGGGTTTTCGCGGTTATTAAACGCCCTCTCAATTCGCAATGTGGGATGGCGGATCGCGGCAATCCTTAGCGAGTCGTTTGGTTCGATGGATTCACTGATGAAAGCTAGTTTAGAGGAAATCGAGCAGACACTGAGGGCTAAGCGCCGAACGAAGGAGCAAAATGTTCAAAAGAAAAGCAAATCAAAGAAAAAAGACGTGGGCGTCATAGCGGAAAATGTCTATCGGTTTTTGCATGATGAAATCGGAAAGCAAATCATCGAGGATCTGGCAAATCTCGGCGTAATAATGACGTCTTCCAAGGAAAGCCGAAGTAGGGGCCGAAGCTTGGAAGGCAAGACGCTGGTCGTCACCGGCACGCTGAAGAAATACAGTCGCGAGGAGATTCAGGAACTGATTGTCCAACACGGCGGTCACGCAGCCTCAAGCGTCTCGAAGAACACTGATTACGTCGTCGGCGGCGAGAATCCCGGGAGCAAACTGAAAAAGGCCAGGCAGTTGGGCGTAAGGGTAATTGACGAAAAGGAATTTGAAGGACTCTTGGAGGGCTAGGTTTCCCAAGTGGTGTCATTCGGCAAGCATATTGAGGAAGTCGTCCTCGCCAATGATGTCAATTGGGCTTCCTTTTGCGACCATCTCCGTCGCCTTTCGCAGTTTTCCGGTCTTGTGAGAGAATACATCGAAGTAGCGTCCACCTACGACGAGGAAATCCGTTTTCTTGGTCACAGAATCCGCCGGCTTTCCACCAATGTCTGCAACATACTGCATTGCCTCACTCCGTTCCATTGAAACTAACGGTCCGGTGAAGGCAATAATGCGACCGAAAAACGGATGAGTAGGGTCGAGATCAACGGAAGACGGCAAAAAATCGGTTGCTTTTCTCTCGTTATGCCACCTCGCCCGCGTTCGGTTTGTTCCGATAGCATTATCCGGGTTGCAGAAGTTGATTCCTAACCGCTCGGTCAGTTCTACGATAGACTTGCTTTGGGTCTCGATACAAGCGCGCGCGGCAATTTCGGCACAAGTGGACGCATCATCGCGGGCATCATGATGATTAACCGGGATTTTGAGCATTCCGGCAACAGAAGTGAGCGTATAGCAGCCAATAGACGGCCAAACCACCTTGGCAACCTGCACCGTACAGAGGTATCGAAATGCCGGTATTGGTATTTGGTAGTACTCCAACGTGCTCTTCAAAACACTCACGTCGAATACCGCCGAGTGCGCGACAAGCGTTCGCTTCTCGATGTAGGGCCGAATTGCCTGCCAGACTTCGGGGAACTCGGGCTCGTTTTTAACGTCCTCTGGGGTGATACCGTGAATCGCGACGTTTCGGCGACTGAAGCGGAACTCGGGTGGACGAATAAGCCATGCAAACCTGTTTGCAATGATTCCGTTTTTGACCACTGCGAGTCCGACAGCACAAGGACTCGACCGCTTCTCATTAGCTGTTTCAAAGTCGATAGCCACGAAGTCCATAATCGCACCCCCGGGATGCCACTAAACCTGACGCCGCTACCAACGTACTCAGCCAAGTCTCTCCCATTCCTCCCGTGAAATGCCCGCCTGTCTGAGAATCCGAGCCAGCAGATTTCTTCCGATGTCACCCCGGTGCATGTTCGGCAAAGTCAAAGTGATATCGCCCTTGAGCATAAAGGGATGCTTGCCACCTGAATACGGGCCATCGAAGCCCGCGACTCGGAGGGCACGAATCAGTTCTTTCCGGGAGATCGGGCCGAAGGGCGGCATTAGGCGACAGCCTCCTTATCAACCTTCAGCTCCAAATCGTCGATCTTGGGAAGGGCAAGGTTTTTATGGATGCGGAAGAGAAGCCAATCCTCAAGCACTTCGGCCAACTCTTCCCGACATTCCTCCAAGGTGCCGGCATTTGCGTACACGCCCCGGCATTCGGGAATCTCGCCGTAAAATCCCTCGTTTTCCGCAAGTATTTCGTAGTGCGCGTGCCGCATTGCGGCTTCGATGTACTTCGTGAGCATTTCGGTTATCTCCTTTTTCCGGTCACGCACTCCACCCGAGTGTCATGCTAAAGCATAACCTACGGAACTTCACACCGTTTGGAATTGCATGCAGGACAATTCTTCCTCGGTTGCCCGGGTGGAGATTCCGAGAAACTCCACGCCCACCACTTGGTCGTTCTCGTCGAAATCGAGAATCACGCCGGGGCGGACCTCTTCGGATTCGACGATCCGCTTCTCGTCGAGACGGAAGTAGAGGGCGTCGTTTTCTTTGTCAACTTTAATTCTCATGTCTTCTCCTCAGCCGGCGATCAAAGAAGGCGGTCACGCCCTTGTTCGGTTGCTTGACGATGTTGATGACGACGCGGAGCCAGCGATTTCCGAACTCTGGAATCTGCTTGATAAAATGCCGTGTGCCGTCGTCGTGTTCCTCGGTGTCATCCGGCGCATCCAGCACCCTTTGGACCCAATCGCGGGCGATACCCCGCTCATCCAGCATATCTCCAAAATGGCCTGACAGGTCCAACTCCATCCCTGAATACTAGCAGAGGCTACGGCGGAATGTCAATCTCGTCGCCCCCCGCCACCGACGCGGAGCGTCGGAATGAGTGGGTTCCCACGCGGAGCATGGGAACCAGGAAAACCAGGAAAAACCGCCTCGCAACACTCGACCAGCCGGCAATCAACGCCCGAATATGCCCCTGGCGGGTACGATTCAAACCGATTATAATATAATTAATATAGTGGGCAGGCGGCCGCTATTCCCCATGCTCGGTCGCTTACTCCTGGTTGCACGTCCGTCACCCACCCGAGGATGGCCCAATCCGCTCGGAAGTTTGATCGCCGCGGAGGGCAAAGGAGGTTCCCCTGAACAATCGTCAGTTCCAAATCGGCACACTGGCAGTGGTCACGTTGGTGACGCTGCGGTTGGCGCTCGGATGCCACTTCCTCTACGAGGGGGCATGGAAGATCGAGCACCGTGACGAGTTTTCGGCCAAGCCGTTTCTCACCCAGGCGAAAGGTCCGTTGGCCGGCTTGTTTTACGCAATGGTTCCGGACATCGACGGCCGCCACCGGCTGCGGGTCGAAACCGACGCCGACGACGGCAAGTTAAAAATCCCCAGCAATGAGATATTCGATCGGTGGACCAACATCCGCGACGACTTCGTCGAGTTTTATCGTCCGGCTGATACGGACGATGAGAAGGCCACGGTCGCACACGCCAAGCTGGAACGCGAAGCTGAGCGGACGTGCATTACGTTCCGCACCAGGCTCGATAAATACCTGAGCATCAACGTCGATAAAATCAAGGCCCATTTCGACGCGCTCGACCGCTTCGAGAACGACAAGGAACGGCTGCAAGACGCACCCTTCCAGAAGCAGCGGCGTTGGAACCGGATGATGGAACTCCGCCAAGAGGCCGACGTTTGGATCAAGAACATCGAGTGGCAAGAGCAGGCCTTGGAGAACACGCTTTACAGCTTGCTCGACAAGGAGCAGAAGAAACTCGGCAGCCCGCCGGCCAGTTGGAACCCGTTCACTTGGGGCCAGATGGGACTGATCGACTTCGCCGTCACCTACGGACTGACGGCCATCGGGCTATGCCTGATGTTGGGCCTCTGCACGCCGCTGGCGGCGTTGGGCGGAGCGGGGTTCATGTGCTTCGTGGTCATGACGCAGCCGGCGTTTCCGGGCATTTACCCGCCAGACAATTTCATCGTCGGCCACGCCCTGTTGATCAACAAGGATTTTATCGAGATGCTTGCCTTGCTGGTTATCGCCTGCGTGTCGGCGGGCCGCTGGGGAGGATTGGATTTCTTCCTCTACCGGTGGTTTGCCGCCTGGCGCCGCCGCAAGGAGTGTAAAAAATAACAATGCCGCACGTTTAGCCACAATAAACGGGCAAGATGATTGATCTTCGACGAATACATCCGGTGAATCCATGAAAACAAATCCTTTGCCCAACGCTGCATCGGCCGGCGTTAATCGCCGCGACTTCATCCTGGGAACCCTGGCAACGGGCGCGGTGGTCGGCGGCGGTTTGGGCGCTTTCTACTTCGGCTACGAAAAATCGCTCGGCTCGCCACTGCGGGTCGGAGTGATCGGCACCGGCGACGAGGGGAACGTGCTAATCGGCGCGATCAATTCCGATTACCTCGAAGTCCGCTCGATCGCCGACATCCGTCCATACAGCATCTGGCGGGCCTTCCACGGCGATCATTACAGCGACGCCGCGTTGGAAGCCCGGCCGGGGTTGTTGTCGAAATACGGCTGGAAGACCGAGACCGAGGCCCGCCGGCACGTTAAGGTCTACGAGATTGAGGACGGCGGCTACGAAAATCTAATTGAAAACGCAAAGCAGGACGGCGTCGAGGCGGTGATAATCGCCCTGCCGTTGCATCTGCACGCCCCGGCGGCAATCGCCGCGATGAAGGCGGGGCTACACGTAATGACCGAAAAACTGATGGCCCACAGCGTCCACGAGTGCAAGGACATGGCCCGGGTGGCGAAACAGACCGGCATGATCCTGGCCACCGGACATCAGCGGCATTACAACATCCTCTACGCAAACGCCGTCGATTCGATCCGCCGCGGCCTGTTGGGCGATCTGCACTACATCCGCGCCCAGTGGCACCGCGGCAACCTGCCCGGCCGCGACAGTTGGCAGCAGCCGATGCCCAAAAAAGTAAAGCCCAAAGATCCTCTGGCGAAAAAACTGTTTGAAAAGCGTAAGGAGTATCGAAAGGAACTGAGTTCCGCCAGCGGAGCGGCTATGGACCGATGCCGATTGCGGCTGGAACAGGTCGAGGCCCAACTGGCCGACAAAATCGTCAAGGCCGAGAATTTCGGCTATCAGAGCAATCAAATCACCGACGCGAAGGGCAAGGTGATTTACGACTGCCCACCCATCGAGGAGCTGATCCGCTGGCGATTGTGGGACCGGACCGGCGGCGGGTTGATGGCCGAATTGGGGAGCCACCAACTCGACGCGGCGAGTATCTTCATCGCCGCCATGCATGATGGCAAGAAGCAGATGCCGCTCAGCGTGGCGGCGGCGGCCGACCGGCCGTTGTTCCCGCCCAATCGTGACGTCGAGGACCACGTCTATTGCCTGCTCGAGTTTCCCACGCCCGGCTACAACCCCGACGATCCGTTGACCCGAGGCAATAAAATCGGCGTGCAGTATGCCTCGATCAACGGCAACGGCTTCGGCGGCTTCGGCGAGATGGTCTTTGGAACCAAGGGGACATTGATTCTCGAACGCGAGCAAGACATGCTGGTCGCCGATGATTCGGACAAGACCAATGACGTGAAGGTTACCGACGCCGCCGCCGGCCCGACGCTCGACACCCAAGCCAGCGCCGGCCCGACCACCGCCACCCAAGCGGACGGCACAGTGAAAGTCAGCCGCGGATACACCGAAGAGTTGGAGCATTGGGCCTGGTGCATCCGCCATCCCGATCCTCGAAACCAGCCGCGTTGCGGTCCGAAGGTCGCGCTGGGCGACGCGGTGATCGCCCTGACCGCGAACATCGCCGCCCGAGAAGGCAAGCGGATCGAGTTCCAAAAGGAATGGTTCGACCCGGATAGCAACGAGACGCCGGAAGGAATAGCGCCAAGCGTTCAGGCATAATAGCTGAAGGGTGGCACTGGCGTCTCGCCAGTGCTGGATACAACACGGGCAAGATGCCCGTGCCACCCCCGGCACGAAGAAGAACGAAAGAACAGCATCATGTATTTAAGCCCCGAAGACAAAGCGATCGGCCGCGAGAACTTCAACGCCGCCCTGGGCAGCAAGCCGCTCCGCCGCGAGTTTCTCAAAAAAGCGTTCAAGGACGATGTCCGCTCCGGCAAGGGCTTGGGATCGCAATACTTCGGCTACGGCACATCCGTCTCCGAGCCGGTCCGCGTGGGTGTGATCGGAACCGGCGACGAGGGATGCGTGCTGATCGGCGCGATCAATCCGAAATATATCGCCGTCAAGTCCGTCGCCGACATCCGGCCGTACAACATCTGGCGGGCGTTCAACGGCGACCATTACAGCGAAACGGCGCTGAAGTACCGTCCCGGACTGATGGAGGTCTACGGCTGGAAAAACGAAGCCGAGGCCAAAAAAAACGTCAAGGTCTACGGCGCCTACGAGGAACTTATCGAGAATGCCAAGGAAGACGGTTTGGAGGCGGTGATAATCTCCTTGCCGCTGCACCTGCACGCCCCGGCGGCCGTCGCGGCGATGAAGGCCGGCCTGCACGTAATGACCGAAAAGCTGATGGCCCACAGCGTTCACGAATGCAAGGAAATGGCGCGGGTGGCCAAGCAGACCGACCTGCTGCTGGCCACCGGACATCAGCGGCACTACAACATCCTCTACGACGACGCGGTCGACATGATCCGCAAGGAGTTGTTGGGCGAGTTGCATTACATCCGCGCCCAATGGCACCGCGGCAACCTGCCCGGCAAGGACAGTTGGCGGCCGCCGATGCCCAAGGCCGCCAAGCCCGACGATTCGTTGGCCGACTCGCTCGACCTCAAACTGAAATCATGGTCGGCGAAACTCGAAAGCCTCAAGCGGAAGAAACACCGCACGGCGGCCGAATGGGAGAAGAAGGTCGCCCAGGTCCGCGCCCAGATGGAAGACGCCGTGGTCGAAGCCGAAAAGTTTGGCTACCAGGAGCTGGAGATCAAGGACGCCTCGGGCAAGCTGGTTTACGCCCGGCCGGCGATCGAGGAGTTGATCCGCTGGCGGCTGTGGAACCGGACCGGAGGCGGGCTGATGGCGGAGTTGGGGAGTCACCAGCTCGACGCCGCGAGCATCTTCATCGCCGCCGCGCACGACGGACGTAAGCAGTATCCGCTGAGCGTCGCCGGCTCGGCCGGCCGGCCATTGTTCCCGCCCAACCGAGAAGTGGAAGACCACGTCTATTGCGTCTTTGAGTTTCCCGCGCCCGGCTACGATCCTGCCGACCCGAACAAGGCGAAAAAGAAGATCGGCGTGCAATACGCCTCGATCAACGGCAACGGTTTCGGCGGCTATGGCGAGACCGTTTTCGGCACCGAGGGAACGCTCCTGCTGGAGACCGAGAAGGAGGCGATGCTCTACAGGACGCACTCGACCGACAGCAAGACGAGAGTCGTCATTCCCAAAGCCCGCGATAATCCGCGAAGAGGTCTCCCCACGTTGCAAATCAACGACGATGGCGATCCCGAGTCGGAAGCGATCGGAACGCTCGGCACCCTGCCCGCCGAACGCGGCTACACCGAGGAATTGGAGCATTGGGCCTGGTGCATCCGCAACCGTGCGCCCGAAAACCTGCCGCGTTGCCATCCCAAGCTGGCCCTGAGCGACGCGGTCATCGCGCTGGTGACGAACATCGCCGCCCGCGAAGGCCGCCGGATCGAGTTCCAGAAAGAGTGGTTCGACCCCGACAACGACGAAACGCCCGAGGACGTCAAACCGGACGTGAAGCGATACAATGTTTAGTCCCGTTTAGCCTCCGTGTCTGCGCGGGGCGACAATGAGGGGTGGGCGGTTCACCGCCCACTTGAGCTTTCAACCACGTACAATCGAGAGTATCCACAATGGAAAAATGGCCTCTGGGCGTGTTCGCCGGCATTGACGCCGGAATGGGCGTGAAACTTGAAATCGCCCGCGAACTCGGTGTTCCGACCATCCAACTTCACTCCCCGCAACGTGCAACGCGAACGAGAGAAAACGCGGAACTGTTCCTGGCGCGCCTGCAGGAATTAGACATCCGAATCACCGTGGTCTTCGCCGGCTTCGAGGGAGAGAGCTACGCCGACATCCCCACGGTTGCCCGAACCGTTGGACTGGTGCCGCCGGCCAGTCGCTCCGCCCGGTTGGAAGAGGTCGAGGAAATTTCGGACTTCGCCCGGCTGTTGGGCGTCGATGCCGTGGGACTGCACATCGGTTGTGTGCCTCACGACGAAGCCGACCCGCTTTTCAGCGACACCGTGGACGCAACTCGCCAATTGTGCGACCATTGCCGCTCCAACGATCAGAATCTGCACCTGGAGACCGGCCAGGAGCCGGCCGACGTGCTGCTGCGGTTCCTCGGCAAAGTAGGCCGCGATAATCTGTTCGTAAACTTCGACCCGGCGAATATGATCCTTTACGGTTGCGGCGAGCCGATCGAGGCCCTGCGAAAAATCGGCCGCTACGTCCGTAGCGTCCACTGCAAGGACGCCAAGTGGGCCGCGCGGCCCGGTGAAGAATGGGGCACGGAAGTGCCGTTGGGTGAAGGTGACGTCGGTATGGAAAACTACCTCCGCACACTCGACGAACTTGGCTACACCGGCCCCTTGACCATCGAACGAGAAATCCCTCAGGAGCCAAGTCGGCAGAAGGAAGAGATCGGCCGCGGCATCCGATTGTTGAACGAGTTGAAAGCGAAGATCGAGTGAGGCAAGGCCAGAGATCAGAGGTCAGAGGTCAGATGAGGGTGGCACGTCCCTGAGCGCAGCGAAGGGCGTGGTTTGGTCGTTCACCACGCCCTTCGCTGCGCTCAGGGACGTGCCACCCCCAGTCGAAAGCGACAGTTATTGATTCGCCGGTCCTAAACATCCCCAATCCCCCAATTCCCATGCCCCAGCTTTCCTTGGAATTTCCGCACTCAATCGGTCAGGAAGAAGCTGCCCGGCGGCTGAAGAAAAAATTTGCCGCCGCTCGCGCGGAGCATCAAGACCGGGTAAACGACTTCCGCGACGAATGGAAGGACCACACGTTTTTCTTCGCCTTCAAGGCCTTGGGGATGGCCATCGGCGGAACCGTGGCCGTCGAGCCGGAGAGGATCGTTCTCGAAGCCAAGATACCGTTGGCCGCCATGCTTGTTAAACGGGCGATCGAAGACCGCCTTCGTCAGGAGGTCGCGGGGATGTTGGCTCCATAGTCGTCGCGCCAGACGTGACAAGCTGTTGCCGAGAGGTCGCGGGTCTACCGGCCCCACGCCCCCCTTTCCCGATCTTCCCACTTTGCCTCGTCGCACTCTTTCCGTCCGCGTTTTCATATTGACGCGATTCAATCATTTTGCAACACTCTCCAGCCTCGGAAGGTGTAATTGAGGGGCTGGTCTGTACGCGCGACAAGGAGGTCGGGAAGATGCATAAGATTCGCGGCACTGCTGTATTGGGTGTTTTGATCGTGTTGTTGGTCGGTTGTGGCAAACCGGCCCCAAACGGCCAATCGGCCGCAAAGTCGCAAGGCCCCAATTCAGCCACGGGCGACAATGTTGCCACCCCCGCCGAACTCTCTGGCCCAGCCGCGGCGGTTTCTGAATTTCTGGAGGCCGTGCGAACGGGCAACGACGAAGAAGCCGCGCGGATGCTGAGTACGTTGGCACGGGAAAAAACGGCTGCCCTGAACCGCGATGTCACGCCACCGGCCAGCGATACGGCCCGATTCACAATCGGAAAGGTGGAGCATGTAGGCGAGGATGGGGCGAGAGTTGCTTCTTCTTGGACCGATCTCGACGTGGATGGAGAACCACGGACGGACGAGGCCCTTTGGATGGTCCGCCTCGAAGAAAAAGGGTGGAGGATCGCCGGCGTGGGCGTACTGGTCTTTCCCGGCGAGCCGCTGCTGCTGTTGAACTTCGAGGATCCCGAGGACATGTTCCGGAAGCAACAATGGATCCGCGAGGAGATTCGACGGCGAATGAACAATCAGCCAAGCGACGTACAGGCCCAAGGGGGTAATAATCCAGAAAACCCAATCCGACGTTGACTAGGCAATTTTAGGGGTGTTTTTCAAGGATTTTTCTGGCTACCGCCGGATTTGGGGTGTATCATCGGCGGCCGGTGGCTGCGAATTCCAACCGCGGAAGCGGCTGCACATCTCACCGCAACTCGTTTCTCTACAACGAGTTATGCTTGGCTGCATTGAATTATTCGAGGCCGGTTGGCCTCGATTTCCCACTAAGCTCTTCAGGAAGAGGGTTTCGTGACCTAGATTTTTGTATTCAGACGACACATTATCCCCAAAATGCCGAGGGGTCCTAATGCGAACATTTTCGCGGACCCCTAGTTGACAACTGAACCGACTATGTTAACTTTTCGTCCTAAGCTGTGTACTCGTAACCATTGGGTGCAGCCGTTAGAGTTTGCACAGGGTAACGGGGTGATGGTCGGGGCGATCAGTTCGTGGTTCGAGGCACGGCGGGGGTTTTGGTAACAGTCTTTCCGGTCGAGTACCGTCGCGGTCGGAAGGGGTAGAACGCACGACGGTTTCAGTGTGAGTTTACGCTACGGTACCTTTTAGTGGAGGTTAATCGAATGAATCGGATGTATCTATTTGGCGCCGCGCTAGGTGTTGCGGTGCTCGGGATTGTCTTGTTGGGCAATGAAAGCCGCGTGTTGGCGGACGACGCCGTCGCGCCGGTGACTTGTGCGCCGGTCTACGACACTTGCGAGCCGGCAACCTGTTGCCCGAAAACCTGCAAGCCGAGGCGAAGCAGGCGGACCTGCCGTCCGAAGACCTGCGAGCCGAAGACTTGCGAGCCGGTCACTTGCGCTCCGAAGACCTGCAAGCCGAGGCGGAGCAGGCGGACCTGCCGTCCGAAGACCTGTGCGCCGAAGACTTGCGCGCCGGTCACTTGTGAGCCGGTCACTTGCGCTCCGAAGACCTGCAAGCCGAAGCGCTGCAAGCGCGTTAGGACTTGCCGTCCGAAGACCTGCAAGCCGAAGACTTGTGTTCCGGTCACTTGCGAGCCGAAGACCTGCAAGCCGAGGCGCAGCAGGCGGACCTGTCGTCCGAAGACCTGCAAGCCGAAGACTTGTGTTCCGGCCACTTGCGAGCCGGTCACTTGCGCTCCGAAGACCTGCAAGCCGAAGCGTTGCAAGCGCGTCCGGACCTGCCGTCCGAAGACTTGCAAGCCGAAGACCTGCAAGCCGAAGCGTTGCAAGAAGGCTCGGACCTGCAAGCCGAAGACCTGCAAGCCGAAGCGCTGCAAGAAGGCTCGGACCTGCCGTCCGAAGACCTGCAAGCCGAAGACTTGCGCTCCGAAGACTTGTGCTCCGGTCGAGACTCCGAAGGAAGCGCCAGCCGTTCCCGCGGCTCCCGCTCCGAAGACAACCTGAATGTTCCAGATTTGACGGAAAGCCGCCGTCGGGGGCGTTATTGTGCCCGGTTGCGAACTGGCCGTCCATGCTGAGACCTGCTCTGTTGGTCTCGGAAATCTGAATGTAAGCGAGACAAGCCGGACCTGCCCAGCGCAGGCCCGGCTTTTTTGTTTGCAGGGCATGTTTTGAGCCTTGAAGGCGAAAGTCCTTTGCGATCCGGGGCGGATTGCACAACTCCTCTGACTGCGGTATCCTCGACGGTTGCATTTTTGCTGAACAATTCCCACTATCCCCCTTATTTCTCTGCGTTATCGCCCATGAAAACCATCATCGAGCCGTTTAGGATCAAGTCGGTCGAGCCGATCAAGTTCACCACCGTAGAGGAGCGGGAGAAGATTCTTCGCCAAGGCGGATACAACATCTTCATGGTCCCCGCCGAGGACGTGCTGATCGACCTGCTGACCGACAGCGGCACTTCGGCCATGAGCGCCGACCAATGGGCGGGCATCATGCGCGGCGACGAATCGTACGCCGGCGCCAGGAGTTTCTATCGCTTCCAAGACAAGGTCCGCGAGCTGACCGGCTTCAAACACATCATTCCCACCCACCAGGGTCGCGCCGCCGAGCGGATTCTGTTCTCCATCTCCGGCGGGCCGGGCAAGGTGGTGCCGAACAACGCCCACTTCGACACTACTCGCGCGAATATCGAGTTCTCGGGCGCCACGGCCGTCGATCTGCCCACCGCCGAGGGCGTGGACCCGGACGTCATCGCCGACTTCAAGGGAAACATCAACATCGCCGCGCTGCGCGAGTTTATCGAGAAGACCGGCGTGGAGAACATCCCGCTGTGCATGATTACCGTGACGAACAACTCGGGAGGCGGCCAGCCGGTCTCGATGCAAAACATCCGCGAGGCCAAGCAGGTCTGTCAGGAGTACGGCATCCCGCTGTTTCTAGACGCCTGCCGCTTTGCCGAAAACGCCTATTTCATCAAGCTGCGCGAGCCGGGCTACGCCGACCGCTCGGTCAAAAGCATCGTCCAGGAGATGTTCTCATACGCCGACGGCGCTACGATGAGCGCGAAAAAGGACGCCATTGTCAACATCGGCGGCTTCATAGCCATGAACGACGACGAGCTGGCCTTGGAAGCCCGAAACCTGCTGATAATCACCGAAGGATTTCCGACCTACGGCGGACTGGCCGGACGCGACCTGGAGGCAATCGCCATCGGGCTGGAGGAGGTGCTGGACGAACATTATCTCCAATATCGCATCCGTTCGACCGCATATTTGGGTGAGCGGATAGTGGCCGCGGGCGTACCTATCCTTCAGCCGCCCGGCGGACACGCCATTTACCTGAACGCGAAGAAGTTTCTGCCGCACGTGCCGGCGGACCAATTTCCGGGCCAGTCGCTTACCGTGGAACTGTACCGCCACGCCGGAATCCGCGCCGTCGAGATTGGCAGCGTGATGTTCGGTCGGCACGACGCGGAGGGCAAGTTCGTTCCGGCCTCGATGGAACTGGTGCGGCTGGCGATACCGCGTCGAGTTTACACCCAAAGCCACATCGACTACGTGATCGAGGCGATCATCGAGGTATTTCAGAATCGCGACAAGCTGCCGGGCTATCGGATCGTCGAGGAGCCGCCGCTGCTGCGGCACTTTACGGCGAAGTTCGAGCCGATTGGGTAACATTCGAGATGGGTGGAAAGTAGGGTGGGACAAGCAAAGCGCAGTCCCACCAACACCGGGGATAGCCGTGGTGGGACTGCGCTTTGCTTGTCCCACCCTACTTGTTGGGCGACCGGACAGGGCTTATAATGGGAGTGCCAGCCGGAGGAGGTACACATGGCATCGGCATTCTTGGCGACCAGCGTCGTATTCGAGGAATTGGTGGAAGTGCCGCTCGCTGTACGCTCGTTGGACGACTTCCGCCGCTGGGCCCTCTCGGACGATTTTCCCGAATCGGGACGGATCGACTTCATCGACGGCAAAATCGAGGTGGATATGGCGCCCGAAGATCTATTCTGTCATGGGACGTTTAAGACCGAGGTTGCCGCAGCGTTGTATCAACGAATCAAACGTCTCCGAATGGGACATTTGTTCGTCGACAAAGCACGGATTTCCAGTCCGGAAGCCGGCCTGTCCGTCGAACCGGACATTGTGTTCTTGTCGCACGAGGCAATTCGGTCGGGCCGAGTCCACCTGACTCCCAAGGCTGGCGGGCAGCCGGGACGATACGTGGAAATCGAAGGGGCACCGGACCTGGTCGTCGAAATAGTCAGCGACGGTTCCGTTACGAAGGACACGCGGCGTCTGCCGGCCGCTTACTTCCGGGCCGGGGTCCGGGAGTTCTGGCTGGCCGACGCCCGCGGAGAACGGCCCGTCTTCATCATCCATAGCCCCGGCCAAAACGGTTTCGAGCCGGTTTCGCCCGATGCCGACGGCTTCCAGCCCTCCGCCGTCCTCGGCTGCCGCTACCGACTCGACGCCGCCCGCAACGCGGACGGCAACTGGGAATTCGACTTGCGCGAGCAAGCGTGATATTGTGGTATGGACAAACACGTCGTTACCGGCGCATTCGGCTATTCCGGCAAGTATATTGCTGCCCGATTGCTCGACGCGGGACATGAAGTCCACACGTTGACCAACTCACCCGACCGCGAGAATCCTTTCGGCGGAAAGGTCCAAGCAACGCCGTTTAACTTCGATTCCCCGGAACGGATGGTGGAAGTATTGCGCGGTGCGGACACCCTGTACAATACATATTGGGTCCGCTTCAATCACGGAGACTTCAGCCACTCGTTGGCGGTGAACAACACGCTAAAGCTGTTTTCGGCCGCAAAAGAAGCGGGGGTCCGTCGCGTGGTTCACGTGAGCATCTCCAATCCTTCCGAACAGAGCGATCTTGAATACTTCCGCGGCAAGGCCCGGCTAGAACGCGAATTGATCGAATCCGGTCTTTCTTACTGCATCCTCAGGCCGACGGTGCTTTTCGGCAAGGAGGATATTCTAGTGAACAACATCGCCTGGACTCTGCGACGGCTTCCGCTGTTTGGTGTGTTCGGCGATGGAGAGTATCGGATTCAGCCGATTTACGTTGATGATTTGGCCGAGTTGGCGGTGGAACATGCCGCGCGGACCGAAAACGAGATTGTCGATGCCATAGGTTCCGAAACGTTCACGTTTCGCGGTCTCGTGGAGACCATTGGAACGATAATCGGACGGCGGCGGCCAATCATTTCCGTTTCGCCCACGGTAGGGTATTATACAGCTTGGTTCCTCGGCAAGTTGATGGGTGACATTTTCCTTACCCGTGAGGAAATCGCCGGACTGATGCGGGGACTGCTTTGCACTCAATCCGAGCCGGCCGGACGCACCAAGTTGACCGATTGGTGCAAAGAACACGCCGATACGTTGGGGCGAAAGTATTCCAGTGAGTTAGCGCGCCGAAAAAATCGCCGGAAATCCTATCAAAACCTATAGCCTACAGCCTATTCCATGCGACTTCTCATCGCCTGCCCACAATGCCATCGTCAGTTCGACGCCGGTGCTCGGCCGATCGGCAGCCGGTTCCGCTGCCATTGCGGATCGGTTGTTACGGTCCGTCGGCCGCGCGGGCACAACGCCGCGGTGGTCCGCTGCTCGTCGTGCGGCGCGCCGCGACAGCAAGGCGGCATGGCTTGTTCCCATTGCGGATCCGACTTCACCCTACACGAACGAGACCTCGATACGATCTGTCCGGAGTGTTTCGCGCGGATAAGCAATCGGGCCAAGTTCTGCCATCATTGCGGGCTGGCGCTGCGTCCGGAAGCTCTGGCCGGCGAGAAAACGGAACTTACCTGCCCGATCTGCGAAAAAATGTCTCGCCTCAGCAGCCGGCAGATCGGCGACGTGGCCCTGATGGAGTGCGGCCGCTGCGCCGGGTTCTGGCTGGGGGCGAACATCCTGGAGCATTTGGTCCAAAAGGCCACGACCGACTTGCCGATCGAGGATTTCCGGCTCCACTCCGCGCCGCGTCGGACCTCGACGCTCGATTCCCCCTCGCAGCGCGGCCCGATGTACCGCAAGTGTCCGGTCTGCGGCAAGTTGATGAACCGCCGCCATTTTGCCCGCCGTAGCGGTGTAATAATCGACATTTGCAGGAATCACGGCGTCTGGTTCGACGCCGAAGAGTTGCCGCGCATCTTGGCCTGGGTGCGGATCGGCGGAAAGGCCAAATCGGACCGCCGGGCGGCCGACGAAGCCAAACACAAAAATCGCCTCGATTCAATCGCCAAAACGGCGGAATGGCAGAGAGAAGCAAGACGATTCGGATACGATCCACTTAGCGGACAGCCTAATTCCATATCGATTCTGGCGTCATTCGCCGCATGGTTGTTCCGCTAGCTTGGCTCGGTGGGTGGCACTGGCGTCTCGCCAGTGTTCTTGCCGCCAGCACTGGCGAGACGCCAGTGCCACCCCCCACGGCCGCAGTCGTGGGGCATTTGCCTTATGTGTTATTGGATTTCCGGCAGTTACTAACTTGGTTCGGTGTCGGCCGGCACGCTCTCGCCATCGATAAACTGGAGGAGTTTCGATATGCAGAGCTTGTTCATGCTGGTGCGGTGGTCCTGGGCCTCTTCTCGCAGCGCCTCGTGAAGGCTTTTTGGCAGCCGCACCGTGATTACCCGCGTCGGCTCGTTTTCGTCCATAGCTACCGGTCCCTGCCGCCGGAGTTTGGCGAGCATCTGCAAAATATCTTTATTGTCCTCGGATTGCTCAAACGCGGCAAACGCCTCGCGGGTGGGAAAAGCGTGGCGAGCAACCCCGTGCAAACCGAGAATCTCGCGGTAGAAAGTGACCCAATCCGGCTCTTGCGCCAATAAATCCTCGGATACCCGTTTGACTTCCGCCTTTTTCTCGCAGGTGATCATGCCAGTCTCCTTCAGACACATCATAGGTTGCATCAAATCCGTCCACCTCCGTGGCGACGGTATGGAGAAATAATCCGACTGAGTCAAGTGGCAGCCGGATGTTGTTGCACTGCAAGCAGTTACAGCACTGCAAGCAATGTGCATTCAGACCAGGCGGCGACGCGCGATTTCCGTGCAACCGGAAAATGCCCAAGAACTAAGCAACGGAAAAACTCGCATTTCCTAAAGTGTCCACTTCGTAGTGCCGATAAAAGTTAGTTTGGGTAATCTCAAGAAACTAAAAAACCCCCGCCGCGAGCGACGGGGGTTATCGATCTTAGTTGCCACGGGTAATCGCTCCGTGTAGCGGGCGGCTTGCCCGCCGTCGCGATCCCCTCTCCCAGAGGGAGAGGGGATACTTTCCAATCACGCTCTCAGCCCTTGGCCGCCAAGCCAGCCGTCGTCTCGTTGAAAAACTCGACGCATTGGGCAAGCTCCGGCATGGCTTTGCCCCAGTTGTGCTCGTACTCGATGGCAAAGAAGGGCTTGATCCCCTGGCGTTGGATTTCGACGAGCATCCCCTTCACGTCGCATACGCCCGTTCCCCAAGGCACGTCGTGGGCATCTTTGGCCTTCTTGTTCAGATCCTTCAAGTGGAAGGAAATGATCCGTCCCTGGAGCTTTTTCAGACATTCGATGGGGTCAATCCCCGACCGCATCCAGTGGCCGGTGTCGGCGCAGGCCCCAATCCGCCGGCCGCGGCCACGGCAGACCTTCAGCACGGTCTCGGGCTTCCAATAGCGCGAGGGTTTTGGATGGTTGTGTACGGCGACGTTGATTCCGTACTCCTCGCTGAGTTTGTCGAGCGTATCGAAAGCCTCCTCGTCGGGTTCGGAAACGAGGGTTTCAATGCCCATGTCCTTGGCGAACTCGAACATTTTCCGGCACTGATCGGGGTCTTTCGAGAGTTTGCAACAGCCGAAGTTCACCATTTTGACGCCCGAGTCGGCCAGTTTCCGCTTGATCGCCTTTCGCGCCTCGGCCGGCAATTCGTCGCCGACGATCACCTCCGGTTTCTCCTTGCTGAGTTTTTGGCCCGGAAATGCCTCGATGTAATGAAGCCCTAGGGCGGCGATGTTGTCGATGGCCTCGAACAAGGTGGCGTGGTGGAATGTCCATGCCTGTACGCCGAGCCGCCAACCGAGTTTCTCGGCGTTTGCGGCGCCTTGGGCCAATTCCGCGGCCGTCAGTCGGGCACCGCCCAAAACGGTTAGTCCAACGCTGGCGCCCACCGCGCCGGTTGTCATCAGAAAATCGCGACGATTCAGCCGATTCATGCCATATTCTCCTTGGGAGTGTACGTTGAAGGGGGGGGCAAGGATGGAGCGGCAGTCTGTTTCCGCCATTGAACACAGCTTATTATACCCCCGTAAACAAGAATACGAAACCACGAGCGGCATGGATGCCGTGTGAATCATCCGCCGGGAATAAATCCCTCGTTCCCACGGTCCTCCGTGGAAACGGACTGTCCGCGACGCTCTGCGTCGTCGCCATCGACGCGGAGCGTGGGAACCAGTATCCACCAACGATCCAGCCCCAATGGCGGGATATGGCGGGATATAGCGGACAATTGACGGCTATTCGGCCGGGAGTTAGAATGAGGGTTCGGGATTATGCACCCGACCTCTTCTCCGTTGGGCATTCGTCTTTCAAGGGTTTTGGTGGCTCGGGACACAAGGGCGTGTAAGGGTTTGGGAGCTGCCGATTGGACCGCGGCCGGAACGCGGTGTCGGTTTCTCGGCGACGAATAGATGAGCGATACCGCATCCAATGCTGAAAATCATTCGCCGTTGCCCGGCGAACCGGCGAAGGTCCGCGCCGAAAGCTCTTCGTCGGCCCGCCGCTTGGCCGGCGATTCCTCGGCCGATGAACAGACGATCATCACCAGTCGCCCGCCGATCCACTGTCCCACGGCGTCCGACTCGGCCGACCGCATTCTGGAAGGGCGTGTGATGCCGGGCGACCGGATCGGATTCTTCGAGTTGGTCGAGTACGTCGGCGGGGGTGGGATGGGCCGAGTCTTCCGCGCCATCGACACCAGGCTGGGCCGGACGGTCGCCTTGAAAATCCTGCCCCCCGAGCAGGCGGCCGGTGGGGACGCCTTCCAGCGGTTCCAGAACGAGGCCCAATCGGCGGCGCGGCTCGATCACGAAAACATCGCGCGGGTCTACTACGTGGGCGAGGACCGCGACCTGTCCTACATCGTCTCCGAGTTCATCGAAGGTGCGAACGTGCGTTCGTTGGTCGAGCGGAAGGGACCGTTGCCCTTGGCCGAGGCGATAAGCTACACGCTCCAGATTGCCGAGGCGCTCGCGCACGCCGATTCCCAAAACGTCGTCCATCGGGACATCAAGCCGTCGAACGTGTTGGTCACGTCCGAGGGGCGCGTGAAGTTGATCGACATGGGACTTGCCCGAATGCGGCAATCCGATCCGGACGGCGCCGACTTGACGGCCAGCGGCGTGACACTGGGCACCTTTGATTACATTTCGCCCGAACAGGCGCGCGATCCCCGCCACGCCGACGTCCGCAGCGACATCTACTCGCTCGGTTGCACGCTGTTTTTCATGCTTGCCGGGCAACCGCCGTTTCCAGAAGGTACGGTCTTGCAGAAGTTGCTCCAGCACCAGGGCGACCAGCCACCCGACATCCGGCAATTCCGGCCCGAGTTGCCGGACGAGTTGAAGCAAGTGTTGGAAAAGATGATGGCCAAGGATCCGCGCCGCCGTTACGCCACCCCCGGCGAACTGGAGTCCGATCTGCTCATGCTGGCCGGCCTCATTGGTTTGCAACCGATGAGTCCCACGAGCAGAGTTTGGCTGATGCCGCCGCCGGCGCCGCCGGTTTCGTTTCTCGGGCGGCACCTGCCCTGGATGATGCCGGTGGCGTCGTTGTTCTGCGTGGTATTGCTGCTCAACTGGTTCTGGTCGCGCGACGATTCTTTGCCACCGCCCGCCGAGATGGCGAGAAGCGATCGGACGGAGGCGGTAGCTACCCCAAAATCGCTCCCCTCACCGACGACCGCCCCGAAGGAGAAACAACCGACGGATGAATTGTATCCCGAACCTTTCGAGAGCGACACGCCTTCTTTCTCGCCGGGTGAATGGGACGCCTATGCCCCCGGCGCCACGACAGGTTCCACCCCATCGGCCGGGCAGCCGTCCGCCGAGGCCGGTTCCAAGTTGCCGGCGCCTCCGGCTTCGTTCGTTTTGCGGCCCGGGGAACCGGCCTCGAAGCGAGGCGCCACTTGGCCGGACGACGAGGCGACGTTGTCTCCGCCGAGCATCGCCGACAATCCCTCCTTACCCCGCGATGGTTCGTCGGCCGAGTCGGCTATGAAGCGCTCCGGCGTCTTGATCGTGGGCGACACGGCCGCCGGAGAGAACGAGTTTGCGAGCCTCGGCGCGGCTTGCGCCTCGGCCCAAAACGGCGACGTCATCGAGCTGCGTTTCAACGGGCCGCGCGAAGAACGTCCGATGAAGCTTTCCAACCTGCAAGTGACGGTCCGGCCGGGTAAGGGATTTCAGCCGGTCGTCGTCTTCCGTCCCGACGAAATCAACCCCGTCATGTATCCGCGGAGCATGTTGACCCTCTCCGCCGGACGCTTGACATTGATCGACGTGGCGGTGGAGTTGCACGTTCCACGCGACCTGCCGGCCGACAACTGGTCGCTGATCGAGACGTGGGGCGGCCAGTCGCTCCGGCTGGAACGGTGCTCGCTGACGGTCCGCAACGTCTCGGACCAACTGATGACCTATCACCCCGAGGTGGCGTTCATCCGTGCGCGGCCCGCGCCGGACGCGGGCATGTCGGTGGACGGCGTCCCGGCGGCTACCCCGCTGGCCTCGCTTGAACTGGTCGACTCCATCGCCCGGGGTGAGGCCATCTTTCTCCGCGTCGAGGAACTGCAACCGGTACACTTGTTGTGGGACAACGGGCTGCTGGTCACCACCGACACGCTGTTGACGGCCGGCGGGGGGCAGGTGGCGCCGAAACCCGACGAAACGCTTCGGCTCGAGTTGCGGCGACTGACGGCCATTGTCCGCGGCGGACTTTGCCGGCTGACCAGCACTCCGTCGAACCCGTACCAATTGACGGTGCAGTTCGTCTGCACGGACAACGTTTTCGTCTCTGCCCCCGGCGTGCCGTTGGTCGAGCAAGATGGGGCCGTCGGCGTGGAACAATCCCGCCAACGCCTGGTCTGGAACGGCGACGGCAACTACTACCAGGACGTGGACGTGTTTTGGATGGTGCGGAACATCGATCCCGAGATTCCACCGGAGGCGATGAGCTTCGAGGCCTGGAAGACCTACTGGGGGCCGTCGCGCGAGAACCAACCAAGCCGCTCCCCTCTGGCGTGGAGGAGGTATCCCAACTCGGACCGGCCGTTGCACGCCCATACCGCCGCAGACTATACTTTGGATTATCCGACGTTTGGCGGCGGCACGTCCGTCGCGCCGGGCTGCCGGATCGGTCGTCTGCTCCCGCTTCCGTCAGAGCCGCTCATGAAGCGACCTCCCCCGACGGGGTTCTTCCGCGACAGCGGAGCGGTGCGACGCTCGGGCAATGACTGAGGGGCTGGACCGGGAGACCAGCCGAACGACAACGGAGAAAACTTCCTAGGGCGATTAGCTCAGTTGGTTAGAGCGCCACGTTTACACCGTGGATGTCGACGGTTCGAGTCCGCCATCGCCCACAGATACACTTGTACACTCTCGCATACCCTCGCATTTCTCGGCAAATGCGGGGGTTTTTCTTTTCGCTTGCGGCCCCATACAACCCGTTTCTTGCGGTTGCTGCACCGGATTCTGCACCGACTTGGAAGCCCTCCGAAAATCATCATCCGTCACTTGGATGTAATGCCGCGCCGCAATCGAAACGGTGTTCCCGATCCACTTGCAAGCTGTTGTGATCGGATACTCTCGGGCCAGGTCGCTTTCGCAAGACGCCCGCAAGTTGTGAAACAAGCGGGGCCACGGTTCCAACCCGGCCCGCCTGACGATCTTCTCGAAGGTGGTCCGCAGATTGCAGTTCACCCAACCGTTAGGCCCATGCGCCGCCGGTAGGTACAAGTTCTCGGGAATGACGTGCGTTTGACCCTCTTCGGCCATATTCCAAGCCTCTTCCAAGAACGGGCGAAGTCGGGCGAACATCGGCACCATCCGTTGCCCTTGCCCGTGGCCTTCTGTCTTGGGCGACGTGACGGCCATTGCCCCATGCTCCCAATCGAGGGCGGCTATGCGTAGGGACAGCGTTTCGGAAGGCGTCCGCAATCCGCCATAGCGTGCCAGGGCAATGATGGTCCGCCATACCCAGTTCGGGGCCGCGTCGATAAGCCGGGCCGTTTCATCTTCCGTGATGTACCGCTGCCGCTTTTGCGGGTCGCCCGACGTGTGGGATATGCCTGTAAACGGGTTGCGGTCGATCCACTCGCAACGCACCGCGTAGGCGAATATCTGCCGGGTAAGTTGAAGCCGTCTCGATACCGTCGCCGCCGCCAGCCCTTGTTCTACAAGCCCTTGCCGAAAACCTTCTGCTTCGCCGCCGCCGATGGTGCGTAGCGGTCGGGGATCGCCGAAGTATTCCCGGAGGTTTCGGATTGTGTGCCGCCACATTACCCGCGTTGCCGGTTTGACGTGCGTATTGGCCGCCAGGAAGGCGTCCAGCAGTCCGCCCACGGTTGCCGCCTTGCGTGGTTCCAACAGCCCCACGGCTGCCAGTCGGGCATGTAGGGCGTCGTCGAGGTCTGCCACCCAGCGGGCGGTTTCGCCGTCCAGCGCGCCGTGGGCCGCTTGTGCCGCCGCGAGGTGTTCCACCTTCACTTGCACCGTTTCGGCCAGCCGTTGCGATACCTTGCCCAGCCTTATCGACCGCCGCTTGCCGTCGCCGCCGACAAACTGGATCGTCCGCCGCCCGTTCGGTTGCTTGCTGATACTCGCCATGCTTCACCTGCCTTTCTTCGCTCGGGGCTTATCGACAACGATCCGCAGCCCGAGATATTCGCCTAATATGTCGAAGGCCGTGGGGGAAAGGAACCGTTCTCCGCTCACAAGGCGGGCTAAAGTCGGTTGGCTTATGCCTGTGGCCTTGGCAATCTGGTATCTGGTCTGGCCGCAGTTCAATATGATCTGCCGCACCTGATCCGTCACTCGCATTGGTCGTTTCGTTTTCATCGGTTCTATCTTATCGGTTAATTACCAAATTGTCAAGTACCCCTTTTTTCCTTTTCATCTTCGCACCGCTTCGCACCCTTTCGCAATCCCCTCTCCCCAGTTTCACCTGCCAGCAAAGCCCTCTGGTTGCCAGGTGGAAGGCCGCTTGCCGTCGAGGTCCAGAGTATCGACCATGCCGCCGGAAACGCAACCGGGCGCAATCCTGGGCGTCGGTTCTCGGGTGCCGCCGGAGTGTCGCGCAGCAGGCCGTGGGAGTTCACTTGCCAAGAACACGTTGGGCAATGCCGCCAGAATCGACGCCAAACGTTCGGCTTTAATACGCTCGGCTATCATACCACCTCCCCATCGGCTGCTGCCGCTTCCAAGAACAAGTCGTTGGGATCAGTCCAATCAGAACGGGGCGGGATTTTTGCGTCCCCATCGTCCCCGTGCGTCCCCGCCGTTGCTGTGTAAGGGCTTACGACATCGCCGTCATGCGTCCCCGTTGCGTCCCCATCGACCACGCCATCGACCCCATCGTCCCCACTACAGCTTTGTTTATCCGATGTGGGGACGTTGGGGACGTTGGGGACGCAAGATTCCCCCACTCTTCTAATTGTGATGCTGCGCCTCTTGTTCCGGCCCCTGCCAGCCGTCCCAAACTCGACATCGACCCCCACGGCCCGCAGATTGGGGGCCAATCGCTTCAGGATTCCAGATAAGCTTCTACTCGATTGCGGCCAAGCGCGCTGACGTTTGATTTTGTCTTCTGCCACCTGGTCTAACTCGTTTAGCAGGTCCGTCGCCGTGCCCGTCCAGACGGACGTGGTGACCATGAAGTCCATGACGACCTTGCCGATAGGCGACGATTCCAGCGCCAACTCATTCCCGGCCATCCTGTTGCCGTTGTAGGCGTCCATGAACTCCCCTGCCTGCAATCCGATTCCTTTTTCGGCTGCCGTGGCCCACAACGCGAAGTCGGCCATCCGGGGCAGGGAGGACATCGTGGTCCGTGGCAGTTGCCTCAGAGCTACGGCGACCGCGTCATACAACACGCCTAACATCCTGGGCGCCGCCTCATTGAACTCGCGCCAGATTACCCCCTCGGGCCGTCGTCTATTTTCGGGAATGTTCTGCAACGTCACGATAATGGAGCGGTCGAGAAGATCACCTCGTATTGGCAACTCCTCGATCCCCGTCAGAATGGTCGGGCGTTGCGCATCGAAAATGGTTTCCTCATTGTTTTCGTACAGCGTCCGGGTTGAGAATCCGCCACCTGTGCTCAGGCGGCAGAGGGCGTCGGATAGCCAAGGCGAAATCCGTGATAGGTTGTCCCACGCGGTAATCCAGGAGTTGTTCGCCGCAATCATCAGGTCACGCGGCTCCTTGGGTTCACTTCGCATCGGTGCCGTGTTGGGATCGACCAATGCGCGAATCTTACGCGCTACCGTCGTCTTACCAGCGCCTTGTTCGGCGTTCAGATTCAATACCGGAAACGGCCCTGTCGGCCGCAATGCTGCCAGAATCCAACTTACCACTAACGGCCAGTTATACTTGCCGATGTCCAACTGCTGCTGTACTTCCTCCACCGTGCCACCGACTACTGGTTCAGGCAGCGCCTTCATCGCCTTGCATCGGCGGAACTTGACAGGCGAATCTGTTAATATGCGCCATCCCGTCTGCGAGATTTCGACCACCCGCCAAGCTGTATCACACAGGTCGATGTAAATGTTTCCTTCATGCTCGGCAAGTCGGAGATGCACGGGATATTCGCGGCCGTCAAAGAGGGCTTTTCCTTCCAGCACACCGATTGCATCCTGTATGGCCTGGGCGTTGGCTGCGGCCTTGCATTTGCGGTAGTATTCACACTGCAACCACCGACGGAACGCATTGCTCCTGATCGGCCAATGTTCGCGGTGATTGCCGACAACCGTGCTGATGTACCCAACGCTGTCCGGGCTGTGCCATTTCTGGCATCCCGTCGTCAGGTCGATTAAGCCTGATGCTTGCGAACGGGATTTCGCCTTTTTTCCGCGAGGCGCGGTTTTCTTGGAGGGTGAGGTGGTGTCTTCACTCATCGCCTCACCTCTCTTTCCCGACGCAGCCCTCGCAGAACCGACAACTGATACAGCGTGTCGAGCGCGGTTGCTGGCGTGATATATTCCAGATTTCCAATCGCCCGGAGCTTATTCGGCCAGAACAACGGCCGGTAGCATCGCGGCAGAGTGGCCGTGGTGTATTCGTCCACTAGGGTTGCCAGTTCGCTGGTGTCGCCTTCCACGGAAAGTCGGTTCACGATGCGTACATCCACGTGCGACTTGGCGTAGGCTTCTACCCAGCCGCCGGCGTGCAACACCACCAGAACCTTGACGCGGGCCGGTCGCGGGGTCGGTCGTCGCCTCATAGCTCCACCGTCCCTTCCGCCGCGCCGACCTGTTCGTCGATCCACTTTTGGAGCGTGGCCACGGGGTAAAGCACCCTCGTCCCCAATCGAATCGAGGGGATAGGGCCTCGGGGTTGGGTCAAGGAAAACAAGGTCCGCTCACAAACGGACAGGGCCGCCGCCGCGTCACGGGCGGACAGCAGTAGCTTGGGGGCAGTGTCACTTAGCACGTTGCACCCCCTGCCGGTCGCCTACCGCGTAGTCAAGAAGGTCTTTTCCGAGAACGTAACATCGTCGGCCGATCTTTCGCACCGGCAGACCTCGCCGTCGGGCTTCGCGTAGGGCATAAGTGCCTAGCCCCAGTCGTACCCGTATTTCCGACAGCGTATACATGCCGTCGGCGGAAATCTCGCCCGCCGCCGCGTTGGGCTGTCTTTGTGAACCACTCATAGTTCTTGCTCCGTTGTCGATTTTACAGGCCGCAACATGCTGCCCGCACAACGGAAATTGAACTGCAAGAATGTGACGCGACAAAAGAAGTCACGCAAAAAACAACGGCACGTCACGCGAAACCCCGAGAATACCAGGCGAAAACGCTTTAGAAAAGTTTCGCTTTAGTGCGCCGCCTATCGCGTGACTAGTCACGTCGCGTCACGTCGCCCACGTTTTGCCGGGGGTAGAAGCCCGGCTTTTCTGGCTCGGCGGATTGCCTGTCGGATTGCCCCAACACTCTTGTCGTATTTGTCTGATAAGTCGTCTATCGAAACGCTGTTCTTGAAGTCCTTAATCAATCGCTTGGTTTCCGGCGTCGGGTGGTATTCTTTGTGTGCCGCCCCTTTCCCGCCCTTGTCGGGCTGTTCGGCCGCGTCGCCGCTGACCGCGGCCCACTCCCGGTCAATCCAGGCTTCGAGCACATCCACCGACTGCCCAGCAAAGAGCCTTGTAAGATGCGCGATCTTTTCCAAGTGAATGAGCGTGTCTCGCAACGCTTCCGGTGAAAGTGTGCGCAAAATGTGTCTGTCTCGCACTGTTTCCGGTGAAAGCGTACTCAAGTAATCAAAAAAATGCGCAGCAATGCCGTCGTCCATCATCGCGCCCTCGAATTGCCCGAGAGCGATTCGCAGCAGCACATACGCGCTCTGGTGTGCAGTGGCACAACACATTCCGCCAACCCGAAAATCCGGTCGCGGCCCCTCGCCTACGCTCGCTCGGGCAATGGCGTCAAAATGGGCTGACGCGCACAAAAAGTCACGGGTCAATACCCTAACGCCGGGTGAAAACGTCCGCATCGCGCGATACAAGGTGTCGTGTGCTCTGTCGATTGCCGCTAGGTGCAGAGCGGCGCTCTTCTCGTCGTAATCGTCCTCATCGGACCGGTCGGCCCAAAAAGCCAAATCCCACGCCGCAGAAAGACACTGCAACGCCATTAGGCGTATTGCGGACCAGTCGGTGTTCCGCTGAGAGTCAGCCATATTCTATCCTTCTGTTATGCGGGCCGGTCCCCAGCAATCGCCGCGAAGGATAGGTGAAGCGACCACTTGCCGGGGACCGCATTGAAGGCCGGGGGCGTTGCAATCGACCCCGGCCGTCCCGATTTCGTTCATTCTATCGACGTGTCGCAGTCTTCACACCAACTCGGCATCAATCCCGCTTAGTTGCTTCACTTCGTGTGTGCAATTGCCTGTAGCCGAAAGCTACCGGAGCCGCGAAGGGAGCGAGAGACGCGGCTACAAGAAGAAGGAGCCTACGCCCCGGGCTTCGCTCCAGCTATTCGTCGTCGCTCCCGCTATCGTTACCATTGCTTTGCTTTCCGTAGTAATAGCTACCGATAAGTAATGGAATGGACAGCACAGCCATCGTTATCAAGACGTAAACGGCCGTCTCTCCCACGATTGACGTGACCTTACTCCAGCCGAGAATCGGGATTGCGGCGACTATCACAAGGAGTGTTACTGCGTAGACAATGGCGAGCTTCGTAAGTTCTCCCTTTTCCATAGCAGCACCCTTCGTAATAGTTGGCCTGGGATTTCCCATTTGGGGTGAGCCTGGAACATTTCCAAGCATCGAATGTTGTCGATTCAAGCAGCGCCTCCGCCTTTCGGAGCTTAATGTGCTCCGCCAGCAGCAGCCAGGCACGCCGAAGCCGCTTGCCTATACCCGTGTTTCTTGTTTTCATCCTGTCGGCACCCTCCAATGTTCGCGTGTTCGCATTACGGGTCGTAGCCCAGTTTCTTTGCTTTCGCAAAATCCCTCTCCGCCGCCGCGCTTGCAAGTCGCCGTGGCCGTCCCGATGCACCCAGTGTACCGCAGGAAGGCCCGATCAAGCAAGAATGGGAACGGAATGTGTACTAATTTGACCCGTTGTCGGTCGGTTTGCCAGATTGCCACAGTGCGACCCCACCCCAGCAAATTGCGAGTCCAACCATGTAGAGGCCGATGGATGTCCATAATCCATAATTGATTTCCTTGGTGGACGCGGCTACGATTAGGCCCGCCAGAAAAACGACTACAGCGGCAACTTTTTTTCCTGTGATTTGATTCATTGCGTGGCTCCTCTAACCTAATCAACATTTTCCGTGTCAGAGTCCAAGGGGTTTCATTTGTATATTCTGTTTTCAGCGTCCAAACGCCAATGTGCTAATCGCCTCATCCATCAGAGGCAGGTTCGCAGTGAAAAATGCTTCTCCAGAATCAGATATGGCAGATACCGTATACAAGGTTGATCCTTGGATGAAGTGGTAGTGCTTGGCAAGGCTCCTGGCTTGTGGCGGTGCTGTGATCTCGACCGTGTTCCACACGGCGTCCTTCGATCCAATCTTAGCGGTTCCTGAGCCTCTGCGCTTCAGTGAGAAGTCCTGATATTGTTTTTGAAAGACTTCCCACGCCACGTCTACAGTCAATTCTTCCTTGGATGGTTTGTATGGCAGTTTGTATCCTGCTATTACGATCAGCGCAATGTTGTCGGACGAATCGCGGTAAACGGCTTTGATGATTGTCTCTGGATTGGAGGATTTCTTGACGGTCCAGCCAGACGGAAAGGTAATCGAAAAGCCATGAGACGTATCGAAATAGGGTTCCCCTGCAAGATCAGATCGTCCCGGCGCGGTGGTTCCCTTCGGTTGTGGCATTACCGTCTGCTGACGAGTGCTGGAGGGAGCTATCCGTGAGTGCGAATCCTGTAGCCATCGCTGGTACTTACGGTCAAACGCAGCGAGCAGTTTGTCTGCATCCATGTGACGTAACGCCCATTGATGTGTCAGCCTCTCAAACTCATGCTGGAGAGCAGCAAACTCTGGGCCTTCAGGTTCTTCGAGCTGTTTCATTCGAGCCAGAACCGCCTGTATCTCTGGGCTCGCGACAAGCTCTTTGCGAAGCTCCGCACGCATCTCTTGAATCCACCCGCTCATCACCTGTTGCTCCGGAAGCGGCTGTCCCTGGTGGTCGTCCACCCAATCGAGAATCAGTTGCTCAAACGTCCGTTGGTGTTCCGTCACCCCCTGAAGTTTTTCAAACCGCTCTTTCGCCTCGTTTTTGGACTTCTCAAACATCTCCGGCGAAATATCTATAGGCGGCCCCCCGGCCTCAATTTGCTCGGCTAACGGATAGTCCTTCCAGAAGTCCTGCCTCTGCCTTTCCTCTTCTCTTTTGGCTTTTCTTCTGGCGTTTTCGACGACAAGGAATGAGCACCCTTTCATCAGCCCCACGACTACTATCACCGTTACGGCGAGTTTGACCGCGTTCAGCCACATCCCCACTTTGGCCCTCCGCTCTTTGCGTTCCCACTCATCACAAATCTTGTCGTATTCGTTGTTGACTGCCGCCGCGCGAAGGCCGTGGCGAATCGAACTCTCGCCGCTGACGCCCCTACTTGGCGCGCCGGACTCCGGTACCGGCGGAGGTCCCGGCGGAGACGCGCCCGGTGAAGATGAAGGTGGAGCCGTGGATTGCTGGAATAAACCCCGGACGTGCTCAGCGCGTACCCAGCGGCCACTATCGCCCTGACGCACCAACGTATCGGGCCTGACGATGCCAGCTTCAGCCAGCCGGTGCAGTTCCCTCGAATCGACCGGTCCTGACTGCTGGCCCTCGCTGGTCTGATAGAACCACTGAATAGCCATGTGAGAGCCCTGTCTTTCTGCCAGGCCCGGCCGGGGATTGCCGTCGAAAGACAGGGAGAACAACAGCCCCCCCGGCCCGGTTTCGGCCCGCCGAAGAGCGACTTCAACAAGCACCCGGCAACGCTCAGTATACCCAGAGCGGACGACTCATGCGAGGGGTGTCCGAAAACCCCCGTTAAGCCCTCGCGCGCGTGTGCGTGTGCGAGAACACACCGAAACGCGGCCCCACACACGCCGTTACTTAACCCTTAGGCCATCTTCCGTTCCTTTGTCCGTACAACAAATCTACCTATGTTGTGGGCGCTTACACACACTTTAAGTAGCCAGCGCCAATAACCTTATTGACAGTAGAGGTGGGGTTAACTACGTACTACTGAGACGAGAAGGGGTGGGGTCCGGGCAACAAATGGGGAAATCCGCCGGGGTCCCAAGGCCACCGCCCGCAGCCGTCGGCATCGTCTCTTGTCCGTTGCGGTCATCGGTCAGCCCTCCCCACCGTCCCGTCGGCGGCCGTCACCATCGTCACGATGTCCGTCTTGATTGCTTCGGACAGCGTCGGCCATGCCGCGACGACGGCGGCCAAGTCGGGGGGAAGTGTGCCGTTTCGTGCGCCGACTGCACCGGATTCCGCACCGCCTGTTTCGGAAAACGGCGTATTTCCCGAGGAAAACGGGGTAGGTTCGAGTCCGCCATCGCCCACTTTCCTCACCACCCGGGGGCTGTTAGCAGCCGACTATTGTTCGCAACATTGTTCTCCGGCACTCAATAGCCGTCTCTTGATAACACGGCGATTCCACTTTATACTCCATTCATCCGACATTTGCTCACTTGAACGACATGGCGACGATTTTCGTTTCCGGTCCCTGTCCATTGCCTCTCGAATGAACCAACCAATAGCCGGCGTGATGCCGCCGGAAGTGACGGAAGTTACCTGCAAAGTGGTTTGGCCGACCATCGGCGCTACCCGCGCCGGCCGGCTCGTGGGACGGTTGGCCGCCGTGCGTTTCGGGGTGGGCGAGTTCTTCACCCTGGGAAAGCTGCTGGCCGTGGCCTCGATTCCCTTGAGCCTGGCCGTGTTCGCCTGGCAACTGATGCCCTTCGTCTGCCGTCGCTACGCACTGACCAATCGGCGGATCATCATCCGCAAGGGGCTAATGCCGATCGACGAGCGTTGGCTCTCCCTGGACGAGTTCGACTCGATCGAGGTCGAATCCTTGCCCGGCCAACATTGGCTGCACGCCGGCGAGCTGATTTTCAAGCGGGCCGGCGCCGAGGCGCTTCGCCTGTCGGGCGTCTCGCGTCCCGAGGTCTTCCGCCACGTCTGTCTGACGGCCCAAAGCGCCCTGCGCTAACCCGGACTATTCTTATTACAACAGCGCCGTGCTGAAATACCGTTCCGCGCGGTCGGGCAAAACGGTGGCGATTTTGCCGGGCCGGTGTTTGGCCACCTGACGGGCGGCCCAGACGTTGGCGCCCGACGAGATGCCAACCAGCAGCCCCAGATCGCGGCCCAACTGCCGGGTAGTTTCGATGGCGTCTTCGTCGGTTACTTCCAAGACCTCGTCGACCAGCGAAACATCGAGCACGGCCGGGATGAATCCGTCGCCGATGCCCTGTATCTGGTGTAGTCCCGGCTCGTGTCCCAACAGTGCCGCGACGTCCTTAGGCTCGACGGCCACGATATGCGCGTCCGGCTTGTGTTGTTTGAGAAATTTGCCGACGCCTTGCAGTGTTCCGCCGCTGCCCACGCCGGCGACGAAACAGTCGATTTCTCCGCCCATCTGCCGCCATAGCTCGTGGGCGGTGTTTTCATAGTGGCAGCGTGGATTGTCGGGGTTCTCAAACTGTTGAGGGACGAATACCCGCGGGTCGGCCTCCGCCATCTCGCGGACCCGGCGCAATGCCCCGTCGATGCTCTCTTCGTCCGGCGTCAGGATCAATTCGGCGCCCAAGGCGCGGATGATCTTCTTGCGCTCCTCGCTCATTCCTTGCGGCATGACGATGCGCACGTGGTAGCCCTTGAGCCGGCCGATCATCGCCACGCCGATGCCCGTGTTGCCGCTGGTGGCCTCGACGACAATCGAGTCGGGCTTCAGGCGGCCGTCTCGTTCGGCTCCTTCGAGCATGGCCAGGGCCACGCGGTCCTTGATACTGCCGCCGGGGTTGAGGAACTCCGCCTTGGCGAATATGTTTTCGCCCTTCAACTGCACCAGCGGCGTGTTGCCGATCAGATCGAGGATGTTGTCGGTAAGCATGGGACTTGCAAAAAGGATGTGAGTACGAAAAGGAACATCACTGATTATCGGTTATCTAGTTTGCCAGAATCAGCGATGTTCCCTTTTCTGTCCCGCGTCGGAGGTAACGTTCGCATGATTTTCGGTGGGAAAAGCGATTTTTCGCCCGCCATAGCCCCTAGCGAAAAAGTGCGTAAATACCGATGGCCAGAAAACAGCCTTTTTCTAGGCGTTTTCGGCTGGTAGAATGACCTCGTTACGCATACCCCGCAGGAGGGGTGGTGCGAAAAGTTTCGCGACCTGTCGCCACAAACCGATGTTGTTATTCAAGTTAAGGTCGATTTTCCGGTCTGAATTAACTGGAAAAAATTTCTGAAATCGCCAACTAATTCTTACGTCGATTCGTCGAGGGCCGCCGATGCGTTCAAACCGCTTAAAACCGGGGCTATTCATTCCGCTTTGGCGGCCGTGCTTAAAACGTAACCCCAGTTTAACCTCAGGTTGATTAACCTGGTATACCGGGTTAATTAACCTGGGTGCGCGGGGTTAAATTGGCCCCGAAAAACCAATTGAGCGCGCAAAAACCGGTTTGGACGTTTTTCTGGAAAGTTCGCGCACAATTGGGTGTGCAAATTGGTCCCCTCTCCCTTCGGGAGAGGGTTAGGGTGAGGGCGTCGGATGGCAAGCGCGGGTGCCACTGGCGCCTCGCCAGTGCTAACACGCATTTCTCACCATGGTGGGGCAGACATTCCTGTCTGCCCTAGAAATCATGGCAAATATGGCAGACAAGAATGTCTGCCCCACCGAACACACTGTTGTCGATTCGCCCCGTGTGGTGAAAAATGCGGGCTAATTGCCGGTAGCGGGGCTAACCGCTATACTTTGTGTCACCGGTGTCCCAAAAGTCTCTTTTTTGAGTGAACCGCTTCACATGCCGCTCTCTTGGAACGAAATCCGCCAGAACGCGATTGCCTTTTCCCGCGAATGGGTAGGCGCGAAAAGCGAGAGCGCCGAGAAACAGACATTCTGGAACGAATTTTTCCAGGTCTTCGGCATCCGTCGCCGAACGGTAGCCACGTTCGAGGAACCGGTGAAAAATATCTCCGGCGATTACGGCCGGATCGATCTCTTCTGGCGCGGAATGTTGCTCGTCGAGCACAAGAGTAGAGGCAACGATTTGGGTAAGGCCGAGTCGCAAGCCTTTCGCTACATCCAGGATCTCGCGCGGGAGGGCCGGCATGACGAAGTGCCTCGCTATGTGATCGTTTCCGATTTCGCCCGGATCGCGTTGCACGATATAGAGCCGGACGATCGGCGAGAGGAACCTCTGCCCGGTCAGTCTCGTGTCGAGAGCATCGAGTCTCCGCTCGATGAGTTGCACTGCCATATTCACGATTTTGCCTTCATCCCGGGCTATAAGCAACACAGGTTTGAGGACCAGGATCCGATCAACCTCCGTGCCGTGCGGATTATGGACGACCTGCACGATGCCTTGGAGGACGGCGGTTACAAAGGGCACGAACTCGAACGGTTTCTGGTGCGGGTGCTTTTCTGTCTGTTCGCCGAAGACACTGGTATTTTCGAGCGAGAGGCGTTCCATCTGTACATCGAGAACCGGACGCAGCCGGACGGCTCCGACTTGGGGCCGCAACTGGCGAGGATTTTCGAGATACTCAACACGCCCCAGAACGAGAGGCAAAAGAACCTGGACGAAACGCTGGCCGCGTTCCCATACGTCAACGGCGAGCTTTTCGCCGAGCGGTTGAGGTTCGCCGACTTCAACCGCGACATGCGCAACAGCCTGCTGGCCTGTACGCGGTTTGACTGGTCGACCATCTCGCCGGCGGTGTTCGGCTCGTTGTTCCAGGGCGTGATGGAGCCGCGCGAGCGCCGGCAGATCGGCGGCCACTACACCAGCGAACGCGACATCATGAAAGTGATCCGGCCGTTGTTTCTCGATAATCTCCGGGCGGAGTTTCAACGCATCAAGAGCAACAAGAGTCGGTTGAAGCAATTCCATCGGAAGCTGGCCGGGTTGAGCTTCCTCGATCCCGCTTGTGGTTGCGGAAACTTCCTGGTCATCGCCTATCGGGAACTGCGGTTGCTGGAAATGGAAGTTCTCGCGGCCATCAACGGCCGTCAGCGACAACTGGACATCCATAACCTCTCGCTGGTAGACGTGGACGCCTTCCATGGTATCGAGATCAGCGAATGGCCCGCCCGGATCGCCGAAGTCGCCATGTGGCTGATGGATCACCAGATGAACCTAAAGCTCTCGGAGGAGTTCGGGCAATACTTCGTCCGACTGCCGTTGCGGAAGAGTCCGAAGATCGTTCTGGGCAACGCCCTGCGTCTGGACTGGGCGGAGATTCTCCCGCCCGAGCGGTGCAGTTGCGTGCTGGGAAATCCGCCTTTCGTGGGTGGAAAGTACCAAACACCCGATCAACGCGCGGACATGAAAAACATTGCCGGCGATATCAAGGGGCACGGTTTGCTCGATTATGTGGCCGGTTGGTACATCAAAGCGGCAGAATACATTCAGGGCACTAAAATCGTCGTCTGCTTTGTCTCGACAAACTCCATCACTCAGGGCGAACAAGTCGGTGCGCTGTGGAACCCGCTGTTTCAGCGTTTTGGGTTGAAAATCCACTTCTCCCACCGCACGTTTCCTTGGGAAAGCGAAGCCCGCGGAAAGGCGCATGTGCATGTGGTCATTATCGGATTCGCGGCCTTTGATATCGCAAAAAAACGCATCCATGAGTGTCATGATGGAAAACCCTCCGCTACTTGCGTGGAGAATATTAGTCCGTATCTGGTGGACGGTCCCGATCGGGCGGTAGTCAACCGCCGGAATCCAATTTGCGACGTTCCGCAAATCTGTTTTGGAAACCAACCTATTGACGGTGGACACTTGCTTCTCGATCGCGGAGAGAAAGCCGAGCTACTAGCCAAAGACCCCAATGCCAAAAAGTTCATCCGGCAATTTATCGGTGCTCGCGAATTTATCAATGGAAAAAAACGGTGGTGTCTTTGGCTTCGAGATACGACGCCCACCGAGCTTCGTTCCATGCCGGGAGTAATGCGCAGGGTTAAGGCTGTAAGGAAATTCCGCCTTGCAAGCAAGCGTCAGGCCACGCGCGAACTTGCGGTGACTCCGACTGAATTCGCCTTCATCAGCCATCCGAACAAAACTTACCTGTTGATTCCTTCCGTGTCTTCGGAAAAACGCCGTTATATCCCGATGGCTTTCATGCCGGCAAGAGTTATTGCAAGCAATTTGTGCCTCATTATTCCTGGTGCAAAGCGATTTCATTTCGGCGTGCTGTCCTCGGCGATGCACATGGCCTGGGTGCGGCAAGCTGGAGGGCGATTGAAGTCTGATTATCGATATTCAAACAAACTCGTTTACAATAACTATCCTTGGCCGCAAGAGCCAAGCGAGAAGCAACGGGCGGCGGTCGAGACGGCGGCGCGGGTAGTGCTCGACGCGAGAAAAGAATTCCTCAAAGGTGGGGCGACGCTGGCCGATCTGTACGACCCGCTGGCAATGCCCCCGAAGCTGGTCAAGGCACACGCCGCGCTGGATCGGGCCGTCGATCGCTGCTATCGAAGGCAACCATTTACCTCCGAACGCCAAAGGGTGGAATTCCTCTTCGCGCTCTACGAAAAGCTCACTACCCCGCTGATCGCTGTCGGAAAGAAGAAACAACGTGCGAGGCGTGGTTGACAGGCCGGCGGGGGGGGGGATCCACCAATACTGCGCTTGTACCAAATCGCCGAATGGGCGACAATACGCCCTCCTTACGGATTCCGTGCGTGGGACAGGTTGACAGCCTGTCCTGCATAGCTAGCAAACGAAAATGGCGAAACGGATTTCGCGCATCGACCAGGAGGGAACCGATGGTCTCTTTGCAGGCGGCCTTTGCGGCTTTGGTCCTTTCCAGCCCGGGCCAGACCGTGTTGTTGGACTTCTACGCCGATTGGTGTGGCCCGTGCCGGGCAATGAATCCCACCGTCGAGGCACTGGTCGAGCAAGGCTATCCCGTCCAACGGGTAAACATCGATCAAAATCGGCCGCTGGCCGCTAAATACGGCATCCGCAATATCCCCTGCTTCGTCATGCTGATCGATGGACAGGAAGTGGACCGGGTGGTCGGCGGAACCAGCTTCAGCCGCTTGGAACGGATGTGCAAGATCGAGGCTTCGGCCGCGCGGCCGGACCCACCGCCGCTGCTGGCCCACAATCCCGCGCCGCCGACGATTCAGCCGCCGCCCCAGCCGCTCGCAAACGATCGGTTCGCCTCTTCCGCCTGGCGTGGCGAGCAGCCGGCCAGCAGTGGCACCCGAACTCTTGGGGGCCAACTTTTTCAGCAGGTTTCTAACGGTCCGGCGAGACGCCAGTTGCGCCAGCAGAATGAACCGTCCGACGCGGCCCTGATTGCCGCCAGCGTGCGATTGCGGATCGAGGACGCGGACGGACATTCATGCGGCTCGGGCACGATCGTCGACGCCCGAGACGGCGAGGCGCTCGTGCTGACCTGCGGCCATATTTTCCGCGATTCAAAAGGCAAGGGGCGGATCGACGTCGATCTGTTCGGTCCCGGCGGACCGCGGCAGGTCCAAGGCCGGCTGATCTCCTACGACCTGACCCGCGACGTGGGACTGGTGGCGATTCGCCCACAGGGTCCGGTGACCACTGCCCGACTTGCCCCGCCGGACTATCGCGTCCAGAGCGGACTGCCGGTCGTCAGCGTCGGCTGCAACAACGGCCAAGGGCCGACCTCACAGCACAGCCGGGTGACTTCGCTGGACAAGTTCCTCGGTCCGCCGAACATCCAGGTGGCCGGCCAACCGGTCGATGGCCGTAGCGGCGGAGGGCTGTTCTCCAGCGATGGATATTTGATCGGCGTCTGCAACGCCGCCGATCCGGAGGACAGGGAAGGGTTGTTTGCCGCGCCGGCCACGATCCGCGCCGAATTGGACCAGTCGCAACTGGCGTTCATCTACCGATCGCCGTCGGTTGTTCCGGTCGGAGCGTCGGCAGCGGAAGCGAGTTTGAATCCGATAGCCATTGCAGCGGTTGCGCCGCCGCCGATGCCCGGCTCGATGCCTGGCGCGAACGGCATGGCGTCGCCGGCCTCGGAGCCGAGCGGTTTGACGCCGCGTGAGCAGGCCGCGCTGGATGAAATCCGCCGCCGGCTCAAGGAAGGGGCCGAGGTAGTGTGCATCATCCGGCCACGCAACAAACCGGGCGCGAAGAGCGAAGTAATCATGTTGGACCGAGCCTCGCCCGAGTTTCTCGAACGGCTTGCCGCCGAGCGTCGTCTTCAGGAGGGCCTCTGCCCAACGTCACTGGAGACGACCCGTCCGCGCAAGAAGCTGCTCGAATGGTCGGCTTCCGACGGCATGACGGTGTCGAATCCGCCCTACGTTCCTCTTTCAACTTCCGCGTCGAGCCACGCCAGATAGTCGGCCCCTCCGGCCAGCACCGGCACGGCCAATATCTCGGGTACTTCGTAGGGATGGAGTTCGCGGATCGACCGCTCGATTTCATCGTAGAGGTTGCCGCGGCTTTTTGCCCAGCACTGCCATTCCTGGGCCGTCTCGATCTTGTCCCGCCAACGATACGTGCTGGCGATTGGGCCAACCACCTGTACGCACGCGGCCAGCCGCCGCTGGACCAACTCGCGGGCAATCCGTTCGGCGTCTTCACGACGCTCCACGGTCGTAACCACCTGAATATATTCGGACATGACCCACCCTGCTTTCTATCGGGAACTATACTACATAGCGGCCACGATCCGCAACTCGGAATCGGCGCATCCCCTTTTCCATTCCCGTTCAATTTGTTAGGCTGGGGTGCTGAAAATCGCACGGTGCGAAGCCGCAAGCGGCCCCCGAACCTCGAGTCCCCAATTTCTCGTGACTGAACCGACCCGCGTTACTCCCCGCACGCTGAAGGGTTTCCGCGACTGGCCGCCGGAGTCGATGATTCCGCGCGAGCGGCTGATCGACACGGCCCGTCGGGTATACCGCTCTTACGGTTTTTGCCCGATCGACACCCCGGCACTGGAATACCTCGATATTCTCTCCGGCACGGGGAGCGAGGAAACCGACAAGCAGCTTTATAAGTTCCAGGACCACGGCGGCCGTTGGGTCGGCATGAGGTTCGATCTGACCGTTCCGCTGGCGCGGTTCGCCGCCCAGCACGTTGATCGGCTGGGCACGCCGCTGAAACGATACCACATCGCCACCGTTTGGCGGGGCGAGAACACTCAGCGCGGCCGATACCGCGAGTTCATGCAGTGCGATTTCGACACCATCGGCACCCGCTCTACCGCCGCCGACATTGAGACCGCCCTGGTAATCCACGACCTGATGCGCGAGATCGGCTTCTCGGAGTTCACCATTCGGCTGAACAACCGCATGGTGCTTTCTGGGCTGTTGGAATGCCTTGGGCTGGCCGACCGCTCGACCGCCGTACTCCGCGCGTTGGACAAACTCGGCAAGATCGGTCCCGACGCGGTCGCCAAGGAGATGGTCTCTACCGCCGGCGCCACGGCCGAACAAGCGCGGGGCGTTTTGCGGCTGAGCGAAATCTCCGGCGACAACGACGACGTGCTCCGCCAGGTCGAAACGCTCGTGGCCGGCAACGAAACCGGACAGGCCGGCGCGGCCAAGCTCCGAGAGGTGGTCGAAGGGGCGTCGGCTGCCGGGGTTTCGTCGGATCGGCTGCGGCTCGATCTGTCGATCGCCCGAGGGTTGGACTACTACACCGGCTCGGTATTCGAGACGTTTCTCGACGCCTTGCCGAGCATCGGCAGCGTCTGCTCGGGCGGCCGCTACGACAACCTCGCCGCGATGTTCACCTCGCGGGAGTTGCCGGGCGTCGGGGCCTCGCTGGGGCTTGATCGGCTGCTGGCCGCGATGGAAGAGTTGGGTATGGTGGAAAAGGTCGCCACGCCCGCGCCGGTCTTCATCCCCTTCTTCGACAAGGACCGGCTGCACGACTATCTGCGTTTGGCCGCGACGTTGCGCGTGGCGGGCATCGGCGTCGAGTTGTTCCCCGACCCCAAGCGGCTCGGCCAGCAACTGAAATACGCCGACCGTCGCGGCTTCCGCGTGGCGCTTATCGCCGGCGGAGACGAGTTTGCCGGGGGCGTCTGTCAGGTCAAGGATCTGCGGACCGGCGAGAAGCAAGACGTGCCACTAACGTCCGACGCGGCCGACATTGTCGCGACGGTAACGAAGATTTTGGATGTCTAGCGTAGGCCGGGTTGCAACCCGGCGATCATTGCGAATTGGCCGTTGGACAAAAATGCCGGGTCACGACCCGGCCTACGGATATGAATGCTCACCGGCTTGTGTACCAAGGAAGGCATCATGCCGCGGCGCACACGTCGGAATATCTCTTCAACCAACTGATCCCCTACATCGGCAACAAGCGGAAATTGCTCGGGCTGATCCATCGGGCAATCCAACGGACCGGCGCCGGCGGCGGGACGTTCGTCGATTTCTTTGCCGGAAGCGGCGTGGTCGCCCGGCTGGCAAAACTGCTGAACTACCGGGCCGTCGCCAATGACTGGGAACCTTACGCCGAGGCCCTCAACCGCTGCTACATTGTCTGCAACCGCCCGCCCGCCTTCGACTCGCTCGGCGGTTACGAGCGGACTATCGAACGGCTGAACCGCCTGCCGCCGAAGGTTGGTTGGGTCGCCGAACACCTCTGTCCCCGCGACGACGAGAATTACGACGTTAGCCGCGACCGCATGTTTTACATGCGAAAAAACGGCATGAGGATCGACGCCGTTCGAGAGCAAATCGCCGCCTGGAAAGACGCCGGCCAACTCACCGACGTCGAGGAGGCGTGTCTGCTGGCCCCGCTGGTCTATCAGGCCTGCTACCGCAGCAACACCAGCGGCGTTTTCAAGGGGTTTCATAACGGCTGGGGTGGGCAGACCGGAACGGCCCTCTACCGGATCGCCGGCGATCTGCGGCTTGACCGGCCGGTGTTTTTCGACAACGGGCAGGACAACTCGGTCTTCCGCGAGGACGCCCAATCGCTGGCCGAGCGGCTCTCGTCGCAAGAGATCGACATTGCCTACCTCGATCCGCCGTACAACCAGCACCCTTACGGCAGCAACTACCACGTGCTCAACAGCGTGGTGTTGTGGGACAAGCCGCCGTTGAGTCGGGAGATTGTCCGCGGCACGAAGGCGGCCATCCGACTCGACTGGCGGACCGAGCGCCGCAGCGCCTACAACTACAAGGACGAGGCCGTCAGGGCCTATCGACGGTTGCTCGATACAATCAATGCCCAGCATATCCTCACCAGTTACAGCACCGACGGCATGATCCCGCTGGAAGAGCTTCTGCGATCCAACGTGGAGCGGGGACACGTCTCGATCGAGATGCAGGGCTATAAGCGCTATCGAGTCAGCTCGCAACGATTCTCGAAGAAGCCGATGAACGTCGAGTTCGTGTTGATCGTCGATACCCGGCGTCGCGACGACGTTTCGGTGGACGAGCTTCGCGCCGCAATCGACGAATACGAGCAACAGGTGCTGACCGCTCACCCGGAGTATCAGTAGGCCGGGTCGTGACCCGGCGCGGTTCTGCCGGGTTACAACCCGGCCTACTTCTTACCTACAGCGTTTTGTGGAACCGCCGCACCGCCAGCCAGAGCATGACGATCCCCATTGCAAACAGCGGGAGCATCTGCGCCCACAGAATCTCCAGCCCGACCCCCTTCAGGAAAATACTGCGCACTATCTCCAGGAAGTAACGTAGCGGATTGACCAGCGTCATCCATTGCACCACCTGGGGCATGTTGGCGACCGGGAAGGCGAAGCCCGACAGGAGCATCGCCGGAAAGAACAGCAGAAAGGTGGTCATCATCGCCTGCTGTTGCGTCTGGCTGAAGGTCGAGATCAGCAGGCCCATGCCGAGCGTGTTCATCAGGAACAGGACGGTCGCCAGCAGCAGCAAAAACACGCTGCCGTGGATCGGCACCTCGAACCAGAACACGCCGAGCAGCGCGACGATGATCGCCTGGGCCAGGCCGATCAGCGCGAAGGGAACCGTCTTGCCGAGGATGAACTCCGCCGGAGTGATCGGCGTGACCATGATCTGCTCGATCGTGCCGATCTCCTTTTCGCGGACCACCGCCATGCTCGTAAGCAGTAGTGTGCTCAGGGCCACGACGATCATCAGCACGCCGGGGACGAAGAAGTTGCGGCTCTCCAGGTTTTCGTTGAACCAAGCACGGGTGCGCAAGTCGATCGTGCCGGTCTTTCCCGCCGGACCGAAAGCCCGTTCGACCCGCTCGATCAGCACGTGTTTCGAGTAGGCCGTGGCGATTTTCACCGCGTAGCTGGCCACGATGCCGGCCGTGTTCGAGTCGGTGCCGTCGATCAACACCTGGAGCCGGGCGGTGCGGCCGGCGTGGATGTCTTCGGCAAAGCCGTGCTGGAAATGCAGCACGGCGCTCACCTCGCCTCGGTCGAGCAGTTCGCGCGCCCGGGCGTCGTCGCCGATCCGCTCGGTCACGTCGAAGTAGCCCGAGCGGACGAACCGAGAGGTCACCTCGCGGCTCGGCCGGCTGTTGTCGAGGTCGTAGACGGCCGTCCGCACGTGCTTTACGTCGGTCGAGACCGCGTAGCCGATGATCATCACTTGCACGCAGGGGATCAAGAAAATGACGACCCTCATCCGCGGGTCCCGAAAGACCTGGATGAACTCCTTGATCAGCATGTGTTTGACGCGCTCGAACATTTTTCATTCTCCCCTCTCCCTTTGGGAGAGGGGCAGGGGGGTGAGGACGGTTAGTGGTTAGTGGTTATATACTCGTTCCCATGCTCCGCGTGGGAACCAGGAGTTTCGCTCATGCCTCCAAAAACTCATCCGACGTCATGGTGTTCCGGGCAGCGTGTCGAATGTGCAGGACATGCACTTCGTGACCGCGGACAACGAACAACGCCCGATACGCTCCGCCGCGACGACCGTAAAGGAGTTGACGAATCTCCCGTCCGATCTGTTCGCTTTCCGGCGCTAGCCCGCAACGACCGGGAAAACGCTCCAGTGTTTGCATCGCTTCAATGAAACGGTTGAACCAGCGGGCGGCGTTCTCGGGCGACCGCTGGGCGATCCACCGATACGCTTCGTCCAGGTCGGCCAAAGCCGGCGGTTGAACGATGAGCTTGTACTTCATCTTTCGTGCGAAATGTTGTACTTTTTGCGAAGTTTCTCGAACGCCTTTTCCGCCGGAATCCCTTTGCCACGCGCCATCGAGTCAAGTCCTTTCCGGATTCCCACCACCGCTTCCGCCCGATCGACTAACTCAACCATCCGCTGATAGGACTTGGCGTCTTGAACGACGACTTCGGCCTTGCCGTTGATGGTCAACACGACCGGTCTGCCCGTCTGCTTCAACTGGCCGATCAGCGTCACGGAATCCCGCTTGAAACTCGACAACGGCTTAATATCGCTGCTGATGTCCAACATATTGAAATTCTCCGGGGTTGTCATGCATCATATTTGCATCTTATCTAGTGTTCTGCAAATAGTCAACCTTCATCTGCCGCCTCGTCTTTTCCCACTACCCATCGACGAGGATCGCCGGAACAGTGGGTTCCCATGCAGAGCATGGGCACCAGGAGTTATGTCAATTTCTTTTTCAACCTAACCCTCGCCAACAACACCATCACGACGGCGTAGACGGCCAACAGGACCGCCTGAGTGCCGAGTATTTCCAATCCCACCCCCTTCAGATAAATGCCCTTCAGGATGGCCACGAAGTATCGCGCGGGCACAATGTATGTAATCGCCCGTATCACCGGCGGCATGTTGGCGATGGTAAAGATGAAACCGGAGAGCAGGAACGCGGGTAAAAACGTGGCGACCACCGCCACCTGGCAGGAGAGCAACTGGCTGCGGGTGACGATGCTGACGGTCATGCCCATCGCCAGCGCCCCGACCAGAAAGACCGCCGACATGCCGAACAACAACGCCACGTTGCCGCGCAAGGGCACGTGGAAGACAAACTCGGCCATCAACACGGCCAGCAACACGTCGCACATGCCGATGACGAAATACGGAGCGAGCTTGCCGAGGATCAACTCGCCCGGCTTGACCGGCGTGGAGATCAACTGCTCCATCGTGCCGTGTTCCCACTCCCGGGCAACCGTCAGCGAGGTGAGCATCGCCGCAATGACCATCATAATCACGGCGATCAGCCCGGGGATAATGAAGTTTCTCGATTCCAACTCCTCGTTGAACCAGACCCTCGGCCGCACGTCCAAAGGGATATTCAGCGATGGCCCGCCGCGGCGTTGGTTCTGCTCAACGGTCAGGTCGAGCGCGTAGATTTCGGCCACCACGCCGGCGTAACCGATGGCGATCGTGGCCGTGTTCGAGTCGCTGCCGTCAACGATCAATTGCACCGGGGCGTCGCGGCCGGCTTCGATCTTTTCGGCAAAATCGCTCGGCACGACAAGCCCCATCATCGCCTGGCCCGAGTCGATCGCGCGGACCAAATCCCGATAATTATCGACGTTCATTCCGAGCGAGAAATAGCGTGAGCCGTCGAAACGGCCGACCAGCTCCCGACTCCGCGGCGTGTTGCTCTGGTCCCACACCGCCAGGGGAACGTTGTCCACGTCCAGGGTCAGCGCGAAGCCAAACAACGCCAGCAGAAACACCGGCGTGGCCAGGGCCATCAGCAGGCTGCGCGGGTCGCGCACAACGTGCAAAAACTCCTTTCGGGCAACGGCTCCCACGCGGCGCGGATTCATCGTCGCACCTCCCGCTCGGGCTGTTCAATGCGGTCGCGGGCCTCGATCCGAGAGACGAAAACCTCTTCCAGCGACGGCAGCGTCCCGTCCGATCGGGTCGTCTCCGACTTCAACTCGTGCGGCGTACCCAGAGCGATCAACTCGCCGCGATAGATCAATCCCAGCCGGTTGCAGTATTCCGCCTCGTCCATGTAGTGCGTGGTGACAAAGACGGTCACGCCCCGGCCCGACATCTCGTAGATCAGATCCCAGAACCGGCGGCGGCTGATCGGATCGACGCCCGAGGTCGGTTCGTCGAGAAACACAACCGGCGGCTCGTGCAGTATGGCGCAACCGAGTGCGAGCCGCTGCTTCCATCCGCCGGAGAGGATCGAGGTCGGCCTGCGGCGATGTTCGGCCAGGCCCGCCATCTCGATTACCCACTCCTTCCGTCGCCGGCGTTTTTCCGACGGGATGCGATAGATGCCGCCGTAGAAGTCGATGTTTTCCTCGACGGTTAGGTCCTGGTAGAGCGAGAACCTCTGGCTCATGTAGCCGATTTGCGTCTTGACCAACTCGGGCTGTGTGCGGATGTCGAACCCGGCTACCGTACCCGAGCCGCCGCTGGGAGTGAGTATGCCGCAGAGCATCCTGATGGTGGTCGATTTGCCCGCCCCGTTCGGACCCAGGAAGCCGAAGACTTCGCCTCGCTCGATCCGGAAACTGACACGGTCGACGGCCACGAAGGAGCCGAACCGTTTTTCCAGATTTTCGACCACCACAGCGTAGTCGTTCATGGTTGACCTCAATTATCCGCACTGCCCGCGACGCTCTGCGAAGGCGCCTTTAATGAACAGGAGAAAACAGAGGCAACAGAGAGGAAGAGGATATGCACGAACTCTTCAATACTCTGTTTTCTCCGTTTCCTCATGTTCAAATTATGTCCGTGAATGGTACATTACTTCAATTTCGATTTTCATTCTCCCCTTTTTCCGCCAGCATGGAAATGAACACGTCCTCCAACGACGGCTCGATGGTCCGCACCCCGAGGACGCCAAGGCCGGCTTGGGCCAACTCGGCACGCGCTTCTTCCGCCGCTCGGTCCGGTTCGTGTGAGACCAGATGCAGGCGGTCGCCGAAAAGCCCCACCGACGCGGCCGGCAAGCGTTCCTTGAGCACCGCCGCCGCCCGTCGGGGCTGCTCGGCGCGAACCTCCAGGATTGTGCCGCGCATCAGCCGCTTGACCTCGTCGGGCGTGCCGCAGGCGAGCAACTTGCCGCGATGCATAAGCCCCACCCGCCCACAGCGGTCGGCCTCGTCCAGATAGGCCGTGGAGACGAAGATCGTCACCTTTTCCTGCAATAGTTGGTGGAGTATCCGCCAGAATTCGCGCCGCGAGACGGGATCGACGCCGTTGGTCGGCTCGTCGAGAAACAACACCTTCGGCGTGTGGATCAGGGCGCAGACCAACCCCAGTTTCTGCTTCATCCCGCCCGAGAGGTTGCCGGCCAACCGTCGCCGAAAGGGTGTCAAGTTGCTAAAGGCCAGCAGCCGGTCGATTTTTTCCTGGCGGCCGCGTCGCGGCTCGTTGTAGATGTCGGCATAGAAATTGACGTTCTCGATCACCGTCAGGTCGGCATACAAACCGAACCGCTGGCTCATGTAGCCGATGCGCTCTTTTATCCTCTCCGCTTCGCGGACTACGTGGCAGCCGGCGACCCAGGCGTCGCCTTCGCTGGGCGTCATGATCGAGCTGAGCAGCCGCATGGTGGTCGTTTTGCCCGCCCCGTCGGGACCGACCAGTCCGAACAGCTCCCCCTCGGCCACGTCGAGCGTCAGCTCGTCGACCGCGGTCAGCGGGCCGAATCGTTTCGTCAATCTCTCGGTTCGGATGGCGGACATGGGTAGTGGCTAGTGGTCAGTGGTCAGTGGTCAGTGGTCAGTGGTCAGTGGTCAGTGGTCAGTGGTCAGTGGATAGTGAGTAGTGGATAGTGTTGTGAACCGTATAGCGGGGCCGCTTGCGGCCCGTGTTTTCTTTCGTTTTGTGCGATTTTAGTAACGGGCGACAAACCCCGCTACGCTTGCTATTACTGGCCACTGATCACTAATCACTATCCACTACTTCAATCACCGCGTCGGCCGGCATCCCCGGCTTCAATTCCATGTCGGGATTGGTAACGTCGATCTTGATGCGATACACCAGCTTTACCCGCTCTTTCTGCGTTTGCACGTTCTTGGGCGTGAACTCGGCCTCCTGGGCGATGAAGGAGACTCGCCCTTGATATTCGTCTCCGCTGTCGATCGAGACGGTCGCCTTCTGGCCGGGTTTGACTCGCTTCAGATCAAGCTCCTCGATGTACGCCCGCAGCCAGACGTGAACCAGATCGCCGACGGTGACCACCGGCGTTCCTGGAGCTACGTACTCACCCGGCTCGATGTTTTTCGAGAGCACCACGCCCGTGATGGGCGAGTGGACCGTGGCGTAGCCGAGTTGAGTTTCGGCCAGCCGGAGCGCTGCCTGGGCCTGCTCGGCCCTTGCCCTGGCCTGGTCGATGTTCTCGCGTCGCGGGCCGGCCTTGACCAGATCGTATTGGGCCTTTGCCTGGGCCAGCGCCGCGCGGGCCTGCTCAATCTGTTCCCGACGGGGGCCTTCCTCGACCAGCTTCAACTTTTCCTCGGCCTCTCGATGCCGCTGTTCGGCAATGTCATAACCGGTCCGCACACGGTCGTAGACTTCCGTTGAGATGGTTTTTCGCTTGAACAAGGTCGTGGCGCGTCTGAGATCGGCCTGCCATCGTTCCTTTTCCGCTTCCGCCGCGGCCAAGGCGGCTTCGGCGGCCGCGATCTCCTGCGGCCGCGAGCCGGCCTCGAGGTCGGCCAGCGCGTGGGCGGCCCGTTGCCAAGCGGATTTTGCCGCCTCTATCTCCTCCGGCCGCGAGCCGGCCAGCAGCTCGGCCAACGCGGCCTCGGCCACCTTCAGTCCCGCGCGGCGCAGGTCAACATTGCAATGAAGATCGGCCGTGTCGAGCATGGCAATCACGTCTCCTTGCTCGACTTTCATCCCCTCGTCGACCAGCCGCTTCTCGACTCGCCCGGCGATCTTGAAGGCCACTTGGGTCTCGGTGGCCTCGATATTGCCGGAGACGCGGATTCGACCGTCCGGCGTGCCGCGATTCGTTCCCCAGAACCAGTACGCAGTCCCTCCGCCCGCCAACAGGAACACGACAATAATCAACAGCGGCAGTTTTGTTTTCATCTGGTCGTTCCCGCGTGAATTATCGTTCACATTATTGTAAAGCTGGGATGTTTTCGTTGTTTGTGACGGCCCGTGTGAACAACCGCCACGACTGTTGTGCGTGTCGGGTCACGTCGAATCCGCCGTCGGTCAAGTGCCAGATGATTCCGGCGGGCACGACGATGCCCAGGAGCATCATGGCAACCGTTCGCGGGTCGATGTCCGACCGGATGCGCCCTCGCGATTGTCCTTGGCCGACTATCTCCGCGACCTGTCCGATATAGCCGGAAAAAACCTTCGTGGCGTGCTGCCTCAGTCGGGAGTTGTCGGTCTGTGCGTCGTCTGAGAAGACCATGCGTGGAACCGCTCTCCCCTCGCGGATGAAGCGGATATGCCGCATCAGCACCCCCTTGAGTTGCTCCAGGGGATCGTCGCACTCGCGACAGGCGGCCTCGACGTTATCGGAAAGCCGTCGGCCGACGCGATCGAGCACGGCGTGGATGATTTCGTCTTTGTTCTTGAAGTGGCGATAGATGCCGGAGGGGACAATTCCCACGCGTCGGGCGATGGCCGCGATGCTCATCCGCCGTAGCCCCTGGCCGGCGATCAGATTCATGGCCGCTTCGGCGATCTGCTCGCGTCGGACTTCGGTTTCTAGCTTTGCTTCGGCCATGCGACACCTCTATTGTGATTATACGTTCACAACGGGGTGGCGGTCAAATAAATAGTCGTTGAGGCGGGATTGACCAGCTACTCTTATGGGGGGATAATCCTAGTTTTGGTAAGGATATTTCATCGTACACAAATATCCAACCGTCGGTGGCGAACAACCCATGAATGCCATTTTTATGATTGTGTGGGGATGCCGATATTGACAGGCAATCGCCAACGCAGCCGCGATAATTACGATTACACACGAGGAAACTCAGATGACGCTCATTCGGGTAGTTGCGACTCTCGTTGCATCAATTATCTTTGCCTTTCTTCTCAGTCCAAGCATAGCCATTTCCGCCGACGACCCTGAAGCTCTACCGTCGAAGAAGGGGCAAGACAAAGAGGCTGTTATCCGCCAATGGCTGGATCGGTCGCTCCAGTTCGCCTACAAGTTGGAAAGCGAGGAATTAGCGAACGCGGCTTTAAGTTTGATTGAAACGCATGTGAGCGTTGGCGATTGGCGGCGCGTGAAGCCGCTGATAGACAGGATCAAGTCCGGAGAAATACGAGATGAATTAATCGTATACCTGCCTTCGATGGTCGCCGATTCCGGCGATCTTGACGTTGCCTTTGCAATGGCCGAGAAGCTGGGCAAGGAACCGCGAAAATCTCCCATCGATGGAAGAACGCTTTGGAGTGATCGCAACCTGGCATTGAATTCAATCGCATTACGCCAGATTCCGAGCCACAAGTTCGCCAACGCCGAGATGGTGCTGAGAATGATCGACGATCCGCAGGCAGTGTTCAACGGATTGGCGCATATCGCCGAATATCAAGCCAAGGCCGGACTATACGAAGACGCGACAGCCACCCTTGCCAAGGTGGAAGCAAAAAACGCGGATGAGGAAAACGAATACGATCGCGTGAAAAAAATAATCGTTTCATGCAGGGCAACCAAGCGAAAAGACCCGCCCTTAGGCAATCTAGGACTCATCGCTTCACTCCGCGTTGTCAACACCATTTTCAGTGATTTCGACTCCTATCTATCTCTATCCGACCTGGAAAAAGCCGAGAAGGAAGTGGACACATTAGACGGGTCCTCGGAGAAGTCGTCTGCTTGGCGACAAATAGCCTGGGCATACTACCGCAAGAAAGATTTGCCCCGCTGCCGTCAAGCGATACAGAAGTCGCTCGATAACGTCGAAGAAATTTCCAATAGCTATTTGAAAGCCGTGACATACGTTTCCCTGGCGGACCTCTATCTGGAATTGGGTGAGACCGACTTGGCCAAGCAGATGGCTCAAAGGCAGACCCAGTTCGCTTGGACAAGAAGCTACTCGGCGGTGCTGCATTCATTCACCACCACGCCCTTGCTGGTTTCCATTCTCATACGAGTCGGGGACGTTGACGGCGCCGCTGCAATCATCGAGAAAATCGGCAAAATGGAAACCGACCCGATGCAGTCGATGTTTCTAGATCTCGTGTGGAACTATTGGGCGGCTGTATGTGCCTTGGAAGGAAAAATGGACGATATCGAACGCCGGATCGAGAAAACCGAGAGCAATCGGATCAAGGCGGTTATCTGCGCCGGCACGGCCTTCGGCCTTCGCGATAAACAACGAAGCCAAAAGGCCGTCAAGCCGAGATAATATCAACCACTAAATCTTTCTGTCATGGTTTCCAGCAGGAGTCTTACCAATGCCTGAGAATCCAAAATGCCCTCATTGCGAAGAGCAAAATGACGCCCCGACTACAAACGATGTCGCGGCGGAGCGCCCTCGCAGTAAAACTAAGATTACGTGCCTCATCGTGTTCATCTTGTTTGCCGTTGTTGGGTTCATGATGCTGAAAAAGGCGATGTTTGAAGCCCGCGAGGCGGCGAGGGACTGTGCTTGCAAGTGCCCTCTGAAACAGATCGCCTTGGCGATGCACAACTATCATCAAACGTACGAGTGCTTTCCGCCGGCGTATGTTGCGGATGCCGACGGGAGGCCCATGCATAGTTGGCGAGTGTTGATTATGCTCTTTATGGACGGGGACAACATCTACAAGAGGTATCGTTTTGACGAACCCTGGGACAGCCCCAATAACCTCGCTATCGCCAAGGAGGCCGGGCGAAATTGGCGATGTCCCAGTCAGCCAGACGTGGACTACCCCATTACCAACTACGTGGCGATCGTTGGACCGCATACGATCTTCGACGGCCCACACTGCCGGAGGTTTGAAGAAATCACCGATGGCATTTCCAATACGATCATGGTGGTGGAGGTCGCCGATTCGGGCATCCGCTGGAACGAACCGCGCGACCTGCGCTTCGACGAAATCGATTTCAGTATCAACGGCGAGAAGCGGCCGGGCATCGGAAGCCATCATCCGAAAAAGATCAACGCGGCGATGTGCGACGGCGCAGTAATATCGATGCCCGACTCCACCCCGCCGGAAGTGGTTAAGGCGTTGACGACCATCGACGGCGGCGAGGACGTCGAGTTGCCGGAAAAGTAGCCTTCCCCATCTGAGTGGCGGCGAGATTTAGATCGTCGTGTGCGTCAATCGACCGACGCCGGGATGCTTCTCGACGTCCACGCCCACCAGGATGATCCGTTTCCGCAGCGCCGCCGCCACCATCGCCAACAACTCCAACGTGTCCGGGTCCTCGCCGCCGGGTTGATGGACGTATAGTCCGCTACGGATCAGCAACGGCAGAATCGGCGCCGGCCGCGGCAATCCGAACGACACGAAATCGAGCATCGGCGCGCGCGGCAAAAACGCGTGCATCAACAGCGGGCGACGCTCGGCCGGGACGGCCAAGTATCGCGCCGCCAGGCGGGGAAGTTCGCCGCCCTCGATCAGCACGGCCGTCGGCTCCACGGAAGACGGCAGGACGTCGGCGTAGACCTCGCCGGTCGTAATCAAGCGATCCCGCGAAAGAATTTTGCCGCAAACTTCCCGCGAGCCGGTCTCTCGACCCAATATCGTGAGCGAATCGATATCCGCGAACCAAGCCGCCAACGCCTCGCACGGATCGCTCGACTCGCACACCTCGGGCAGCAACGGCCGCGGCCGGCCGCGTTCCCAGCGGTGAATATAGCCGTGGTTCCAACGCCGGTCTTGTCGGATGTCGCCCTCGACGGCCGACGGCTCGGCCTCGCGATCCTTGCTCCGCATCGTGCCCCAGCATTGGCCGCAATGGTTGTGTTCGTGTTCGATCACCTCGACCCGCGCCTCGTCCAGCAGTGGAATCATCCAGCCCGCGCAATGGTCGCAATAATCCTCGTCCGCCTGGAGGTCGTTTTGCAGCAGGAAGCCTTTGCTGGGGCACTCGCGCATGTCCCATCGCAAGATGTTTTTTTCCTCGTCCAGCGTCCAGGTCCAATCGCAGACTTCCTCGACGCCGGTTTTGTTCCACTGTTTGTAAAGGCCGCGCAGTCCTTCCCGCGCGGCGCTTTCCGCGTAATGTCGTTGGGACTCTCCGCCGATGGCCTCGGCCCAGAGCCGGCGGACGGCGTCCTGGCCCCAGCGACGTCGCAAGTAGTGAAACGTCCATTCGTAGTGTCCGCAAAAGTCCTGGCAGCCAAGCATCACCCGGTCTCCTTGGTCGGCGTTGTTTGTTGCGTGAATCTCTGTTGGCAGGCCCCGTCGCCGCCGCTGCGTTGGAACGAGTATCCGGCCTCTTGGGCCATGGCGCCGCAGACGTGGTCGCAGTGTTCGCAGAAATACGGGACGACCTCGCGTCCGTGGTCGCGGAGGTGTTTGATCGCGGGGCAGACGCGAACGTCCAGTTCGACCGCCTGCTCGACCACCGCAACCGCCACCTCCGCGTTCGGTTCGGCGGCGAAATATTCCCGCCAATCGTCGGCAACCGCTTGCGGGCCGCCCTGTTTCCATCGATCGGTTCGGCGGCGATAATACTCCTGCCCCAGCGACCGCCAGTATTCGATCAGCGATTGCTTGCCGTAGCAATCGTGGATGTGGCGAAAAATGGTGTTCACGGCAAAGTAGAAATCGGGTGCGGACATTCGTTTCCTTTGGCGCTCAGATCAACAATGTTGGAATAGGCGGTGGCCAAAAGCCCCCGAAATGTGTCTGTATTATGTGTTTTTTCGTCGTGGACCGACAGTCCCCTGTGAACGTATCTCCCCGAGCGATCAAATTTTTGCCGTTCCCCTCTGAGTGGCGGTAATCTTGACGGCATCCGGCGGCGGTTCTACGATGTTGGGAGTACAGTTGCCGTCACCAATCGAATAGGAGGCCCGTTATGCCGCTGTTTGAGGTCGAAACCGAATCGCATATCATCATCACCTGGGCTGAAAACGACAATCAGGCCACCGAAGTGGTGCGGGAAAGCTACCCCCACGAGCCTCCGACTCGTGTCACCCGCCGTCCGCGCGACACCTGGGTGATCTCAAAGTCGGCGTTGGGAATCAGCGGCGCGGCCGATCCATGCACAACCGCCCGCGATTGCCTGGCCAAGGCCGCCGGCGACAAAGTTCACGCCATCCGGCTCTACATGCAGCACACCGGCGCGGACCTGGAATGTTCGCGCAAGGCGATTGAGTCGAACATGGTTATGGGGTGGTAGGGGCCAGTGATTAGTGGTCAGTGGTCAGAGACGGTGTTTTCCGCTTGCGGTTTCGCAAGAACTTTTTGCGGGCACAGGCTTATCCCTGGTAGACCGTCCGCGAGGGGAAGGCGAACTCGATGTTCTCGTCGGTGAAGCGTTGTAAAATTGCCAGATTGATCGCCTGCTGAATGTCCATGTAGACGCCGTATTCGGCGGCGAGGACGTAGAAGACCACCTCGAAGATCAGCGCCGATTCGCCGAAGCGGGCAAAATGGGCGCGGTCGAAGCGGACCCGCTCCTGCAACTCGACCGTCTCGCGGAGCATGGCCGAGATGGCCGAAACCTTCTCGCACGGCGTGTCGTAGGTCACGTCGATGGTGAACACCACGCGCCGCTGGTACATCTGCTTGTAGTTGTGGATACGGCTCTTCAACAGGTCGGCGTTCGAGAAGATAAGCTGCTCGCCGGAGATGCTGCGCAGGCGGGTGGTCTTCAGGCCGATGTATTCGACGTTGCCCATCTTGTCGTCGACGATGATGAAGTCGCCCAGCACGAACGGTTTGTCGAGCACGATCGAGGCCGAGGCGAACAGATCGCCGAGGATGTTTTGGGCGGCCAGCGCCACGGCGATTCCGCCGATGCCGAACCCGGCGACCAGGGCGGTCACGTCGATACCCAGGTTGGCTACGGCCAGCAGCACGGCCGCGGTCCAAATCGCCATCCGGCCGACGAATCCCAGCGCGGAGAGGGTGGTGGCGCTGGCCGCGTCCGTCTCCTTGCGCCGCTCGGAGAATCGATTGACGGCTGAAACCACCAGGGCGTTGGCCCACAGCGCCGCCTGAATCAGCAGCGCAGTTACGGCGACCATCTTCACGATTTCCAGCGAGTTTACCGACAAGCCGAGCAAAAGACTGCCACAGCAGGCCGCCAGAATCAGCAATATCCAGGTCTTCGTCCGCCGCAACACGCATTCGAGGTCGTGGAACCAATCGCCTTTTTCCCGTTCGGCCATTCGGGCGGCGTAGTGGACGAGCAGACTGCGGGTCAGCCGCAAGATGAAAAACACGACCACCGCGACCACCAACGCGATCAGCCAGGTGTGGAAGTTGTTCTTAACCACGTCCCACGCGGACTGGAGGAAGGCAACGGTATCTTTCTGAAGAGTCTGGACAAATGACATGGTTTTTCTCCCCATCGAGTATTTCCAACACTATGCCGCACTTCCCAATATCTGTCAATTGCCCGTAACCGGAATATTTCGTTCGGCTACGAAGGGCTTGAATTGGACAACAAGCGCTCGTTGGATGGACTTCGTTCATCCATTGCACTTTATTGACACATGTACGCCAGAAGGGCATGACATAAGATGTGACCGCTTTACACGCTTAGAGCGTGTTCGTCGCGCCGGTCGGATTGGGAGTGGCGCTCAATTGCGAGAGCACCTGGAGCAGGCCGTTAAGATGGGCCATTCGCGGACCGAATCGGTCGACAAATTCGTTGAGCATAAACTCACCGTCCAACAGGTTCTCGTAGTTGGCGTTGATCTCGGCCGTCAGCGATCCGAGGAACTCGGCATGCACCTTGCCGAGGGACTCGGCGGCCACGCGGCAGTTACGCGCCAGGTGCGGATTGGCCTGTTTCCACTGCCCCAACTCGGTGGCTCGTTGCTTATGGGCCGTGCCGAGCTGACCTACCAACTCCTCAAGCAGTTCGTTCTGCCGGTCCTGTGCCGAAAGAAGTTCGCGCAACAGCCGTGTCTGCTCGACGTCCTGACGTGCGTTCGAGGCCGCGGCATGGGCAGCCTGAGGTACGTCTATCTGGCTGAAAAGCGGAGGACGCGTTCGCTGCGATTCGCGGCTCATGGGCACTGATCCTTTCATCTTCCAGTATAAACAGAAAGTGCCCTAATTGTCGAGTAGCTGGCAAAAAAAGGCCCCGATTCGTCGATTGATGGGGGGGGATGGACGGGGCGACGGTTCACCCCCTTGCAAACGAGTGCATATCACACGCTTTCGGGCCTCAACACCCGCCTCAAGTTCCGATCAAAGAATCTAATCCCTAAAGTCACCCCATGCACTTGCCCGATGCCCCTGGAGGCAGCGGAAATGGAGATTGTTCATTGACCGAAGAAAATCGTCCCGAAAGAGGGGGGTAATGGAGGCCACAAGTCGTAAAACGAAGCCGACATTTGGATTTCTGACCGTTACCGACCACCCGCAATATGGGCTGTTTGGTGGGTATCTGGTCCTAAACATGGCCGGCCGGCCGTTGGAGTTCCACTGTACGGCACCGATCAAGCCGAATCGGGCGCAGGAGATTCTCTACGGCCGCACGCTCGAAGCGTTCGTCTATGGCGAGCAAATCGGACAGACACTAATCAACCAAAGCTCCACCTCCACGCAGTTGGTGTTTACCGATCGCGAGCCGGCGTTGGCCGCTCGACAGCACGTCTCGGCGCCGCTGGTCATGGTTCTGCCTTCCGATCCCCGGATCATGCCGCCAGTGGAAGGCGACTCGGCCACCGCGGCAGAATCGGCGAAAACATTCCGGCTCGATACGGCCCACGCCGGCGGGCCGCGCCTGGCGCTGTTCCAACACGGCGGAAACCGACTGGCCCTGCCCGAGCGAGACGGCGAAGACCGCCGATTGATCGTGGAGCGGTTGGCCGATCTGGAGGAGTCGTTCGATCTGAGCGAGCCATTCGAGCGGATCCGCGAGGCCATCGAGGAGGCCCGACAGGCAGCACGATGACTTTCCACTGGCACGCACCACCTCCACCGGAGACCCAAAGCATCGACCTGACGTTTAGCGTCCGTCGGTACGGCGGGCCGGTGATCGGTGTTGCGCCGGAGCGCAGCCAACCGCTAAACTTTGAGTTTTCTCGGCCGCGCGTGGTGTCGATTCCCATTGCCCGGCCGTCGGTGCGGACGCGAAGTTTTCGGTTTACCGAATCCGATGTAGCACAACCGCCCTCGGCTGTGTCCGGCGACTCACGTTCAGGCGGCGCCCTTTCCGGCCACACCCGGATCAAACCGCCGAATGACATAATAAAGCTCTCCGACCGGCTGGAATATCTCTTGCAGCCGTCGTTGGAGTCGCTGTTGGACGAGAGCTTGCTGGCGTTTCCCCACCGGCCGTTTCCGTTTCAGTTCGAGGGGATCGCGTTTCTCTATCCGCGTCAGGCGGCGATTCTGGCCGACGAGATGGGCCTTGGCAAGACGATGCAGGCCATTACCGCCATCCGACTGTTGCTCCGTCGAGGCGAAGTAAAAAGCGTGCTGCTGGTTTGCCCGAAGCCGCTGGTGACCAACTGGCGGCGGGAGTTTGAACAATGGGCGCCGGAAGTGCCCGTGATTGTGATCGAAGGAGATCAGGCGAAACGCACCTGGCAGTGGCAATTGCCCGACGTGCCCGTGCGCATCGCCAACTACGAATTGCTGCTCCGCGATCTTGACGGGGCGATGGATTGCCCGTATTTCGATCTGGTCGTGCTCGACGAATCGCAACGGATTAAGAACCGGGCAAGCTCCACCAGCCGGATCGTCCGGTCGATTTCACGCCGGCGTAGTTGGGCCTTGACCGGCACGCCGGTCGAAAACAGCGCCGAAGACCTGTTGGGTATTTTCGAGTTCCTCGCGCCGGGATTTCTCTCGCCGGAGATGAAGCCGCGCTCGATCGGCCGTTCGATCGGCGACCACGTGCTGCGACGGACCAAGGAGCAGGTGCTTGCCGACCTGCCCGCCAAACTGGTCCACGACGCACCGCTCGATCTGACGCCCCAGCAACGCGAAAGCTATCGGCTGGCCGAGGAGAAAGGCGTGGTGCGGCTGACCGAGTTGGGCAAGTCGGCCGCAATCCAGCACGTTTTCGAGCTGGTGCTGCGGCTGAAACAGATATGCAACTTCGATTCGGCCACCGGCGCCAGCGCGAAACTCGAACGTCTCGACGCCGATATGGAGGAAATCGCCGAAAGCGGCCGCAAAGCGATCGTTTTCAGCCAGTGGGTCAGCACGCTGCGGATTCTTTCCAGGCGACTCGAACGGTTCGGTCCGATGGAGTATCACGGACAAGTGCCTTTCGCCCGGCGCGACTCGGTGATCAACCAGTTCCGCGAAGACCCCAACCGGCACGTGATGTTGATCAGTTATGGGGCAGGCGGCGTGGGCCTGAACCTTCAGTTCGTCAACTACGTATTCCTCTTCGACCGCTGGTGGAACCCGGCCGTCGAGGATCAGGCGATAAACCGTGCCCATCGGATCGGCGTGCATGGCCCGGTGAACGTTACCCGGTTCCTGATGGTCGATACGATCGAGGAGCGGATCGACGCCATTCTGCGAGAGAAGCGCGATCTGTTCGACGCCATTTTCTCGGGCACGGAGGACCGCCGCAAGCTCGGCCTGACGCAGGAAGAGCTATTTGGTCTCTTCCAGCTAAAATGCCCCTCCGGCCCGATCGATTTGGCGGCGTAAAACCGCGAACGGCCGCCAAAAACCGCTTTATGGCGGTTGCGCGGAGTTGGTGATACTTCGGTAAGTGACCGCTTGAGAGCCTTGACCGCCATCGCCGCGAGGGGTAAGCTAAAATGTGGTTAGAGGAGGAGTTGCCCGCCCATGCAGAATTCAATACCCTTTGCGGAAGTCCTCGATGCGGCCGATAGGTTGTCCCTTCCTGAACGGGAGGAGTTGGTCGACATTCTCCACCGTCGGATGATCGAACAGCGGCGAGAGGAGATCGCCAACGACGTCCGGGACGCCGAACACGAATATCAGGCCGGCGGTTGCCGCCCGGTCGATGCAAACGAACTGATAAAAGAGATACTGTCGTGAAGCGACTCCTCCTGCGGTCGACCGCCTTTGTGCGCGCGGCGAAACGTGCGATAAAGCGCGATCCGCAACGGGCCGTCGGTCTTCAGCGTGCTCTTGATATTCTGTCGGCCGACGCATTTCATCCGCAACTAAGAACGCACAAGCTCAAGGGGAGCCTTGAGGGGCATTGGGCGTGCAGCGTCGGCCACGACTTGCGAATCGTTTTTCGGTTCGTGCGGCACGACGGTGACGAGGCCATTCTTCTGGAGTCGTTCGGCACTCATGAAGAGGTCTACTGAAGCTCGACTTCCTCCTCACGTGTCAAACGAAAACGCCGTCGGCGCCACATGGAAAAAGGCTGAGAGCTTCCCGATCTGATCGCGGGTCAGCCTTCTTCGGCCGGCAATGACGGCGGAGATCGTGGGGGCGGCGATGCCGGTTTTGCGCTTGACCTGCGCTTGAGTAACGCCCTTGACTTCGATCAAGTGGGCAAGCATTTCGCTGTCGCCTACCCGTCGGCGCGGAAACTTCGCCTTCTCGTAATTTTCCAACAGTTCAAGGAGTACCGACAGGTAGCCTGCCTCGCCGCGCGACAGCTTGCCGCCGCGGGCCTTTTTTCCCAGCAGCTTGTTGGCAAGCGCCAGCGCGCGCCGATGGACGTTGGCCGACTCGATCGGCCACAGCGGCAACTGCCGGATCAACTCGATGTAGTCCGTCGGCACGACAACCGGGGGCTGTGTGTCTTGATCAGCGTCCCTAGTCATAAATCTTCCGGTCGTAATCCAGTGCGTTTGGCGATTCTCGCTAACATCCTTGGCCCGATTTCCTCTTGATCGTGAAAAGAGAACACAAAATTTTGCCAGCCGGAACGAGCAAGAACGCGATGCGATCCTCCCGACTGGCGTTTGATGGTCCAGCCAGCCCGAAGCAACGCCGCCAGGAGGCGTCTGGCCTTGACTGTTCGCCATTGCGTCATGCAACCACCAGAAAAGCGGATGTCACTTCGGGAACTTCCTCGCCGTGTTCCAAACGATCCGCAATTGCCCGCAACGCCAGCGCTTCGACTCGCGTAATCGCCTCCTCGCGGGTTTGACCGTAAGCCATGGTTCCCGGAAGCTCAGGAACCTCGGCCAACCAGCGGCCGTCGGTTTCGCGTTCGGTCTCGATAGACATTCTCACAATCCGCTCCTTAATAATTACCAAATACCCCTGTCGAGTAGTATTCTACTCCCCATGTTGTGTTCGGTCAACTGCGATGGCAATTCATCGGCAAGATTGCATTGGCGACATCGATTCAGAACTCTATGATAAAGCTTATGTCACAAGCTGCATGTTTCGACGTTCTGGTGATCGGCGGCGGACACGCCGGCGCCGAGGCCGCGCTGGCCGCGGCACGCTTGGGCGCAAACACCGCCCTGCTGACCAGCAACCTCGAAACCATCGGGCAGATGAGTTGCAATCCGGCCATCGGCGGAGTGGGCAAGGGGCAGATCGTCCGCGAAATCGACGCCCTCGGCGGCGCCATGGGTCGGGCCATCGACGCGACCGGAATTCAGTTCCGAATGCTCAACCGCCGCAAGGGGCCGGCAGTGCACGGTCCCCGCGCCCAGGCCGACAAACTCGCTTACCAGCATGAAATCCGCCGAATACTCGAAACGCGGCCGGGACTCACCCTGCTGGAAGAAACGGTCGAGGACTTGCTCGTCGAAGATATGTCTGAAATACCGCTTGCGGCTTCGCAACGTCGGCCACGGATCGTCGGCGTCAGCACCGCCAACGACGTGACATATCGCGCCCGGGCGGTGATCCTTTGCGCCGGCACGTTCTTGCGGGGTCTGCTCCATTTTGGCGACGCCGCCATGCCCGGCGGTCGAATGGGCGAACCGACCTCCGCGGGAATCAGCGGGGCGCTTGCCCGATTGGGGTTCGAGCTACAGCGGTTCAAGACCGGCACGCCACCGCGAATCGACGGCCGGACAATTGACTACGGCAAAACCAAGCTCCAGCCGGGCGACGAGCGGCCCGAACCGTTTTCCTTTCTCGCCGATCGGATCGACGTGGAGCAGATTCCATGTTGGATCGCACGGACCACGCCGGAAGTTCACGAGCTGGTCCGCGCCAACTTGCACCGCGCGCCGATGTACAGCGGGCAGATTCTATCGGCCGGACCGCGCTACTGCCCTTCGATCGAAACCAAGGTCGTCCGCTTCGCCGAAAAGCCACGGCACCAATTGTTTCTTGAACCGGAGGGGCGAACGACGCCGGAGGTCTACGTCAACGGCCTGGCGACCAGCCTGCCGCGCGACGTGCAAGACGCCATGTTGCATCTGATACCCGGCCTGGAAGGGGCGAAGATTCTCCGCTACGGATACGCCATCGAATACGACTATTTGCCGCCTGTGCAGTTGACCGCGTCGCTGGAGACGAAGCGCGTCGCGGGCCTGTACTGCGCCGGTCAGATCAACGGCACCACCGGCTACGAAGAGGCCGCCGCCGCGGGACTGCTGGCCGGGGCCAACGCCGCGCTCGCGCTGCGGGGCGAGGAGCCGCTGATACTCGGCCGCGATCAGGCGTATATCGGCGTGATGATCGACGACCTGATCACGCGCGGCGTGGACGAGCCGTACCGGATGTTCACCAGCCGGGCGGAGTATCGGCTGCTGTTGCGGCCGGACAATGCCGACCGGCGGCTGACCCCGCTGGCCCATCGGCTCGGATTGGCCGACGAGCAACGTCACCGGCGGCTGCAAGCGAAGGAAGCGGAGATCGCCCGAGCCGCGCGGCTGTTGGAAACCACCCATTTTGAATCGGTTTCAGCTATAAAAATGCTCCGCCGGCCGGAAGTGACTTGGACAGATTTGGTCTCGCGTTTGCCACAACTGGAATCGGTCTCGGCGGCAGCGGCGGATCAGGTCGCTTACGACGCGAAATACTCGGGCTACATAGCCCGGCAGCAGGTTGACATAGCCCGACAACAACGATTGGCCGCCCGCCGCATTCCGGCGGAGATCGACTATGAATCGGTGCCTCATCTTCGGGCGGAGGCCCGCGAGAAGCTGGCCCGCGTTGGTCCCATCGATCTGGGCCAGGCGGCGCGGGTCAGCGGCATCACGCCGGCCGACCTGACGGTGTTGATGATCCATCTGGAATCGTATCGGCGATAATTCGTTGCGAAAACTATGTACCGCCCGGTCAAGCGATACTATAATATGTGAGGGTCGAGAAAACGGGAGAAGTTGCATGACGATCACTGTTCAACTTTCACCGCGGATCGAGGAAGTTTTGGCGACTCGCGCCCGCGAACACGGGCTGACCGTGGACGCCTACGTCCAATCGGTCATCGAGAGCGCGGCTGTCGGGCAGGAAATGCTCGCCATGTCGCCGGAGGATTTTGAGGCGGCACTCGACGAATTATCGGCCGGTTCCGAACGATTGCCCCTTCTTTCACCAGAGGCGTATAGCCGCGAAGGCATTTACGGGAACGGCTGACGCCTTATCTCGCCGACACCAACATTCTGTTGCGTCCGTTCACCGGGGACTGTCCCAATTTTCGCGGCGTGAGGAACGTTGCCGGGCGAATTGACTTGCCCGCCGCGAAAATGGGACTGTCCCCCTCGCGTCGCGGGAAGGGACAACGCGGCCCGAGATGATGGATTTCGCAACTGCGCGAGCGCTTTTGCAGTCCGCAAAGGCGCTTGCGCGGCTTGTAAGAGTGCTCGCGCAGCCCGTAAAAGTGCTCGCGCAGCCTGTAAGAGTGCTCGCGCAGGCCGTAACAGTGCTCGCGCAGCCCGTAACAGTGCTCGCGCAGCCCGTAACAGTGCTCGCGCAGGCCGTAATAGTGCTCGCGCAGCTCGTAACAGTGCTCGCGCAGCCCGTAATAGTGCTCGCGCAGCTCGTAACAGTGCTCGCGCAGCCCGTAACAGTGCTTGCGCAGGACGGCGGAGTGTTCCTAAGTTCAATGACGCAAAGGACTTAGGGATAAAACCGCCAGAAACGAACAAGGAGAGCAACGGATTAACAAGTCAAGATCAAGCGTTCCCGTCGTGTAGAAAGGGCACTGCTGGACAAGTCAGCATGGCACCCGGCGGGGGTCGAACGTCCAGGTCGTCTCGTTCGACTCCAGATCGGTCAGCAAGAATCACAAATGTTACTCGTCCTTGCCCAGAACACCAAAACTGGTAATGTGTCCCCCGATTAGCCCCCGATTAGCCGATTAGGCCCACCCGAAACGTCGTTTCGCCACATGCAACGCCAAAGACTGAATGAGTTCAACCAACTTGACGTCTTTCGCGACGAAGAGTTGCTGCTCTTTCTTTTGTTTCATGGATCCGGACTTGAAGGTGGTCAATTGGTCAATCGGAATGTCCTCTTTGATGTGAAATCGCTTGCCCGAGTGCGTGTAGTAGTTCCTGACGTTGTAGAAGAACAAACCTATTTCCTTAAGCTTACAGGTGTCATCTGGCTTACGGGTGTCATCTGGCTTATACAAGCTCAGGAGACTCCTTTTGATCGTTTCGGGAGCGCCGGAGAAGCTGGCCTCAAAGTGGGAACGGTGGTTGGTGCCTTTGGCGTGCTCGAAGAAGATGTCGATGCAGGTGAGCGCGAGATAGAGTCGCAGCGCCTTGATGTCCCATTGGATGCCGGTGACTTCCTGGCCCAAAAGGACATAACCAGATGCACCCGCCGCATTTTTGACTAAATCGAGGTGGCCAATGAACTCCACTCGGTCTATAAGAGCGTTCAGACGCTCCTTGAGTGTCAGTTCGCCGGACTTGATCTGTTCGGGGCTGAGTGGGCTGTTCTGATCAGCGAGCTCAATGTCGTGGCTGACTTGCTCAGCGGTGCATTGCAAGTCCATGAACTTGATAACGTCGTAATTGAAGTTCGGGTTGAAGACCGTGTAGTCCTTCAGAAACCCCGTACTCAAAATATCCATGTCATCTCCTCCGAGTGAAAAAAGTTCCGTGGTCGCCATACGTAATTCATGGTAATTGCGTATGGCGTCCCCCGATTACAATTGCGTATGGCGTCCCCCGATTACGTCCCCCGATTACTCTATCTTTGCCTATTGCGTTCTTGCTCTTTTTGCAATCGTTGTTTTTCCAGAGAATTAGCTGCGGCATGTGCAGCTTTTCCCGCCTCATTTTCACTCATCCCGCTATTACGAAATTGATCGTAAGCGTAGTCCCATTCTCTATTACTTACATGGGTTCGATTGGCGGGGAGAGGGAGGGAGGGGGAACTGGATGGCTTGTTGAAAGTACATGCAAGTACAAGCATCAATACTCCGGCAGGTACAGTGAGAATATGTATCCACCAGCTACACTCGTCCTGGTCTAAACGAAGAGCTAATTCGTAGGGGAGATAACTAAACTTGTCTAGCTCTTCGCATTTAGCTAAGTGTTCAAGTTTCTCATCCTGTTTGAGTACCCGTTGTCGTTCCGCCTCTTGTAACTTGCGTTGTTTCTCCTCTTCCATCTTTTTTAATTTAGCTTGTTGCTTTGCATAAATCTTTTCCTGTTCTCGTCTATACTGCTGTTGCAATTCCGCTGTTAATTGCTCAACAAAAGGCATTGTGACCGACCGCTTGCAATACTTACATATAACAGATTTTCCAGCTTGTAAATGATCGTATTTGATGCCATCTGTACAATATGGGCAGAACAGTTTCATATTTGACCCACTAAACGAAAAGAAAACCTCCCCTCATTTTAACCCCACTACAATATCCGTCTACCCCCCGCTCGGCGTGTAGTGGGGGGGTTGTGCAACCTGCGGCACGGGTCTAAAATTCATGTTCCTGGTTCAACTCTTTTTTTCCTTTATCAAGGAGATTGCCATGAAACGCATATCTATGGTCGCGGCGTTGTTGTTGTGTGCTGGGGCGTCGGCAAACGCGGATGTGGTATTCACGGGAACGCCCGAGGGGTCGTGGAGTTGGTCAACTCGCGAGGATGTGGGGATTGGTGACAATATCGTTTGGTATCCTCAGTATCTGACCGATTTTGCATCGGCGGAATTTCAGGGATACGTTACCTACGATCCCGATGGGGGCGATCCTTCACAAGGCATACAACCTCATAATTGGAGTGGAGTGGGGTTTGATACAATCCAGGTGTTTAGTACATATCTCCTTTTGGATGCCGATACGACGTTTTCTATACGACTTGGCGGGGACGACGGCCATTCTTTATTTGTGGATTCAGCGTTTATTGACGGCGGTGGTTTTGGAGCAGTAATTGACTATGAATTATCCTTAGTAGCGGGCGTCCCCGTAAAAATTGAGATGGTTGGTTTCAACGGCCCTGGTGGTTGGGTGTTTGGAATTGGTTTACCATCCGGTGACGATGTTGTTAGAGGACCAATTGACGATTTACCAGGAATACGACTTAACGCTATCGGAGATTTTTCTATACCAGAACCCGCTACTATCATTATGTTGTTGATAGGAATGGCGTGTATGTTTTATTGGATTAAACGCCGCAAATAATTAACGACGATATTCGACCTAGTTCACCCCGTCTTTATAGGCGGGTTTTTTATTTCTTGTCGATGCCGAAGAGGCGAAGAGGGGACGAAAAGGGACGGAAAGAGTAAAGGAAAGGATAAAGGGAGAGGGGAGACTTCAGATGCCGATTCTCACGACTCAACCAAATCCGAAATCCGGGGACACAATCAATCCTGTTCGGCACGATTGTTGCTGATCGCAAGTAGTGGCGACCCACCGTCTTCCCATGTCACCCAGTCTCGCCTTCTTGGTGGAAATAGTTCGCTGTCATTGCTGGAAACGCTTTTCCCAGATTACGCCGTCGGATACGGTCGAATGCAAGCAATCGTCGTGCCGAACAGGATTGGGACACAATACCGATTGTGGTTATTTGGGGAACTTTGGTTTGCGGTCTGGCTTCTTTGGGAGAAGGATGCGGCCGATCAGTTCCTCCAAACGCTGAAGGAATGTTGCGTCGCCCAACGGCCGACCGGTCCGCCCATGATCGCGTAACTGATCGAGTTGTTTTTTGGGGATGGCGGCTGGGTGGCACTGTGAAAGTGTGCCACTGGCTCGGCCAGTGCTCCCGTGGGACTGATTGGCGGACAACCCTTGCCAACAAGACGTAAGTGATGGACTGGTCGTCAATTTGCCGTTTCCTCGTTTTCAATCACAACACGACGTAACATTGCCCCATCCCCAAGCACCGGCAAAGCCAGTGGCACACAACCTTAGCCTCTTTTGCCAATGCCACCCGCCGAAGGGCGTGGTTTGGTCGTTCACCACGCCCTTCGCTGCGCTCAGGGACGTGCCACCCAAACTCGACAAATCAAGTGGCCGACGGCGCGTCGGCCTCGCCGGCCGCTTGGGCGACGGCCCGAGCCACGCCGGTCGCCACACGCGGGTCGAACACGCTGGGGACTATGCAATCCGGGCGAAGCTCGTCCTCCGGAATAACCTCGGCAATCGCGGCCGCGGCGGCAATCTTCATCGACTCGGTCACACGCCGGGCACGAACGTCGAGCATCCCCCGGAACAGACCCGGAAAACAAAGGACGTTGTTGATCTGGTTCGGATAGTCGGACCGGCCCGTGGCCATGACTCGGGCGTAAGGCAGCGCGGTTTCCGGATCGATCTCCGGATCGGGGTTGGCCAGCGCAAAGACTATCGGCTCGGCGGCCATCCGTTTAACGTCCTCGACCTTCAACAAGTCTGGGCCTGAGACGCCGATAAACACGTCGGCGCCGCGGACGGCGTCGGAAAGCGTGCCGGCGATGTCTTCGGGATTGGTGTTTTCGGCGATCCAGCGTTTTACGGGATTGCCGTCCAGTTTGCGGTGACGGTTGATCGCTCCGCCACGATCGCAGAGCACGATCTGCCGGCAACCGACCGATTGCAGCAGCCGGGCAACGGCCGCTCCCGCCGCGCCTGCCCCGCTTATCGCCACGCGAATGTCCGCCAGTTGTTTCTGCACGATTTTCAGGGCGTTCTCCAGCGCCGCCAGCACCACCACCGCCGTGCCGTGCTGGTCGTCGTGAAAGACGGGTATCTCCAGCCGCTCGATCAATTGCCGTTCGATCTCCACGCAGCGCGGCGAGGAAATGTCTTCCAGATTTATGCCGCCGAACGTGGGGGCCAAATAGACGCACGTGCGGACAATCTCGTCGACGTCCTGGGTGTCGAGGCAGATCGGGAAGGCGTCCACGCCGGCGAACGCCTTGAAGAGCATGCACTTGCCCTCCATCACCGGCATGGCGGCTTCCGGGCCGATGTTGCCCAACCCCAGCACGGCCGAGCCGTCGGAGACGACCGCCACGGTGTTCCGCCGGATCGTCAGGTCGAAACTCTTCGCCGGGTCGTCGTGGACGGCCATACACACCTGGGCAACGCCCGGGGTATAGGCCATCGACAGGTCTTCCCGCGTTTCGAGCGGCGTTTTAAGACAGACCTCGATCTTGCCGCCTTGATGCAACTCGATGATCCGGTCCGTTTGGTTCAATTCCGGGTTCAGTGTTTTCATGGGGATCATTGTATTGGTTTGCGTCATTGCCCGTCAATTGGGCTAGAATACAATAGGCGTTTTCCGCATAACCGCGACTGGGTGGCACGTCCCTGAGCGCAGCGAAGGGCGTGTTTCCTCGGATACCACGCCCATCACTTCGTTCTGGGCGTGCCACCCAATTGACCGCGCATGCTCAGAAAACATCTTCCCATGAAACGCGCGAAAATCAGCATAATCGGCGCCGGCAACGTCGGAGCGACAACCGCCCACTGTTGTGTGTCGGCCGAACTGGGAGAGATCGTCCTCTTGGACGCCCCACAGTCTGGGGACATGCCCAAGGGTAAGGCGCTTGACCTTTCGCATGCCGCCGCGATCGTGGGCAGCGACGTTCGCGTTCTCGGCACAACCGACTACGCCGATACCGCCGGCAGCGATGTCGTGGTGATCGCCGCCGGCGCGGCGCGCACCCCGGGCATGAGCCGCAACGACCTGTTGGCCACCAACGCCCGAACCGTCGATTCCGTGGCCAGCGAGATCAAGCGAACCAGCCCGGATGCCGTCGTCATCGTCGTGACCAATCCGCTGGACGCGATGACTTATCGTGCTTGGCGGGCGACCGGCTTCCCGTCGCAACGGGTGTTGGGCGAGGCCGGCGCGCTCGACGGCGCCCGGTTCCGCGCCTGCATCGCCGAGGAGTTGGGCGTGAGCGCCGAGGACGTTTCGGCCCTGGTCGTGGGCGGACACGGCGAGGCGATGACGCCGCTGCCCAGTTGCACCACGGTAAGCGGCGTTCCCGTCGGCCGACTGATCTCCGCCGAACGGATGGCCGAGCTGATCCGCCGCACACGCCAGGCCGGCACGGAGATCGTCTCGATGCTCAAGACCGGCAGCGCCTACTACGCCGCCGCCGCCGCAACGGCAATGATGATCGAGTCGATCGTCCGCGACAAGAAGCGGTTGATCTGCTGTTCGGCGTTTTGCGACAAGGAATACGGCGTGGGCGGTTATTACGTCGGCGTACCGGTGGTGCTCGGGGCCGATGGCGTCGAGCGGATCGTCGAGATCGAGTTCTCTCCTTCCGAGCGAGATTCTTTTTGCAAGAGCGTCGCGGCGGTAAAGGCAGTGGTCGAGGCGATGGAGCGATTGGAAGCGTGAAGAAGGGTACGAATAAGGTGAAGGGTGGGAAGGAGAAAAAGAACCCCCGTCCCTGGATTCCACGAACAGCCAAGATCGACTACACTGAAAGCTGTCCGCTCTGGACATAATGCCCGTGATTGTTGCCGCGAACTCCATATTCCCCCTACACACTCACCGTACAGTTTCGGATTCTTCCATGCCCGACAATCGAAACCAATACGAAAATCCGCTGATTAGCCGCTATGCCTCGCCGGAGATGAGCGAGCTGTGGAGTCCGCGTCGGAAGTTTGGCACGTGGCGGCGGCTGTGGGTCGCGCTGGCCGAGGCCCAAGCGGAACTTGGACTGCCGATCAGCCCGGCACAGATCGAGCAGCTCAAGGCCCAGGTGGACCAGATCGACTTCGAGGCGGCCGGCCGCTACGAGCGGAAGCTGCGGCACGACGTGATGGCGCACGTCCACGCCTACGGCGACGCCTGCCCGGATGCCCGTGGTATCATACACCTCGGGGCCACAAGCTGCTTTGTGACCGACAACACCGACCTGCTGTTACTGCGTGAAGGGCTGGAGATGATCGCCCGGCGCGTGGCGGCGGCGATCGACGCGCTGGCCGCCTTCGCCGTCAAATACCGCGACTTGCCCTGCCTCGGGTTCACTCATTTTCAGCCGGCGCAGCCGACCACCGTGGGTAAACGGGCATGCCTCTGGGCTCACGACTTCACGCTCGACCTGGCCGAGATCGAACATCGCATCGCAAACCTCCGGGCGCTGGGCAACAAAGGGACGACCGGCACGCAGGCGAGTTTCCTGAAGCTATTTCACGGCGACCACGAGAAGGTGCGCCGGCTGGACGAATTGATCTGCCGCAAGATCGGTTTCGACTCCGCTTACTCGATCAGCGGCCAGACGTATTCGCGGAAGATCGACTCGCAAGTGCTCGGCGTTCTTTCGGGCGTTGCCCAGAGCGCGCACAAGATGGCCACCGATCTGCGGCTGCTGGCCCATCGCAAGGAGGTCGAGGAGCCGTTCGAGTCCGACCAGATCGGCTCGTCGGCGATGGCCTACAAGCGGAACCCGATGCGTTCGGAACGGATATGCGCGTTGGCGCGGTTTATTACGAGTCTGGAATCGAGCGCGGCCGCGACGGCTTCGGTGCAGTGGCTCGAACGGACGCTGGACGACAGCGCGAACCGCCGGCTGACCCTCCCGCAGGCGTTTTTGGCCGCCGACGCCGTGCTGATTCTTTGCCAAAACGTGTCGGCCGGGCTGGTGGTCTATCCGAAGGTGATTGCCGCCCACCTGGACGCCGAACTCCCCTTCATGGCCACGGAAAACATTCTGATGGCGGCCGTCTCCGCCGGCGGCGACCGGCAGGACCTGCACGAACGGATACGCCGGCACAGTCAGGCGGCGGCCGCGACAGTCAAGCTGGAGGGTCGGCAAAACGATCTGATGGACCGGCTCGCTGCCGATCCGGCCTTCGCCAAGGTCGATCTGACCGCCGTGCTGGACCCCGGGCAATTCGTCGGCCGCGCCCCGGAGCAGGTCGATGAGTTTATCGCCGAGGTGGTTGCGCCGATTAGGGCAAGATATTCAGAGTCGTTGCCCAGGACCGTCGAATTGCGGGTATAAGATGGCAGGTTGACGCCATCTACGGCAGTCGTGATCGCCATTTTTTCGGATCGCGCGCCGTGTGGAATACGCAATAAACCGTTACCACACCGTCGGCATACTCATAAAAGGTTGCGTATGGAAATCGCCGCACCAACCCCCGACGGTAGTCCTTGCGAACCTTCGCAAACATCTCGGGCGTACGGCGGATTGCCTGAATGCCGGCGTCCACGCAAGAAAGAAATTCTTCCCCCAGTCCGGTCCGCTGCAACTCGTACCAGCCGTACGCCTCTTCGATGTCTTGCGCGGCTTCCGGTGCGAGAATGAGTTCAGCGGCCATGGCGGCTTCGGACTTTCCGTTTGACCTCGTCCCACGAAAGCCCCGAACCAGGGTTGCTCATCAAGTTGGCCTTCCGTCTTGCGAGTTCTTCCTCTTGCCACTTGTGAATGGGAACTTCAGACGGCGTTGCCGCCAGATCATCCCAGAGGTCTTCCACAAGTTGGAGCTTCTCCGAGGAACTCAGTTCGGACAGTGAAGCGGCAGTCGAATCCATCGTAACACCCATGAAGAGCCTATTTGAGGGCCATCTGTCAGGCAAATCCGTATAACTTCATTATACGGTGAGCAGGGCGTCTTCTCAACGGCCGAATCAGCCGACCTCGTCGAGCAGCCGCTCGACGGCGACGTTCAGCTTGTCGCGGGTCTCGTAAGTGCCCTCGGCAATCTGTTGCCGGACGGCCTCGACGCGGTCGCCCCGCATCTCGGGCATCTGCTGGACCTGCTCGACCAGCCGGGCGGCTTCGGAGATGTCCACTTCGTCGGCGATCTGTGGTGCTTCGGGGCGATTCATTTGTTGTGCCGGCTTCGCTCCGTGGGGAGCGCTAATTGGTTGCGGACCGTGCAGTTGGCTGGGACCGTAAATGTGCATTGCTTCTTCTCCACTAAGATAAGTTGAACAATCGTCTCATCGGCCGTCGCCCGCTCGCGAAATCACCCAATCGCTCGACGCCCCGCTTGTAGTGAAAACGAGTTCTGGAAAGTGTTGTAACGTCTGTATCGACACGATTTCTTACCCAATGATGTTTCGCGGAATCATCGGCTGCATTCGGTCAACGTCGGCCCACGGAGAACCGCCCCGCAAGGCGTACGACCGCAACGGCATTATCGACCGGAACTCTTCCATGAGTTATTCGCAGCGTCTGGATGTTGGCGAATATACTTACAATTCCATTATGCACTGCCGTCGCCCGACGGCCAAGCCCGACTTTTTTTCGAGCCGAGAGAGACAAGCGCCTTCCACCGTCCGGCACTGCCAAATTATACGGACATTTACGGATAAAGGTTCAATTACGAATGGCGGGCGAGATTATAGGCGATTACCGGAAGCTAGACAAGATTGATCCGCCCGCACCCCCCCAATGTATGGCGAACAGGAAGATACTTTGATTTTCCCGGGTTCAAACGCGAAACTTCTCGTTGCCCCAAGGGTTTACCAGTCTGTGAGGTAGCCGTTCACAGGTCAGCAAGGTATCTGTCATCCTGAGCGCAGCGAAGGATCTCGGATGAGGATGTGCTGCGGACGAGATCCTTCGCTGCGCTCAGGATGACTGTCGCCCCGTGAACGGTTACTCTGTAAAGAGTTCCTTTTCCACATCCAGTATCGAGGAGAAGAATGATGCAGAGGATTATGATCGGACTGTTGACGGCCGTGGCGGTCGTCGTGTTGCCGTCATATTTGGCGGCGGAGGAAGGGAAACAGCCCCGTCGGCCACACCCCGACGCTCATCGGAAAGGGCCGAATCCCGAGATGATGTTCAAACGTCTCGACGCGAACCGGGACAAGGTGATTGTCGCCGACGAGTTGCCCGCCGACATGCCCGAGCGGTTTAGGGATATGTTGATTCGGGCGGACGGAAACAAGGATGGCGAGTTGACTCTCGGTGAGCTGCGCAAGATGTTCAAGCACCGTCTGGACGGCCATAAGGCCGGCGGAGCAAAACCTCCGAAGAAGACCGCAAAGGCGATCTTCATCCGTTTGGACAAGGACGAGGACGGGAAACTGAGCTTCGAGGAGTTTTCCGTCGGCTTGCGCCACCTGCGCCACATTATGGCCGCACGGGCCGACAAATGGCGCAAACCTACGCGGCAGGGCTTTGGGCCGGAGTTCGACGAGAAGTATTTTGCCAAGGGGCACAAGCATCACGACCATAAGTATTATGCCAAAGGCACCAAGTTTCACGGCGCAAACAAGCCTGCCGATGGGCCTTGGCGCGTACGCTGCACGTGGCACGGCATGGGACCGTGGCATCCGCCGCACGGCATGCAGTTTGGCATGAATCCGTGGCGCTACCATGGCATGCATTCCGGCATGAATCCGTGGCATCCGCCGCATGGCATGCACTACGGCATGAACCCCTGGCATCCGCCGGTCAAGATGCAGGCTTGGGGCCAAGGACATCCGGGCGAAAAAAACTACACGATGAGACAGTGGAGTCCGGATGGAAAGAAAAAGCATTGGGCAAAGAAGCCCAAGGCCAAAAAACCCAAGGTAAAGGTTGACACCAAGAAAAAGATCGTTCGGATCGAGGCCCGGTTGACCGCCTTGGAGAAGCGGCAGGAAGCCATGTTGGCCGCCATCCAGGAGCAGCAGGCCGCCATGATGGCCGCGCTGCAAAAGACCAACGAGTTAGTCGGCGCCAAGCTGGATTCATTGGGCAAACATCAAGAACGAGTCCGTTCGCAGCGGGATAAGGCGAAATCCGAGCGAAAATCGAAGGAACTCTCCAAGGCCGAAAAGAAGGCCAAACAACGCCGAAAGCCGCACGACCACGACCACGACTAAAGCCGCATAAGCTCAGTTAATATTGAACCTCTGACCTTCACGCCCGGTGCGGGAAATAAATCCTCGCCGGGCTTTTGTTTGCGCCAAGGTTGATTTGTACCGCCCGAACCATTTTTTGTCGGTTTCCGTAACAAAGAATGAGGGCACGAGGGCGAATCCCATGAGCAACAAACCAACTACCGCCGCTGAGAGCGTGTTGATTGGCCGCGAGCATTGGGACATTCCGGTTCGGGTTGAGTTGCGGCCCTATCTGGATTTTGTCCGCCGGATGGACTGCCAATTGCGTTGGTTGGCGATTCGATGGTCGCATGCCGCCTCGCCCGCGGCCAGAAGCATCTGGGACGAACCTCGCGGAGTAGGCGTCGAAAGTCGTTTCCCCCCAAGGCGATGTCCGCCGTAGGGCTTGTCCCTGGCGCGGCTCGAAATCCGAGCCTCCCTGTCCGTGCCGCGCCGGGCAAGTCCGACGGCGGATGATTATTCACCGCGATTAAAAGATGAACACGGCCGTGGCAACCACCGTCGTCCACAGTCCGTCCTTGTTTCCTTCGGCGGTCTGGGCACAGGCGCGGGTGTTTACGATCTTGCCGGACATGTGGTAGATTTCTTTCCGCTTGTCGTAAGCGGTTTCGGGATCGAATTCGATACCCAGCGTGGTGGCCAGCATGGTGGCGGCCATGTCCTCGACCAAGTCGCGCAACCGCGGCTCGGAGATTCCGAAGTCGTGATGCTCCGAGATGTACCCGTATTGTTCGCCCTGGGCAGGGACGGCCAGGCCAATGCCCGCTCCAACCATGCGCGACGGCTCGTTGGTCGCTGCCTCGGCCAGCACAACGTGGACGATCTGGCCGGGCTGCAATTGGGTCAGGCCACGCTTTTTGGGAATGACCTTGCAGTGCGGCGGAAATATGCTGGAAACCCGGACGAGATTGAAAACCTCGATGCCGGCGTCGCGCAACGCCAACTCGAAACTTTGCAATTTAGTCCGGTGTTTACCAACTCCTTTGGTAAAAAACACCCTCTTAGGCGTAAGCGGTTCACCCATCAATGTTCCTTCGGGGTTGGGGGAGAGGTGGCGGAAGGGTCTGTCCAGCCGCTTTTCAACAGGGCACATAGGCTATCCGATTATCGCGGACTCTGCAAGCAACTTTTTCGAGTTGACCGTGTAGCGGGGCCGCTTGCGGCCCGTTACCGCCGATTTTCCGCGGCGGCGATGCCTTGACATGACGCCGTGAATACCCTGAAATGGGGCCATGACGCGAGAACTGCACGACGGCCGCGAAGACGGCCTTGAGCCACTGGAATCCTTGGACGTCCGACGCGCCGAAGGTTTTGCCGACATGCTCCGCCGAATGAGCCGGACGGCTTTCGGAGGACGCGAATTGGGTGAAGCCTTCGAGGTTCTCTCGGCAATGGCGGCCGATCCGCAATGCCTCATCGTGGTGACGCTCTCCGGCGCCATGACCGTGGCGAAGATGGGCCGCCTGCTGTGCGATATGATCGACGAAAACCTTGCCCACGTCGTCGTCAGCACCGGCGCGATCATGGCCCACGGGCTGTCCGAAGCCACCGGCGGCGCCCACTTCAAGCACGACCCGAGAATCCCCGACAGCCAACTCTACAAGTGGGGCTACAACCGCGTGTACGACACCGTGGAACTGGAGGCCAATCTGCTCCGCGGGGAAGAATACGTGTCCGGGGTTCTCGGCGATTGGGATCCCCAGCGGCCGATGTGTTCCTGGGAGTTGAACCGGGAGGTCGGTCGCCGGCTGCACGACGAGGGGCAGATGCCCAGCGTCCTCGGTTGCGCCTATCGACGGAACGTGCCGGTCTACGTGCCGGCGTTCACGGATTCAGACATCGGCTTGGGAGTGTCCAGCGAATTTCTGGTTCGGAAAAACGCGACGGAGCAAAAAAAGGATATGGAAGAATTCTTCGCCGCGGTACCGCCGTACAATCCCTTTCTCGATCTGCACGACTACACACGACGAATCCTTGCCGCCAAGCGGTTGGGTATATTCACCATCGGCGGCGGAGTGCCGCGAAACTGGGCTCAACAGGTCGGGCCGTTCATCGACATCCTAAACACGCGGGTGGAAACAAAACTTTCCGCCCCGCGGTTCCAATATGCGGTGCGAATATGCCCCGAGCCGGTCCACTGGGGCGGACTAAGCGGTTGCACCTACACCGAAGGCGTCTCGTGGGGAAAATTTGTCAGCCGCGCCGAAGGGGGCCGTTTCGCCGAGGTCCACTGCGACGCGACAATCGCATGGCCTCTGCTGATACGCGCGATACTGGAGACGAAGGGGAAGGCGGAGGGCGGAGAGAAGAGAGAAAAGGGAAGAGAGAAGAGAGAAGAGGGAAGGCGGAAAGATGATGGATGAAATCAAAATGATAATCACCGGCTCTTTCTCTCCTTTCTCCGCGTTACATGGCAACGAATTGCACTTTCCCCCTCTTTTCGTCTCCTGTCACCCCACTCCTCTCTCTTCCCTTTTCTCTCTTTCCCTTTTCTCTCTTCTCTCCGCCCTCCGCCCTCCGCCTTCCACCCTTATAACCATGACCCTTGATCCCAACCAATTCCTTGGCCTTCCTTCGCCGGGCGCGGAAAACGCCGACGCGCTGCTGCTACCTCTGCCCATGGAAAAAACGGTCTCCTACGGCCGGGGCGCCGGCGGCGGACCTCGGGCAATACTCGACGCCAGCTTGCAGATCGAAACCTTCGACGAGGAGACGTTGGTCGAGTTCGCCGAGGCCCCACGGCTCCATACCCTGCCGCCGATGACGACCGACGGCGAGATCGAGGACTGCCTCTCGACGATCCGGGAGCACGTCCGGCCGTTGCGGGAACGATTCCTTTTGGCCCTTGGCGGCGAGCATACCGTGACCCACGGCGTAGTGACCGGCCTGGTCGATGATCCGGCGGAGGTCGTCGTGGTGCAGATCGACGCCCACGCCGATCTGGCCGACGAGTTGGACGGCCGACGTTGGTCGCACGGCACGGTGATGCGGCGGTTGTGGGAGCAGGGATGCCGGCTGGTGCAGATCGGAGTACGCAGCCTCAGCCGCGAGGAACACCGACTGGCCGCCGCCGAACCGCGGATCACGACCTATTACGCCCACCGTCTGAAGGACCAGTGGTCCGAAGTCCTGGAAACTCTTCGCGGTTTGGAGGGCAAGGTCTATTTGACCATCGACGTTGACGGGCTGGATCCGTCGATTGTTCCCAGCACCGGCACGCCGCTTCCCGGCGGGTTGTCGTGGGGCGAGACGATGGACGTCGTGCGCGCGTTGAGCTGGCAGTCGCGTTGCCGGCTGATCGGCGGAGACATCGTGGAGTTCGTTCCCTCGCCGGCGTTGCCCGGCTGCGATCCGACGGTTGCCCGCTTGGCGGCGAAATTGCTGGCGTGGTGGTGGGTAGGCCGCGGAAACGCTCGTTGACGCCTGCAAAGCGCGGCCGGCGGCGAACATGGGACAGGTGGAGAAGGTGGCACGTCTCTGAGCGCAGCGAAGGGCGTGGTACACGACCAAACCACGCCCTTCGCTGCGCTCAGGGACGTGCCACCCAAATTCGACAATTATTTTTTCTCAGGCCCTTAGCGGGTCGCTATTGCCTGTCAATACACCTCCCCCATTCGGGATCGCATCCGTAGAATGTCGGATTCACATATGTATATATTGGGCTGATATTGGCAACGAAAGACGAATGGAGTATGATGAACTCGACAATTTGAAACTGACGCCATAGCGTCAAATTATCTGCTTCCCAGAAAACCGCTAACCTGGACCGCAAGGCCCTTGAACAAACGAAGCAGTGCAAGCCCGTTCCTCAAAAGGGAACGCCGGCCTTGTGCTGTTCGTTTGGCCTCTTAGCGGAGGTTCTGGGAGCAGCCTTGACGGCGTTCCCTTTTTTCTTAGGAGCGGTGGATATGCCTGAGAACGAGAATGAAAATGCCCTGATCGCGGAGTATGAATGGCTGCGGCAACTGGCGAAAGTGTTGGACGGACAATCGAATTACGTCGACACCCGACTCGTCGAGATCGAGCGGCAACTTCCCGACGCCTACGCGTTCGCCGACGATGAAACCGCCCGGCGGCGGCTGGAGGAGAGTTCCGTTTGCGGCACTTCGGAAGGGGACAGTCCCATTTTCGTCGGACGAAAATCGGGACAGTCCCCCGCGAACGACGACCCCGACGAACGGTATGTGTTGGACGAACGTAGATAGACGGTATAAGGCTACGGCATCCGCCCCGGCCTCGCTTGCCTCGGTTTCCTGCCCCAGCCTTGGCGGCGGGCCGGCGGCGGATGTTCTATTGCGCTCTGTTGCGGATAAGTAGGGTGGGTCGAGCTTAGTGCTTGAAGTGCCGTCGGCCGGTGAAGATCATCTGGATGCCGTGCCGGTTGCAGGCGGCGACGACCGATTCGTCGTTTTTCGACCCGCCGGGCTGGATTACGGCCGACAGACCGGCGGCTGCCGCGGCGTCGATGGAATCGGGGAAGGGAAAGAAGGCGTCGGAGGCCAACACCGCGCCTTTGGCCCGATCGCCGGCCTTTTTCACGGCGATTTCCACCGAATCCACGCGGCTCATCTGGCCCGCCCCCGCGCCGAACAGCGTGCGGCCGCCGCAGATCACGATGGCGTTGGACTTGACGTGCCGGACCATTTCCCAGCCGAAGCGAAGATCGAGCATTTGTTTTTCGGTCGGTTTGGCGTCGGTTACGACTCGCCAGAGTTCCTCGGGGTCCGACTCGACGTCGGCCTGCTGCATCAACATACCCCCGTCGAGACAACGATACGCCCAGTGCGACTGCGTTTGGTCCAACTCACCGACCTCGACCAAGCGCACGTTGTTCTTCCATTTCGGTTTGGTGGTGAGGATTTCCAAAGCGTCTTCGTTGAATCGCGGCGCGACGATGGCCTCGATGAACAGCCCCGGCACGGCGAGCACCTCGGCCGTGGCGGCGTCCACCGCGCGGTTCAATCCCAGCACCGAACCGAAGGCGCTCTGCGGGTCGCCGTCTAGTGCCCGTCGCAAGGCCGTCGCCGGCGAGTCGGCCGCCGCGGCGCCGCAAGGATTGTTGTGCTTGATTACCGCCGCGGCCGGATCGGAAAACCGTCGGACAATCGCCAGCGCGCTGTCGAGGTCCATCAGGTTGTTGTAGGAAAGCTCTTTGCCGTGCAGTTGCCGGCCGGCGACCACGCTGGCCCCCGGGCAGTTGGGGCTGGCGTAGAGGGCCGCCTGCTGATGCGGATTCTCGCCGTAGCGGAGCATCATTTTTCGCGTAAGTCCAAGCGTGACCACGCCGGGGAACGGTCCCTCGGTCTCCACGCCGGCGAAGAAGTCGGCAATTGCCCGATCGTAGCGAGCGGTGTGTGCGAACGCCTCGGCGGCCAACCGCCGGCGCAGTTCCGGCGTGGTGCAACCGTTAGCCGCGATTTGTTCGAGAATCTCCGAATAGTCTTCGGCACGGGTGGCGATGGCCGTGAAGGCGTGGTTCTTCGCCGCGGCGCGGACCAACGTCGGCCCGCCGATGTCGATCTGCTCGATGGCTTCCTCGCGGGTAACGTCCTTCCTCGCCACGGTGGACTCGAACGGATAAAGGTTCACCACCACCAACTCGAAGGTTAGGATGCCGTGCTCGGCCAGCGATTTCATGTCCTCGGGATTGTCGTGGCGGCAGAGTATTCCGCCGTGGACCTTTGGGTGGAGAGTTTTCAGCCGCCCGTCCATCATTTCCGGAAAGCCGGTGTACTCGGAAACGTCGCGAACCGGAACGCCCTCGCTTTCCAGGTGTTTTCTAGTTCCTCCGGTGCTGAATATCTCCACGCCGGCAGCGGCCAGACCGCGGGCGAAACCGACAAGCCCCAGTTTGTTGCTGACGCTGATCAAAGCACGACGAACGCGAGGCGAATCCATTACATTATCTCCAAGGAGGCGGACATCAATACTCCAAGGTGTAAGGTTTTTGGCGTCCGAGGTCAAGCACCCCCGGCGCCGCGCTTAGAGCGCTTCCCAGATCGGTGTAGCGGGTGCCACGGGCATCTTGCCCGTGCAGCACTGGCGAGACGCCAGTGACACCCTCGCGCGCTCGGAATGGCCGGCGCAGACGGAATATCCTCCGGCAATAGAATTGTGTAGCGGGCGGGCTTGCCCGCCGTGAATAACCGGATACA